>JAFRKV010000030.1 GCA_017431515.1 Lachnospiraceae bacterium
GGAAGTGTTAGCGAAAGCGGGGCTCATTAGCTGCCTTGATTATTACAATGAGTGTCACGCTTTGAAGTTATGTTGAACCGCCGTATGCCGAACGGCACGTGCGGTGGTGTGAGAGGGGGATGAAATTCCCCCTACTCGATTAGATATCTGTTGCAACAAACTATTTATCTCTATAGTGAGAGCCGCACTGAATTATTTTTACAATGCCATCCTCAATCTTGTAGACAATGCGATTCTTTTCGTCGATATGACGACTCCAATATCCGGAAAGGTCACCAGTAAGTGGCTCCGGATGACCGATACCTTTGTATCCGTTACGGTCTATGTCTTTCAAGAGTTTCTTGATTTGACGCAGAGTTTTCTTATCATTTTCTGTCCAGTATTCAAAGTCTTCCCATGCATCATCAGTCCATGATTTCGTCATCCAGATTTATCTCGTGTACGGTACCGCCGTTCCTGTCCATTTCCGCAGCATTCTTTTTCAATCGATCCATATTCGTGTCGGTAAAGAAAGGATCTGCTGTTATTTCAAAAGGGATGCGCTGCTCGCGGGTGACCTTGGTGGCAAACATTGTATATGCCGCCGTTACAGATAAACCCATGCTTTTGCAGGTTGCTTCCATGCGTTTTTTTAATGTTTCATCCATCCGGAAATTAACCATCGCTTGTGCCATAGCTGTACCTCCTTTTTCTTCATAATAACAAGAAGTTTATACGAATGCAATCAAATTCTTTCGTTTGACTTACAACAGTGTGCGCACGCAGTGTGCGCACAGTAATATGTATACGGATTTAGTATTCCTATTTACCCGGCTTAAGCTGTTTTCCGGTAAAATGCCTTATAAAAGTGTCAACAGTTGTGAATGTCGTATAGGAAGCGATCTTGTATTCCGAACAAGAACCTGCAGACAGGCATTGATATAGCGGCGGAAGGCTTGGTTCCCCGGTTCAAAGGTTTCGGGTAATGTAAAATAGGAGAGCATATCCTTGTTGCTCATACGAAAAGCAGGCGAATAGAGTTCCTCCGTTTGGGGTACGAAAATATCGGTTTTTCGAATGTAACAGTTACTTTTTTTTGCGGGGACACGATGCTTGCGATCCACATAATTCCCGACAGAACGATGAATCGCGGTATCTTCATCAGGCAGATAATAGTAGTTTTCCGGATCCGGGAAAAAGTATTTGAGTTCACCTTGAAGGAGTTGGACTGAAAGAGTGGCGGCATTGCCACCGACAACAAGTGAAAAGGGCGTGCAGACGGATTCGGCCCGCGCCGGGAAGGGATCAGAAGGCATAAGCGTGATTTGCAGCGTGTCCTTCGAGGGTGAAACAGAAATATCTTCAACCCGATAGTCTCCGTTCAGAAATGCCGGATAGGAGAGCATCGGAAGCAATTGCAGCATGCCGAGTACATCTTCGTAATTATGGAGGAGCAAAAGCCCTTTCGGAAGGTCGTCGTGTGTGGCGGCATAGTGTCTGTAGATCGGGATCAGATCCCCGCCGGAATAGGTGTCTTCCCGGGCTAGGTGCAGAAACGCTTCCACAGTTTTTTGCTTGAGATTCGGAAGCCCGAGGAAGCCGCGAAGCGGCGTCAGCTCTTTGTAAAGGTCGCGAACCGTATGTGATGAGAACAAGTCTGCGGATGCGGGTTGAAAGAATGGCATGAGTTCGGTATGCAGTTCTGACGCATATGCGTGAAATTTCTCTTTCAGATACGGCAGATCAAATCCTGCGCCGTTATAGGTCAGAAGCGTTGCATGCGATTCCAATAACTTGGCAAAACGTTCCAAAAGCAGCACCTGTTCGGTTGCATCGTCCGCGAGGAACTGCTCAATGACGGCCTCATCGCCCCTTCGGTAGCCGACGCCGATCAGATAGAGATCACTCTTCTTTGCCGAAAAGCCTGTTGTTTCAATATCGAAAAACAGAGTATCTTCCGTGAAAACTTGTTCTGTAATAGATGGAAAGAGTCCCAGAGGTATACTTTTTTTTGTCGTCTGCATGGCTATTCTGAAATCTTAAATGTGAGATACTGTTTGGGGACTGAGATTGCGGGAAAAGCCATCAAGCATGTGAAGGACATAGGAAGTTGCAAAAGAATAATAGCGAACATTATGAGAAACCAAGTTCCGAAATACAGTGAGCGGTATTCTTTGCAACTTTTTCCAGCGAAAATGTGAAAAGGCTTTTCCTGCGATAACGCCCAAGTAGAATTATAGCAGAAAATCAAAAATTAGTGGTTTCCAAATGTTTGTTTATGTTATAATGTTACCTATGTAGGGCAAAATTTTCAAAGAAACTGTAAATTTTGCACAAAAAAGATCCCGGATGAGGAGAGAACAAAGATGGGATCAAAAGAAGAAGGAAGGGGTTAAAAGCATGAGTTTACGAACATTCAAAGGCGGAGTTCATCCCTTTGAAGGGAAGGAGATGTCCAAGGACAAGCCGATCACCGAACTGCTTCCGAAAGGGCTGCTCGTCTATCCCATGTCTCAGCACATCGGCGCTCCGGCGACACCGATCGTGAACGTGGGGGATTCCGTATTGAAGGGGCAGAAGATTGCGGAAGCCGGCGGCTTCGTATCATCGCCCATTTTTGCGTCTGTTTCCGGCGTAGTAAAGGCAATCGAGCCGCACCGGGTACCGACGGGTGATATGGTGCAGTCCATCGTGATCGAAAGTGACGGACAGTTTATCGAGACCACCTATTCCCCGGTGGACGATGTGACCAAGCTCTCCCGGGAGGAGATCATTGACCGCATTAAGGAAGGCGGCGTGGTCGGTATGGGGGGCGCGGGTTTCCCGACCCATGTGAAGCTGTCGCCGAAGGAGCCGGACAAGATCGACCGCGTGATCGCAAACTGCGCGGAGTGTGAGCCGTATCTGACTTCGGATTATCGGATTATGCTGGAGTACACCGAGAAGCTGGTGGAGGGGATGAAGATCATCCTCCAGCTGTTCCCGAATGCGCAGGGGATTTTCGGCGTGGAGAATAACAAGCCGGATTGCATCGAGAAACTGGAAGAGGCCATCAAAGGCGAGCCGCGGCTTTCCGTTTGCCCGTTGGCGACGAAGTACCCACAGGGTGGCGAGCGTCAGATGATTTATGCCGTTACAGGCCGCATGATCAATTCCAAGATGCTGCCTGCGGATGCGGGATGCGTCGTGGACAATGTGGAGACGATCACATCCGTTTATGACGCGGTGAAGCTGGGCCGGCCGAATATGGAGCGGATTTTTACCGTGACCGGCGATGCAGTGGCGGATCCGCGGAATTTCAAATTCTGCATGGGCACCAGTTATCAGGAGCTTTTGGATGCGGCAGGCGGATTCAAGCAGCAGCCTGAAAAGATGATCTCCGGCGGCACGATGATGGGATTTGCTTTGTTTGATCTGGACGTGCCGACCACCAAGACGACCTCGGCGCTGCTTTGCCTGACGAAGGATGAGGTTTCCCGGGCGAAGGGCACGGCCTGCATCAATTGCGGCCGCTGCGTAGAGGCTTGCCCGGAGCTTTTGGTGCCGTCTAAACTCGCAAAGTTTTCCGAAAAAGGAAAGAGCGAGGACTTCGAAAAATGGCACGGACTGGAATGCGTGGAGTGCGGCAGCTGCAGTTTTATCTGCCCGGCAAAACGCCCGCTGGCTCAGGCCATTAAGGACATGAAAAAAGACATTCTTGCGGCGAAACGTAAGAAATAACAGCATCGCTTGGAAAGGAGAACAAAAGTGAGTGATATGTTGAAAGTTTCCTCTTCGCCGCATGTGCGGGAGAAAGATACGACAAGCCGGATCATGCTTTATGTGATCATCGCGCTGGCTCCGGCGTCGATCTTCGGAATTGTAAACTTCGGGTGGCATGCAGCCTTGTTGATTGCGGTCTGTATTGCTTCCTGTGTGGGCACGGAATGGGTGTTCAATAAAATTGTGAAAAAACCGACCACCATCGGAGATCTGTCCGCGGTAGTAACGGGACTTTTGCTGGCCTTAAATCTGCCGCCGGCGCTTCCCTGGTGGATGGCGCTGCTTGGCAGCGTGTTTGCCATCGCCATTGTGAAATGCCTGTTTGGCGGTCTCGGGCAGAACTTCATGAACCCGGCTCTCGGCGCGCGTTGTTTCCTGATCACCGCATTCGCTGCGAATATGACGAGTTATTCGGCGAGCCGTTTTGCGGCGGATACCTTCACCGGCGCGACGCCGCTTGCAATCATCAAGAACGGTGACGGCTATGTGAATACCATGGATATGCTTCTCGGCAAGACCGCCGGCACCATCGGCGAGACCTCGACGCTTCTGATCCTGATCGGGGCGATCTTCCTGATTCTCATGGGTGTGATCGATCTTCGGATTCCGGGTGCGTATATCATTACCTTCGTGGTATTTCTCCTGTTGTTTTCCGGCAGAGGATTCGACTGGAATTATCTGGTAGCGCAGCTTTGCGGTGGCGGACTGATGCTGGGCGCCTTCTTTATGGCGACAGACTACGTGACCAGTCCGATCACGCCGATGGGGCAGATCATCTTCGGCATCTGCTGCGGACTGCTGACCGGTATTTTCCGTTTGTTCGGCGCGAACGCGGAGGGGGTTTCCTTTGCGATCATCATCAGCAACCTCTTAGTGCCGATCATTGAGAAATACACGATTCCGAAGGCCTTTGGTCTGAAGAAGGAAAAGGAGGCGAAATCATGAAATCGAGTCCGACAAAAAAGATCCTTCATGACGCGCTGATCCTGACGGCATTTACACTGGTGCTTGGCTTTGTGCTCGGCGGGGTGCATGAGATTACCAAAGACCGGATCCTGGCATCCGAGCTTGCCACGGAAGAAGCCGCATACCGCGCGGTATTCACCGAGGGAGAAACTTTTGAAGAGTTGGAAAAAGCGATGGAAGAGGTCAACATTTTCCTCGAGCAGAATGGGTACAAGGATACCATCAAGAGCATCAAGACGGCAAAAGATGCATCAGGTGACACGTTGGGATATGTTGTGAATGTGGTGGCCAATGATGGCAGTCAGTCCAGCATTTCTTTCTCGGTTGGCATCACCAGCGACGGCACCATCAACGGCTATTGTATTACCGATATCGCAGAGACTCCCGGACTCGGCAGCAAGGCGGAAGACGAAGAGTTTGCTTCGCAGTTCCGCAACAAATCCGTGGACGAATTTGAAGTGGTGAAATCGGATGCGAACGATGAAGATGAGATCGAGGCGATCACCGGTGCGACGATTACCAGCCGTGCCATGGCAAACGGAGTCAACGCTGCGGTGGAAGTATTCAAAGAATACTTGCAGGACGAGTTATAAGGCGATCGGGAGGTTAAAATGAAAGAAAATGTCTATCTGGAAAGATTAAAAAACGGATTGATCACAGAGAATCCCACGTTCGTGCTGATGCTCGGGATGTGTCCGACACTGGCGGTGACGACCTCCGTGATCAACGGCATCGGAATGGGTCTTTCGACCACCGTTGTACTGGTGTGCGCGAACCTGCTCATTTCCCTGTTTCGAAAAGTGATTCCGGACGGAGTCCGGATGCCGGCCTTTATCGTGATCGTGGCATCGCTCGTGACGGTGGTGCAGTTTTTGATGCAGGCCTATCTCAATTCTCTGTACGGTGCATTGGGGCTTTATATCCCGCTGATCGTGGTGAACTGTATCATCCTGGGACGCGCGGAAAGCTATGCAAGCAAAAATCCTGTGCTTCCGTCCATCTTTGACGGCATCGGCATGGGACTGGGATTTACCTTCGGCCTCTGCTGCCTTGGCGCTGTCAGAGAGTTGCTGGGTTCCGGACAGCTTTGCGGTTTTCAGGTGCTGTCCTTAAGCTGGTTTACTCCGATCACCATTTTCATTATGGCGCCTGGGGCCTTTTTGGTACTGGCCTTTCTGGTTGCGATCATGAATGTGATTCGGAAGAAAGCCGCAGCAGCAGGGAAGCCACTCCATGAGCCGGTGGGCTGTATGTCCGGTGATTGCGCGGGCTGTGGTTTTGCAGCAAGCTGCACGGGTAAAAGCAGCGACAAAACAGAAGGAAAGGGGGAGGCTTAAGACATGAAGACATTACTGCTCATCGCGGTCGCATCCGCAGTCGTAAATAACGTGGTATTAAGCCAGTTCCTCGGTATCTGCCCGTTCCTCGGCGTTTCCAAGAATACGAAAACAGCAGCCGGCATGGGCGGCGCCGTGATCTTTGTCATCGGCATTTCTTCCTTTGTGACATCATTGATCTACAACTTCATTATGGTGCCGCTGCATATCGAGTACCTCCAGACGATCATCTTTATTCTGGTGATCGCGGCGCTGGTGCAGTTTGTGGAGATGTTCCTGAAAAAGAAAGTGCCGCCTCTGTATCAATCCCTCGGCGTGTATCTGCCCCTGATCACCACCAACTGTGCGGTGCTTGGCGTAGCGCTGACAAACGTGACCAAGAGTTATACCATTCTGGAAAGCGTGGTGAATGGACTTGCCACAGCGGTCGGATTCTTTATCGCGATTGTGCTGATGGCGGGGCTCCGGGAAAAAGTGGAAGACAATGACGTGCCGCAAACATTCCAGGGCACGGCGATCGTGCTGGTGACAGCGTGCCTGATGTCCATCGCGTTTATGGGCTTTTCCGGCATGATTTAAAGGAGGAGAGAACATGGATATCACAGCAATCCTCATTGCCGCTGCCATTGTGGGTGCGGTCGGGATTATCATTGGATTATTCTTAGGTGTTTCTGGCGAGAAGTTGAAAGTGGAGGTCGATCCGAGGGAAGAGCAGATTTTAGGCGTGCTTCCCGGAAATAACTGCGGTGGCTGCGGTTATCCCGGATGCTCCGGACTGGCTGCGGCGATCGTAAAAGGCGAAGCACCGGTCAATCAATGCCCGGTGGGTGGTGCACCGGTGGCGGTGAAAGTCGGCGAGATCATGGGCATTGCGGCGGAAGAAGGAGAGCGGCAGGTGGCCTTTGTGAAATGTTCCGGCGATTGCGAAAAAGCAAAGAACAAATATGCCTATGACGGGATCGCGGATTGCACAGCGATGCGTTATCTTCCGGGAGGCGGCCCGAAATCCTGCAGCTACGGGTGCTGCGGTTTCGGTAGCTGCGTGAAAGCCTGTCCCTTTGATGCGATCCATATCGTCAACGGCATCGCCCAGGTGGATAAGGAAGCCTGCAAAGCCTGCGGCAAATGTGTGGCGGCTTGTCCGAGACAGTTGATCGAACTGGTGCCGTATTCAGCAGAATATCTGGTGCGTTGCAGTTCCCGTGATAAAGGCAAAGCCGTCATGGATGTCTGCGCAGCGGGCTGTATCGGCTGCGGGCTTTGTCAGAAGAACTGCCCGGCGGATGCGGTGCATGTGGAAAACAACATCGCCCATATCGATCAGAGCAAGTGTCAGAGATGCGGCGCCTGCGCGGCGAAATGCCCGAAGAAGGTTATCCTCGGCGCGCTTCCTCCGGCAGAAGAAAAAGCGGTCGGCTGAATCCGGCGTGCGGGGAAATGACCATTGACGCCAGGAAAGGATAGCGCATATCGTATGAGTACAGCGATTGTTTATTATTCATTGAACGGAAACACAGACTACGCGGCGAAAGAGATCGCAAAGGAACTTTCGGCGGATTGCCTCCGTCTGGAGCCCGAAAAAGCGTATCCGACCAGCGGCTTCGCAAAGTTCTTTAGGGGCGGCGGAAGCGCCGTGATGGGAGAGAAGCCTGCTTTAAAGCCGTATACCTTCGACGCAGCTGCTTATGATACGGTGATTTTCGGATTTCCGGTCTGGGCAGCCAGAGTGACCCCGCCGCTTCGCACCTTTGTGGAGGAGCAAAAAACAGCACTGACCGGGAAACGAATCGCAGCCTTTGCCTGTCAGAGCGGCAACGGGGCGCAGAAAGCGTTTCCGAAATTGCTGGAGGCACTTGGCATACCCGCATTTGCGGCAGAGCTGGTGCTGATCGACCCGAAGGACAAACCGGCTGAGGAAAATGCTTCGAAGATTCACGCTTTTTGCGAAGCGCTGAAATAAAGAATGATTCATCAAAAAAAGGGGTTGCGCAGATGCGACAACCCCTTTTCCTATCACGGGAAATTATCCTTCGAGCCGTTCTTCAATGGCGTGGATCACGGCTTCCAGCGCCTGGATCCGGGCAAACCGTTTGTCATTGGAGGAGAGGATTTGCCATGGTGCAAATTCGGTGGAAGTCTTTGCGATCATTTCATTCACGGCGTCCTCGTAGAGATCCCATTTTTCACGGTTTCTCCAGTCTTCGTCGGTGATCTTCCATTGTTTTTCAGGGGTGTTCTGTCGATCTGTAAAGCGCGCAAGCTGCGTTTCCTTATCGATCTGCACCCAGAACTTTACGAGCACAGCGCCCCAGTCATAAAGCTCCTTTTCAAACTCATTGATCTCATGATAAGCACGCTGCCAGTCGTTTTCGGAACAGAACCCTTCCAGTCGTTCCACCATGACGCGGCCATACCAGGTACGGTCAAAGATGGCGATATGTCCGTCCTTCGGGAGACGCGTCCAGAAACGCCAGAGATAGTGTCGTGCCTTTTCATGCGGCTCTGGACTTGCAATCGGATGCACTTCAAATCCCCGGGGATCAAGGGCTGCGGTCAGCCTCTTGATATTGCCGCCCTTCCCGGCTGCGTCCCATCCCTCATAGCAGACGATGACCGGAACCTTTTTGCGATAAATCTCGTTATGCAGGGACGCGAGACGCTCCTGCAGTTTCCGGAGCTTGTTATCATAGGTTTCCTCATCCAGGGTTTGGTCAAGGGGAATCTCGGAAAGCTTCGGTACTCTCTTTAAAGAGAAGGTGTTCTGTAAGAGCGGCACTGCACGCGCAGAATTTTTCAACGCAATGTCGATATTTTTCACCAGCAGCTCCGTGACCTGCAACTCTGCCCATTTTTTGGATTTCCCGTCAATGAAATACCAGGGCGCCACGAACTGGTTGGTTTCATCAAGATAGCGGTCATAGACCTCCATGCATTCCGCATAATGCTTGTTCTGCCACAGATCCCATTTTTCCACACGCCAGCTTGTATTTTTCTCTTCGGACAAAGCCATGAGACGCTTGCGCTGTTCGTTCTTGCTGATCTGGAAAAAGAATTTGACCACAAGATACCCGTTGTCGGAGAGCTGACGTTCAAACCGTTTGATGCTGGTCAGATGACGTTTGAATTCCGATTCCTTGCTCTTGCCGCTCAGGTAGAGACGGGTCACCTCGTCCATCCAGCTGCCGTCGAAAAAGGAATATTTGCCACCTTCGGGGATTCGTACAAAATAGCGGTACAAAAAGGGACGGCGCAGCTCATCTTCAGTCGGTTTTCCCAGTGTTTCGGTCTTGAAAAAGCGGGGATCGAGGCTGCGGATCACGCGTCCCAATACGCTTCCCTTCCCCGCGGCGCCCCAGCCGTCCATGACCACCAGCACGGGAAGATGTTTCTCTTTGATCGCCATTTGCTGTGCGGCAAGCGCCGCGCGCGCATCCTGCAAACGCTTGGTAATCTCTTCATCTGATGGCTTCTGCGGTTTTACCCATTCCTTCAGCATAGTATCCCTCCTTCTAAATCGGCTTGAACGAATCAACCTGCCGAAATGGTACAAATCCTTCACTTATTCCCATCATACGCGCGGGAACCGCTTTTGACAAGGGAAAAACCCTTGACAAAAAAAACGTTTCCACATAAAATGAAAATCGTTCTCATATTATGAAGATATTTGGAGGAAGTAGCTTTTCAAGTGACCGGGTCACATGAAAAACTTCGAAAGGAGCAGTCATGTTGGAAAAACTGGCGGAGTATTTTTCCTATCCGTTTGTGCGATATGCGGTAATCGTGGGCGTCCTTGTGGCGCTTTGTTCTTCTCTGCTTGGAGTGACATTGGTCCTCAAACGATTCTCCTTCATCGGAGACGGGTTGTCCCATGTGGCCTTCGGGGCGCTGGCGATTGCCAGTGTGGCAAATCTTTCGAATAAAATGATCATTGTCCTTCCGGTGACTGTGTTGAGCGCAATCTTATTGCTTCGAACCGGCCAGAATAAAAAAATCCAGGGGGATGCGGCCATCGCCATGATTTCCGTGGCGGCGCTGGCCTTCGGATATCTCATCATGAATGTGTTTTCCACCTCGTCCAATCTGACCGGAGATGTTTGCAGCACGCTGTTCGGATCGACATCGATCCTGACTTTGACCATGCAGGATGTGATTCTGACCGTCGTTCTTTCTGTGGTGGTGATGCTGATCTTTGTGTTGAGTTATCACAAGATCTTTGCAGTGACCTTTGATGAATCCTTTGCAAAAGCCACCGGTACCAAAACTGAGCGTTATAACCTGATGATCGCGGTGGTGATCGCGCTGATCATTGTACTGGCCATGAATCTGGTGGGCTCTCTTTTGATCTCAGCGCTGGTGATCTTTCCGGCGCTTTCTGCGATGCGCCTGTTTCGCAGTTTTTTCCATGTGACGGTGTTTTCCGCGATCCTGTCGGTGGTGTGCGCGCTGCTTGGTATCATCCTCTCGATTCTGGCGGGGACCCCGGTGGGCGCTACGATTGTGGCAGTGGATGTGGCAGCGTTTTTCGCTTGTGTTCTGGTGGCAGCCGGGAAGCGGGGTCTTGCATGAAACATGCACGGAAACAGGGGGCGCGGAAAGGGATGTGCCTTTCGACAGAAATCAAAAAGAGAATCCTGAGGACGAGACGAGAGTCTCGTCTTCTTTGATGAAAACCGCCTTCGTATCAGGCAGGGACTCGATGAGGGCCATGCCGTCCTCAAGACCGAGCACATAACAGATCGTGGAAAGGGCATCGCCGTCCACGGAACGGTCGGAGAGGATCGTGACGCCCAGCAGGCCGCTTTCCACAGGGTATCCGGTTTTCGTGTCAAGAATATGATGATAGCGGACGCCGTCAATGGTCATATAGCGTTCATAGCAGCCGGAGCTGACCAGGGACTGGTCCGTGATGTCAATGGTTTCAATGGCAGTGCCTTCCGGTTGGAATGGATACTGGATCCCGACTTTGTAAGGGTTGCCGTCCGGTTTTTTACCCAGCACCAACACATTGCCGCCGAGGTTGATGATGGCGGAGGTGACGCCTTCTTGCATCAGGGCATCTTTCATGCGGTCTGCGATGTAGCCCTTCGCGATGCCGCCGAGATCAAGCCGGGCGCCGGCGCATTCCAGTTGGATCGTGCGGTTTGTCTCATCCACCTTGACTTTGCGGTAATCCACCGTCTTCAATGCTGCTTCGATCTCCGCCGGATTCGGAAGCGCCGGTTCCTCGGATTGGAAATCCCAGAGAGAGGACAAGGCGCCGATGGTCGGGTCAAATGCGCCATCGGAAAGCGTGGCATAGGAGAGGGCCGTGTTGACAAGGGAAATGGTTTCGGGATCAACGGTCACAGGCGCACCGTTTGCGGCATTGATCCTTGCCACATCACTGTCCTCGATCTTCGTGCTGAAGAGATGTTCATAACGGTCCGCCAGAGAAAAACAGGTATCAAGACTCTTTAAATCCTTCTCGTCATAGACCGTGATGGTGATCACAGTATCAAAATAAAACCCGCTCCGGCTGAAGGGGGTTGCTTCCCTGGGGATGGCGCATCCAAAGAGGATTGAGGCGCAGAGCAGGAAACAAAGCATCAGAGGCAGAAGCCGCAGGGGTAAGCGCGATCTGGATTTTCTTAAAAGGGTCACATTCATATGGTTATGCTATAATAACCCGCAACAGTTGTCAAAGCATCACGCGTTTGCTACAATAGGGCAGACGTCCGCGGGACCGTAGATTTTGATGCGGACGCGCAGGAGAGTGGACTATGATGGAGAAAAAAAGAGTTGTCGTAAAAGTCGGTTCCTCGTCCCTTCAACATGAAGAGACCGGCGGGATCCACTATCATAAAATGGAGCAGCTGGTCAGAGAACTTTGCGACCTGCGAAACGAAGGGAGAGACGTGTGCCTCGTAAGCTCCGGTGCCATAGCAACGGCGCGGCATGCGCTTTCTTTAAAGGAGCGTCCGAAGAAACTGGCGGAGAAGCAGGCGCTGTCCGCGATCGGACAGGCGAAGCTGATGATGACCTATCAGCGGCTGTTTTCGGAATACAATCAGGTGACCGGGCAGGTGCTGATGACAAAGAATACGATCATTGATAACGTCTCGCGAAAAAACGCACAGAACACCTTTGAAGCACTGTTTCAGATGGGCGTGATCCCGGTGGTGAACGAGAATGATACCATCTCCACCTTTGAAATGCAGTTCGGTGACAATGACACGCTGTCTGCCATGGTGGCGGCTCTGACGGGCGCGGATCTGTTGATCCTGCTTTCGGACATCGACGGGCTTTATACGGATGATCCGCATGTGAACCCCGATGCCAGGATGGTCAGGGTGGTGGACAAACTGGACGAGCGGCTTTACATGATGGCAAAGGATTCCACCGGAAGCGATGTGGGTACCGGCGGCATGGCGACGAAGCTGAATGCTGCCAAGATCGCAACTCTTTCCGGCGCGGATATGATCATTGCCAGCGGCAGAGATTTTCATATCCTGAGCGAAATCTTTTCCGGCGACTACAAGGGTACGCTATTTACCGCGCATAAAGATGAAGATTTCTATGTGCCGGACTACATTCGTGAGAGCATCGGCGATGAGTGGTGAGAAAGACCGCATCCGCGCGGAATACAAAAGACGCCGCGCATCTATCCCGGCGAGCCTGCGACGTGAAAAATCTGCGCAGATCGTGGAACATCTTGCAAAGAGCAGCCTGTTCCGGGATTACGAGAAGATTCTCTGCTACGCGCCGCTTCCCGAAGAAACCGATATTATGGGGGTTCGAAACCTCTGCTACGAGACCAAAAAACACATCGCCTTCCCGAAGACCTGTGGTGACGACCTGCTGTTTTATGAGCTGCATCCCGGCAATACGCTGGTCGAGGGCACCTTCCATGTGATGGAGCCTGCCCCTCCAGACGACCGGAGACCCGTCTCCTGGGAAAACGCCCTCTGCCTCACGCCGGGCGTCGTCTTTGACCGCTACGGCAATCGTTTCGGCTACGGTCGAGGCTATTACGATCGCTATTTCGCCACCCACCCGCAGCTCACCCGCTGCGGCATTGCCTTTTCTGAGCAGATAAGCGCAGAGCGCCTCCCGGCGGATAAGACAGACCTCCCGATGCAGGCGCTCCTCACGGAGGAAGGCTTTATCCTATAAACGGCAGTGAAACTTCCGCTTGAAGAGACATGAAACATGAGAAGAGAAGAAAACAAAGAGATGGATGATTTGTATACGGCACCGTCGTCAGAACCGGAGCGGACGACCTTTTTTATGGAGATGGCCCGGCAGCTTGTGGAAGACCTTGCAGGGAAAAAGGGAAGTCCCTTGACCTGCTGCGTGGTGACTTTTGGCTGTCAGATGAATGCGAGGGATTCCGAGAAGATCCGGGGGATCCTGACAGAGATCGGGTTTCTCGACACCAAAAACGAGGAAGCGGACTTCGTGCTGTATAATACCTGCACCGTGCGGGAAAACGCCAATAATAAGGTTTACGGGCGGCTCGGGGTGCTGCGTGGATATCAAAAGAAGAATCCTTTCATGCGGATCGCACTCTGTGGCTGTATGATGCAGGAAGCCCATGTGGTCGAGAAGCTGCAGGAGAGCTATTCGTTTGTCAATCTGATCTTCGGCACGCATAATCTTTATCGTTTCCCGGAGCTTTTTACGAAGATGCTCCTTTCTGACAGGATGGTCGTGGAGATACTGCCGGAGCGGGAGAGGATCGTGGAGGATCTGCCGTCGAAGCGGACCTATCCCTTCAAATCCGGGGTGAACATTATGTTCGGCTGCAATAATTTCTGCAGCTACTGCATCGTTCCGTATGTCCGGGGCCGGGAGGTCAGCAGGGAACCGAAAGAGATCTTAAGAGAGATTGAGACGCTTGCCGCGGATGGCGTCAAAGAGGTGATGCTGCTGGGGCAGAACGTGAATTCCTATGGGAAAAATCTGGACCGTCCCGTGATGTTTGCAAATCTTTTGCGGGAGGTGGCGAAGGTTGAGGGGATTGCGCGCATCCGGTTTATGACATCCCATCCGAAGGATCTTTCCGAGGATCTGATGGATGTCTTTGCGGAGACAGAGAAGCTCTGCCCCCATCTGCATCTGCCGCTGCAGTCCGGCAGCAGCAGGCTTCTTGAGAAGATGAACCGGCATTATGACAAGGCGCATTATCTGTCGCTGGTGCAGAAGCTGCGGGAGCGGAAGCCGGATATTTCCCTGACCACGGATATCATTGTCGGTTTTCCGGGGGAGACGGAAGAGGACTTTTTGGAAACGCTGGACGTGGTGGAACAGGTGCGGTATGACAGCGCGTTCACCTTTCTTTATTCCAAACGAAACGGCACGCCGGCTGCATCCTTCCCGGATCAGATTGAGGAACCCGTTGCGAAGGAGCGGTTTCAGCGGCTTCTTTCAGCTGTGCAGCGGATTGCGGCGGAGCGGGCAGAACGGTTCGCAGGAAAGACCCTGCCTGTACTTGTGGAGGAACAGAATCAGCAGGATCCGTCTCTTGTCACCGGGAGGCTTGCCAATAACGCGGTGGTGCATTTTCCGGGAGACGTTTCTCTCATCGGGCAGATTGTGCCGGTGAAGCTGGACGAATGTAAGGGATTTTACTATGTCGGAAGCAGAACCACGTAAGCATCTGAAAAAGCAGGATTTTCTCCTGATCGGGATCCTCCTTGGGGGGATTGCCGTTCTTTTTTTGCTGCAGGCGCCCTGGGATAAGACAGCCGGCGGAGCGGCGGTCATCACCGTAAACGGCGTGGAAACGGGTGTCTATCCATTGGACAAGGATGCCGTCATCCCGATTCAAAACGCGGCGGGAGAGGTGAGTAATATCCTGACGATCAAAGACGGCGCCGCAAAAATGACGGAAGCCGACTGCCCGGATCAATACTGCGTCCACCAGAAAAAAATCCGTCACAAGGGGGAGACCATCGTCTGCCTTCCGAATCAGGTGGTCGTTACCGTGACGGGAGGAACCGCATCGGAAGTCGATGCAGTCGTGAGGTGAGGCATGGAGCAGAAAAACAAACCATCCGGTGTCAAAAGGCTGGCGTTTTTATCCATTCTCCTTGCGCTGGCGCTTATACTCAGTCATGTGGAAGCCCTGATCCCCTTTTCCTTCGGGATTCCGGGCATTAAACTGGGACTTCCGAATGCGCTGGTTCTGCTGGCGCTGTATCTTCTCGGCGAGAAAGAGGCATGCCTGCTTTCCGTTACAAGGATCCTGCTTTCCGCGCTGCTTTTCGGGACGCTGCTCAGCTTTCTTTACAGCCTCACAGGCGGGATCTTAAGCCTCGTTGTCATGATCCTTCTGAAAAAAACCAACCGTTTTCATGTGGTCACGGTCAGCATCTGCGGCGGAGTGACCCATAATCTCGGACAGCTTCTCATTGCCGCTGCCTTTGTTTCCAATCTGAAAGTCTTTTACTATCTGCCGGTGCTGCTTCTGGCGGGCTTCCTGACCGGCGCGCTGATCGGCATCATCAGCCGGGAACTGATTCTTCGCATGTCGCATTTTTTCCGGAAAGAGTTGTAAAAAACCTAAAAAACTCTTAAAATAGAAACAGTATGGGCTATTATGCCATATAAGGGGGAACTGCATGTATTCCTATATCAGAGGAACCTTGGCGGAACTGCTGGATGACGCCATCGTGGTGGAAAACCATGGCATAGGCTATCGGATCCTGGTGCCCGGCCAGGTGCTTGACATGCTCCCGTCCATCGGGGAGGAGATCAAGGTCTATACCTATACCTATGTGAGGGAGGATCAGCTGGGGTTATTCGGGTTTCTTACGAGAGATGACCTGTCGGTGTTCCAACTGCTGATCGGCGTCAGCGGCATCGGTCCGAAGGGCGCCCTTGCCGTCCTGTCCGCCATGAGCGCGGATGACTTGCGGTTTGCGGTCCTCGGGGATGACGCGAAAGCCATCGAGCGGGTGCCCGGCATCGGCAAAAAGACTGCCCAGCGCCTGCTGATCGAACTGAAGGATAAGTTCTCTCTGGAGGAGACATTTCTGCATGCTTCCGAAGCACCGACGGTGAACGCGGCAGTGACCGGTAAAAATGACCTCCGGTCCGAAGCGATCATGGCGCTGACCGCGCTGGGATACGGATCGCAGGAAGCTACAAAGGCGGTCCGTTCTGTGCCGCAGGAACTGCAGACGGATGTGGAAACGATTTTAAAGGAAGCGCTGAAACAGATGGCGTTTATGTAAATGATGAAGGAAACGAAGAAGCGGGTGATCTCCACCCAGATCCAGGAAGAGGATCTGAAGGTGGAAAAAAGCCTGCGGCCACAGCATCTGACCGAATACATCGGGCAGGAAAAGGCAAAGGACAATTTAAGCGTCTATATCGACGCGGCAAAAAAGCGGGAAGAGCCGCTGGATCACGTGCTCTTTTTCGGGCCTCCGGGGCTCGGAAAGACGACGCTGGCATGTATTATCGCGAATGAAATGGGGACCCATATCAAGATCACGTCCGGTCCGGCCATCGGAAAGCCCGGTGAGATGGCCGCGATCCTTTCCAATCTCCAGGAGGGAGATATTCTCTTTGTGGATGAGATCCACCGGTTGAACCGGCAGGTGGAAGAGGTGCTGTATCCGGCCATGGAGGATTACGCCATCGACATCATGATCGGGAAGGGCACCACGGCGCGCTCCATCCGCCTTGACCTCCCGAAGTTTACGCTGGTGGGCGCGACGACGAGAGCGGGACTTTTATCGGCGCCGTTAAGGGATCGTTTCGGCGTTATTTCCCATCTGGAGTTTTATACGGTGGAGGAGCTGATGACCATCATCGAGCATTCCGCAAAGGCGCTGGATGTGGAGATCACAGAGGACGGCACCCGTGAGCTTGCCAGGAGATCCCGGGGGACGCCGCGTCTTGCGAACCGGCTTTTGAAGCGGGTGCGAGATTTCGCGGAGATCCGGTATGAAGGCGTGATCACCAAAGAAGTGGCGGATTTTGCACTGGATCTGCTGGAAGTGGATCGGATGGGACTGGATCAAAATGACCGGAATCTGATTCTCACCATCATTGAGAAGTTTGAGGGGGGACCTGTGGGGCTGGACACCCTTTCTGCGGCGCTGGGCGAAGACGCCGGCACCATAGAGGACGTGTATGAGCCTTATCTGCTAAAAAACGGATTTTTGAATCGCACGCCAAAGGGCCGGGTGGCGACACACCGGGCTTATGAGCATTTCAATATTTCGGAGAACAAGGAGTCGTCGGCGGATGCTTGAAATCTATTACAATGCATCATTCCATATCGTGGCGACCGTTCTTTGCGTCGCGCTGCTTTGCTTTCAGCTTTTGGAACAGCGCACCAAAAAGCGGCAGAATCACATCTTTATTGCCTTACTGATTGATCTTTTGATCACCACGGTGGCAAGCGTCTTTTTGATGGCGCTGGTGCCGTATGCGCGCACGTCTTCCATTGCGCGCTGGGGCTATGATTTCAGCCAGTATCTTTACTTCGTGGCGCATACCCTGCTTTCCCCTATGTTCTGTCTGTATGTCCTGGAGGCCACCGGATCCTTCTATGTGCAGAGTTTTTTTGTCCGGATGATCCTCACCATGCCCTGCGCCGTGGCGGAGCTTTTTGTGCTGACCAACCCGGTGACCCATGCCGTTTACTATACGGATCTAAATATGACCTTTTCCAGGCATTGGGCGGAGTATTTCGTCTATGGCGTTGCGGCGTTTTATTTTGCTATGGCGGCCGGATATCTATTGTTTTCCTGGCATGTGATGACATTCCGGCGCCGATGGGCGCTGATCTACAGCTTTGCGCTGGCCCTTGCGGGAATTCTTTTGCAGCTCTTTTTCCCGTCGTTTCGGGTGGAACTTGTGTTGGAAGCCGTGGCGTTCCTCGGGATTCAGCTCCATGTGGAGCGGGAGGAGGATCGCCTGGACTCGGTGACCAATGTCTACAACCGGAATGCGCTGGTGAGCGACACCTATAATTATGTCAAGATGGGTCGTTCTTTTGTTGCCTTATGCGTGCGGCTTCTGGATTCCGATTATCTGCAGCGGCTGACCGGCTCCGCGGACAGTGACATGCTGCTGTCAAATGTGTCCAAGGAGCTTTCCAGGATGCATCCCGCACACCATATCTACCGGGTGTCTCCCTATGCGTTTATTCTGATCGGCACCGAGACCACCGAACAGCGAATGATGAATGTCGCAAATCTGGTGGCGAGACGGTTTGAAAATCTCTGGAATCTCAGAGAGACCAGCGTGCAGCTGGAGGCGGTCATCCTCATGGCTTCCGTTCCAGAAGAGATTTCCGGGGATGATCTGATGCTGCTTTCCGATGCGCCGCTGCCTCCCGGATGCGGCGGGAAAATCGCTGCCGGGCAGGAACTCACCTTCCTGAACCGTAACACTGAGATTGAGGAGGCCTTGTCAAGAGGACTTGCGGAGTATAGCTTCGAAACACAATACATCCCGATTTATGATTGGAAAAAACGTTCCATTTTCGCGGCGGAAGCGATCCTGCAGCTGCATGATGCGGCTCTTGGCACCTTAAAGCAGGAGGAGTTTTACCCTGTCGCCATTGAAAACGGCACCTGGGATAATCTGATTGATCTGCTGTTTCGTGATGTGGCGCTGTTTCTCGGCAGCGGCGTGCCGATTGAAATGGGGTTGGAGCGCATTGCATTCAGTGTTCCGGCGTCTCAGTGCATCCAGCCGGGGTTTCTTGACGATACCAGACAGCGGGTGGAGCGTTACAATTTGGACCCGGCGCGGATCGTGCTGGAGGTGCAGGATATCTCCCTTGTGCAGGATCGAAAACGACTATCGGATACCCTCCGGGCGCTTTCCGATATCGGCTTCAGGATCACGCTGGATCAATACGGCGTGGGCAATTCCGGAATACATTCCCTCGGCTTTTTCCCGTATGATGTGGTCTCCATTGACCTGAATACGATCTCGGAGGAGGCGGAACTGTATATGCGCAGAAGCATTCTGCTGGCTAGCATCCACATGCTGAATGCCCTGCATCACAGAATCCTGATCAAAGGGATCAGTGTGGATCCGCAGCTTCAGATCATTGAGGAAACGGATGTGAACTACATCCAGGGACCGCTGCTTTCCACCGCCGTGAGTCAGATGGAGTTCATGACGATTCTGCGGGCGACGGATATGTCCCGACAGGAGGAGGAAAAAGCCCGCGCCCAGAACGAGGCGAAGAGCAGCTTTCTGGCCAATATGTCCCATGAGATCCGTACCCCCATCAACGCGATTCTCGGCATGAACGAGATGATCCTGAGAGAGGCGACAGACGATACGATCCGCGCCTATGCAAGGGACATTGAACGCGCCGGCACCAATCTGCTTTCCATCATCAACGATATTCTGGATTTTTCCAAGATCGAGGCCGGCAGCATGGAGATTGTCGAGGCGGAGTACGAGCTCAGCTCCGTGCTGCATGATGTGATGAATATGATCCGCATCAAGACAGAGGAGAAGGGACTGAGCTTAAAACTGGACCTGGATCCGAACCTGCCGGAATGTCTCTACGGGGATGAAATGCGGCTGCGGCAGATTTTGATCAACGTGCTAAACAACGCCGTGAAATACACCGATAAGGGCGGCATCAAGCTGCGTGTCCGCGGCGGCTTTGCGGAGGGTGATTCCGTTCTGCTGACCTGTGATGTGATCGATACCGGGATGGGCATCAAGGAAGAGGATCAGGCGAAACTGTTTGACAAGTTCCAGCGGTTGGATATCGCGCAGAACCGGACGGTGGAGGGAACGGGACTGGGACTGTCCATTACGGCGAACCTCCTTGCGATGATGGGCGGCACCATCGAAGTCCAGAGTATTTACGGCACCGGCTCCACCTTTACCATCAAGCTACAGCAGAGGGTGATCCGGTGGGCACCCATCGGAGACCTTGAAAAACGCTACCGCGATACCGAAAAGAACCGCAAACGCAATCAGGGAGCATTTACCGCACCGGAGGTTACCATCCTTGTGGTGGATGATACCAATATGAATCTGACCGTGGTGAAAGCACTGCTGAAACGCACCCTGATCAAGATTGATACGGCTTCTTCCGGTGCTCAGGCGCTGCAGATGATCCGCGAGAAGCACTATGACCTGATCTTCTTGGATTACCGCATGCCTGAGATGGATGGCTCTGAGACCCTGCAGCGGATCAAAGAGGATCGTTTCCATCCGAATCAGGAGACGCCTGTCATCGTCCTGACAGCCAATGCGCTTTCCGGCGCCAGAGAACGTTTTCTGGAGGAAGGCTTCGAGGATTATCTGTCGAAGCCCATCGACAGCGCAAAGATGGAAGCGGTTCTGATCCAGTATCTTCCGGCTGAAAAAGTAAAACTGTCACAATCGGACAGCGGAAAGGGGGCGAAGGCATGAACATCTTTCATTTGCTTGATGTGTCAGCGTTTCATCTGACCGCAATTATCGTGCTGGCTTCCGTCATTGTGTTTGCCATGCTGCGAAAGCATACCGACCGCCCGCAGAATAAACTCTTTCTTTGCGCAGTTGCATCTTTGATGCTGCAATGCGTTTTCGATCTGATACAAATGCATGCGGCATTGCTGGTGGATCAGTACGAGGAAGCTAAAATTCTGCTTCAGATCGGTGATTTCGGCTATTTCCTGCTGCATGCGTTTTTGCCGATCATTCTGCTGTTTTATGCACTCTTCGTGACAAGACGCTATTATCGTTACAACAACCTGCAGCGGTTCATCGGACTGATCCCTGTAGCCATTGCGGAATTTCTGGTGCTGTCCAATCCGGTGCTGCATCTGATATGGGGGTATAACGAAAACTTCCGGTTCGAGCGGCATTGGGGCGAACTTGTGATCTATCTGGTCAGCCTGATTTACTTTGCCAGCGCCATGGGGATTCTGTTATTCCGATGGCATGCCATCACGAGACGCCGGAAACTGGTGCTGTGTTTCGGAATTATCTGCATCCTTGCAGGGCTAGTTATCCAAATGCTTCTGCCCGGCGTGATGGTGGAACTGTTTGGCGAAGCGGTCGGGATTCTTGCCATCATGATTGCGGTGGAGTATGACGAGGATCTTTTGGATTCTTCCACCAGCGTGGGAAACCGACATGCGCTGATTCTGGATCTGCACGCTTCATTTGAAATGCATGTGGAGTTCTTTGCGATCTCCGTGCAGCTTCGCAATCCTGAGCTGGTGCGGAGATACCGGAATCTGTCCAATCAGGAGTTGATCATAGAGATTTCCGAAAGCCTGAAAAAGGTCTGCCCGCGGTATATGATTTATCGTTCCACGCCGGCTACGTTCCTGATCCTGTTGGAACGGACGGATCGCGGTGAGGCGCGGGCGATGGCGGAACGGATTAAAAACCAGCTGCTTCTGGATTGGAGTGCGGATGAAAAGGGCATTGACCTGAAATTCCAGATGTATCTTTCGGAAGCACCAAAGGAACTGGCGCGTCCGGAGGATGTGATCCTGATGAGTGAAAGTGTGCTTCCGGATCAAGAGGAGTGCGTGGTGCTGGAGGGGGCTGATCTGAAAGGGATCTTTGATCAGGCCAAACTCTCCGAAGTGCTGCGGCGCGGGATAGAGGAGCATCATTTTAAAATGGTTTATCAGCTGATCTATTCCGCAGACCGGAAAAAGGTGGCGGCGGCAGAAGCTCTGCTGCGCCTTCATGATCCGGAGTTGGGCGATATTTATCCCAGTGTCTTTATTCCGGTGGCAGAGCGGATCGGGATCATCCGAAAGATTGGGGAATATGCGCTGCGGGAGGTATGCGAATTCCTGCAGAGCGATATACCGGACAGCCTGGGGATCCGTTTTATCGGCGTGAATTTGTCTATTATACAGTGCACCAATCCGGACTTTGTGCCGCATGTCAGCGCCATCGTCCAGGAATACCGCATCAAACCGGGACGGATCTGCTTTGAGATTTCGGAAACCGCGGCGGCGGTGGATTACCGGCTTCTGGCAGAAACGATCCGAAACTTAAAGGATCTGGGCTTCCTGTTCTCCATGGACGGATATGGCGCAGGGTACGCCAATATGTATTCTATTTTCTCCATGGATTTCGACCTGATCAAGCTGGATCGGAGCCTGCTGTACGCGGCGCAGGAGAGCGAGGAAGGACGGGTTGTCTTAAGAAGCAGCGCGCAGTTGATTCACGACCTGAAGCGGAAGGTCGTGGTGATCGGCGTGGAGACCGAAGAGCAACTGGAAGAGACCAAAACCTTCCCGGTGGATTACTTCCAGGGGCATTATTTCTCCGGAGCGGAGACGCGGGAAGAACTGGAAGAAAGGGATGTGTTCTAAGGTAACTTGCACAGGGAAAGCGGTTTGATTATAATAGGGCTTGATGTGATGAGGAATGCAAGCGAGTGCAAAAGTCACATGTCGCAAAGCGACATTGTGACCTTTGCGCGAAGAACCGCCTCGACGTGCTAGCACGTCAGAGCGGTTCCTTGCGCAAAGTGCACATGCGTGTTCCACGCATGGCACTTTTGCACGCGCTGTATAGATCACTACAACCCACCAAGAGGATAACACATATGACACCAAAATCTGACGTACAGGTCATTATCGGAGGAAAGGTGCTGACCTTGTCGGGCTACGAAAGCCCGGAATACCTCCAGAAAGTGGCGGCCTATATTAACAACAAGATCCGGGAGCTGGATCACGTGGACGACTACCGGAAGTTCTCACCGGATATGCGCTCGACGCTTCTGGAACTGAACATTGCGGATGATCTCTTTAAAGCCCGCAGCCAAAGCGAGAAGCTGGAGAAAGAGCTGGAGGAGCGGGACCGGCAGATCTACGATCTGAAGCACGATCTTATCAGCAGCCAGATCAAAGCGGAATCCGATGAAAAGAAGCGGCGGGATCTGGAAAATGAGAACAAGGAGCTCCTGCTGAACAAGGCAAAGCTGGAGGCCACATTGGAGGATGCGCTGCTTGGCAAGGTGACAAATAAAAAAGAATTGAAGTAACCGGAAAAGAGTGTCGAAAGACACTTTTTTCATATCAGAAAAGCAGATGAAACACAAAACAAAAACCATGGAAGTGCTTGCACCGGCGGGTTCCGCCCAGGCTCTGGCGGCGGCTGTGAATGCCGGCGCAGATGCGGTCTACTGCGGCGGACACCGGTTCGGCGCAAGAGCCTATGCCGATAACTTTACAGAAGAAGAACTGCTCTCGGGGATTGACTATGCCCATCTCAAGGGCGCCAGGGTTTATCTGACCGTCAATACCTGCCTCAAGAACAGAGAGATCGCAGAACTTTATGACTATCTGCTGCCGTATTACCGGGCGGGTCTGGACGCTGTGCTGGTGCAGGATTTCGGCGTGCTCTCCTTTCTCCGGGCAAATTTTCCTGATCTCCCGGTGCACGCCAGCACTCAGATGAACCTTACCAGCGCATACGGCGCAGAGCTGATGCGAAGCCTTGGACTGAAACGGGTGGTCCTCGCAAGGGAGCTTTCTCTTACGGAAATCGCCGCCATTCATCAAGCGACGCCCATTGAACTGGAGTGCTTTGTGCATGGGGCGCTGTGTTATTCTTATTCCGGGCAGTGCCTGATGAGCAGCATGCTGGGCGGCAGAAGCGGCAACCGCGGAAGATGCGCCGGCACCTGCCGGCTGCCATATCAGCAACCTCCTTCGGAAAGGGCAAACTATCCCCTGAGCCTGAAGGATCTTTGCGCCGCCTCCTTGCTGCCGGCGCTGCAGGAAGCGGGAGTATGTTCCTTAAAGATCGAGGGCCGCATGAAATCCCCGTCCTATACCGCAGGCGTCACAAAGATTTACCGGGAGCTGGTGGATCTTCTGGAGACTGCGGGAGCGGATCAATACAGGGTTTCGTCTTCGCATATGGAAACCCTCCTTGCCCTGGGAAACCGCAGCGGTTTTACGAAGGGTTTTTATGAAGTCAGAAATGATCCTGAGATGGTGACGAAGGACTCGCCGGATCATCACAAGGATCCGAAAAAAACGGGCTCGAACGCGGATCCTGTAAAGCAGGAAACAGAGGAATACGACTTTACAAGGCAGAAACTCCTGATCTCCGGCGAAGCGGTATTTTTACCCGGAGAACCCATGCGTCTTTTGGTCCGGCGGGGCGGGACAGTATTGTCCGTGTCCGGCGCGGTCTGTGAAAAAGCAAAAAATAAGGCGACGAAAGAACAGGAGCTCAGAGAAAAGCTCTCTGCAACCGGCACATCGGACTTCGCCTTTGAAACCTTGACCCTGACTGCGGGAAACGATGTGTTTGTGCCCCTCTCCGCACTGAAGGAGCTCCGGCGGAACGCCCTGGCGCAGTTGAAGGATGCGCTGCTTTGTGACTGCCGGCGCGAACCGCCGAAAGCAGCGGAAAAGCCACAGGCGCGGGAAAAAGCGGTGAGAGACCGCGTGGATCAAATGGCACACCAAAGGACGGAGCCTGCCGTTGCAGCGCTTGTCAGTTTGCGATCGCAGCTTGCGCCCGTGCTTGCATCAGACCGGGTTACCACTGTGATCCTTGACACCCTTCTTTACGAAAAGGAGTGGTTTCTGACAGCGCTTGGAGAGGATGTTGCGCGCTGCCACGAAAAAGGAAAGCAGGCGGTATATGCCATGCCTTATGTAATCAGAAGGGACAACGCGCTTCTTTACGAAGGCATGCGTTCAGACTTTTGCGCGCTGCCGCTTGACGGGATCCTGGTGCGGGATTATGACGGACTGGCGCTGCTTCGTTCCGTTTCCTATCCCCCGGAAAAAATTCGTCTGGACGCTGCGCTTTACACCTATTCCGATCAGGCGGCGGAGTCCTTCGCGGCCCTTGGATATCTCCATCAGACGCTCCCCGTGGAGCTGAATGAAAAAGAACTGCTGCATCGGACTGCGGTGCATGCTTCCTGGATCGTATACGGACGCCTGCCCCTGATGGTAAGCGCAAACTGCATCCACAGGAACAAAAAAGGGTGTGATCGCGCGAAAGCAACCGAACAGCTCATTGACCGTCGAAAGAAGGTGTTTCCGGTGCTGTGTGACTGCGCGAACTGCACCAACCTGATTCTGAATGCGGATATTCTGGATCTGACGGGGGAGAAAGAGACCATTCGAAAACTTGCGCCGGAGGAACTCCGGTATCAGTTTACGACGGAAACGGCGGAAGAGACCGCGGCGGTGCTGCGCTCAGACGCTTTCCGGCAGGATCAGACGAAAGCCTTCACCCGCGGGCATTTTAAGCGGGGCGTGGAGTAACCATGACAAGTGTCTTTATTCAGACAGCCAAATATCTGATGATCGCGCTGATCGTGACCTATACGGTGCAAAGCTTTTTGATCTTTCTGCGGCACCACAGCGAGCAGGCGAAACGCATCCTTTTTAAAGAACAGATGGTCTTAATCTATCTGTTTCTTTCCCTGGGCTTTCTTTCCATGACAGCCTACACGGGCGAACAGCAGATACTTTTACTCTTTGCCTTTACCCTTGCCGTGATCACGTTGCTTCAGCTGGTTTACCGGCTGGTCTATGTGCACGGTTCGATTTTGCTGTGCAATCATATGTGCATCCTGTTCGGGACGGGGATACTGATCCTGACGCGGTTAAACCAGCAGCAGGCATTGCGGCAGCTGATCATCGGGGCGGTTTCCATCGGTTTTACCGCATTTTTTCCTTATCTCATGTCCAAAAAACAGGATACCTTCCGCAAGTGGAAATGGGTGTATCTCATTGTCTCCGCGACGCTTCTTTTGCTGGTGCTCATCGCCGGTCAGACAAGTTACGGCGCCAAGATCTCCGTGGCCATCGGCGGCATCAGCATCCAGCCGGTGGAACTGGTAAAACTGCTTTACGTGTTCTTTCTGGCGGCAATGTACTATGAAAAACAGACCGTGGTCACGGCGCTGTTTACCGGAGGCTGTACCGCAGCGTTTTTACTGATCCTGGCGGCGGCGAGGGATCTTGGCGCAGCGCTGATCTTTTTTGTGATCTATGTGGGGATGACTTATGCGGTTTACCGGAAATGGGTACTGCTTCCGGCGGCGGCAGGCGTGGTGCTCCTCGCCATGATCGGCGCGGGGAAGAGCCTCGGGCATGTCAGTAATCGGATCATCGCCTGGAAAGATCCCTTAAGTGCCATCGATGATCAGGGCTACCAGATCAGCCAGTCCCTGTTTGGCATCGGCACCGGCAGCTGGATGGGCTCCGGCCTTTTCATGGGCCGGCCGAAATCCATTCCAGTGGTGTCCAAGGACTTTATCTTTTCGGCGATCTCGGAGGAACTGGGCGCCATCGTTGCGATCGCAGTGATCCTGATTTCCATGCTGACGCTGCTGTTGTTTTTCCGTATGGCAAGGGCCATGCAGGATCCTTTCTACCGGTGGGTTTCTCTCGGCATGGGCATCTGTTACGGATTTCAGGTCTTTTTGACCATCGGCGGCTGCATCAAACTGATCCCCTCCACCGGGGTGACCTTCCCGCTGGTCAGCTACGGCGGAAGCTCCCTCTTTGTCACGTTCTGTATGTTTGCACTTCTGGAAAGCTTTTATATCACCACCAAAAAGAAGGACAGCCGATGAAATTCAGGAAAACAGAAAAGCAAAAGAAGCATCAGCAGAAAGAACTGTCTGTGCTGATCATATTGTTTACGGCGGCGTTCCTGATGTTGATCGGGTATCTTGTTTTTTTTCTGGCGTTTGAAAGCGAACGCTTCATCAACAATCCTTATAACAAGCGGATTGATGCCTTATCGGAAAAGACTATCCGCGGCTCCATTTATGCCAATGACGGCACAGTGCTGGCGGCTTCGGTACAGACAAACGAAACGGGAGAAGAAACACGGATGTATCCCTTTTCCAATCTCTATGCCCATGTGGTGGGCTTTCCCGTCAACGGGAAAATGGGGGTGGAGAGCGCGGCGAATTTCGAACTGCTGCACAGTCACAGCAGCGTGACGGAGCGCTTAAAGCACGCCTTTACCGGTGAAAAAAACATGGGCGACGGCGTCGTGACGACACTGGATCCGACGGTGCAGACGGCGGCCTATGGGGCGCTGGGCAGTTACCGCGGCGCGATTGTGGTGATGGAGGTCTCCACAGGACGCATTCTTGCGATGGTGAGCAAACCGGATTTTGATCCGAATCACATTTCGGAGACCTTTTCCCTTTTGTCGGAGGACAACGAATCGGCCACGCTGTTAAACCGCGCGACACAGGGCCGTTACGCGCCGGGGTCTACCTTTAAGCTTTTGACGACCCTGGAATACGTTCATGAAAATCCCAAGACCTATGAGGATTATCAATATGATTGCACCGGCATCTTTCGTTCGGACGGGAAGGAGATTCACTGCTTCCATAACAAGGCCCACGGGGAGGAAGATCTGTTGGATTCCTTTACCAATTCCTGCAATACTTCCTATGCATCTCTCGGTCTGACGCTGAAACCGAAGGGGCTGACAGACCTTTGCAACCGCGCGCTGTTTAACCGGAAGGTGCCCTTTGACCTGCCTACGGAGAAAAGCTATTTTACGCTGGCGCCGGACGCCAGCGACGCGGAGATCATGGAGACCGTGATCGGGCAGGGAAAGACCCTGGCGACGCCGCTGCAGATGGCACTCATCACGGCAGCCGTGGATCATGGCGGCAAGGCGCCGCGTCCGTATGTGCTGGACCGGGTAGTGAATGACGAAGGTCATTTTGTGAAATCCCTTGCCACGGAAGGAACCATCAGCATCATGAGCGAGCAGGATGCGGCATTGCTCAAGGAGTACATGCGGTCCGTCGTGACCGACGGCACCGGTCGCGCCCTCAACACCGATGCCTACACGGTCTACGGAAAAACCGGTACGGCGGAATATAACGCCAACAGAGATGCTCATTCCTGGTTTATCGGCTTCGCGGAGAAGCCCGGCAGAGAAGACATCGCCATCGCCGTGATCATGGAGGGCGCAGGCTCCGGCAGCAGCTTCGCGACGCCGGCGGCCAAAGAGGTTTTTGACGCCTATTTCTTGCAACCGGACGGTTTTTAGGGTATACTGAACACAAGTTTTCCACCATACCGAAGGAGGTTGCACGATGATCGAGGCAACAAGTTGTGGCGGTGTGGTAATTTTTCGAGGAAAGATACTGGTGCTCTACAAGAACTACCGGAACCGTTATGAAGGCTGGGTTTTGCCGAAGGGGACGGTGGAGGAAGGCGAGGAACATTCCGAGACCGCGCTGCGTGAGGTCAAAGAGGAGAGCGGCGTATCGGCCACCATCATGAAGTACGTCGGAAAAAGCCAGTATACCTTTCAGGTGCCGGAGGACGTCGTGGAGAAGGATGTGCACTGGTATCTGATGATGTCGGACAGTTATTACAGCAAACCGCAACGGGAAGAATATTTCGTGGATTCCGGATACTATAAGTATCACGAGGCCTATCATTTGCTGAAGTTCGCGAATGAGAAGCAGATCCTGGAAAAAGCTTACGGAGAGTATATTGAGATGAAACGCAATAATCTCTGGGGCTATCGAAGAAGATAAAGGATGGAGCAAAAACACATGTTGTGGCTCAAGGATCTGTATCTCGGGCCATCCGTCAAAGAAAAAGAAAAACAGATCAAAAGGACGCTGTTGAAAAGAGCGCAGCAGCCCAATCTGCAGGTGCTCTTGCTCTCGCAGTCCGAGACGGAGCAGATCGAGATCCTGCCGGCGGCGCAGCTGCGGCAGAAGCATTTCCCGTCATTTCAATGGCATGTTCTGGGACTGGCCGGCGGGAGAGAAGAAGCCTTTTCCCTGGTGGAGACCATTGCGGACGAGACCTACCGCGCCACCGGAGACTGCGATATGAAGACCTATCTTCTGCAGAAAGAATACCAAAAGAAAGGGTGAGGAGATCAAACGCCTATGATTGTATTGAAAATCCTTCTCATCCTGCTGCTGGTGATCGTGGGGCTCCTGCTTCTGCTTCTGTTTTTTCCGTTTTGTTATAAGATCCACGGGAAGTCCAACGGTACCTGGAATCTATATGCGGATGTGACGTGGCTCTTTTATTTTGTGTTTCTCCGGGCGCATGTGGATCTGGAGGATAAGAAGCCGAAGGTGGTGCTGCGGATTCTCGGCATCCCCATCACGCTGTATCCGAAGAAGGAAAAGAAACAAAAGCAAAAAGCCGGGGATGCCGTATCAGAAGAACCCGAAACGCCGGAAGTGGAGAAACAGATAAAGGCGGACGCGCCCGCTTCGGAAGATGCGAAGATACCGGAGGAAGCGGCGGGAGAGGAGAATTCCGGCAAAGACGAAACCGCCGGAAAGCCCAAAAAGAACTTCATCGAGAAGCTTAAAAAGCTGCCGGAGAAGGTATCAAAGATCCGGACAGAGATTCTGGATCCTCATAATAAAGCAGCGGTGAAGCATCTCCTTGCGGAAGCAAAAGGGATCTTTTCCCATTACAAGCCGCGGCGGATCCGGATGCACCTTGTGTTTTCCACGGGAGACCCGGCCACGACGGGCAAGGTGCTGGGAGGCTTGTCACTGGTGCCGGTAATCTATCAGCGAGGGAATCGCATCGTCCCGGATTTTACGGCAGATGAGGTCTATCTTCAGGGGGACTTCAAAATCACAGGACACGTGATCTTAATATTTGCACTGGCTGCGGCGGTGCGGCTCATTATGGATAAAAATATCCGCAGACTGATCAAGCATGTGAAAACCCTGCGGGGATAATAGTGAAGGAGGACACTCATGTCAGAAAACAAATTCAACGAAACAGTCAATGCGCTTTTCAAGGGAATGGACGGATTCATCTCGACCAAGACAGTCGTTGGCGAGCCGATGCATGTGGAGAATACCATCATCATCCCGCTGGCGGACGTATCCTTTGGCGTAGGCGCCGGGGTGTTTGCGAAAGAAGCCAATGACAATAACGGCGGCGGCGGACTCGGCGGCAAGATCCAGCCCAGCGCGCTGCTCATCATTCAGGACGGCACGACGAAGCTGGTCAGCATTCACAACCAGGGCGCGCTGAATAAGGTGATGGATCTGGTGCCGGATATCATCAACAAATTCACCGGCGGCAAGAGCGAGCAGACTGTCAGCGTGGAGCATGCAGCGAAGCCGGACGAAGAAGAATAAAAGAAATCACAAAATGACGCACGAAAAAACCGCCGCGATTGCGACGGTTTTTTCATGCTGTTCTGTAAGATCCTGATCTTAAGCGCGTTCCACTTTGCCGGACTTCAGACACTGCGCGCAAACATAAAGCCTTTTCGGCGTGCCGTTTACTTTGCAGCGGACAGACTTAATGTTGGATTTCCAAATGTGGTTGGATCTTCTATGAGAATGGCTCACGTTATTACCGAAATGTGCGCCTTTTCCGCAAATTGCACATGCTGCCATCGTGTCACCTCCTTGCTCATTATCCCTTTTACGAACCTGCAACGTTATCAATATACCAGATAGAATACGCTATTGCAAGAAATTTTTTACTAGGTTATAATAATTCTGTTTATGGAGGGAGACCGATGAAAGGGATCATAGAGAATCAATACGGGAAAGTGCTGATCGATCCGGATGTCATCGCGACGTATGCCGGGTCTGTGGCAGTCGGGTGCTTCGGGATCGTCGGAATGGCTGCGATCAATGTCAAGGACGGGCTCGTGAAGCTGTTGAAAAAGGATTATCTTTCTCATGGCATCAACGTCACCATTGGCGAGGACGGCAGGATCACCATCGACTTTCATGTGATCGTTGCATACGATGTGAATATCATCACCGTGACGGACAACCTGACCCATACGGTGAAGTATAAAGTAGAAGCCTTTACGGGCATGCAGATCGACAAGATCAATGTGACCGTGGAAGGCCTGCGCCTGATTGATTAGAGGAGGACGAAGCATTGGCTACCACAACGATTGATGCGGCTCTGCTTCAAAAAATGTTCCTTGCGGGCGCAAAGAATCTGGAAGCAAAAAAAGAGTGGATCAATGAATTAAATGTGTTTCCGGTGCCGGACGGCGATACCGGGACGAATATGACGATGACGATCATGTCGGCGGCAAAGGAGGTCGCCTCCCTTTCCGATCATTCGATGGAGGCGCTTTGCAAGGCGATCTCATCCGGGTCATTAAGGGGCGCGCGGGGTAATTCCGGCGTGATTCTATCTCAGCTCCTGCGCGGCTTCACCAAGGTGGTGAAAGAGCAGGAAGAGCTGGATACAGAGGTGCTTTCCGAAGCCTTTGAAAAGGCGGTGGCGACGGCTTACAAAGCGGTCATGCAGCCTAAGGAAGGGACGATTCTCACCGTGGCCAAGGGCGCCAGCGAAAAAGCGAAGCAGCTCCTGGACGAGACGGATGATCTCACTGTTTTCATTGACGGCGTCATTAAGGAAGCGGAATACGTCCTCAGCAAGACGCCGGATATGCTGCCGGTGTTAAAACAGGCAGGGGTCGTGGACTCCGGCGGACAGGGCCTTGTGGAGGTCTTAAAGGGCGCAAGGGATGCGTTCCTCGGGAAAGAGATCGATTATGCCGTGGAGGGTGCCACAGAAGGCACCGGCTCACTGCAAAAGATCACCGCGGAGACGGAAGCGGAGATCCGCTTCGGCTATTGCACGGAGTATATCATCGTCCTAAACCGCCCGTTAAAGGACAGTGAAGAGGATGAATACCGGGCTTTTCTGGAATCCATCGGGGACTCCATCGTGCTGGTGGCCGATGATGATATCGTCAAGACCCATGTGCATACCAACGAACCGGGCGTGGCGCTGACGAAGGCACTGACCTTCGGATCCTTAAGCAAAATCAAGATCGACAATATGCGCGAGGAGCATCAGGAGAAGCTCTTCAAAGAAGCAGAAAAGCAGGCGGCACTGAAAAAAGCCGAAAGCAAGAAGAAAACCCCTGCTGCCGAATGGAAAGAGGTGGGATTTATCGCGGTCTCCATCGGCGAAGGGTTAAACCAGATCTTCAAAGAGCTTGGGGTGGATCATATCATCGAAGGCGGACAAACCATGAACCCCAGCACGGAAGATATCTTAAACGCCGTCGATCAGGTGAATGCCAAGACGATCTTTGTTTTGCCCAACAATAAAAACATCATTCTGGCGGCGGAGCAGGCGACCCACCTTTCCGATGATAAGAATCTGGTGGTGATTCCGACGAAGACGATCCCCCAGGGGATCACGGCGCTGATCAATTATGAGGAAGGGATCTCGCCGGAAGAGAATCAGGAGCGCATGACCAATGAACTTTCCTCCGTCAAGACCGGTCAGGTCACCTATGCGGTGCGTGACACCGAGATCGACGACAAGACCATCAAACAAGGTGATTACATGGGCATCGGCGACAAGACCATCCTTTCTGTCGGAACGGATCTGGAGGAGGTCGTGGTGAACATGGCTAAGGAAATGGTGGATGACGAGGCCGGCATGATCTCCGTCTATTATGGTGAAGAAGTGGACGAGCAGGCTGCGGATGCGCTGGCGGAAAAGCTGACGGAGGCATTCCCGGATCTGGAGATTGAGCTGAATAACGGCGGACAGCCGATCTATTACTATATTCTGTCGGTGGAGTGACGGATGATCAAAGGGACGGATCCGATCCGCGTCGTGAAAGGGGTCGGAGCGAAAACAGAAGAGCTGATGCATAATTTGGGAGTATACACCGTTGGTGATATACTCTCTTATTTTCCGCGGGATTACCGGATCATGCAGGAACCGGTGAAGATCGCGGACGTAAAGGAAAACGCGGTGAATGCGATTCTGGCGCGGACGGCCAGCATGCCACGCACCAGAAAGGGCAGACGTGTGGCAGTGACAAGCTGCAAGGCTTCGGACGGCTTCCGGGAAATTGAACTGGTCTGGTTTCGCATGCCCTATGTGAAAAACATGCTGACCCCCGGGAAGAACCAGATCTTTTACGGCCGGGTGATCCGCCGCGGCGGGAAACTCGTGATGGAGCAACCCGTGATCTATGCCTATGAGGAGTATGCGCAGCTGACAGGCCGGCTCCTGCCGGTCTATGCGCTGACCAAAGGGATCTCCAACCACCTGATGGAAAAGCTGTTGTCGCAGATCCTGCCGGAGGACACGGCGTTTCCGCAGGATCCGTACACAGACGAACTGCGGGAGAGAAATGATCTGGTGCCGCTTCCGGATGCGATCCGCATCATGCATGCACCGAGGGATATGGAGGCTCTATCCTTATCCCACCGGAGGCTGGCCTTTGACGAATTCTTTTTCTTCCTGCTGGGGATACAGCGGCTGAAGGGCGCCGGCTCTGCCGAAAAGAACGGATTTACCTTTGCCGACAGTGCTTTTTTGAAGGAAACGGCTGCAAAGCTCCCTTATGCGTTGACGGAGGCGCAGCAGAGGGTGCTTACGGAGACCGCAGGAGATATGAAATCGGACCACCTCATGCAGCGGCTGATCCAGGGAGATGTGGGTTCCGGGAAAACCGTGATCGCTTTTCTACTCATGGCCTGGTGCGCGCACAGCGGCTATCAGGCCGCCCTGATGGCGCCCACGGAGGTGCTGGCGAAGCAGCATTTTGAAACCATACAGTCCTATTTGTCGCTTTGCGGGCTGTCCTTTCCGGTGATCCTGCTGACCGGATCCATGACCGCAAAAGAGAAGCGGGAGGCCTATGCAAGGATGGAAAACGAGCCGGATGCGCTGGTGATCGGGACGCACGCGCTGATTCAGGAAAAGGCGGCGTTTTCCTCTCTGGCTCTGGTGATCACCGACGAGCAGCACCGGTTTGGGGTGAAACAACGGGAAGCCCTTTCCAAGAAAGGGGAGAAGCCACATTACCTGGTGATGAGCGCGACGCCGATCCCAAGGACGCTGGCCATCATTCTGTTCGGAGACCTGTCGATCTCGGTGATCGATACCCTTCCTGCAGACCGGCTTCCCATCAAAAACTGCGTTGTAGGACCTTCCTACCGCCAGAAGGCATGGGAGTTTTTGACCAGTGAAGTGGAAGCCGGCCATCAATGCTATGTGATCTGCCCCTTGGTGGAGGCAACGGAGCAGACCGAAGCGGAGAATGTGGAGGACTACGCGGCGCGCCTGACGGAAGCGTTGCCGGAGAGGATCCGCATCGAGACGCTCCACGGCCGCATGAAAGCGGAGGAGAAGGATCGCGTCATGGAGGCGTTTCTTCGGAGGGAAGCGGATATTCTGGTTTCCACCACCGTGGTAGAGGTAGGGGTGAATGTGCCCAATGCCACGGTCATGCTGGTGGAAAACGCGGAGCGGTTCGGGCTTTCCCAGCTCCATCAGCTGAGAGGCCGTGTCGGCAGGGGGGAGGCGCAGTCCTACTGCATTTTCTTAAGCGCAAGAGAGGATGCCGCGACGAATGAACGGCTGTCGGTGCTGAATCACTCCAATGACGGATTTTATATCGCGTCGGAGGATTTGAAGCTCCGGGGCCCGGGAGATTTCCTCGGGATCCGCCAGAGCGGCGTGCTGGACTTTCAGATCGCAGATGTGTATCAGGATGCAAGCCTCCTGTCACTTGCCGCGGAAGAAGTGAAACGGCTGAGCGAGGCGGATCCGGAGTTATCCGACCCTGCCCATGAAGGGATCCGGCAGAGGCTTGACCTGACACTGCAAAAACAATTGGAGGGACTGAATCTATGATCACAGACGGATTTGATGCCAATGCAAAACCACTGATGGAACCGGTGGATTTTTACGGAGCGGCAAAGCACCTTTGCGACTGCTGCATCGTGACCTTTTCCAACCGGATCGCGGAGGCGGTGCTGAAGGAATTTCCCAATGAAAAGGTGGGGAAGATCCGGGACGCCAACGGCGGACGACCCATTTATCTGCTGCAGCATGCGGGAAAACAGTACGCCTTCTATCTCTCCCGCATCGGATCGGCGCTGGCCGCCACCGATGTGATCGATGCCAACCATCTGACAGGGGCGACGCGGTTTGTTTTCTTCGGCTCCGCGGGAAGTCTGAACGAGGCGGAAACCATCGGGAAATACGTGCTGCCCACGGAAGCCTACCGGGATGAGGGGATGTCCTATCATTATGCCGCCCCCGCGGACTATATCAAAATCCGGGAAAGCGACCGGTTGGCAGAACTTTTCCGGGAGCTGGAGCTTCCTTACATCCAAAGCAGGATCTGGACCACGGATGCCTTTTATATGGAAACGCCGGAGAAACTGCAGGCCAGAAAAGCAGAGGGGTGTCTCGCGGTGGAGATGGAAGCAGCCGGTGTGCAGGCGGTCTGCGATTATTACGGCTTTTCCTATTATGTCTTCCTCATGACTGGAGATGTGCTGGCGGAGGGGGACTATGACATCGGCACCCTCTGGGCGGTGAACCATCATACCCAGAACTTTCATGTCGCGCTGAAAATCGCAGAGCGTTTGGCGTAAGTGTTGACTTTTTGACCTGAAATGCATATGATTTTGGAAAACTGATAGGAGGAATACGATTATGAAAAAAAGATTGCTTGGAAGCGTGACAGCTGTATTGCTGGCGGCAGCGTCTCTGGCGGGATGCGGCACCCAAAACGCAGCGTCTTCACAGCCTGCCACGGAGCAGAGCGTATCCACAGAGGCCGCTGCAGAACAGGCCGCATCCGGACAGACCAGCTATGATCCGGCTGCATTTGATGCAAAAGGAGAAACGATGAAGCCGGAGGAGAACTCTGCCATCGATATCACGGGATGCGATACGTTTACGCAGATCGTGGAAAAGCTGGATGACGGAATGGGCTACGCCAACACCACGATCTGGGATACGGAAGTGCTGCTGGTTTCCAGCGGAACCTACGAATGGGAGCCCGGCACCGAAGCAGCCATCGACGCAGAGATCTTTTACTATAACGACGATGTGCCGACGTATCTTGCCACAGTCACCGCCGGCGGGACGGCTTATCCGCTTTCCGTCAAAGACGGATACCTGTATGTGGGCGGAAATCATTTCATCACCAAATACCTGATCGACAGCGGCTCCCTGGTCGAGGTGGAAGAGGGGTATTACGAGTATGACGAGGCAGGGGAGGAGATCGGCTATTACAGAACCTGCAACAGCCAGTTTGAGGATTATGACGAGGCAACAGCAAAAAGCAATGTGGAGGGGCTGTTCAATGAGTTGGAAGAGGCGGATGTCATTGCCTTCCAGACCGTGGGAGCGGTGACGCCGGTGGAAGGGTCGCTGCCGCAGTATGAGTATCCGGGACCGGAGCTTTTCTACAGCGTTCTCTATCAGTATCTGACCGACGAACTGTCCAAAAATTACGATGCCGCGCAGGTCAGCATTCCGTGCCCTGTCATCGTCGCAGAGGATGATTCCGACAAATCCGATATCCGCGTTTACGGGAATTTCTGGATCTTGAATTATAACCTGGATGGGGACACCCTGGAATGCGTTTCCGGCGGTTCTTATCCGGGGTGCGTCCATATCAAGCAGACGGACGATGGATATGAAGTCACTTCCATGGATGTCGTGGCGGACGGTTCGGACTTCACCGAAAGCGCCAAGAAGATCTTCGGAGATCATTACGATGCCTTCATGAAGGACGGCGAGGATGAAAAGACCAGAGATGCCCTTCGCGCGCAGATCATCGCAAACTATGCGGCGGCAAACAATCTGGATATCAAAGCATATCAGGATGAGGGATGGGATCCTGTGACGCTGCCCGAAGAGAATATTGATTCCTTTTACAGCGCCCTGAACTGATCAGTTCTGATCTTCCACAAGGGTCAGACCAGACACGCCCGGTGTCACCGTCATGGAGTAGTTGGTATAGTAGATCACATACCCAGGCGGTGTGCCGGGTGTTTTTTTGACGTCTTTGCGCTGGAGATAATCCACCTCCACCTTTTCACTCTGCTTGCCACGGGAGTAATAAGCTGCGAGGGCTGCGGCCTCTTCATAAGCGCGATCCGGCACTTCTTTTCCGCCGGTGCGCAGGATCACATGGGAGCCCGGCATCTTCTTGGCGTGGAACCAGAGATCCTTACTGTTGGCCAGTTTGAAGGTCAGCTCGTCGTTCTGGTAATTGTTTTTGCCCACATAGAGATCAAAGCCGTCAGAGGAGCGGTAATGATACGGACGGCTGGTGATCTTCGCTTTTTTGTCCGTGCTCTTTTTCCGGAGATATCCGGACTCGATGAGCTCTGCGCGGATCGGCGCGAGATCTGCTTCGGTTTCGGCCAGATCCAGAGACATCAGGATGGATTCCAGATGAGCCTTTTCTGTCTCCGTCTCCTGCAGCTGCAGGGTCAGCGCTTCATAGGTGCGCTTTAACTTCTGATATTTTGCAAAATACCGCTGGGCGTTGTCGGTGGGAGAGAGGGCCGGATCCAGCGTGATTTTTAGCTCCGCGCCGGTATTGTAATCCTCTGTGACAAAGACTGCGTCCCCTTCTTTGATTTGATGGGAAAAGGCGGTCAAAAGCTCCCCACAGGTGCGGAACTTGTCCCTTTTTTCCGTGTCTGACAGCTGCGTCCGCTGAAGATCATACTTTTTGACGACGCGCTCGTAGACGGTGGTCACTATGTGCCGAAGATCCGCGGACTTCTGGCGGATGCGGGTGTGCGCGGCTTTGGCAGCATAAAAGTACTGCAGGAGCTCGGATAAAGTCTCAAAGGGCCGCACTTCGCAATCTTGGTAGCATGCGAGAGGCAGGGCGGAAAACTCCTGCGGGACCCCGTCTTTTTCGTAGACAACGGGGTTGAACTGTTTGTTTCGGATCAGATCCGTCAGTTGTAAAAAAGCCTCCGAAAGGCGGCCGGCATCCTCTTCTGACAGGGCTTCCCCGGGGCGGTCGGCATCAACTCCCGCGCGGAAACAAAGATCATTGGCTGCCACAGGGCTGATGCCGGTAAAGGAGGTGTAGATCGCTTTCGAAAGCGATGCATTTGCACCATTGATCCGGCGGAGAAAAAGGGCAGCATCCGCTTCCAGCGGGTTTTCTTTCTGCGTGGTCTCCGGAATGAAATAAGTGCGGCCGGGAAGCACTTCCCGCACCGAACTGACCTGGGCGGAAATGTGCTTGATGCTGTCCAGGATTTTGTCCGTTTCATCGCAGAAAATGATGTTGCTGTGCTTGCCCATGAGTTCCGCGATCAGACGCTTTTGCCTGAGATCCCCCAGCTCGTCCAGATGCTCGATGGTAAAGATCAGGATACGCTCCAAGGAGGGCTGCGTGACGGAGACGATCCGTCCGGAGCCGATGTGCTTCCGCAACAGCATGCAGAAATTGGGCGCAGTCTGGGGGGATGGTTTGTTGCGCTCCGTCAGATAAAGAAGCGGCAGCGAGGCGTTGGCGGAGAGCAGAAGACGCTTCTGGGTGGAATTCCCTTTACAGGTGATCAGAAGCTCGTCCGGCTCGGGTTGCGCGATCTTTGCAATATGCATGCCTGTCAGCGCTCTGTTAAGTTCCTCGCACAGCCCCGCGACTGTGATCCCGTCAAATGCCATGTTTCCGTAGCCCTTTCCGCGTGTTTGTTTGACTTCATGCTGTTTTTCCATTATACTATCATACGTGGTGAAGGAGAAAAAGGGGTTTTTCTTATGATTAAGAGTATGACCGGCTTCGGCCGTGAGGAATTGCTGGAAAATGACCGCAAGATCTCCGTGGAGATCAAGGCGGTCAATCACCGTTATCTGGATCTCAGCATCCGGATGCCGAAAAAGCTCGCCGCGCTTGAATCTCAGGTGCGCGCCGTGTGCAAGGAGTACATGGAGCGGGGCAAGGTGGATGTCTACATCAGTTATGAGGACTATACGGATGCGGACAGCACGTTAAAATATAACGAAGCCCTTGCCGGGGAATATCTCGGATATCTTCGGCAGATCAGCGAGAAATACCAGCTGGAATTTGATGTGAGGGCCAGCACCATCGCCCGCCTCCCCGATGTCTTCGTGCTGGAGGACAAAAACGTCGATGAGGATACGCTGTGGCACCTGCTGGAGAAGCCGGTGCGCCTGGCGTCGGAGAAGTTTGCCGAGTCCCGCGAAAGGGAAGGGGAACACCTGAAAAAGGATCTCTTAGGGAAACTGGACACCATGAAAGCTTTTGTGGGTGAGATCGAAGCCCGGTCTCCGGAGATCATCGAGGAATACAAGGCTTCCCTGCGGGAAAAGGTGGCGGATCTTCTGGCGGATCATGCCATGGAGGAAAGCCGGATCGCAGCGGAAGTGACCATCTTTGCAGACAAGATCTGCGTGGATGAGGAGCTGGTGCGTTTGAAGAGCCACATCGACGCGATGAAAAAGGAATTGGAAAAGGGCGGCGCCGTTGGGCGGAAGCTGGATTTCATCGCGCAGGAGATGAACCGGGAAGCAAACACGATCCTTTCCAAAGCGACGGATCTTGCGGTTTCCGATGCTGGGATCGAACTGAAGACCAACATTGAAAAGGTTCGGGAGCAGGTGCAGAACGTTGAGTAGGCTGTTAAACATCGGATTCGGAAATCTCATCAACACGGATCGCATCCTCTGTGTGGTGACGCCGGATTCCGCACCGGCCAAGCGTCTCATCGCAAACGGCAAAGAAAAGGAAACCCTGATCGACGCCACGCAGGGACGGCGCACCAAGAGCGTGATCGTCACGACGGATGACCGCATTGTGCTCTCCGCCCTGCAGCCGGATACCATTGCAGGCAGGTTTCACGAGAAAGAAAGAGAAGAATGAAAGATTGCGCATTACTCACGGTCATTTCCGGGTTTGCCGGATCAGGAAAAGGCTCCGCCATGAAAGGGCTTCTTGCGAAATACCCGGATACCTATGCGCTTTCCGTATCGGCGACGACGAGAGCGCCCCGTCCCGGAGAAGTGGACGGGAGAGAGTATTTCTTCGTTTCCGACGAGGCCTTTGAGGAAAAGATCCGCACCGGCGCCCTTTTGGAGCATGCCGGTTATGTGGGACATTATTACGGGACACCCCGGGCCTATGTGGAGGATAATCTGGCGGCGGGGAAGGATGTGCTGCTGGAGATCGAGATCCAGGGCGCGCTGCAGATCAAAAAGCAGTTTCCGGCCGCGTGCCTTTTGTTTTTGACACCGCCCACCGCGGAGGAATTGAAACGCCGTCTCGTCGGCCGTGGCACCGAGGACGAGGAGACGATCAGAAAACGGCTTTTCCGCGCATCGGAGGAAGCAGACGGCATCGAGCAGTACGATTATCTGGTGGTCAATGATGATCTGGACACCTGTGTCGAGACGATCCACCGCATCATCCAGTCGGAGAAAAAACGCATCACCCGGTGCCTGGATACCATCAACACCATACGGGAAGGCGTACACGCCTTTTCTGAAATATAAGAGTGTAAAGGAGATAAAAACATGATACATCCATCCTATGTAGAACTGATGAAGGTGGTCAATCAGGACGCGGAGGTCGGCGAGGAGCCGGTGGTGAACAGCCGCTATTCCATTGTGATCGCCACGGCGAAACGGGCGCGCCAGCTTGTGGCAGGGGCGGACCCCATGATCGCCGGTGCCTCCAAGCAGAAACCGCTTTCCACGGCCGTGGAGGAGCTGTATACCGGCATGATCCACATTCTGCCGGATGAGGAAGAGGCAGAAGCGGACATCGCTTAAGAGTACCACAGCCTGCCCGCGATTGACACAACGTGAACGAAGGAAGTCCGTTCACTGTTTCTGAGGAAGACTTAAAATGAAAGGTGTCCCCGGGGCACCTTGTTTTTCGACTATGGGAAAGATATTTATCGTCTCTCTCGGCTGCGATAAAAACCGGGTGGATGCGGAATATATGATCGGAATGCTGCTCGCTGCCGGGCATGCGCTTGTGGAGGATCCAGCGGAAGCAGAGGTGATCCTGGTCAATTCCTGCTGTTTTATCGGGGATGCCAAGGAAGAGAGCATACAAACCATTCTGGAGCTGGCGGCGTATAAAGAGACGGGCGCCTGCAGGGCGCTGATCCTGACCGGATGCCTCGGACAGCGGTATCAGGAGGAAGTGCGAAAAGAGCTTCCCGAGGTGGATGCCCTGGTAGGCACCAATTCCTACGACGAGATTTGCCGCGTGGTGGAAGAGGCGCTTTCCGGCGCGCATCCGGAGGTGTTGAAGGCGCTGACAGGGCTGCCGGCGGTGAATGCGCCGAGGGTCAATACCACAGGCGGATATTATGCCTATTTGAAGATTGCGGAAGGGTGTGACAAGCATTGCGCTTACTGCGTGATCCCGTCCATCCGCGGGGCGTATCGCAGTGTCCCCATGGAGAGGATCCTTGAGGAGGCGAACGCTTTGGTGGCGGACGGCGCCGGGGAACTGATTCTCGTGGCGCAGGAGACCACCCTTTACGGGATTGATCTTTACGGAGAGCGGGCGCTGCCAAGGCTCCTTGACGCGTTAAATGAGATCCCGGAGCTGCGATGGATCCGGCTGATGTACTGTTATCCGGAGGAGATCACGGAGGAGCTGGTCTCTGCCATCAAACGCAACCACAAGGTCTGCCATTATCTGGATATGCCGATCCAGCATGTTTCCGACGCTGTTTTAAAACGGATGGGACGTCGCACCACGGCAAAAGACCTGCGGGAGCGGATCGCGATGATCCGTCGCGAGATCCCGGACATCTGTCTCAGGACCACGTTGATCAGCGGATTTCCCGGCGAGACGGAGGAAGACCATCAGGCGCTGCTGGACTTTGTGCGGGGAATGGGATTCGACAGGCTGGGCGCCTTTTGCTATTCCGAAGAAGAGGGCACCGAAGCCGCCAACATGCCGGATCAGATCCCGGAGGAAGAGAAAGTGCGCCGCCGCGACGAGCTCATGGCGCTATCCGAGGAAAAGATCTTTGAAAAGAACGAAACGTTGATCGGCAAGACCTTTGAAGTGATGATCGAAGGGAAGCTTCCAGAGGAAGGAGTGTATGTGGCCAGGACCTACCGGGATGCGCCGGAGATTGACGGTTATCTGTTCTTTCCCTATGAAGGAGAACTGCTTTCCGGCGCCTTTGTCCCTGTGACTGTCAAAGAAACCAATGAATATGATCTGATAGGAGAGATGATGCTATGAACCTGCCAAACAAACTGACCATTCTGCGTGTGATTCTGATTCCCTTTTTTGTGTTCTTCCTGCTGACGGTGTTTGTGCCCTATCATGACCTGATCGCGCTGGTCATCTTTATCGTGGCATCCTTAACTGACATGGCGGACGGGAAGATCGCGCGCAAATACAATCTGGTGACGAATTTCGGAAAATTCATGGATCCGCTGGCGGATAAGCTTCTGGTCTGTTCCGCGATGATCTGCCTGATTCCGCTGGGACAGCTGGCGGCATGGATCGTGGTGATCATCATCGCCCGGGAATTTATCATCAGCGGGTTTCGTCTGATCGCCAGTGACAACGGCGTGGTCATCGCTGCCAGCTATTGGGGCAAGTTCAAGACCACCTTTCAGATGCTGATGATCATCGTGCTGATCTTGGAACTCCAGTTCCCGAATGCCGTTTTTCATTGGCTCGGCATCATTTTGACCTGGGTAGCTCTGGCGCTGACGGTGATCTCCCTGATTGATTACATTGTAAAGAACAAAGACGTATTAAAGGAACAAAAATGAGGATCATCGCAGGAAGCAGACGGAGCCTCCCCTTAAAAACCATTGCGGGGACGGATACCAGACCCACTACGGATCGCATCAAGGAAACCCTGTTTAATATGCTGCAGGAGGAAGTGGCCGGATCCTATGTGCTGGATCTCTATGCCGGGAGCGGGCAGATCGGACTGGAAGCCTTGTCCCGCGGCGCATCCTATGCAGTATTCGTGGAGAATGCAAAGAAAGCGGCGGATTGTATCGCTGACAATATCCGTTTTACCAAGTTTGAAGAGCAGACCAACCTGATGCGGACAGACGCTATCAGCGCCATCGCGAGGCTGGAAGGGCGTAATCGCTTTGACCTGATTTTTCTGGATCCGCCTTATGAAAGCGGCGCAGAGGTGCAGGCGCTGACGTGCCTTTCCGGGTCTTCCGTCATGAAGCCCGAGACTCTGATTATTGTGGAGGCGGCGCGAGATACGGATTTTTCTTATGCCGAAGGGCTTGGGCTGACACTCGTGCGGCAGAAGCAGTATAAGACCAATCAACATGTGTTTTTCAGAAAGAAGGAAGCCTGAATGAAGAAGCGTGCAGTCTATCCGGGAAGCTTTGACCCGCTGACCAACGGACATCTGGATATCATTGAAAGAGCCGCGAAAATTGTGGACGAATTGTACGTCGGCGTGCTGAATAACAGCGCAAAAAATTCGTTGTTTTCTCTGGATGAACGTGTTAGTATGTTAGAGGAAGAAACGGCGGGAATCCCGAATGTGGTGGTGGATTCCTTTGACGGGCTTCTGGTGGATTACATGCGGCGGATCGATGCCCAGATCATCATCCGCGGGTTGCGCGCGATTTCCGATTATGAATACGAAATACAGATCGCGCAGACCAATCACAAGGTGAATCCCGAGGTGGAAACCGTGTTTCTCACCACGAATCTCCGGTATTCCTATCTGAGTTCCACCATCGTGAAAGAATTTGCTTCCTATGGGGGCGACATTTCGCACTTTGTCCCGGAACGGCTGATGGGACGCATCTATGCGAAATACGGGATCAAGAAAGATTAAGAGAATTATGATGCTTAGGCGTCAAAAGTCACATGTCACGAAGTGACATTGTGACCTTTGCGTGAAGAGGCGCTCTGGCGTGCTAACACGCCGAGGCGCCTTTCCACGCAAAGTGCACATGCGCATAGCGCATGGCACTTTTGACGCCGAGAAAAGGAGAATACCATGAACAGCAGAATTGAACAGATCATCGAAGAGATCGAGGGGTACATTGCGGAATGCAAGCCGAAAATGTTCAGCGATTCGGAGATTATCGTCAACCGTGATGAACTGGAGGAGCTTCTTTCCGAACTGAAATCCAAGACCCCGGAGGAGATCCGCCGATATCAGAAGATCATCAGCAATCAGGAGGCGATTCTGGCTGACGCAAGGCAGAAGGCCGATGCCATCATCGCACAGGCACAGGTGCAGACCGATAAGCTCGTCAGTGAGCATCAGATCATGCAGCAGGCCTATGCCCAGGCAAATGAAGTCGTGATGCTTGCCACAAAGCAGGCACAGGATATTCTGGATAAGGCGACCACGGATGCCAATGAGATCCGGGAGGGCGCAATCAGTTATACCGATAACCTCCTGCGCGGCATGGAGGAGACCATGAGCCACGCCATCGAGACCAGCAATGTGAGACAGCAGGCGTTTGTGACCGGCCTTCAGCAGTATCTTGATGTTGTGACCGCAAATCGCGCAGAGCTTCGTCCGCAAAATCTTCTGGAGCCGGATGATATACCGGCACCAACTCCTGCAGCCACACCGGCGCCGGCGACCGCGCCAAAGGAAGTGAAGACCGAGCTGGCCACGCCCCTGACCAAGAATCCGGATCACGGAGAGAGACATGCCGCAGCCCATCATAAAAAGGCCGAGGAGCCTGCGAAGTCCTCCGGCAAGGGCGGGACGAACCTGGTGCTCCCGGAGGGGATGGACAATGCGGATCCCGAGATTTTAGAAAAGGTTCAGAAGACCATGGAGAAAGCTTTCGGGAAAGACTCATAATGAAAGCCGTTTCAAAACAAGAAAGATCACAGCACCGGGAAACCGGTGCTGTTTTCAAGAGTACAGAAGATGACTGAAGAAGTGATCCAAAGCAACGAAGCGAACCAGCGCCTCGACAAATATCTGAAAAAGCGCCTTCCCAATGCGACCACCGGGTTTTTATATAAGATGCTGCGCAAGAAAAACATCGTTCTAAACGGCGCCAGGGCAGAGGGAAGTGAAAAGGTGAAGGAGGGCGACCGTGTATCTCTCTTTTTTTCGGAGGAAACCCTGCGCGCGCTTTCCGCATCGTCGAAACCGGAAGCCTGGATGACGGATCCCAGATACCGGGAACCGGCGGTGCTTCATGAGACCGAGGATCTGCTTTTTTTGAACAAACCTGCGGGGCTGTTGTCGCAGAAGGCGAAAGAAGCCGATTTTTCTGCGAATGAACAGCTTCTGCGGTATCTGTATGAAAAGCAGCTTGTGACACAGGACTCCTTAAAAACCTTTCGCCCGGCGGTCTGCAACCGCCTGGACCGGAACACCTCCGGCATCCTGATCGGCGGCAAGACGCTGGCGGGGCTCCAGGAAGCCGCAAGGCTCCTGAAAGAAAAAGAACTGGAAAAGATCTATCATGCATTGGTGCACGGGGATTTTCCGGAGGAGATGCATACAGAAGCCTATCTTACCAAGGATCCGCGTACGAACCAGGTACGAATCAGCAGGGAAAAGACGGAGGGTGCCAAGGAAATCCGGACAGATTATCTGCCTTTGGAACACGGGAAAGACTGGACACTGCTTTCCGTGCGGCTGTTGACGGGCAAACCCCATCAGATCCGCGCCCACCTGCAATCCATGGGCTTCCCCGTCATCGGGGATCCGAAATATGGAAATGCCGCCATGGGACGGGACCTGCATTTGAAGAGGATCCCATCCCGTCAGATGCTCCATGCCAGAGAATGCACGCTCCCGGACGGGACGAAGGTGACGGCACCCTATCCGGAGGATTTTTTGGCGACGCTTGAAGCCCTGCGCAAGATAGGGTAAACTATCCCCATGAGCACATGGAATTCCAGAGGCCTCCGCGGTTCGACCCTGGAGGAACTGATCAATTTCACCAACGATACCTATCTGGAGCACGGATTGGCATTGATCCAGAAGGTGCCGACCCCGATCACGCCTATCGAGATCGACCAGAAGACAAGGCATATCACCCTGGCCTATTTTGACCAGAAGAGTACCGTGGACTATATCGGCGCGGTACAGGGGATTCCGGTCTGCTTTGACGCGAAGGAATGCCATGAGGATACGTTTCCGCTGGCGAATATCCATGCCCATCAGGTGACCTTCATGGAGCAGTTTGAGGCACAGGGCGGGATCGCGTTTTTGCTGATTTATTACACGAAGCGGGAACTGTTTTACTATCTGCGATTTGTAAAACTGTTGGAATTCTGGCATCGCGCAGAGGAAGGCGGCCGTAAAAGCTTTCGCATGGAAGAACTGGAGGAGGCTTTCTTCCTGAAAAAACAGTCCGGCGTCATGGTGCCGTATCTGGACGGGCTGCAGACGGATTTGGACCTGCGGGATGAAGAGGAAGAGGAGGAGGAAACGTGAAAAAACAACAGGATCTGTTACATACCCCGGAGGGTGTGCGGGACATCTACGATCTGGAATGTGAGCAGAAGCTGGTCGTGGAGGAGCAGCTCTTTTCCACGCTCCGAAGCTTCGGGTACCGTCCCATCGAGACGCCCACCTTTGAATTCTTTGATGTCTTCGGGAAAGAGATCGGCACGACACCCTCCAGAGAGCTGTATAAATTTTTTGACAGGGATGGCAATACCCTGGTGCTGCGGCCGGATATCACGCCTTCCGTGGCGCGGGCGGCGGCGAAGTTTTACATGGAAGAGGAGCAGCCCCTCCGGTTCTGCTATCAGGGACGGACGTTCCTCAATAACCTTTCCTATCAGGGGCGGCTGAAGGAGTGCACCCAGATCGGCGCCGAGCTGCTTTCGGATACCAGCGTGGATGCGGACGCGGAGATCCTGGCTATGGCGGTGCAGTGCCTGCAGCAGGCAGGGATTCAGGACTTCCAGATCGGTGTCGGCCATGCCCTCTATTTTGCGGGTCTCATCGAAGATGCTGCGCTGCAGCCGGAGACGGCAGAAGAGTTGCGGGAACTGATTGAAAACAAGAATTTTTTCGGCATGGAAGCCGTATTACAGGAGCTTTCCATCTCAGAAGACATCCGGACGCTTTTCCTTGCCATGGGAGAACTGTATTCAGACGCTTCAGACTTGGAAAAACTCATGACACCCTCAGAATCCCATCCGAAGGTGATGAAGGCGCTGGAACGGCTGAAAAAGCTTTATGAAGCATGCGAACTGTACGGCATTGAAAAACACATTTCCTACGAGCTGGGCATGATCGGCGGTTATGAATATTATACGGGGATCGTGTTTGCGGGATTTTCTTACGGCTCGGGAGAGCCGATCCTAAGAGGCGGACGCTATGATAAGCTTCTGTCGCAGTTTGGCAAAAATGCCGCCGCCATTGGATTTGCCTTTGTCACGGACCAGATCTTATCGGCCTTAAACCGTCAGAAAATTCCGGTGAAAGTGCCGGAAGCGCCGGTGCTGCTTGTGTATGATAAACGCCATTACAAAAAAGCACTGGAGGAAGCGGCGCAGATCCGCAGGAATGGCGGCGCTGCCGAGCTGGTGCGGTTCGATAAGCATAAAACCAAAGAAGCGTATCTTTCCCACGGAAAGGAACGACGACAAACGGATATCCGGTTTTTCCTGACAGAAGCTGTCGAATGAGGCAGCTTCTTTTTTTGTGCGCAAAACCAACCTTTTCTCTTGCAAAGGAGGGTAAGAAGTGCTATTTTTATACTGTATGTTTGTGTAACTATGGGTACAAATACAAGATAGAGGTGTTTTTGTCGTGAAAAAGAGAATTGTTGCGATTTTGATGAGTCTGATGATGCTGACCGGATCGGCACCGGTGACGATCCTTGCCGAGGAGGTGAACGGTACACCTGTGGAGGCCGGTGCGGAAGTGCAAAATGCCGCATCTCAAGAGGCGGCCGTCCAGAGCAGCCCCGCCCAGAATCCGGAAGAACCGGCGGCTGCGCCGGAGAATGCGCAAAACGCAGCGCAAACATCAGAAACGGCGACGCCTGCAACGGCAGAGAAAGAGACGGAAAAAGCGACAGAGAAAACGACAGAAAAAGAGACGGAAAAAGAGACCGAAAAGGAACTGTCCGAGACGGAAAAATGGCTCGAGGCGCACGGCCTCAAAAAGAATGCGGACGGCATGTACGAATACACCGATGAAAACGGCGTGCTGTGGACGTATTTTCCGGATGATCCAGAGCTTTTCCGTGTATTCTCTGATGATGAGCCGAAACTGGAGATGGAACTCCCCAAACGTCGTTTGTTTAGTGCACAAGCAACGCAAGCAAAAGAGGATCCCTATACATGGCGGCTGAACGGCAAGTATAAGTTCCGATATCCGCAATATTATAAGACGGATTCCTCCGAAAATCTCCCGGATGTCCATTACGGGCTGGATGTCTCTTATTATCAGGGGACAATCTCCCTTTCCAGTTGGCAGCAATTAAAAGAAACATACGGCATTGACTTTGTCTTCATTCGCGCAGGCTTCCGAGGCTACGGAGAGAGCGGCGTGATGAAAGAGGATCCGCAGTTTGCAGCAAATATTCAGAATGCGGCAAAAGCAGGTCTTGCTGTCGGTGTCTATTATTTTTCGCAGGCGATTACGACTGCAGAAGCGCAGGAAGAAGCTGATATATGCATGCAGCTCATGGCGCCTTATCGGGACAAGGTTACGTTGCCTGTGGTGATCGATTACGAATATGCCGGTGACAAAGATACCAAGGGGCGCCTTGCCAATGCCAATCTCAGCAGGCAGGCACATACCGACATCGTAAATGCTTTTTGCAAAAGAGTGCAGGACAACGGCTATACCCCCGGCATTTATGCAAATGTGGATATGATCAAGAGCGATATGGTGCTCTCCAATATTCCCGAGGAATATAAGATCTGGATGGCAAACTGGCCGGCAGCGGATGCGAAAAACATTTTTGCCACAAACTATACTGGCCGCCTCAGTGCATGGCAGTATTCCGGCAGCTTTACCGGCTTCGGCAGTGGGGTCGGCGGTAACAAATTATTGCAGAGTGACAAAGTGGACCTGAACTTCTGGTACGGAGATTTTGAAGAGCAAAAGACCTATACCGAGGCAAAACTTACCTCTGCAAAAGCGGTTTCCACGCCGGATCCCAATGCTTCCGCCACCGATACCAAAGCAAATAAAAACATTTCCATCGAGGTGACAGCGGAACTGCCCGGCAAGATGGAAGGGGCGGATGGCAAAGTCTATCTGACGACCATCAATCAGGTGACGAATGCGGTGGAGTATGTGATCCCATCCTCTGCGATCGACTGTCCCTCAAAATCTGAGACAGTGACGATCTCCGTGCCGCTGGACAATGATTTCAGCAGCGGCTATTACCGGCAGTGTGATGCGGTGCGTGTGGAAGGCGGCGCGAACAAAGCCGCGCATCTGCGCCTGTACATGAATAAACTTGCCCTGGCGGTGAAAAATGCGGACGGGACTTACACCAGGGTTTCCGACGGGCTGTATGTCTCCAATCCCGGTGCTGTGGCCTATACCGCGGATTATCAGGCCACCAGCTCCAAGAAGGGCATCCAAAGCGCGGATCATATCGTTGGTGATGGGATCGATCCCACCACGGAACTTGCAAATAATGACCTGGGTGTCAGTCATGTTTTTCTGAACCTTTATATTTCAGATGTGTTTGATGCTGACAATGGACCACTCAGCGGCTATGAGTACAACGGGGAATCCTATATGTTCAGTTCGCTGGGTTCCTATCTGAATACGATCCGTCGATGCAACGATGCGGGGATTGGGGTCACATTGCAGGTGATGCTGGATGATCCGTCAAATATTGCAAATACCGGCGGGACTTTTAACAAAACCATGCAGTCGTGGATGATCAACAGCAAAGCACGTGATCAGAAGAAGACGTTGTATTCATGGGAGAATAATACCCGTTCTGAACGAGAAGTTGTTGAGGCTGCGTTCAGTTATCTGGGTGAAGCGTTCGGGACCCTGGGTTCAAGCAATCTCGGCGCCAATGAAGGGAAGCCGATCCAGCAGAAAGACAATACCCAGGTCTTTGTTTCCGACTGGGTGCTGGGCAATGAAGTCAATTCCTGCGACGCATGGCAGTATCGCGGCACCATGACGGATGATGAGTTTTTCGAGTCTTATGCACAGACCTACCGCACCTTCTATAACGCCATCAAGAGCGTCAATTCGGATGCGCGGGTTTATATTTGTACCGATAACGCATGGAACCAGCAGGTGGCCGGTTTTACCGCGAAAGAGACAGTGGACAGGGTGGCGAAGTTGTTGAACGAATATGATGCCACCACGGATTGGAATCTGGCCTTCCATCCTTATCCCCATCCGCTGGGGGCCACAGCGTTCTGGACGAACGCGGATGTAACCCAGTCCGTGTCCTCGCCCTTTATCAATATGTCAAATCTCAAGGTGCTGACGGATTACATTTCCGATACCTACGGGAAATCCCACCGCATCATCCTCTCCGAACAGGGCTTTTCTTCCGGGAACGGCGAGAATCTGCAGGCAGCGGCTCTTGTCCATGCTTATTATCTGGCAGCCACCAACCCGATGATCGATGCCTTTGAGATCCGTTCCTACGAGGATGAAAAGCTGGAGATGCTTCAGGGCACCACCATGGGTCTGACCTCCAGGAAGACCGGCGGCTATGCCATGAAAGAAGCGTATACCGCTTATAAATATTGCGATGATCCCCGGGCGGAAGCAAAACAGTTCATGAACGATCACGCCTATTACAAGGTGGTCAACAGCAGCGCCAACGGCTGGGGCGATGTATCAAACCCCTATTATGATGCATCCACCTTTGACAGCAAGGTTTACCGGGATGTACCGGTGACGCCGGAAGAACCGGAACAGCCGGTTGAGCCGGAGGAGCCGCCGACGCCGGCGACTTTTACGGTTTCTTTCAATACCAACGGCGGAGAGGCTGCGATTTCTGATCAGACCGTGACGGATGGCGAAACCGCCGCAAAGCCTGCGGATCCGAAAAAGACAGGGTACACCTTCCGGCACTGGGCAGATCCCTCCGGCGCGGAATATGATTTTGCAACGCCGGTAACAGGCAATCTGACGTTAAAGGCAATCTGGGAGGCGAAAACAGATACGGCTTATACCATCGAGCATTACAAGGCGAATGTAGACGGCACCTATCCGTCTGCGCCCTCCGAGACAGAGAAGGGGACCGGCACGACGGATACCGATACGGCCGCAGCGGCAAAGACCTATGAAGGCTTTACAGCTCAGACCGTACAGCAGCAGAAGATTTCCGGCGACGGCAAGACCGTGGTCAGGATCTACTATACGAGAAACCAGGTGACACTGCACTTTGACAGCAAGGGCGGCTCCGTTGTGGAGGAGATCAAAGCACCCTACGGCAGCGCAGTGACGAAACCGGCGGATCCGAAACGCACAGGCTATGCCTTCAAGGGCTGGGATAGCGCAGTGCCGGATAAGATGCCTGCGGAGGATCTGACCCTGACCGCGCAATGGGAGATCAATACCTATACGGTGAAGTTCGATACGGCCAGCGGCAGTCCCGCCATCGCCGATCAGAAGGTGGAGTATGAGAATAAGGCGTCAAAACCGGAGGATCCGAAGAAAACCGGCTATGTATTTGCACAATGGCTGGATGCAGAGGGACGGGGCTATAACTTTGACAGCCCCGTGACCATGGATCTGACATTGACCGCACAGTGGACCGCCGGAGAGACGGGATATAAAGTGGAGCATTACCTTGAAAAGGCGGAAAAGCCCGGAGAATATGCACTTGATGAAAATGCGGTGGTTGAATTGCGGGGCACCACCGGTACAAAAACCGCTGCCACTTCCAATACATATCCAGGCTTTGTTTCCAAGGGCGTGAATCAGACCACCATTGCAGCTGACGGCAGCACGGTGGTGAAGATCTATTATGATCGAAATACCGTGACGCTGAAGTTCCTCGGTGTGGACGGGAAGGAACTCACTTCTGTCAGCGGCAGATACCAAACCGCCGTGAACGCACCGGATACGCCGAAGCGCGCAGGATACGCTTTTGCGGGATGGAATCAGACAGTGCCTGCGACATTCCCGGCAGAGGACCAGACCTATACGGCGACCTGGACCGCCAATACGAACACCCTTTATACCGTGAAGCATTACCGCGCGGATCTGAACGGCATCTATACAGACAGCCTCTGTGAGACAGAGACGGGGCTCACCGGGACCACGGATACGCAGACGAATGCGAAGGCCCGCACCTATGTTGGATTTACTGCGCAGACACCGCAGCAGGAGGTCATCAGCGGGGATGGTTCCACGGTGGTAAAGATCTATTATACCAGAAATCAGACCACCCTGCATTTTGACGCCAACGGAGGTTCACCCGTTGCCGATCAGAAAGCGCCCTATGACAGCCCTGTCACAAAACCGGCGGATCCGAAACGAACGGGCTATTCCTTCAAGGGGTGGGATAGCGCAGTGCCGGACAAAATGCCGTCCGAAGACAAGACCCTGACGGCCCAGTGGGAGATCAATACCTATACGGTGAAGTTCGATACGACCGGCGGCAGCTCCTCCATCGCCGATCAGAAAGCGGAGTATGGCCAGAAGGCGTCAAAACCGGAGGATCCGAAGAAACAGGGATACACTTTTGTACAGTGGTTGAACGCCGACGGAAAGGCCTATGATTTCAGCAGCCCCGTGACAGGCGATCTCAAACTCACCGCCCAGTGGACGGAAGGCGAGACAGGATACACCGTGGAGCATTATCTGGAAAAGAAGGATGCTCCGGGCGAGTTTGAACAGGATGCACAAGCTACCGTGCAGATGCGCGGCACCACAGGCGCCAAAACCGAGGCAAAGGCGAAAGCCTACACCGGATTCCTGTCCGGCCCGATTACGCAGGAGACCATCGCGGCCAATGGCAGCACAGTGGTGAAGGTTTATTACCAACGCAACACCGTGACCCTGAAGTTCCTCGGAGAGGGAGGCAAGACCGTTGCCACCGTCAGCGGAAAATACGGGAGCAAAGTGAATGCACCGGCAGATCCGACCCGGAAGGGTTATTCCTTCAATGGCTGGGATGCCGACGTGCCCGCTTCCTTCCCTGCGGATGATGGGGAATTTACTGCCACATGGAAAGCGGATGACTGCATCGTGACATTCCTGGATGAGGACGGGAGGCTGCTGAGCAAGCAGGTGCTTCCATACGATACACCGTCTTCCGGCATTCAGGTGCCGCAGACACCGACGAAAGAGAAGGATGCGCATTACACCTATACCTTCCGTGCATGGACGCCGGCATTGCAGAATGTGACAGGTGACATCGCTTATCAGGCCGCCTATGACAAGAAGGAAAATACCTATACAGTGCTCTTTACGGACGGCCTCGGCAAGACGCTTGACAGTCAGGAAGTCATCTATGGCAAAGAACCTGTGAAGCCGGCGGATCCGAAACGGACAGGCTATGCGTTTACGGGCTTTGCACCTGCCATCACCGCTGTCAAAGGCGACCAGACGTATCAGGCGACCTGGAAGCCTCTTTCCTACAAGATCACCTATGATCTTGCGGGTGGAGAGAATGCACCCGAAAATCCGTCCGCATTTACCGTGGAGAGTGCGGAGATCACCTTCGCAACGCCGAAACGGACCGGGTACAATTTTGAAAAATGGGTGGATGCCTCCGGCAAGACGGTAAGCTCCCTGCCCTCCGGCAGCACAGAAGACAGGAAACTGAAAGCTGTCTGGACAAAGGCCATTACCTACGCCATCAATTATGATCTTGCAGGCGGCGAAAATGCCTCCGGCAATCCTGCTTACTACACTGTGGAAAGCGGTGCGCTGACCCTTGCGGCGCCGAAACGCACAGGCTACATCTTTACGGGATGGACCGGCGAAGGCATCACCACGCCGGCGAAAACCGTGATCATCCCCGCAAAGAGCACCGGTGAGCGGAACTATACCGCTCACTGGGAAAAGAATTCCTACACAGTGAAGTTCGACAAGGCGGATGGCAGCAATCCGACGACCATGACAGTCCCCTATGGAGACCCGATCACGAAGCCGTCGAATCCGACAAGGGAAGGCTATGATTTTGAAAAGTGGAGTCAGGAGATTCCTTCTGTCATGCCGGCGGAGAATCTGACCTTCACTGCGCAGTGGAAGGAAAAGACCTATCCGGTTGTCTTTGTCGATGCGAACGGCAATCCGCTGCAGAGCGAGACCGTGGCATACGGGAAGGAGACATCCTACAAGGGCGACGCACCGCAGGTGAGCGGGAAAGTCTTCATCGGATGGTCTCTGAACGGAGTGGAAGATACCACAAAGCTCCTGCAGCTGCATGAAAAGGTCGGGAATGTGAAGAGCAGCTGTACCTGCAAGGCGGTTTATACAGCGGCGCCGGCAGAGAATGTGCCCATCGTCAGCGCGGGAAGCAATGATCCCGCCGGGACGAAAGCCACTGCAGAGAGCGGCGTGACGTTGGATCGGGAAGAGACAAAGGCGCTCAATGCCTTTACCAATGACGCGCTGAAGCCCAGCCAGGTGAAACGGGCAGATGTGCTGGCGGAACTGGCGGCAGCATGCGCCAAGGCCAACAAAGCAAATCAGGTCCAGAGCATCACCAACATTGCGCTGGAGATCAAAACCAGGCTCACAGCGAAAACAAACAGCGGCAATGCGGCGGTCTACACCTTTGAGATCTCCCCTTATGCCGTCGCTAAGAACGGCAGCACTACCATCGCGGAAGCGAAGCTGGACAATGAGGCGTTGAACACTTCCGCATCCAGCGCGATCCGGGTTCGGATCCCCATGCTGGGGCTGGATACGCTGTTTGCGCAGATCGTGCATTACAACGAAGACAATCAAACGATCAAGGAAATCTTCTCTTCGGTGCCGGTGCAGAAGGATCAGAGCACCGGAGAAAAATATGCCGAGGTGGACCTGACCAGCTTCAGTCTGTTTACCGTAGAAAAAGGACAGCCGGGAACAGCTGCCGTGAGCGCGGGGACCGGGGCTTCGACGGGCACCGGCGCGGCCAATGCCGCTGCATCACAGAGCGCAGCCGGCAATGCGGCAGGATCGGCAGCATCGTTAAACGGTTCTGCGATTCCCACGCCGGATCTGACTTTCGCCCAGAAGGCGGCCATCGAAATGGCGGCATTACAGGAGAAAGCGGCAACCGCCGGCAACTGGGTCGCAAACCTGTTTGGCCTCGGCAATGGAAATGCGGCTGGTACGCAGACCAATGATGCGGCAGCACAGGGAACGGCGGATGCAACGGATGCGGCATCCTCAGATGCGGCAGGCGTGAAAGAAGAGGCTGTTGATGGAACGGCAGAAGGCAGTGCGGCTCAGGAGGGTGCGCAAGCCCTGACAGAGGACTTCCGCACCGCGGAAGCACAGACGGGAGAATCCGCACAGGAAACTGTCCAATCACAGGCATCTCAGGAAGCTGGTGCGGATCAAAACGCCACCGGCAAAGAGACCAACCAGAAAACTCAGGGCATCGCCGTAAAACCGGTTATCATCGTGGTGATCTGTGTGCTGGGCGGTGCAGTTGCGGCATTTGTGATCTGCAGGGTCGTGATGCTAAAGAAACAGGCTGCGAAGAGGAGACACAAAAAGAAACGGCCATAGAAAAACCGGGCGGCTTTTCTTGTAATCTCTGAAAAACCGCGTTATAATGGCAATGTATGTGTAAAGGACCCAAAAAACATGGCAGATTGGATCGTAGTGGTGGATGATGATGTGGCCAACCTGAAAATGGCCGGCCACATCCTGAGTAAAAATAATATGCGCGTCACGGCGCTTCGAAGCGGCCAGGCGCTGCTGGATTACGTGAAAGAGAACACACCGGATCTGATCCTGCTTGACATCCTGATGCCGGAGATGGACGGGTTTGAGACCCTTCGCATTTTGCGGCAGTCCAGCAAACCCGGCGAGGAGATCCCGGTGATCTTTTTGACCGCCAACGAAGACGAGGAGTCGGAGACGAAGGGACTGTCCCTTGGAGCCATGGATTTCATCAAAAAGCCCTTTGTCCCGGAGGTGCTGACCCTTCGCTGCAGGCACATCATCGAGCTGATCCGCCTGCAGAGAAATCTTTCCAACGAAGTTGCCATCAAGACCAGAGAGAATGAACGCCTCTCTCTCCATATCGTCGAGTGTCTGGCGGATGCCATCGATGCCAAGGACACCTATACCAACGGTCATTCCGGACGCGTCGCGGACTACTCCAGAGAGATCGCCGCGCGATTTGGTTATGACATCAAGGAGCAGGATGAGATCTACATGATGGGACTGCTCCATGACGTGGGCAAGATCGGTATCCCGGATGCCGTGATCAACAAGCCCAGCAGACTCAGCGATGAAGAATACGAGCTGATCAAAAACCACCCGGTAATGGGGGCAAGGATCTTAAAAAACATCAAAGAAATGCCGCGTCTCGTCACCGGCGCCAGATGGCATCATGAACGTTACGACGGCAGCGGCTATCCGGACGGCCTGAAGGGGGAGGACATTCCGGAATGTGCCAGGATCATTGCGGTGGCGGATTCTTACGACGCCATGAGCAGCCGCCGGAGTTATCGTGATATTCTGCCACAGGAAAAAATCAAACAGGAATTGGAGAAGGGACGTGGAACCCAATTCGACCCGCAGTTTGTGGACGTCATGCTGTCCATGATTGAGGAGGATACGGACTACACCATGAGGGAGCAATAATGAAGGCACAAAAAGAAAACGAGCTACGGGCATTGGCCCACCTTGCAATGGTCATTACCGCCATCGGATTTTCCGCTGTCCTGATCCTGCTGAATGTGACTCTGGGTTGGGAGAAATGGACGATCCCGCTATGCGCAGTTGCCGGCGCAGGGTGTTTTTTTATGCATGTGCTGCACCGTCCGCTGGAAAGACAGCGGATTTTTATCTATTCCATCATTTTGATGGTGGAGATGTTCTATTACAGCGTGAATGTGGATACACTGTTTGACAGCACCCCCGTCATCGCGGTCTGCATCATCCTTATTGCCATGACCCAGGAAAGCGTGCTGACGGCGGCCTGCATTATCACCGGTTATGCCGGCATGATCTATCATCTGGTGGCTTTGCAGCAGGCTGTCGGGATTGAACTGAATCCCTCCAACGTGATCCGGGGGCTTTGGCATTTTGCTCTTGTGGGGATTCTGGCGATCATTGCCACGCGCCTTGTGGCGGCGGTGGACCGCCTGACGGACAACTATGAGTCCAAGATCAAAAAGCTCGGAGAAGAGAATAAAAGCGCCGGTGATTTTCTGGCAAATGTCTCTCATGAGATCCGTACTCCCATCAATGCGGTCATCGGTCTGACGGGGGTCGTCATGGAGCAGGAGCAGGATCCCGAACTCTGCCGGAGCCTGCAGTCTGTCGCGGATGCCGGTAAACGCGTGGCGGAACAGATCAGCGACATTCTGGATTATTCCGAGATCGATATGCATAAGCTTGCGGTGAATACCGAAGATTATATGCTGTCCTCCCTGTTGAATGACCTTGTGGTGGAAATACAGCTCATCAAGCCGAAAGAGCTGGAGCTGGTGATTGATGTGGATCCGGCGGTCCCCGCCGTGATGCGGACGGACGTGGCGAAACTCAGAAAGATCCTCTGGCATCTCATCGCCAACGGCCTCAAGTATACCAAGGAAGGCGGCGTCTATGTCAGGATCTCGCCGATCCGCCAGGAATACGGGATGAACCTCTATATCGAGGTGGAGGATACCGGTGTCGGCATGACGGAAGGGGAGATGGAGCGTGTCTTCGAACGGTTTTATCAGGGCGATTCTGGCCGCACCCGTTCCACCAATGGTCTGGGACTGGGCATGGCCATTGTGTCCGGCTTTACCAGCGCGCTGGGCGGATTCTTTACCATCGACAGCACGCCGGGGGTGGGTACGCGGGTGCACGTCAGCATCCCGCAGGAGATCCGGGACATGTCGGAATGCATGTCTGTGCGAAACCGGGAGGAGTTGTGCCTCGGCGCATTCCTTCATTTCGAAAAATACCAGAACCCCAGTGTGCGTGAATACTACAACATGATGATCAAACGCATGGTACAAGGGCTGAAGCTCCCCATGCACCGTGTGGAAACACTGGAAAACCTGGAAAAGCTTCTTTCCACGATCTCTTTTACGCATCTTTTTGTGGCGGAAGAAGAGTATTCAGCCGATCCGGCGCTGATGGAAGAGCTCTCCAAGCAAATGGTGGTGATTCTGGTGGCGAACCCGGGCTTCAAGATTCCTGCCGGCAGCAAGATCCGGCTGCTGCAGAAGCCTTTTTACTGCTTCCCGGTCATCAGTGCACTCAATATCAGCAGTCCGGATGAGATCGAAGAAGAAGGGCGCATGTTCTGCCGCGGCGTGAAAGCGCTGGTAGTGGATGACGAGCCCATGAACCTCACCGTTGCCATCGGTATTCTGGAAAGATACGGCATAGAGGTGACCACGGCCGCCTCCGGGCAGGAAGCGATCACGCTCTGCAAGGAGCAGGAGTTTGACATCGTCTTCATGGATCACATGATGCCTGAGATGGACGGGATTGAGGCGATGCATCGGATCCAGACCGAGATGGAAAAAGAGCGGAGAATGCTGCCCATCGTGGCATTGACGGCGAATGCAGTCAGCACCGCAAAGGAGATGTTCTTAAACGAAGGCTTTGACGGCTTTGTCAGCAAGCCCATCGAGCTGACCGAGCTGGAGCGCGTCATGAAGAAGGTGCTGCCGCGGGCCATGGTGACCTATGAGAAGGTGGAGCAGCCTGCACGGTCTTTGACCGCGCCCCAGGAGCCTGTTCCCAAAGCCGCCGATCCGTATGAACCCTTGACGCTGCTAGGCATCGAAACCCAAAAGGGTCTCCATTATTGTCAAAATGACGCGGATTTTTACCGGACGCTCTTAAATCAGTTCGGGACAGACGCACAAGTGAAACGTGACGAAGCGGAGGCATTTTTTGAGAAAAAAGACTGGCGGAATTATGCGATTATCGTCCATGCCTTAAAGAGCACCTCCAAAATGATCGGTGCACTGACCCTTTCTGATGAGGCGAAAGGGCTGGAGGATGCCGCGAAGCAGGAAGAGGAGGCATATCTTGCAGACCATCATGCACAGACGATGAAGCAGTATGCCGCCGTTTCCGACGGAATTCTCGCATGGCTCGGGGCAGGTGCGGCACCGAAGGACAGCGAAGAGGCGCTGGAGTTTGCACCGGAAGGTGAGGACGCATCGGAAGAAGTGCTGGAGTTTGCGCCGGGTGCGGAGGACGACCAGGAAGATATCCTTGAATTTGCGCCGGAGGAGGGATCCTGATGTTGAAAAAAATAAAAGATTTTGTAAAAGACACAACGATCCCGCTGCAGAAGCGCTGCTTTTTCCTGACCTCCATTACCGTCGGGATCACGCTTGGACTCATCTTTTTCTGGGATATTTTTATCGGCGAAAGCGTACAGAAGCTGGTGGTGCTGGGGGGCGGCGTCCTGCTGATGTTTCTCATCGTGGCGGTGACCATGAAGTTTGATAAGATTCAGCTGGGCGGGATTCTCATCAGCCTTGGCGTCATCCTCTTTGTCCTGCCGGTGGAGTATTTTACCGGCGGCGGGATTTATGGCTGCACGCCCATCTGGTTTGCCTTTGCGTTTCTGTATCTCGGGTTGAATACCAAGGGCATGATCAAACGCATTATCATCATTATGCTGTTTGCATCCGCAGTGATCTGTTATGTGGTGTCTTATTTCCACCCGGAGTATGTGACCAAACACGGGGATAAGATCGCCCACCTGGATTCCATCGCATCGGTTGCGGGTGTCGGCGCCGCGCTGTATCTCACCGTCACATTCCTGATGGAGATCTACAATCATGAACGACAGATCGCCGACAAACGAAAAGACGAGATCGAAGAACTGAATGCGGCGCAGAACCGCTTTTTCTCAAGCATGAGCCATGAGATCCGCACGCCCATCAATACTATCATCGGATTGAATGAGATGACGCTGCGGGAGAATGCTTCGGAAGAGATCAACGAGAACTCCATGAATATCCAGTCCGCCAGCAAGATGCTTTTGCATCTCATCAATGACATTCTGGATATGTCCAAATTCGAGTCCGGTCAGATGCACCTTAATGAATCCGCTTATCATACAGGCGACATGCTGTCCGATATCGTTGGCATGCTCTGGCTCCGGGCGCAGCAAAAGGGACTGGAGTTTCATATCAATGTGGCGCAGGATCTCCCGGAGGAACTGCTGGGAGATGAGGTGCGGATCAAACAGATCCTCATCAATGTGCTGAACAACGCCATCAAATACACTGCCGAAGGCTCTGTTTCCCTTTCCATTCAGTGTGAGCGCCTCGCCAACGATAAGGTGAATGTGGTCTATTCCGTCAGCGATACCGGCATGGGCATCAAGAAAGAAAGCATGCCCTATCTTTTCACCGCCTTCAAGCGCGTGGATGAAGAGAAGAACCGTTACATCGAAGGAACGGGCCTGGGGCTGTCCATCGTCAAACAGTTTGTGGATCTCATGGGCGGCAAGATCACGGTGAACTCCGTTTATAAGAAGGGGTCCACCTTTATCATTGAGATTCCCCAAAAGGTGGTTTCGGAGGAAGTCATCGGGGATGTGGATCTGGAGCGGCGGCATAAGCTGAACTGTCCGCTGGAATACCACCAGACCTTTGAAGCCCCCAATGCCAAGGTGCTTGTGGTAGATGATACCGCAGCGAACCTACTGGTGGTGGAGAAACTTCTGCGTTCCACCAAGGTGCAGCTGACCATGGTGGGGAGCGGTGCCGAAGCCTTGCAGAAAACCCTGGAGACGCCGTTCCAGGTGATTTTTATGGATCATATGATGCCGGAGATGGATGGCATCGAATGCCAGCATCTCATCAGAGAGCAGATCGGCGGACTCTGCAAGGATTCCAAGATCGTGGCGCTGACAGCCAATGCCGGCGGCGACACCGGCAATCTCTATGCGAGAGAGGGCTTTGACGGGTATCTCATCAAGCCTGTCAATGGCGAGACGTTGGAGAGCGAGCTTTACCGCCTGCTGCCGAGAGATATGATCACGCTGATCGGATCCCAGGATGAGATTCTGGAAGAGAGCATGTCCTGGATCATGGATCACCGCAAGAAGACACCGGTGGTGATCACGACGGAGAGCGTGGCGGATCTGCCGAAGGAGCTCATCGACCGCTATCGGATCCCGATTTTGCCGCATATGGTCGGCACCTCCAGCGGGATTTTTAGGGACGGTCTGGAGATCGAGACCTTAAGCCTCTTAGCGTATATGGAGGATAACAAGTCAACGGTGAATACCATCGCGCCGGATGTGGTCACCCATGAGAGCTTCTTTGCGGAGCAGCTGAGCTATGCGAATAATGTGATCCATATTTCCATCTCAAGCCAGCTGACCCACAGCGGCTGTCCCATGGCCATCGAAGCGGCGAAAGCCTTTGACAATGTGACAGTCATCGACAGCGGTCATTTGTCCAGCGGTCAGGGACTGCTGGTACTGGAGGCCTGCCGCATGGCGGAGGAAGGCAAGAGCGTGGAGGAGATCGTTGCGCGTCTGGAAGCCATCCGGGACCATGTGTTTACCAGCTTTATCGTGGACAGCCTCGATTACCTTGCCAGATCCAAACAGATCAGCGCCCGGGTCGCAAGCGTGACCAATGCCTTTATGATCCGGCCGGTGCTGGCGTTAAAGAAGGGCAAGATGGTGGTCGGAAATATCTATCTTGGCGCGAGACAGCGGGCATGGATCCGTTATATTTCCTCCATTCTGGATCGCAAAAGCAATATCGACCACAGGGTGCTGTTTGTTACCTATGTAGGGCTGACCCAGGCCGATCTGCATGAGATCGAGCAGGCCATCAATAAACGGGCTCATTTTGACCATATTTATTTCCAGAAGGCATCCCCGGCCATCGCGGTGAACTGCGGCCCGGGCACCTTCGGTCTGCTGTATATGACCCAGACCGGTCAGGAACGGAGAGCGGAAGCATGAGTAAAGACGGATATCTGACATTTGCATTGACAAAAGGACGGCTGGCCGACAAGACCATGGAGCTCCTGGAGCGCACCGGGATCCGGTGTGAGGAGATGAAGGACAAACATACCAGAAAGCTCATTTTTGTCAACGAAGAAATGAAGTACAAATTTTTTCTGGCGAAGGGACCGGATGTGCCCACCTATGTGGAATACGGCGCGGCGGATATCGGCGTCGTGGGAAGAGATACCATCATAGAAGAGGGGCGCAATGTCTTTGAGGTACTGGATCTCGGCTTCGGGAAATGCAGGATGTGTGTCTGCGGACCGGCCTCTGCCAAGACGCTGCTGCAGCACCATGAGATGATCCGTGTCGCGACGAAGTATCCGAAGATCGCCAAGGACTATTTTTACAACCAGAAGCATCAGACGGTGGAGATCATCAAGATGAACGGCTCCATCGAACTGGCGCCCATTGTGGGGCTTTCCGAGGTGATCTGTGATATCGTGGAGACCGGTTCGACCCTGAAAGAAAACGGGTTGGTGGTGCTGGAGGAGATCTGCCCCTTATCCGCCCGCATGATCGTAAACCAGGTCAGCATGCGGATGGAAAACGAACGGATCACTGCATTGATCAAAGAACTGCGCGCCGTTGTCGACGCGGAAAAGAGGTAATTTATGAAGATCATCAATCTGGATCAGAGCGCCAAGAAAAATATCCTGGAAGACCTTCTGCAGCGGAGCCCGAGTCAGTACCCGGAGCAGGAGGAGACCGTGCGCTGCATCGTATCGCAGGTGCAGCGGGATGGCGACCGGGCGGTTTTTGCCTTTGAAGAGCAGTTTGACCATGTGACGCTGGACGTTTCCACCATTGAGGTGACGGAGGCGGAGATCAAAGAGGCATACGACCTTGTGGATGAGACGCTGCTATCCGTGATCCGAAAAGCCCTCGTCAATATCCGGGACTATCACGAAAAGCAGGTGCAGCAGAGCTGGTTTACCACCAGGCCGGACGGGGTGCTGCTGGGGCAGAAGATCACGCCCCTTGATACCGTGGGTGTCTATGTGCCGGGCGGCAAGGCGGTATATCCGTCCTCGGTGCTCATGAATATCGTGCCGGCGAAGATTGCAGGCGTTCCGGAGATCATCATGTGCACGCCCCCGGGAAAGGACGGGAAGGTCAGTCCGAACACCCTTGTGGCGGCGAAGGAAGCCGGCGCGGATCGCGTCTTTAAGGTGGGCGGCGCCCAGGCCATTGCGGCCATGGCGTTTGGCACCGCATCGATTCCCAGAACGGATAAGATCGTCGGCCCCGGTAATATCTACGTGGCGTTGGCAAAAAAAGCGGTCTTCGGGTTCTGTGGCATCGAATCCGTGGCAGGCCCCAGTGAGATTCTGGTGCTGGCGGATGAAACCGCCGATGCAAGGTATGTGGCGGCGGATCTCCTTTCCCAGGCGGAGCATGATGAGATGGCATCCGCGATCCTGATCACCACAAGCCGCACTCTGGCGGAGCAGGTGTCAAAAGAAGTGGACCGGTTTCTGGAGACGTTATCCAGAAGGGAGATCATTGAGAAATGCCTGGAGCGCTTCGGGTATCTATTGGTGGCTGAAGATCTGGATGCGGCCATCGAAGCGGCGAATGACATCGCGCCGGAGCATCTGGAGATTTTGACGGCGCAGCCGGTGGAAGTCATGACCCGGATCCGCAATGCGGGGGCTATCTTCCTCGGACCCTACAGCAGCGAACCGCTGGGCGATTATTTTGCGGGACCGAATCACGTCCTGCCCACCAACGGCACCGCCCGCTTTTTCTCCGCACTGGGGGTGGACGCATTTGTGAAACGCAGCAGCGTCATTTCCTACTCCAGAGAGGCGTTGGAAGCCATCCATACCGATATCGAAGCGTTTGCGAAATGCGAACAGCTGACGGCTCACGCGAATTCCATTGCCGTGCGGTTTGAGTAAAAATGTAAACAGAAAAGGAGCCATTCCGATATGAGTGAATCACGCAGTGCAGACATGAAACGAACCACCAAGGAAACCGATATCCGCCTGTCCCTGACGCTGGACGGCGCCGGCAAGGCCGAGATTGACACGGGCATCGGTTTTTTGGATCATATGCTGGAGAGCTTTGCCAGACACGGTCTCTTTGACCTCAAGGTGTCCGTGAAGGGAGATCTGGCTGTGGACTGCCATCATACGGTGGAGGACACGGGCATCGTCCTCGGCAATGCCATCAAAACGACCCTCGGGGACAAGATCGGCATCAAACGCTTCGGGGACTGCATCCTGCCTATGGACGACGCGCTGGTGCTTTGCGCCGTGGATCTTTCCGGCAGGCCGTATCTCTCGTTTGACGTGCCGTTCACGTCAGAGCGGGTCGGCTACCTTGACACGGAGACTGTGAAGGAATTTTTCTACGCGGTGAGCTACAGCGCGGGGATGAATATCCACCTGAAGCGTCTTTCCGGTGAGAATCATCACCACGTGATCGAGGCGGCGTTCAAAGCATTTGCGAAAGCGCTTTCTGCCGCGGTGCAAAAGGATCCGCGCATTACGGGTGTGTTGACAACGAAAGGGAGTCTTTGATACATGGAATACAAAATTCTGGCGTCCACGATGTATATCAAGGCAGGCCAGGCTGTCAAGGGCCTGCATGATGATACGGTGGCCGGCGATTATCGACAGATCGCCAAACTCTATAACGACAGCGGGATTGATAAGATCATCATTCTGGATCTCTCCGATACGGATGAGGAGCATGAAAAAAACCTGCAGGTGATCGGCGAGATCAGCAAGACCGTGGATATTCCCATCTGCGGCGGCGGCAACATCGAGCGGCTGGCCGATGTGAAGAAGCTTTTCTTTGCCGGCTGCAAGCAGGTGATCTTAAACGGCGACAAAGCCTCTGCCTTTGAAATCGCGGAGGATGCCTCCGCCCGTTTCGGCAAGGAAAAGATCAACGTGTCCATCAAGAATGTGGACTTTCTCTTTAAGCATCAGGAGGAACTGCGGGATCATTTCCATGAGATCCTCGTGCTGAACCCGGACATACTGGATGCCATCGACCTGATTACGGATCTCCAGTACGTCGTGACCATGCAGCAGGCCACCTTTGAGGAGATCGTGGATGCGTTGTCCCGGGAAAATATCCGCGGGATTTCCGGACCTGTCATCAATGACCCGGATCGGGATATCATGGCGTTAAAGACCGATCTTTATAAGCACGGCATCAATATGGACAACTTCGAACCGAAGCTGAAATGGTCGGATCTCAATACCAATTCCGAGAAGCTGGTGCCGGTGATCGTCCAGGATTATCAGACGGATGAAGTGCTGATGCTGGCGTACATGAATGAAGAAGCCTTTGAAAAAACGCTGTCCATCGGCAAGATGACCTATTTCTCCAGAAGCCGGCAGGAGCTATGGACAAAGGGGGAGACCAGCGGCCACACCCAGTATGTCAAAGCGCTTACAGCGGACTGCGATTATGATACGATCCTGGCGAAGGTTTCCCAGGTGGGCGCGGCCTGCCATACAGGAGCCCGGTCCTGCTTTTTCAATGAGATCGTGAAAAAAGAATACGTGGAGAAAAACCCGCTGAAGGTGCTGGAAAAGCTATACAAATCTATTCAGGCAAAGAAGAACGATCCGGAGGAGCGGTCTTATGAGAACTATATGCTGGAGCAGGGCTTAGATCACATCCTGAAGAAATGCGGGGAAGAGAGCGCGGAGGTGATCATCGCTGCGAAGAATACGGACAGCGAGGCGCTGCGGCATGAGATGGCGGATTTCCTGTTCCATCTGATGCTTTTGATGATCGAAAAAGATGTCACTTGGGAAGAGATTACCAGAGAGCTGGCACAGCGATGAGAACACTGGCATTGGGAGACGAGATCCTGCTCTCGGTGGAAAAGCCGGCGCGGTATCTCGGCAACGAACTGAATAGCTGTCACAAACAACCGGATACCGCTGATATCCGGTTTGTTATGTGTTTCCCGGATGTGTACGAGATCGGCATGAGCCATCTCGGGATGCAGATCCTGTACGAAATGTTTAACCGCAGGGAGGACGTTGTCTGCGAACGGTTGTTTTCGCCCTGGCCGGATCTGCATCAGATCCTGAAGGAAAAGGAGATTCCGCTGTTTTCCCTGGAATCCCAGCAGCCGGTGAAGGATGCCGATTTTCTGGGGATCACCATCCAGTATGAGATGTGTTATACCAACATTCTTCAAATCCTGGATCTGTCCGGGATTCCGTTTTTTGCAAAGGACAGGACCGAAGCGGATCCCATCGTGATCGGCGGGGGCCCTTGCGTGTACAACCCGGAACCCTTGGCGGACTTTTTTGACTGCTTTTATATCGGGGAAGGGGAAGTGCGCTATGATGAACTGCTGGATCTTTACGGGAAAATGAAAAAAGCCCGGACCGGGCGAAAGGCCTTTCTGCTGGAAGCCGCCAAAATCCCCGGGATTTACGTGCCGTCACTGTATGAGGTGACCTACCATGAGGACGGGACGATTGCATCTTTTACACCGGAATCACCGGAAATCCCGGAGAAGATCGAGAAGCAGCTGGTATTGGATTTTGACCAAGCGCCCTATCCGGCGAAGCCGCTGGTGCCGTTTCTGCAGCCCACCCAGGACCGTGTGGTGCTGGAGGTGCAGCGGGGATGTATTCGGGGCTGCCGGTTTTGCCAGGCCGGGATGATCTATCGTCCTACCAGGGAAAAACGTCTGGAGACCCTGTCAGCATGCGCGGATCAGATGCTGAAAAATTCCGGGCATGACGAGATTTCCTTAAGTTCCTTATCCACCAGTGATTATACAAAGCTTCCGGAACTGTTGTCGTTCCTCATGGAGCATAAGGAAAAGGGCGTCAACATATCGCTGCCGTCCCTTCGGATCGATGCGTTTTCACTGGATGTGATGAGCAAGGTGCAGGACGTGAAAAAGAGCAGCCTGACCTTTGCGCCGGAGGCCGGCTCCCAGCGTATGCGCAACGTGATCAATAAAGGGCTTACGGAGGAAGAGATCCTCCATGGCGCCTCCCTTGCCTTCGCGGGCGGGTGGAACAAGGTCAAACTCTATTTCATGCTGGGGCTGCCGACGGAGACGAAAGAGGACATTGCCGCGATTCCGGAACTGGCGGAAAAGATCGCGGAGTGCTATTATGAGATTCCGAAAGAGGAACGCAACGGGAAATGCCAGATCACCATCAGCACCAGCTTTTTCGTGCCGAAGCCCTTTACGCCCTTTCAATGGGCCTCCATGCTTCCGGCAGAGGAATACTTAAACCGGGCGGGGATTTTGAAGGACACCTTAAAGCAGCAGCTCAACCAGAAGAGCATCCGCTATATTTATCATGAGGCGAAGGAAACCGTGCTGGAGGGCGTGCTGGCGAGAGGAGACCGCCGGCTGTCCGCGGCGTTGCTTGCCGTCTACCGGAAAGGGGCGTGTTTTGATTCCTGGACGGAGTGGTTTCGACCGGATCTTTGGGACGAAGCCTTTGCCGAGACCGGCATTGACCCGGCCTTTTATATCGAGCGGACGCGGAGCACAGAGGAGATTCTGCCCTGGGATTTCATTGACTGCGGCGTGACGAGAGCGTTTCTTGTCCGGGAATGGGAACAGGCCAGAAAAGAAGCCGTAACGCCCAACTGCAGAAAACAGTGCAGCGGCTGCGGCGCAAAACGCTATGGCGGAGGTGTCTGCCATGAAGCTTAGGATCCGTTTTCAAAAAACAGACAGCATGAAATTCATCGGGCATCTGGATACGATGCGGTTTTTTCAGAAGCTGATGCGCCTTGCCGAAATCGATGTCCGCTATTCGGAGGGGTTCAGTCCTCATCCGATCATGTCCTTCGCCCTGCCGCTGGGGGTCGGGGTGGAGAGCACGGGGGAATATCTTGACCTGGAGGTCCATTCCACCGATGCCAGCGAAGCCTCACTGCAGCGGATCAACACATGCATGCCGGAGGGGCTTTTGGCGCTCTCATATAAACAGTTGCCGGACAATGCCAAAAATGCCATGGCGTTGGTGGCGGCCGCGGATTATCTGATCTTTCCAAAGCAGGGGGAAATGCAAAACCTTGCGGAAAAAATACAAACCGTTTTTACGGACGCGCCCGCGTTTTTGATCCGGAAAAAAACGAAGAAGAGCGAGCGGGAGCTGGACCTGAAACAGTATGTATATGCGTTTTCCAGCACAGAAGAGGGACTGTTCTGCAGACTCTCCGCGGGAAGTGAGACCAATATCAAGCCGGAGCTTTTGCTGGATGCTTTTTTTGAACGCGCCGGCCTGACCTTTACAAAAACGGACTGGCAGATCCGGCGTCTGGACCTTTACGGAAAAAACGAGGCGGGAGAGCTGCAGTCCCTGGATGCGTATGGAGAAACGATATGGTAAAGACACTCAGCCACTACATCGGAGAATATAAGACACCGTCCATTCTGACGCCGATCATGATGATCGGGGAGGTGGTCATGGAAATGATCATTCCGCTTTTGATGGCAAGGATCATTGATGTGGGACTGGCCAATCAGGATCTGCCCTACATCATCCGGGTGGGGCTGATGATGCTCGTCGTGGCGCTGTTCGGCCTGACCTTCGGCCTCGTTGCCGCCAGGCTTGCGGCCAAAGCGTCTGCGGGCTTTGCGAAAAATCTGCGGCAGGGCATGTTTGACCGGATCCAGACCTTTTCCTTTGCGAATATCGACCGGTTCAGCACGGCCGGATTGGTTACCCGTCTGACCACGGATATTTCCAATGTTCAGAACGCCTTCCAGATGCTGCTTCGGATGTGCTTTCGCGCGCCGGTGTCGCTGATCGCGGCTTTGATGATGGCATTCATCATCAACCCGCATCTGGCCTCCATCTTCTTGATCACGATGTTGATTCTGGCGGGGATCATCGTTTTGCTGCTGGTACTGGCACTGCGGTATTTCAAGCAGGCTTTTCCGAAATATGATGCCCTGAATGAGAGCGTGCAGGAAAATGTCAACGGCATCCGCGTGGTGAAGGCATTTGTCCGGGAATCCCATGAGGACAAAAAGTTCCGGAAAGCCAGCGAAGGAATTTACAGGATCTTTATCAAGGCGGAAGGCGTGGTGGCATGGAACGCACCCCTGATGACGGGCACGATCTTTGTGAGCCTGATGCTCCTCTCCTGGATCGGGGCGAAGCTGGTGGTGAGTCCCGGCAGCGGCCTGGAAACGGGCGAGCTGTTCAGTCTCTTCACCTATTGCCTGACGATCCTCATGAATCTCATGATGCTCTCCATGATCTTTGTCATGATTACCATGGCGGAGCCCAGCGCGCGCCGGATCACGGAAGTCCTGACGGAAGAGACCACGATCTCAAACCCTGCGGACCCTGTCTTTACCGTCAACGACGGGAGCATCGAGTTTTCCCATGTGACCTTCCGTTATGACAAGCATGCGGAGGAGCCTGTGCTTTCCGACATTTCGCTGTCCATCCGATCCGGGGAAACCATCGGAATCATCGGCGGCACCGGCAGCAGCAAGACCTCTCTCGTGAATCTCATCAGCCGGCTTTACGATGTCAGTGAAGGTGCTGTGAAGGTGGGCGGGAGAGATGTGAGGGACTATGACCTGGAGACCCTCCGGAGAGAGGTGGCCGTGGTTCTCCAAAAGAATGTGCTGTTTTCCGGCACGATCTATGAAAACCTGCGGTGGGGAAACGAAAATGCCACCGACGAGGAGTGCCGGGAGGCTGCTAGGCTGGCCTGCGCGGATGAATTTATTGAGAATTTTCCGAAAAAATACGAGACCGTCATCGAGCGGGGCGGCACCAATGTTTCCGGCGGCCAGAAGCAGCGGCTCTGCATCGCAAGAGCCCTGCTGAAGCATCCGAAGGTGTTGATCCTGGACGACAGCACCAGCGCCGTGGATACCGCCACCGACGCAAAGATCACGAAGGCCTTCGCGGAATCGATTCCGGACACCACGAAGCTGATCATTGCCCAACGCATCAGCTCCGTGCAGCATGCGGACCGGATCCTGGTTCTCGACCACGGGCATATCTCCGGCATCGGCACCCACGCAGAACTGCTGGAAACCAACGCGATCTATCGCGAGGTCTACGAGTCTCAGACGGGTGGGAGTAAGGATTTTGATGCGCTATAGAAGAGTCATTTCACGCCCTCTATCGCGATCCAGAATTCGCCGTCCTGCGTGTGAACGGTTGTTTTTGAAAAGCCGGCTGATTCAAACAGCGTTTCAAACTCCCGGATGCCGGGGACGTTCATCTGATATTTCCGGATATTATCCCGCACATGTTCCGTCAGATCCGGCCGCTCATAAATCTCGGATACGAGAAGAAATACGCCGCCTTCCTTTAATACCCGCCGTACTTCAGAGAGCGCTTTTGCCGGTTCCGGCCAGAAGTAAAAGCTTTCAACGGTCAGCGCCTTGTCAAAAGCACAGTCCTCATAAGGGAGAGATAGTACTGTCCCTTCTTTGATCTCGATTTTCCCGGACGCCACTTCCTTTGCGTTTGTCTCTTTTGACAGGGCTATGGATACATCAGAATAATCCACGCCGAAAAGACGACCATCAGGAATCCGCTTTGAAAGACGCTTCAAGGTCATGCCGCCGCCGCATCCGATGTCGAGGATCTGATCCTCTTTTTTGTAAGTAAGGAGATCCAGTGCCCAGATTGTCAGCGGGGTGTGCTCCTCGTTCATGTATCGCAGCATTTTTTCTCCTGCTTCTCCCTCCGGTTTTGCAGGATTACCGGCATCTGTCACAGTCGGGTTCGGTTTCAGACTCACTGTTCGTTTCCTCCTAACTCTTTCTTGTCGTATAAGCCACCTGATTATCATAGCACATTTTTTCAAAACCATCATGGAGCTGTCGTTTTTATTGAAAGGTCGTGACACGAATGGCTTTGATCATATATGATAGCGGTTATCAAGAAAAAGTGGGTTTCAGGATAAGTAATGGTAGATATCAAGGACGCTTTTGATATATAATCTCAGATAGGCATGAAAGAGGTTTGACATGATAAGAATAAGACGAAGAGACGCTTCGGCGTCATTGGTCATATAAAAGAGGTCACACCATGGCAGAAGAAAAAGCAAAAGAAATCAAAATGGGACGGGGATCCATGCGGGGACCAGCGCCAAAATTAGATCACCCTATGAAGACGCTGGGGCGCCTTCTTTCCTATGTTTTTAGGAAATACGGCATCGCGCTGATTGTCGTCGTGATCTGCATTTTTATCTCGGTGTTTGCGATGCTGCAGGCGCAGCTTTTCATGCGTACCCTGATCGATGATTACATTACGCCCCTGATCGGACAGCCGGATCCCGATTTCGGATCACTGGCGGGAGCGATGAAGCAGCTGATGGTAATCCTGGTTGCAGGCGTCCTTGCGACCTTTGTGCAGAGTCGTACCATGATCTATGTGACGCAGGGCACCATGCGGGGCTTGCGCAACGACCTGTTTTCCCATATGGAAACCCTGCCGATCCGGTATTTTGACACCCATTCCCACGGCGATATCATGTCCATCTACACGAATGATATCGATACGATCCGCCAGATGATCAGCCAGAGCCTGCCGACCACGATCAATAGCCTAATCACGCTTGTCGGCGTTCTGATCAGCATGATCATGCTGAGTCCGGTCATGACCTTGGTTTCCATCGGGATGATCATTGTGATCCTTTTTGTGACCAAGCAGGTGGCAGGGAAAAGCTCGAAGTATTTCGTGGCGCAGCAGCAGGATCTTGGAGCGCTGAACGGCTACATCGAAGAGATGATGGATGGACAGAAGGTCATCAAGGTCTTCAGCCATGAGGAGCAGGCGAAGAAAGAATTTCAGGAGCGGAATGAAAAGCTCTTTGCCAGTGCGTATCAGGCGAATCAATTCGGTAATATGATCGGCCCCATCAATGCGCAGCTGGGGAATGTCAGTTTCGTCGTTTGCGCAATGGCAGGCGCGGTTGTCGCGCTTTCCGGCATCGGCGGTTTCACCGTCGGCGCGCTCGCAAGCTTTTTGACCTTAAACCGCAGCTTTATGATGCCAATCAATCAGATCAGTATGCAGATCAATGCGATCGCGATGGCGCTCGCAGGAAGCGATCGGATCTTTAAGCTTCTCGATGAGACGCCGGAAGTCGATCAGGGATACGTCATGCTGGTCAATGCCAAAAAGGACGGCACACAGCTGATCGAGACAACAGAACGCCATACAGGTCTCTGGGCATGGAAGCATACCCATCAGGCCACCGGAGAGACGGACTATGTGCCGCTGCAGGGAGAGGTTGTTTTTGACGACGTGGATTTCGGCTATGACCCGGAAAAGATCGTGCTGCATCATGTGACTCTGCATGCGAATCCGGGACAGAAGATTGCCTTTGTCGGTTCCACTGGCGCAGGGAAAACGACTATCATGAATCTCATCAATCGGTTCTATGACATCCAGGACGGCAAGATCCGTTACGACGGGATCAATGTGAATAAGATCAAAAAAGCGGATCTGCGGCGGTCGCTCGGGATCGTGCTGCAGGAGACTAACCTTTTTACAGATACCGTGATGGAAAACATCCGTTTCGGAAATCTCGATGCGACAGATGAAGAAGTCATCGAGGCTGCGAAATTAGCCAACGCGGATTCCTTTATCAGACAGCTCCCGGACGGCTATCAGACCGTCCTGACCGGGAACGGCGCCAATCTTTCCCAGGGACAGCGGCAGCTCCTTGCTATTGCGCGCGCAGCGGTTGCAGATCCGCCGGTACTGATCCTCGACGAAGCGACCAGCTCCATTGATACCCGTACCGAAAAGCAGGTGCAGGAAGGCATGGATCAACTGATGAAAGGACGCACGACCTTTGTCATCGCCCATCGTCTTTCCACGGTCAAAAACAGCAACTGCATCATGGACCTGGAGAAGGGACAGATCATTGAACGGGGCACCCATGAGGAACTGCTGGAGCAGAAAGGGAAATACTATCAGCTCTACACCGGAAATCAGATTTCTGCGTAGAATTTGTTTTTTTTACATTTTTATGCCACAGATCGGTTTTTGTCGTATAAAGAAGTAGAGCAGATAAGGAGCAGTTCTGCTTTCAAAAAGTCGGCAGTTTGTTCCCACAAGGAAAGGAGAATCATCATGAGTGAAGAAAAGAAAAATGCAATGGAACTGGATGACCAGTCGTTAGAGAAGGTTGCGGGAGGCTTCGGCGATTATGACGACCTGCAGCCGTATGTTGATCAGGGTGCTTGTATCGGTTGCGGTGCTTGTGCAGACGCATGTCCGGTGGGCGCAATCCATGAGGCAGGCGTTTTATTCCAGATAGATCCCGGGGCATGCTGCTCCTGTTACGCTTGTGTCAATGTATGTTCTCCCGGTGCGATCCAGGTTCCATGAATTCGGAAATAACGGACTGCATCAAGCAGAAGCAAGGATCTTTGCAAAAGTCCCTCAGATACATCGGGGGACTTTTTTCAGGGGTACTTTTTGCATGAAGAAAATGCTTGACAGACGAGGGAAAAAGTCTTATGATATCTGAGTATGCCGCACAGTGAGGTAGAAGTCTGCCCATCAAGCAGCACCGAAACTGGCGAGTAATGATAATAGGAGGTGCCATATGTACGCAGTAATTGCAACCGGTGGAAAGCAGTACAAAGTATCGGAAGGCGATATCATTACCATTGAGAAGCTTGGCGCAGCAGAAGGGGAGAATGTGACCTTTGATCAGGTTCTGGCCGTAAACAACAATTCCAAGCTCGTAGTCGGTACGCCCACCGTGGACGGTGTGACCGTTTCTGGCTCTGTTGTCGCAGAAGGCCGTAAGAAAAAGGTCATCGTCTACAAGTACAAGAGCAAGACCGGCTATCATAAGAAGAACGGACATCGTCAGCCGTTCACCCGCGTCAAGATCGAAAAGATCAACGCGTAAGAAGATCTGTTAGGTACGTTCCATGGTGCGCGTGACGATCCTGAAAGATCAAAAAGGGCATTTCCGGGGATTTGAGATAACCGGGCATGCGGGCTATGCAGACAAAGGAGAAGACATTGTCTGCGCGGCAGTTTCGGTGTTGACCATCAATACAGTCAATTCGCTGGAACAACTCACGGAAGAGACATTTGATTTGGATGCAGACGAAAAGAGCGGAAGGATTTCCGTTCATATTACGCATCAGCCCGGAGAGGGCGCAACGCTTTTGCTTTCCTCGTATGAGTTAGGAATACAGGGGATTGCAGAACACTATGGAACGCAGTATTTGAGTTTGGAAACGAAGGAGGTAGAAACATGCTGAATATGAACCTTCAGTTTTTCGCACATAAGAAGGGTGTCGGCTCGACCAAGAACGGTCGTGACTCCGAAGCAAAGCGCCTGGGTGCGAAGAGAGCGGACGGTCAGTTCGTCAAAGCAGGAAATATCCTTTATCGCCAGAGAGGAACGAAGATTCATCCGGGCGTCAACGTAGGACGCGGCGGTGATGATACGTTGTTTGCACTGGTGGATGGTGTTGTACGGTTTGAGCGTCTCGGACGTGACCGGAAACAGGCTTCCGTTTATCCGAAGGAAGGCTAAATAACCGCACCATGACTATGGTTTCACGGAAAGGCTGTCTTGCGGGACAGCCTTTTCTTATGTATAATGATAGCAGTTGTAAACACGGTGTTTGCGACTAAATGAATAGGATCTGAGATTTTTTATGTTTACGGACAGTGTCACGATTACAATTCGATCCGGAAAAGGCGGTAACGGGCATGTCAGTTTCCGGCGTGAGAAATATGTGCCAAACGGCGGCCCGGACGGCGGAGACGGCGGCAAAGGCGGCGATATTATCTTTGCGGTCGACCCCGGCATGAATACCTTAAATGATTTTCGCCACAAACGCAAATGGGTGGCGCAGAACGGCGAGGAAGGCGGCAAACGCAACTGCCACGGTAAAAAAGGAGAAGATCTGGTGATCAAAGTGCCGGAAGGCACCATCATCCGTGACGCAGACAGCAACGAGATCATCATGGATATGTCAGGCGACCACAAGCGGGAGGTGATCCTGCCCGGAGGCAGAGGCGGCAATGGCAACCAGCATTACGCCACCTCCACCATGCAGGCACCGAAATATGCCCAGCCTGGACAGGATGCCATCGAGCTTATGGTGCGGCTGGAGCTGAAGGTCATCGCGGATGTGGGACTGGTGGGCTTCCCCAGCGTCGGGAAATCCACGCTGCTTTCCATGGTGAGCAACGCCACGCCGAAGATCGCAGAATACCATTTTACCACGCTGCAGCCGATTCTTGGTGTCGTAGATCTCGGCGACGGAGAGGGCTTTGTGATTGCGGATATCCCCGGCCTCATTGAAGGCGCCAAAGACGGGGTCGGCCTCGGCCATGATTTTTTGCGGCATATTGAACGCACGCGGGTATTGATCCATGTGGTGGATGTGGCAGGCACGGAGGGGAGAGACCCTGTGGAGGATGTCTATGCGATCCATGCGGAGCTTTCGGCATTTGAGCCGAAGCTTCTCGAAAAGCCCATGGTGATCGCGGCGAATAAAACCGATGCCCTCGCCGAGGAAAGCGACGCACTGGAGCGGCTGAAAGCAGAGTTTGAACCCCAGGGGATTTCCGTTTTCCCCATTTCTGCCGCGCAGAATACCGGCATCAGAGAGCTTTTATATGCAGTCAAGGAGCGGCTCGACACCGCGGAAAATCAAAAGACCACCGTCTATGAAAGTACCTTTGATCCGAAACTGCGGATGTTTATCGAGGAGCCTTTTACCGTGAGCCGCGCCGACGACGGAGTGTTTGTGGTGGAGGGACCCAAGATTGAAAAGATGCTGGGCTATACCAATCTGGAATCGGAAAAGGGGTTCCTTTTCTTTCAGCGCTTCATGAAGGAACAGGGCATCATCAAAGAACTGGAAGCGAAAGGCATGAAGGAAGGCGATACCGTCCGCCTCTACGAGTTGGAGTTTACCTATTATCCGTAGCATCCGCCTTGTAGGAATCGTTTAGATAGTACAAAAGGAGCAGAGTTTGACCACAAAACAGCGTTCGTTTTTAAAGGGACTTGCGATGAAAACAGAACCGATCTTTCAGATCGGCAAAAGCAGTCTTACGCCCGAGTTTTGCAAAAGCGTGGAAGAGGCTTTGGAAAAGCGGGAGTTGATCAAGATCTCCGTGTTAAAAAACTGCGCGGATGATCCTCATGCCCTTGCCGAAATACTGTCCGAACGGACGAAATCCGAGGTCGTACAGGTGATCGGTAAGAAGATTGTGCTCTATCGGCCGGCAAAAAAACCGAAGATCGAGCTGCCGAAATGAATGGGGACAAATTGCGGAAAATCGGGATCCTCGGCGGCACCTTTGATCCCGTTCATACGGCGCATTTGATGATCGCGGATCACGCGGCTTCCGACCTTTCTCTGGATCAGGTCTACCTCATGCCGACTGGAAAATCGCCCCATAAGAATGAAGCATCGATCACGCCCATTATGCATCGCGTGAACATGCTCGAGCTGGCCATTGCGGGGAATCCGAAGCTGGCTCTGTCCACGTTTGAGTTGGAGGATCCGGAAATCAGTTATACCTATCGGACAGCGGAGCGTCTTTCGACGGCTTTCCCCGACACGGATTTTTATTACATTATGGGCGCCGATTCGCTGATCCATTTTCGCGACTGGGTGCATCCCGAGATCATCAGCCGTCATTTCCGGCTGGCTGTCGCTGTGAGAGACGGCGCGGATTCCGCTGATTTGCTTTCGCTTGCCGCAGACTATGACAGGCTTTTTCAGACCAAAATATCCGTGCTTTCGGTGCCGAATTTTTCCATTTCCTCCACGGATATCAGAAACCGCATTGCAAAAGGGCTTTCCGTGCGTTATCTGACGCCGGATCCCGTGATCGAGTATCTCAAAGCGCACAGATTGTACGGGTCGGCAAAAGCGGAAGAAAACGGAGGCATTGTCGGATGCAAGAGCAGCTGAATCACGTCAAAAAAAGGGTCAAAAAAGCACTGGATAAGGAACGGTGGGAACATACAAAGGGCGTGGCCTATACCGCCTGCTGCCTTGCGATGGCCCATGGCGCCGATCCTGATCAGGCCATGCTTGCGGGTTACCTGCACGACTGCGCAAAATGCATCCCCAATGACGAAAAATTCTCCCTTTGCAAAAAACACAAGATCCAATTGACAGAGGTGGAACAGCGCAATCCCTATCTGATTCATGCCAAGCTGGGAGCGTTTCTTGCGGCGAAGGAATACGGCGTGGAGGACGAAGCGATCTGCCATGCGATCCGGGTGCATACCACCGGCGCGCCGGAAATGAGCCTCCTTGACAAGATTGTGTTTATCGCAGATTATATCGAGCCCGCCCGCGACAAGGCGAAACGGCTGCCGGAGATCAGAGAGACAGCCTTTCGGGATCTGGATGAAGCAATGCGCATGATCTTATTTGACACGATCCATTATTTGGCCAACGGGACAAAGGAGATCGATCCCACGACTCAAGAGACATACGATTATTATCAGCGACAGCAATAGGAGAGAAGGAACAAAAACTATGGAACATCACGCAAAGGAAATGGCGAAGATCGCATATCACGCTTTGTCTGAAAAGAAAGCAGAGGACATCCGAATCCTGGAGATCAGTGAGATCAGTCCCATCGCGGATTACTTCCTCATCGCATCTGCCAAAAACCAGACCCAGCTGACGGCTTTAAAGGACGAGGTGGAGGAAAAACTGGGCCGCGCAGGCTATACGGAATGCAGGATTGAAGGAAATGCGCATTCCACCTGGATTCTGATGGATTTCACGGACATCATCGTCCACCTGTTTTCCGAGGAAGACCGGCTTTTTTATGATCTGGAGCGCGTCTGGCGGGACGGAAATGTCATCGACCCGGCTGCGTTGGAATAAGAATTAAGGGAGGAAACTGTTATGGTTCGTGTTGGCATTATGGGTTATGGAAATCTTGGGAAAGGCATCGAATGCGCCCTTCGTGATGCGAAGGACATGACGCTGACGGCTGTGTTTACGAGACGTTCGCCGGAAACCGTGTCGATCCAAACGGCTGGTGTCCCTGTTTGTTCAGCCGAAGAAATCACAGATTGGAAGGAGAAGCTGGACGTGCTGATCCTTTGCGGCGGTTCTGCCACCGATCTTCCGGAGCAGACGAAGCAATATGCTAAACTTTTCCATGTGGTGGACAGCTTCGATACCCATGCCAAAATCCCGGAGCATTTTGCGGCGGTGGATGCGGCAGCAAAGGAAACCGGCCATGTGGCCATGATCTCCGTGGGCTGGGATCCCGGCATGTTTTCCTTAAACCGGCTCTATGCCGAAGCGATCCTTCCGGACGGAAAGCATGAGACCTTCTGGGGCAAGGGTGTCTCCCAGGGACATTCCGATGCCATCCGCCGGATCGAAGGCGTGAAAAACGCCAAGCAGTATACCATCCCCATTGAGGACGCATTGAAAAAGGTGCGCTCCGGCGAGCAGCCGGAGCTGACGGCGCGGCAGAAGCATTTGAGAGAGTGTTTCGTGGTCGCGGAAGAGGGGGCGGACACAAAGAAGATCGAAGAGACCATCAAGACCATGCCCAATTACTTTGCGGATTATGACACCATTGTGCATTTTATCGACGAGAAGACCTTTGCTGCCGAGCATTCCGGCATGGCCCACGGCGGATTCGTGATCCGTTCCGGCAAAACAGGGCTTGCAAAAGAGCATACGGCGGTGATTGAATACAGCCTGCAGTTGGATTCCAATCCGGAATTTACCGCAAATGTGCTGGTCGCCTATGCCCGGGCTGCGATGCGGCTTTCGGCGGATGGCGTCAGTGGCTGCAAAACCGTCTTTGATGTACCGCCGGCATATCTTTCCGACAAAAGCGGAGAGGAGCTTCGCAAAACAATCCTTTGATCAAGAGTGAAACAGGTGATGTCTGAAAAAACAATATCCAATCCCAATCACAAACAAGTAATCCTGCGTCTCGTCGCGCTGTCTTTGATCGGTCTCGCCGTCAACCTCGTCGGCGCGGAGATCGTGTCTGCACTGGGGTTATCCATCTATTGTGATTTTATCGGAACGGCCGTGGTGGCAGCTGTCGGCGGTCCGCTGCCGGGGATTGTGATCGGACTGTTGACCAATATCCTCAGATCCATATCGGATCCGGTTTCCGTCTTTTACGGGACCATCAGTGTGATCAACGCATTGGTGATCAGTTTTGCCATCAAAAAGAAGTGGTTCAAAAAAGCGTCGGGCATGATCCTGACCACGCTGATCCTGGCAGCCTTCGGCGGCGGTCTCGGCTCCATCCTCACCTGGTTACTATACGGTTTTCAGGCGGAACCCGCCACGGCAGGCCTTGTGGGTGCTTTCTATCAGGCGGGGCTTTCCCCGCTGGCCGCCGAGTTCTGGGCGAGTATGGTGATCGACCTCCTGGACAAAGCGATTGTCGTGGCAGTGGTGGTAATCGTGCTGTGCATCATGCCGAAAGCGATGTTCAAGCAGTTCCAGCTTTCCGGTCTGCGGCAGGCGCCCCTTTCTCCGGAAGAAATGCGGCTTGCGAAACAGAAACTCAGCCGTTCTCTTTCTCTGCGAACCAAGCTGATGCTGATGATCAGTATTGCGAGTCTGGTGATTGCCACCGCAGCGTCGGTCATCAGTTTTGTGATCTATCATAATACCACCATCGCCGATCATACCAAGCTGGTGGAAACAGCGGCCACCATGGCCTCCAATATCATCGACGGCGACAAGGTGGAGGAATTCCTGGAAAAGGGAGAGGCCGCGGACGGATATCTGGATACGGAAAAGATTCTGGTGGAGCTGAAGGAGAGTGCGCCGGATATCAGTTATGTTTATGCGTATCGGGTGGAAGAGGACGGTTACCATGTAGTCTTTGACATTGATACGGAAAATCTCCAGGGTGGAGAACCGGGCAGCATCCGACCGATCGAAGATGATTTCCTTCCGTATCTTCCTGTATTACTGGCGGGAGAGGACATTGATCCTGTGTCATGTGACGACAGTTTCGGGTATCTTCTGACCGATTATGAACCGGTTTATGATTCCAACGGCGTGGTGCAGTGCTATGCCGGCGCGGATGTGGAGATGGCGCAGATCCGGCAGGACGGGATCCGTTTTATGACGCAGATGATCTCCCTGTTTCTGGCATATATCATCCTGGTCCTGGCCATCGGGTTCTGGATGGCGGAGTACGACATCGTTTTGCCGGTCAATGCCATGACGCTTGCGGCGACGGCGTTCGAACGGCAGGATGACGAGTCTATGGAAGAAAGCGTGGAACGGATCAAGAAGCTGGACATCCGCACCGGGGATGAGATCGAGAATCTTTATCACGCATTCACGCAGATGACGGAAAACAACCTGACCTATCTGGAAGACATTGAGCGGAAGAATGAAACCATCAATGAAATGCAGGCGGCGCTGATCCTCGTGCTGGCAGATATGGTGGAGAGCCGTGACAAAAATACCGGCGATCATGTCCGAAAAACCGCGGCCTATACCAGAATCATCATGGAAGAACTTCGAAAGGAAGGGAAATTTACCGATGAACTGACGGATGAATTCATTTCCGATGTGGTCTATTCCGCGCCGCTTCATGATGTGGGAAAGATTAACGTGCCGGATGCGATCCTGAATAAACCCGGGAAGCTCACAGATGAAGAGTTTGATAAAATGAAGAGCCATACCACGGTGGGCGGGGATATCATCGACCGCGTGATTGATACCGTGCCGGAATCCGATTCCGGATATCTGCAGGAAGCAAGGCGGCTGGCATTATATCACCACGAGAAATGGAACGGGGCAGGTTATCCCACCGGCCTGGCCGGAGAAGAGATCCCGCTTTCCGCCCGGATCATGGCGGTAGCCGATGTCTTTGACGCATTGGTTTCTACGAGAAGTTATAAAAAAGGCTTTCCTTTTGAGAAAGCCATGGATATTATTCGTGAAAGCTCCGGAACGCATTTTGATCCGGATGTGGCGCAGGCCTTTCTGAACGCGGAAGATGAGGTGCGCAAGGTGGCAGAAGAGTTCGGACAGACAGACGATGCACCGGAAGAAGGGTGAGAGACTGCTCAGAACAGCCTGAAGACCCCGAACACTTTGCCGAGGATGCTGCAATCCTGCACGAGGATCGGATCCATGCTGTCATTTTCCGGCTGCAGGCGGATATGGTTCGCTTCTTTATAAAACGTCTTGACTGTGGCGGAATCATCCACCATTGCAACGACGATATCACCGTTCTTGGCAGTTTCCTGCTTCGCGACGAGAATGCTGTCGCCATCCATAATCCCGGCATTGATCATGCTTTCTCCTTTGACCTTCAGCATAAACGTATCGGTATTCGGCACATACTCTGCAGGAACAGGGAAGTACCCCTCAATATTCTCCACCGCAAGGATCGGCTGTCCCGCGGCGACGCGGCCCACCATGGGGATGCTGACCATTTCACGTCTTGTCAGTTGGAAATTCTCATCCAGAATCTCAATCGCACGGGGCTTGGTGGGGTCTCTGCGGATATAGCCGTTCTTTTCCAGCGTCTCCAGATGAGAGTGCACGGAAGAAGTGGACTTCAGATGAACCGCTTCACAAATATCCCGCACCGCAGGCGGATAACCTTTTGCCAAGATCTCTTTCTTCAGATAATCCAAGATTTCCTGTTGCTTTGCAGATATTTTACCGTAAGCCATGGTAGCTGTCCTCCCGACATCCTATGCCGCAAGCGCAGCGGCCACAATGCGTGAACGCCTGTGACCGTCAGCACTCGCATCAAAATTACTTTCTCTCTACTTAACTATCGTAACACACCTTTTAAAAAAAGGCAAACATATATTCCGAAAATATGTTCGATTTTTGTTGACAAACATTTGTTCGGGTGCTATGATGCAATTACAGCAAACAAATGTTCGGTTTTAGACAGGAGGTCGAAGATGAGAGTACGAAGCATTTCCGGAAGAAAAGTCCTTCCCGTGATCGTGGTGACGATTGTGATTCTGTTGTGTCTGCTGTTTACAGGGGTATCCAAGGTCAGAGCATCCGAGATGCAGAGCGGGAGAGTGACGTACGAGAGCGTGCGGATTGAATCCGGCGACTCCCTCTGGAGTATTTGCGAGAGATATGGGGCCGATGATCCGGAAGGCACAGCCGCTTTCATGAAAAAAGTGGCCTCCTTAAACCAGATCGGTCAGGACGCCACGATTCATGCAGGCAATTATCTGATGATTCCTGTTGTTTCTCCATAGAGGATGGGGGCTGTACGAGATCCAATTTGCGGTTCCTGCGACAGCTTCTCATTCCTCCCGCAGTTTGACGGCTTTGGCAGCCGCGCGCCGTCGATCTTCCTCCTGCGCCGCATAGTGTTTTCTGGTGGTGTTGACATCCTTATGGCCCAGGACATCGGCCACGAGATAGATATCGCCGGTTTCCCGGTAAAGAGACGTACCATAGGTACTGCGCAGTTTGTGGGGGGTGATGTTTTTTAAAGAAGTCACCAGTTTGGAGTATTTCTTCACCATGTTTTCCACGGTGCGCACCTGGATCCGTTTCTTCTGGAGAGAAAGGAAAAGCGCATTTGTGTGGCCTTCCGCGGCGTTGATCTTTTCCCGTTCCACATAGTAAGAGAGCAGCGCATCCCTGACTTCATCTCCGAAATACACCACGGTTTCTGTGCCGCCTTTGCGGTGGACTTTGATGCCGTTGTTGCGGAAATCCACATCCTCCATATCCAGCCCGACACATTCGGAAACACGGATTCCGGTGCCGAGCATTAAGGTCATCATTGCCAGATCGCGGATTTTTGTCTGCTCATGGAATTTCTTTTGGCGCTCGGTCAGATCAGTGCCGTTTTCCACCTGATCAAGAAATTTCACCACCTCGTCCACATCCAGACGGATGATGTTTTTCTCATGGAGCTTTGGCATTTTGACCAGCTCCGCCGGATTCTTTTCGATCAACTGTTTCCGGAAGTAATAGTTGTAAAAGCTTCGCAGGGAAGCAAGTTTTCTGGAAACGCCGCGCTCATCATTTTTATGTTCGGTGCCGTCTTTGGTATAGTAGCGGATAGAGTAGAGATATTCCTCGATATCCATCGGAGTGATTTCTTCCAGGATGGAAAGGGGAAAATCACGGATCTCCATCTTCCCGCAGACCGGGTTTTCTTCATGCATATAATGAAAAAAGACGCCCAGGTCATAGGCATATGCCAGCCGCGTTCTGGACTGTGTGGATCCCTCGATCCCGATAAAAAACTCCTTGCAAAAAGGCGGCAGTTCTTTCAGAATCTCCCGGATCTTAAATTCGTTCTCAATATTCACCTGTTCGAAATAGGCTTTTTCCTGTGCCATAGGGGTCACTTTCTTATGAAATACAGCGGAAAGCAGTATGGGTTTGGATGGACACATTTATTCGCAAAAGAATAGTTTAACGAATAAATGCAACGATTTTACGGGCTTTCCAGCCATTACTTTGTTTCCGCAAAGAATTGTTCATTCAGTTTGAGGATCATCTCGGTGCATCCTTCGATGCCAAGTTTCCCACTATCCAATGTCATATGATAGCCCCGGGCTTCGCCCCATTTTTTACTGGTGTAATAATTATAATAACTGGCCCGTTGCTTATCCTTTTTTTTGCAAAGCTCAATGGCTTTTTGTTCATTCAAATGCAGTTCGGGAAACCGTTCCATCACGTGGTTGGCTTTAAACGCTTCATCCGCATGCACAAAGATATTGATGCAGTCTCTTCTGTCAGCAAGCGCATAATCGGCACAGCGGCCGACGATCACGCAGGATTCTCTGTCTGCAATCGCTTTAATCGCATCAAACTGTGCTAAAAACACCTTATGGTTCAGCGGCATGTCCAAAAACGGCGCTGAGGAATAGCCGCTGATGGAATACGTATCCATCACAAGGGAATAAAGAAAGCTGTTGGTGGGCTTTTCATCCTGATGTTCAAATATTTCTTCGCAAAATCCGCTTTCTTTAGCGGCATGCGTCAGTAATTCCTTATCATAGCATTTGACATTGAGCCTTTCTGCCACAGCTTTGCCGATATTCAGTCCGGCGCTGCCGAATTCCCTGCCGATGGTGATGATAAAATGCTGCTCAGACATATGATGGTTTCTCCTTTTGTTGTAAGCCTATGCTACCCTTCTATTCTAGCATAGATTATATTTATTCGCAAAACATATGTAAAAGGTCTTCGAAGTAGGCCGGTAAAGGCGCTTCTGCTTCCAGCATTTCTCCGGTGCGTGGATGAATCAATCCGATGGTCATGGCGTGAAGCGTCTGTCCTTGCAGACCGTGTGCATTTTTCTCTCCGCCGTAGACGGTATCGCCATACAACGGATGTCCGATGGAAGCCATATGCACGCGGATCTGATGCGTTCTGCCGGTTTCCAGCTGAAATTCGCAATAGGTGGCGCCCGAAAACCGCTGTAAAACGCGGTAATGGGTGACTGCTTCTCTCCCACCGGCACCCTGCAGCATTTCCGCTTTGGTCAGAACTGCCATTTTTTTACGGTCTTTTTTGCTTCTTCCGATGGGGGCGTCAATCGTCCCGGCATCTTCTTTGAGGATACCGCAGACAATGCCCCGATAAATACGTTTGATGGAATGATCCCGGAGCTGCTTCGAAACAGCGTCATGACTGAAGTCATTTTTACAGATCACAAGGGATCCTGTGGTATCTTTATCGATTCTGTGAACGATTCCGGGCCGGATCTCCCCGTTGATCCCGGATAAATCCTCTTTGCAATGATACAGGATGGCATTTACCAGCGTGCCGCTGTAATGCCCCGGTGCAGGATGCACGACCATGCCCTTGGGCTTGTTGACGATCAAAAGGTCGTCATCTTCATAAAGAATGTCCAGCGGAATGTTTTCCGGCAGGATTTTGGTTTCTATCGGCTCCGGAAAACGGATTTCAAGCAGGTCTCCTCCTTTTGCCATGTAACCTGCTTTTGTAACGGGCTGCCGTTCGGCATAGACATCACCGTTTTTGATGCATTTTTGAAAAAAAGAACGGGATTTATCGGGATAAAGCTCCGCCAGAAGCTTATCGATTCGTTCCGGTTCTTTTTCCAACGGCAGTTCAAAACTGTCATATTGCATGAGGGTACCTCCGGGCTGCCTTCCTGTGCAAAGACAATACAGCGATGCGAGATGCGCTCACTTATTCGAATCTTGATCGGAATCGGAAGGATCATTGGCCTTCTTACGTTTCGAGGGGAACAGGTCTTCGTAGACATCGCTGCGGAACAAAAAAGAAGCAATAAAGAGAACCGCCCCGGCCACAACATAAATATCCGCCACGTTAAAGATCGGGAAATTAATCAATTTAAAGTAAAAGAAGTCCACCACATAATGAAAGCGGATTCTATCGATAAAGTTTCCCAGCGCTCCAGCTAAAAATAAAATCACAAGTAAACGAACAAACCAATACCGTTTTTCGGAGGGCAAACGGAATGCCAGGTAGATCAAAAAGGCGGAAAACAAGAGTGTTAAAATTAAAACTACAATTAAAAATACATTATTCAGCCCTTTTCCCAAGCTAAAAGCTGCCCAGGGGTTTTCCAAATAATGCAGTTCGAAAACGCCGTCAATGAGCACAAAGGGTGCCTGGTCTTTTAAGTAGAGACGAGCGAGTATTTTAGACACCTGATCC
>JAFRKV010000031.1 GCA_017431515.1 Lachnospiraceae bacterium
ACATGCGGCGTGTCCTGGAAAAATATTGTGCTATAATGAGCGGCGCTTGAGACGTCCGGCCGTTTCCTAATGGCGTCACTCCGGCAAGTGAAGCGATCGGGTCCCTCTGCGGCCGTCGCCTCAGGCAACAACACCCCCGGGTTTCGGCGGGGGCTCATAAGACAGTTTTATTAAAAATCGCAGGTATGGCATGATCTTCGGGTCATGCCATTTCCTGTTTTATCAGCTTATCCAGCGGGATAAAGCCCACAAGGTCATACTGGATATGGATGCTCTGGCGGCGTTTGCCGCTGCTCTTGTCCGGCGCTCCGATGTAGATCGCCTTAATCAGATCATGCACGGCGTAGGGCGTCAGTTCTTCCAAATCCGCGTATTTCTTCACTTTCTGGATAAACAGTTCCAAGTCCTGATTCTTCTGTTCCTGTGCTTCAATTTCCTGCCGCAGTTTCTCCATATCCGCTTTCAGCGCCTGCTGCTCATCCTCATAGTTCCGGCTCATCATGGCAAAGCGCTCGTCGCTCACCTTACCGGCTACATGATCCTCATATAGATGGATGAACAGACGATCCAGCTCTTGAATCCGCTTCTCGCCCTTTGCAAGCTCTTTACGCATCGTCCGCAGCTTTTCTTCCGCCTGCATCTGGTGCAACTGCTCCATGTTTGCCCGGAAATACGCCTCGTAGTGGAGAACAAACCAGATCACCTTCTGCAAATGCTCCCAGACCAACTGTTCCAAGACGACAGCGCGGATGAAATGCGCCGAGCATGTTCCCGTGTTGCTGCGGTAGTTGCCGCAGACAAAGTGATCCTGCCGCTCCTCATAGTAGCTGGTGGTGCAATAGCGCATCTTTGCCTTGCAGTCGGCACAGAAAACCAAGCCGGAAAACATGTTGGATTTGCCTGTTTTCGTTCTGCGGTGCCGCTGCTGCCGGATCTCCTGTACCTTGTCAAAGGTCTCAAGGTCGATGATGGCTGGATGCGTGTTGTAGAACACGGCGCGGTTTTCTTCCGGGGTCTCCCGCTGTTTCTTATCCCAGATGGAATTGGTGTAGGTCTTGAAATTGACCGTGCAGCCGGTGTACTCCTGCCGTTCCAGAATATGGACTACCGTGTTGGTGCTCCAGTTGTACGGATCGGCGGGCTCCGGGCTTGGGCTTTTGATCCCGTTTGCCCGCTTATACGCGGTGGGATTCAAAACCTTCTCCTCTTTGAGCTGCTTTGCGATCTGCATCGGCCCGCGCCCTTCCATACAGAGCTTGAAGATATAGCGGACGATGTGGGCGGCCTCGTCATCAACGATCCAGTCCTTGTTGTCCTCCGGATTCTTCCGGTAGCCATAGGGGACATTCGTGGTGAGCCTTTCGCCGCGCTCACCCTTCGCCTTGTTGACCGCGCGGATCTTACGGCTGGTATCGCGGGCATAGAACTCGTTGAACCACATCCTTATTCCGGCAAAATCATTGTCAACGCTATTGGGATTCAGCGTGTCGTAATTGTCATTGATGGCGATATACCGGACATTGTGCTTGGCAAAGGTAATGTTGATGAACATACCCGTCAGTGTGGAGTTCCGTCCGAGGCGAGAGAGGTCTTTTGTGCAACAGACGGCAACTCTGCCAGCTTCGATCTCATCCAGCATGGCTTGAAAGCCGGGGCGGTCATAGTCGGTTCCGCTATACCCATCGTCCACGAAAAACACCGGATTCGGCAGATGTTGGTCTTTACAATAGGCCATTAACAGCCTTTTTTGATTGGATATGGAATTCGACTCCCCTTCCAGGGAATCCTCCTGTGAGAGACGGCAGTATAATGCGGTGATCTTATCAGTTGCCCTTAATATTTCTGTTTCCTCCTTTTCGAGGGCAACTGTCTGCACAGGATTGGTCGGCTCTATTATAGCAAGGTTTGTCTCGTTTGTCATTCGGAATCCTCCATATTTCGGATCATAATTCGCAGCAGCTTATTATCCAGCGTCTCCGTACCCTCATAGCTGCCGGTCACGGTATAAACCGAACCGGCGATCTCCCTCTCAATTCGGATATCCGGCAGCCAGTATGCCGCCAGGTTTTTCACCACGATATGCCCTTCATCGTCAAAGCGGAGGTCATGACAAAAATGGCAGTCCTGCAAGGATGGCTTTTGCGCATAGGGATCGGGATTGGTAAAATAGAATTCGGGCGGGGAGATCTCCGGATCATAGAAGCATCCCGCTTCCTGCATCATTTCCAGCAGTTCTTCCCGTGTGTACGGATTGAGGTAAATGATGTTATCTTCGTTTTCCATGATTTCGTCTTCTTCCATTCTGATCAGTCCTTTCATAATTCATTTTCCCAGTTATGGGATTGAGATTTCTTCGGCGGGGTCTGGCGATCCCGTTCTTTCACGTACTCTTGCTTTTCATGCAGGCGGTCAATAACCGAAGCCTTTTCTTTTGGTGCCTGCGTTACGGTGATTCTGCTTTCTCCTTTTTCCTGCGGCTTTTCTTCCGGCGGCGAGATAATAGAGCGAACGGTTTTCAGTTCATCCAGATCGGCCTTGACCGCGTCCAGCTGCGGCTTTAGATCAGCGATTTCAGCAGGCAGCTTTTCCAGTTCAGCCCGCAAACTGCTGATCGGCACCTTCTTATCCGGGTACAGCTTGATCAGCAGGCGAAAGGCTTTGTTGTATTCGTCGATCTCCGCCTTGTGCGCCTGATAGAACTTTTCCTTCTTGCCCTTCCAACCAATCGTGATATACTCATGGTGAACGGGCAGCAGACGCTCCACGGAATCCCATGCTTTGATCTGAGACTGGATATCCCGCATTCTCTTTTCCTTATCGTGGATCTGTCCGTCCAGATCGTCAAACACAACCTGTTTTTCATCCAGGTGTTTTTGCAGATCCTCCGGCGTGGAGATCTCATGCTCCTGCAAATACACGACGGCATGAGAGACCTTTTGCAGATCCATCGCCGTACCTTTTCGCTGGCCGGAAACAGACCAGTCGCTGCGTTCGTCGCGGCGGGCGTCCAGGTACTGTGTCAGCAGCTCCGGAAGCGTCGGCTCGCGCATTTCCTTGATCAGCTTGTTTCGCTTCTCCCTCAGTTCCGCGATCCAGCTTTGTAGATCGGCAATCAGTTTCCGAATCATCAGCAGCGTACGGTTGACCTGCTTGATCTCCCTATTGAGATTTCCCATATCCGTCTCGATCCCGCGTTTTTCCATCTGTGTCACCGCAGGGCCGAGATGGATCGTGGGCGCAAGGTCAATGCCTTGCCGCTCAAAGGAGCGAAGATCGACGCGTTCCGGTCTGTTGTTCCGTTCCAGATAATCATTCGTAATGACTTCCCAGCCGTGCCGCCATATCTCCGCTTTGCTCTGATCGTTCCAATCCACGGTATCTTCCTTGTGGCTTTTCCAATTACCGGATGGGAGTCGGATGCGCTCACCGTTTTCATCAAGGTCATAAACCTTTCTGCTTTTCGGAAGCCATTTCCCATGTTTATCCATCGCCCGCATGGTCAGCATGATATGTGCGTGGGGATTGCCGTCGCCCTTGTCTTGAATGGCAAAATCCACACACAT
>JAFRKV010000032.1 GCA_017431515.1 Lachnospiraceae bacterium
AAGCTTGTATTGAAGATACCGGATAAAGGCAAGCGCCGCAGCCGTGTATAGTGCTGTGCCGATCATCCCGCCGATATTGGAGACAGCGATCCGCCAGTCGGCGATCGTAAGCCACCCGGAGGAGATCATCCCCGAGATCGGTGTGCTGTCTGCCGGCTCAATGCCCATGCAGTAATCGCCGATGATGGCAAGTATCATGCCTGGAATGATCAGGAGCATCCGTCTGCATATCTTTTTTGCTTCCGCATTTGTCATTTCCCGCCACTCCTTTCAAATTCCGTTCGGACAACGAAATACTGATCCCGTTTGGATCTGATGTACAGCTTCGTAATCCAGTTGTATCGGACGCCTTCTACAGGATAGCCTTCCAGATAGCTTTTTTGCACGACGCTTACAATGCGATCGGACCAGGCAGGAAGCTCTTTTTCCGCGTCCTCCATGGCAAAGGTTATCTTCGTCTCGTTCTGGGTCATGCTGATCTGAGTGTTGCCGGACTTCGCGCCTTTTGCGCTGACGAAATCAAAAACAAATACACCGCCGGGAAAGCGCTCGGCCATGGCGGAGATGAGTTCCTTCACCGCTTCCTGCGTCAAATAATGCAGCACACCGGCCGCCAGGAAGATCACGCCCTTTTCTTTCTCGAAGGGCACTTCGTCAAACCATCTGTGATCGGTGATGTCACAGGTTACGTTCTTTTCTCTTGTCCCTGTGGGAATATACTTTTCCCGGCAGGCGATCACATCCGGGAAATCTATGTTGATCCAGGGATTCGAGTCATTTTTCATCTGCCTTCGCAGGCAGGAGAGCCCGGCTCCCAATTCCACGACCGTTGCCTCCGGGTGGGTGCTCAGATAGTCCCGGATTTCACAGGCGAAGTCATACTGTCGAATGGCCCCGGCAAGCGCCGCGCACTCCATGTGGTAAAACACCGTGGGCGGCTTTTTCTCGCCCATCTCTTGCAGAATCCGTACCGCGTCATGATCCGGCATGATCTGCGGCAGCTTTTTGACCGCAATCGCCCGGCTCCAAAGAGGGATGCACAAAGTACGCTCCACGCTGTCTTTTTGTAGTTCGCTCATACGCTCTCGCTCCTTTCCCAGCCTTCTCCGGCCTCTGTGTCATGCCTCACAAAACGAAAATCGCAGACGTCGCCGCCCTGGCAGAGCGTTTTAGTACGAATGAAATCGGTATAAGGCAGGCTGCCGTAGTTGATGATGTCCGCATGACAGCACATGCTCCCGAGCTTCATCAGACCGCGTCTGCCGAGGATCTTCGCATAGATACACTCGTTGCATTCAAAGTGAAATTCGTTTTTGGGATCGTCTTTGTGCCAGGTGTAGCGCTAGCCGTTGCCGGAGCCATGTTTGAACCCAAAGGGAACGATCTTTTTCATCAGCGGCAGGAAGAAACTCTTTTTCGCCAGTTTCTGCATTCCGGATGGGTCAAGGAACTTCCACATCTCCTCGGAGACGATCCTGTATGCTTCCTCCTCGCTTTTCCCATGCCTTTGCAGTACTTCATAAATGGCAATGGAAGTCAGGATCTGCGCCATATGGCTGTAGTTGCCTTTATCACAGTACTGTTTCTCCTCTTCGATCAGCTCGCTGATTCTCT
>JAFRKV010000033.1 GCA_017431515.1 Lachnospiraceae bacterium
ATGAGGCGGATTTTGCCTCGGTGGGCGCAAGTAAGAAGGATACGGAAGGCATCGTATCGCAGCTTCGCTGCACGAAAGGCGCGGAGGCCTCCATTCTGATGTATCAGACCGGAGAGGGTGAGTATAAGCTGAGTCTCAGATCCACTTCCATCGTGGACTGCGCGGCGATCACGATGAAGTACGACGGCGGCGGCCATGTCCGTGCCGCAGGGGCAACGCTGAAGGGAGATCCGGAGACGTTTCTTGCGGAGATCGTTGCGGAAATGAAGAAACAGTTGGAAGCGGGCGCCTGATGGACGGGATTCTCAATATTTATAAAGAAAAGGGCTGGACTTCTTTTGATGTGGTTGCTAAGCTCCGGGGGATCTTGAAAGTCAAAAAGATCGGGCATACCGGGACACTGGATCCGGACGCGGAGGGCGTGCTGCCGGTTTGTGTCGGAAGGGCGACCAAGATGGTCGAGAGGCTCATGGATCACGATAAGGAGTATCGTGCGGTATTGCTGTTCGGAAAGAAGACCGATACCGGAGACATTACGGGAAATGTCCTTGCCGAAGCGGAAGTGCCGACGCTTGAGAAAGAGGAGATCGAACGGGTCCTTGCTTCTTTTGTGCCGGGCTATGCGCAGATTCCGCCCATGTATTCCGCACTCAAGGTGAACGGAAAACGTCTTTATGAGTATGCCAGAGAAGGGATTACCATTGAACGGGAGCCCAGACAGGTGCAGATTCCAGCTCTTTCTCTGGAGGAGATGCTGTTACCACGCATTACGATTTCGACGGTATGCGGGAGAGGCACTTATATTCGCGTGCTTTGCGAGGATATCGGGGAAAGATTATCTCTTCCTGCATGTATGGAATCCCTTGTACGAACCCGTGTCGGAGCGTTTTCCCTATCCAGTGCGATCAGGATCGCGGAAGTCGAAGCTGCGGCAAAAAACGGCACAGTGGATACTTGTTTTTCCAGCGTGAATTTAGACTGAGACGACAGAAAGAAACCATGAAGCTATTTCAGGGAACAACCGATTTTTTGATCCGTGAGGAGACTGCTCTTGCCATCGGCAAATTTGACGGACTCCATCGCGGACATGAATATCTGCTGCACGCGCTTCTGCAAAAGAAAGCAGAAGGTCTGTCTGCAGCGATTTTTACGTTTGAGACACCGCCGGGCAACGCCGGACAGAAGGTGCTTTCTACGAACCGGGAGAAATGCGATCTGTTTGAGCGGGCCGGAATCGATGTGACCATTCTTTGCCCGTTTGACGAGACGATTCGCCGCATGCGGCCGGAGGCATTTTTACAGATGCTTCGGGAGAAGGCGAATATCCGTTGCGTGATCGCGGGGAAGGACTGTACCTTCGGCTACCGCAAGGAAGGAAATGCCAAGGTACTGCAGGATCTGGGCGAGAAGCTGTCCTTTGAAACCAGGATTGTGGAGAAGCTGCAACACGAAGGACGTGATATCAGCAGCACTTATATTCGTGAGACTGTGAGTCTCGGAGAGATGGAAAAAGCGAGGAACCTGCTGGGGTATCCTTATTTTGTATCAGGAAAAGTGCGGCACGGAAATCAGATCGGCCGCAGAATCGGGATTCCAACCATGAATCTGATCCCGGAGCCGGAAAAGCTGCTCCCGCCAAACGGCGTTTATGTGACGAATACCGTCATCAACGAAGAGACCTTCCCCGGCGTCTCCAATGTGGGCGTGAAACCCACGGTGGAAGGTAATGCGCCGGTCAGCGTCGAGACGCATCTGTTTTCTTTTGAAGGGGAAAATTACGGAGAAGAGATCAAAACTGAGTTTTTATCTTTTCTGCGCCCGGAGAAACGGTTCGCTGATCTGACAGCACTTCAGGAGGCAATGCGCGCGGATATTGAGAAGGCTAAGTGCACATGCGATTTCATTGCAGGGCACTTTTGACCGGAATCTCTGCACCTCCATACTTTGTTACAAATTTATTACATTTTTGTTGACAACTTTGAAACCGCTTGCTATAATAACCCTCGGATTGTTGAAAAAGCAGAACATTTGAGGTTTTTTGATGAAGAGCAAAGCGTTTCAGAAAGCAGTATTATCGATTGCCATCGCAGCAGGCATCCTGTTGATGCCGGCAGCGCAGCTGTCCGCAGCGACCCCCACGTCCGGCGTGGCATCGGCGTTGGGCAGAAATCTTGAGAAGACATTACCGGCGACGGTGGCTTCCAAAGAGCTGGTTCGTTCCGCAGTGGGAGAGCTTGCGGATCCGCAGGCAGCCGCAGCGGAAGCAGCGCCGGCGGCAGAGATTCCCGGGACGGAGCTTTCCACGGAGCTTTCGGAAGGCACCGGCGAGACTGCCGGAGCCAATACAGAAATACAGGAAACTGCAGCATTGATGCAGGAGAGTGAACCACCGGTGGCAGGCGCAGTGGCTGCTGTCACGCCCGTAGAGGCCGCTCCGGCGGAGACACCGGCAGCATCGACGGCAGAAGCAGCACAGACATCAGAAGCAGCACAGACATCTGCTGCAGAGCCGGCAGCACCGGCAGAGAACCCGACTGCAAGCGCCGGCGTGATCGGTAATCTGAGCGCAATTTTGGAAAATACGGTCGTAGAGACCGAGACGCCCGCTGTGGAAGCAGAGGCTGAGGCGCAGGAAGAGGAAGAGCCTGTCCAGATCGCAGGTTATACGAATCTTGCCATTGCAAATGTCACGGATAATCTGAATATCCGCTCCGAAGCGGGAGAGGATGCGCCTCTGGCAGGGAAGCTCCCGGCGGATGCAGCGGCGGAGATCCTCGGCGTGGAAGGCGAATGGACGAAGATCCGTTCCGGTGAAGTGGAAGGCTATGTGAAATCGGAGTTCCTTCTGGCCGGGAAAAGCGCAACGGATCGCGCAAAAGAGCTGATGACTCTCACCGCAACCGTGAAGGGGCAGGGCGTCAATGTCCGTGAGGAGCCCAATACGGATTGCGAAATCGTGGATCAGGTGGCCACCGGGGAAGAGATCCCGGTGTTAGAAGATCTTGGCGAGTGGGTCAAGGTGGAAATGGACGGCGAAGAGCGTTATGTGAAAGCGGAATTCGTCGAAGTGGGCGAAAAACTGAAGGATGCATTGACGCTGTCGGAAGCGCGTTACGGAGAAGGCGTTTCGGATGTTCGTGTGGCTGTCGTGGATTATGCGACGCAGTTTGTCGGCAACCCCTATGTATGGGGCGGCACCAGCCTGACGCACGGCGCGGACTGCTCCGGCTTTGTGATGAGCGTGATGGCCAATTACGGCGTCGGACTGCCGCATTCTTCCGCTGCACAGGCGAACTGCGGTACGAGGGTCGGTCTGGACGAGTTGAAGCCCGGAGATCTGATCTTCTACGGAAGCGGCAGACGGATCGGTCATGTGGCGATCTATATCGGCAACGGACAGATCTGCCATGCAAGCAACAAGCGCACGGGTATCACGGTTTCCAACATGTACTACCGTTCCCCGATCTGCGCGACACGGGTGCTGAGCTGACCGGTTTCCCGGTACAAAAGGCTCCCATCATAACAGTTTTTCAAAGAAACCTGTGAATTGCGGCAAAAGCGATCCGCAGGTTTTTTTACACAGGACGAATCAATCTTTCCCTGGTCGATAAAATCACAGGAGGTGCCTGAGGGGCAGGATCATGAAATCCCGACTTGACTTCAACGGGGGAAACATGCTATACTAGCAAAGCTGTCAGCCTTTCACACGGTTTTCGGACACTCCGACCGAATGCTGAGTGAATGGCGTTTCAAAAAAAGGAGGAATAGAAATGCTGACAAAAGAACAGAAAGAATCGATCATCAAGGAGTATGGCAGAAGCGAGGGAGATACCGGATCTCCGGAGGTACAGGTGGCGCTTCTCACCACGCGGATCAATGAACTGACCGAGCACCTGAAGGTCAACCAGAAGGATCATCATTCCAGAAGAGGTCTTCTGAAGATGGTCGGCCAGAGAAGAAGACTGCTGGCTTATTTAAAGGACATTGATATTGAGCGTTATCGTTCCCTGATCGAACGGCTTGGTCTCAGAAAATAAGACCCTCAGACAGAGCGGGCATCTCGTCCGCTCTGTTTTCTGTAAAAATGAATCTGATATGCTTTATGATGCATATTTGAATTACATGGTAGTGTAGAAGAAGAAGGAAGAGAAGGAGAGAAAACATGAAGAGTTACACAATGGAACTGGCAGGCAGAACCCTGACCGTGGAGATCGGTAAGGTCGGAAAGCAGGCAAACGGCTGCGCATTTATGAAGTACGGCGACACCACCGTATTGTCTACGGCGACAGCATCGGAAAAGCCGAGGGACGGGATTGATTTCTTCCCGCTGTCTGTGGAATATGAAGAGAAAATGTATTCCGTCGGGAAGATCCCGGGTGGATTCACTAAGCGCGAGGGCAAGCCGTCGGAGAACGCGATCCTGACCTCCCGTGTCATTGACCGCCCCATGCGGCCCCTTTTCCCGAAGGATTACCGGAATGATGTATCCCTTATCAATATGGTGATGAGCGTGGATCCGAAGTGCCGTCCGGAGCTGGTTGCGATGCTGGGCGCATCCATTTCCACCACCATTTCCGACATTCCCTTTGACGGCCCCTGTGCCATGACGCAAATGGGGCTTGTGGATGGCGAACTGGTGGTCAACCCCTCCCAGGAGCAGTGGGCAAAGGGCGATCTGAAGCTCACCGTCGCATCCACCGCGGAGAAGGTCATCATGATCGAAGCCGGCGCCAAGGAAGTGCCGGAGGATAAGATGCTGGAAGCGATCTACAAGGCGCATGAAGTCAACCAGACCATCATTTCCTTCATCAACGGCATTGTGGCAGAGGTCGGCAAGCCGAAGCATGAATATGAGCATTATGTGATCCCGGAGGCGATGTTTGATGAGATCAAGCGTCTCGTGCCGCCAGAGGAGATGGAGCAAGCGGTCTTCACCGATGAAAAGCAGGTAAGAGAAGAGAACATCCGCAAGATCACTGACAAGATCGAGGAGGCCTTTGCGGAGAACGAAGAATGGCTGCCGCTTGTAGGCGATGCAATCTATCAGTATCAGAAGAAGACCGTGCGTAAGATGATCTTAAAGGATCATAAGCGTCCGGACGGACGCGCCATTGACCAGATCCGTCCGCTTTCCGCAGAAGTGGATCTGATCCCGCGGGTGCATGGTTCCGCTATGTTTACCAGAGGACAGACCCAGATCTGTGATGTGGTGACGCTGGCGCCCCTTTCCGAAGTGCAGAAGGTAGACGGTCTGGATGCAAACGTCACGAGCAAACGCTATATGCATCAGTATAATTTCCCGTCCTATTCGGTGGGTGAGACGAAGGTCAGCAGAGGTCCGGGACGACGCGAAATCGGACACGGCGCCCTTGCAGAGCGCGCGCTGCTGCCGGTGCTGCCCAGCGAGGAAGAGTTCCCGTACGCGATCCGCGCGGTATCCGAGACCTTCGAGAGCAACGGTTCCACTTCCATGGCATCCACCTGTGCATCCTGTATGTCCCTGATGGCTGCAGGCGTGCCGATCAAGCGCATGGTAGCAGGCATTTCCTGCGGTCTGGTAACCGGAGAGACGGATGATGATTATCTGGTACTGACGGATATCCAGGGTCTGGAGGATTTCTTCGGCGATATGGACTTCAAGGTAACCGGTACGACCGAAGGTATCACAGCGATCCAGATGGATATTAAGATCCATGGTCTGACCCGTCCCATCGTGGAAGAGGCGATCCGCCGCACGAGAGAAGCAAGACTGTTTATCATGGATACCTGCATGAAGCCGGTCATTGCGGAGCCGAGAAAAGAGCTCAGCCCCTATGCGCCGAAGATCGTGCAGATCCAGATTGATCCCCAGAAGATCGGCGATGTGGTGGGTCAGCGCGGCAAGACCATCAATGAAATCATTGACCGCACCGGCGTCAAGATCGATATCAACGATGAGGGCGCGGTTTCGGTCTGTGGTACGGATCAGGCGATGATGGATCAGGCGATCGACATGATCAAGACCATTGTCACGGATTTCGAAAAAGGACAGATCTTCACCGGAACGGTGGTTTCCATCAAGGAATTCGGCGCATTCGTGGAATTCGCCCCCGGAAAAGAGGGGATGGTGCATATCTCCAAGATCGCAAAGGAGAGGATCGACCGCGTGGAGGATGTGCTGACGCTGGGTGACAAGGTGACCGTCATCTGCCTCGGCAAGGACAAGATGGGACGCATCAGCTTCTCCATGAAGGATGTACCGACGCAGGAAGGCATGTACTCCAGTAATTAACTGACGAAACGGATGATTGCGTTAGGGATAATCATAGGAATCATAGTGTTAGCGGTAATTGCGCAGCTGATTGAGCTGCGCTTTTTCCGTTTGACTACATATGAAATAATATCCGCCAAAGTGCGGAAGGGCTTTCGCATTGCCTTAGTCGCGGATCTGCACGGGTTTTCCTATGGAAAAGAGAATGAGAGACTGCTTGCTGCGATCCGAGGGGCTGCCCCCGATTTGATCCTGATCGCAGGAGATCTGATTGTACGGAAGAGAGTGGATAGTTATGAAAGTATGGCGGCATTTGCGGGAGAATTACCCAAAATTGCGCCGGCTTATTTTTCCTTTGGCAATCATGAATCCCGCGCTGAACTGAAAATCCCGGAATTTGCCGCGTTCGCGGAATCGCTGCAAAGGAGCGGGATTGTTTTTTTGCGGAATAAGGCCGGAAAAATCACCGTAAACGGCGATCCGCTGACGCTTTACGGGCTGGAACTTCCGCTTTCCTTCTATGAAAAAAGAAAAGAGCAGACGCTGCCTGAATCATTTCTGACGGAGACTTTCGGGGAATGCGATTCCGCAGCATTTTCCGTTTTGCTTGCCCATAACCCGGCTTATGGAGACGACTATTTTCGCTGGGGTGCGGACCTTACTGTCAGCGGGCATACCCATGGCGGACTGGTGCGGTTTCCCGGCGGCAGGAGCCTCCTTTCCCCGGAACTGACCTTCTTCCCGAAATACGACGGCGGACATTACCAGCAGGACAAAAAACACCTGGTGGTCAGCAAAGGCCTGGGCACCCACACCTTTCATATCCGCATCTTCGACCGCGCGGAGGTAGTTCTGATCGACGTAAAGTCACCATCTTGAGGTTCTTTTTGAACCACTCTACAAAATCTGGTATTTTTCTCTTGTATTTCCATGTATAAACAACTATAATAATTTCTGGTTGTGAATATCAGCATGTAAGACCGAATATTTCATTGAGCAGGAACGTTTTTCACGTAGCGAGAGCGATCCTGCGATGAAATATTTGGGCTTACATCCGTACGTTAGACAGAGGAGTTTGTCATGGGAATACCGGTAAAACTGGAAGCATTTGAAGGACCGCTGGATCTGCTCCTTCATCTGCTGGAGAAAAACAAGGTCAATATCTATGATATCCCCATCGTGGAGATTACCAATCAATATATGGAGTACATCCGGGAAATGCAGCGTCAGGATTTAAATGTCATGAGCGAGTTTCTTGTGATGGCGGCGACCCTCCTTTCCATCAAGTCGCGGATGCTGCTGCCGAAGCAGGAAAACCCGGAGAATGAAGAGGAAGAGGATCCGCGGGCAGAGCTTGTCAGGCAGCTTCTGGAATACAAGATGTACAAATGTATTTCTTATGAACTCAAAGACCGTCAGATCGATGCGGAACGCGTATGGTTCAAAGCGCCGACGATCCCGGAGGAAGTGGCCCGTTATGAAGAGCCGGTCAATCTGGAAGAACTGGTTTCCGATGTGACATTAAAGAAGCTGAACGACATTTTCCAGATGATGATGCGGCGTCAGGAAGACCGGATCGATCCGATCCGTTCCAAGTTCGGGCGGATTGAGAAGGAAGAGGTGTCACTTGAGGACAGGATCGCGTATCTGCGCGACTACTGCGTGACGCACCAGAGCTTTTCCTTCCGCAATCTTCTGGAGAACCAGTCCGGCAAGATGGAGGTCATCGTCACGTTCCTTGCGGTGCTGGAGCTGATCAAGACGGGGACGATTCATATCAGACAGGATCGCATTTTTGACGATATCCGGATTGAATCGAGGCTGGTGGCATAAATGAGTGAAAAGAATTACGAAGCAATCATAGAAGCCATCCTTTTTACGATGGGCGATTCCGTGGAGCTTTCCCAGATCGCCGGTGCCATCGAGCTTTCGGAGGAAGAGACCAAAGAACGGATTGAGAAGCTGTCGGCCCATTATGAGGAGGAAGGACGCGGCGTGCGGATCGTCTGCCTGGAGGGCGCTTCTTATCAGATGTGCACGGACAGCGCGATGTATGAGTATCTGATCCGCATTGCGAAACAACCGCATAAGCGCGTGCTGACGGATGTGCTGCTGGAGACCCTCTCCATTGTGGCGTACAAGCAGCCTGTAACGAAAGCGGAGATCGAGAAGATCCGCGGTGTCAGCTCTGATCATGCGGTGAACAAACTCGTGGAATACGACTTGGTAAAGGAACTGGGGCGGCTGGATGCCCCCGGCAAACCGATGCTCTTTGGCACGACGGAGGAATTTTTGCGAAGCTTCGGCGTATCCTCCATCGACGATCTGCCGGAGCTGACCCCGGACCAGATGGAGCAGTTCCGTACCGAAGCTGAGCAGGAAGCAGGCGTAGAAGTGGTTCCGGTATAATCGACTGTTACTTCGCAAGCAGGGACATTGTCATGTGGCAAAACCGTTCCTGCGGCGAATAACAGTCTTTTTTTATGAGATCGTGAAAAATATCAATTGAAAAATGGGCAAAATAGAGGTATGATTGTGGATGGCTGATTTTTTGATTTTAAAATAGATGGAGGGCGATAGTATGAGTAACAAAGACAGCTTAGCCGCTCAGCGGCTGGCGAGACTCCTCGATCAGAACAGCTTTGTGGAGCTTGGTTCCCTTGTGACCGCGCGCAGCACGGACTTCAACCTGAAAGAGCAGGCAGAAGCCTCTGACGGCGTCATCACAGGGCACGGACTGATCGACGGGAATCTGGTTTTCGTTTACAGCCAGGATGTCTCGGTATTGAATGGGACAATCGGTGAGATGCACGCCAAAAAGATTGCCGGCGTATACGATATGGCAATGAAGATGGGCGCGCCTGTAATCGGCTTTTTGGATTGCGCGGGGATCCGTCTGCAGGAATCCGTGGACGCATTGTCCGGCCTGGGCAGGATTTACCGGAAAATGGCACAGGCTTCCGGTGTGATTCCGCAGATCGCGGCAGTATTCGGTGAATGCGGCGGCGGACTTTCCGTCGTGCCCGCAATGTGTGATTTCTGCTTTATCGAGGCAGAGCACGGCAAACTGTTTTTGAACTCCCCGAACGCTATCGAAGGCAATCATGTGGATAAATGCGATACTTCGGCAGCGAAGTTCCAGAGCCAGGAGACCGGAAATATCGATCTGGCGGGTACAGAGGATGAGATTTTGACTGCGATCCGCACGCTGATCCCGATGCTGCCGGACAATAACAGCGGCAAGCAGCTTGACCAGCCCACAGCGGATGATCTGAACAGAGCCTGCCAGTCCATGGATGTGATGAAGGGCGATGCCCGCTATCTTGCGGCGGAGCTTTCCGATGACCATGTATTCTTCGAAACGAAGAAGGATTTTGCAAAGTCCATGGTGACCGGCTTTATCCGTCTGAATGGCACGACGGTGGGATTGGTTGCCAATACCACAGAGATCCATGACGCATCCGGCGAAAAGACGGATTCCTTTGATGCGGTCCTGAACGCGAAAGGCACAGAGAAAGCAGCTTCCTTTGTGAATTTCTGTGATGCCTTTGAAATCCCGGTGTTGACCCTTGTGAATACAAAGGGCTTCTGCAACTGCATGTGCGCAGAGAAGCGACTTGCAAGAGAGCTTGGCGCCCTTACCGTCGCTTATGCGAATGCGACCGTGCCGAAGGTGACGCTGGTGGTCGGAGAAGCTTACGGAAGCGCAGGCGTGCTGATGGCTTCCAGACAGATCGGCGCGGATCTGGTATACGCATGGCCCACGGCAAAGATCGGCATGATGGCTGCGGATCTGGCAGCGAAGATCATGTATCCGGATGCGGATGCAGCCACCCTTTCCGAAAAAGCAAAGGAATACGACGCTTTGCAGGACAGCGCGCTGACCGCAGCGAAGCGCGGCTACGTGGATCTTCTCGTGGAGCCGCAGGATACCAGAAAGTATCTGATTGATGCATTTGAAATGCTCTATACGAAGCGCATGGATGTGCCGTTTAAGAAACACAGTGCAAAATAAGAAGGGTGCGGATAGAAGATGAAGAAAAAACTGACATTACTCATAGCCGTATGTCTTCTGGTATTCGGTCTTGCCGCATGCGGGGAAGATCCGAGGACTGTGGACTACAACGGCTATACCTATGATGAACTGCAGGAAGCCTGCCAGAGCACGGTTCGGACATTGGAGAGCCTCTCTGTGGCAGAACTGCAATCCTATCTGGAAAGCGGATCGGAATCCACCGCGGCCCTTGTGTCAAGCTGGGTGGACAATCGCGCGGATCTGGGTAATTTCGTGGGATTCGGTGATTTTCAGGTGGAAAAAGCCGGAAAGACGCTGACCGCGACCCAGACGGTGAATTATGAGGCGCGTCCGCTGACGCTGACTTACGTGTTCAACTACAACAACATGGAAGTCACGGACATCAATGTGGATCAGGTTTATACCACTGCAGAAAAGATGGGCAAGGCAGGGCTGAATACAATCATGTGCATCTCCATCGTGTTTGCGGTGCTGATCGTCATCAGCCTTGTGATCTATGCCTTTAATCTGATCCCGAAGATCCAGGCGGCTTTTTCCAAGAAAGAGGAGGAACAGCCTGCCGGCGATACCTTTGTGGAACAGATTGAGCGCCGTGAGACGCAGCAGGACAGCGGAGAACTCATCGCTGTCATCGCGGCGGCGATTGCGGCATCCACCGGAACCTCAACCGACGATTTTGTGGTTCGTTCCATCCGAAGACGTTAACGATGTATTTTAAGTGAAATCAGGAGGATATCAATCAATGAAAAACTATTCGATTACGGTAAACGGCAATGTGTATGATGTGACGGTTGAGGAAAAGGGGGCAGGCGCAGCACCGGCTGCAGCAGCTCCGGTGAGAGCAGCGGCTCCGGCACCGGCAGCAGCTCCCGCAGCGGCTCCGGCGGCTTCCGCAGGCGCGGGATCCGTACAGGTCACCGCAGGCGCGGCAGGCAAGGTGGTCAGCATTGACTCCAAGGTCGGTGATGCAAAGAAGAAGGGTGACACCATCATGGTGCTGGAAGTCATGAAGATGGAAACGCCGGTTGTGGCGCCGCAGGACGGTACTGTCGCAAGCATTGACACGGCGGTAGGAAATCGCGTGGAAGCGGGAGAGCTTCTTGCGACGTTGAATTAAGCAGGAGGAGAACCTTATGAGTTATGTTGCAGAGACTTTAGGTAACCTTCTGCATCAGACAGCGTTTTTGAATCTGACCGTCGGCAATTATATTATGATTGCGGTGGCGTGCGTATTCCTGTATCTGGGAATCCGCAAAGGATTTGAACCGCTTCTTCTGATTCCGATCGCATTCGGAATGCTGCTTGTCAATATTTATCCGGACATCATTGCCTCTCCGGAAGAGACAAGCAACGGCGTAGGCGGGTTACTGTATTACTTTTTCCAATTAGATGAATGGTCGATTCTGCCGTCCCTGATCTTTATGGGTGTCGGCGCGATGACAGACTTCGGCCCGTTGATCGCGAATCCCATCAGCTTCCTGATGGGCGCCGCGGCGCAGTTCGGTATCTTCGCGGCTTATCTGCTGGCGATTCTGCTGGGCTTCAATGACAAGGCAGCAGCAGCGGTTTCCATCATCGGAGGTGCTGACGGACCGACCTCGATCTTCCTGGCCGGGAAGCTCGGGCAATCGGGTCTCATGGGACCAATCGCAGTGGCGGCATATTCCTATATGGCGTTGGTTCCGATTATCCAACCGCCGATCATGAAGCTTCTGACGACGAAAAAGGAGCGGGCGATCAAGATGGATCAGCTCAGGCCGGTCAGCAAGCTGGAAAAGATTTTGTTCCCGATTATCGTGACGATCATCGTCTGCCTGATTCTTCCGACGACGGCGCCGCTGGTCGGTATGCTGATGCTGGGCAACCTGTTTAGGGAGTGCGGCGTTGTAAAACAGTTGGAGAGTACTGCGAGTAATGCTCTGATGTACATTGTGGTCATCCTTCTCGGTACATCCGTCGGTGCTTCCACCAGTGCGGAAGCATTCCTGAATGGCAAGACCATCAAGATCGTCATCCTTGGTCTGGTGGCGTTTATATTCGGTACTGCCGCAGGTGTACTGCTGGGGAAACTATTGTGTCTTATTACGAAGGGCAAGATCAATCCGCTCATCGGTTCCGCCGGCGTGTCCGCCGTGCCGATGGCCGCCCGCGTGTCCCAGAAAGTGGGGGCGGAAGCGGATCCGACCAACTTCCTGCTGATGCACGCAATGGGACCCAACGTGGCCGGTGTCATCGGAACTGCCGTTGCCGCCGGGACCTTTATGGCGATATTTGGAATCTGAGCGCTGCGCTGCCTGTTCGCAGGGCGGCTTTGAAAGGAGAATGATATGTCAGAGATTGAAAAGAAACCGGTGAAGATTACCGAGACCATTCTGCGTGATGCGCATCAGTCCATGATCGCTACGCGTATGACGACGGAACAGATGCTGCCGATCATCGACAAAATGGACAAGGTCGGCTACCATGCTGTGGAATGCTGGGGCGGCGCGACGTTTGATGCCTGCCTTCGTTTCCTGAAGGAAGATCCGTGGGAGCGTCTCCGGAAGCTCCGCGCGGGATTTAAAAACACGAAGCTGCAGATGCTGTTCCGCGGTCAGAACATTCTGGGGTATCGCCCCTATGCGGATGACGTGGTGGAGTATTTCGTACAGAAATCCATTGCAAACGGCATCGACATCATCCGTATTTTTGACTGCTTAAACGACCTTCGAAACCTGCAGACGGCGGTGACCGCCACGAACAAAGAGAAGGGACATGCGCAGGTGGCGCTTTCCTATACCCTTGGCGATGCGTACACGCTGGATTACTGGGTGGAGATGGCGAAAAAGGTTGAGGACATGGGTGCGAATTCCCTCTGCATCAAGGATATGGCGGGTCTGCTGGTGCCGTATGAGGCGGAGCGTCTCGTAAAAGCGCTGAAGGGCGCCGTTTCCATTCCGATCGAGCTGCATACCCATTACACTTCCGGCGTGGCTTCCATGACGCTGCTGAAGGCGGTGGAGTCCGGATGCGATATCATTGATACCGCCATGAGCCCGCTTGCTCTTGGTACCAGTCAGCCTGCAACGGAAGTGATGGTACAGACCTTCAAGGGAACGCCTTATGACACAGGACTGAATCTGGATCAACTGACCGAGATCGCGGATTACTTCGCACCGATCCGTCAGCAGGCGCTGGATTCCGGCCTGTTGAATCCGAAGGTGCTGGGCGTCAATATTATGACGTTGAAATACCAGGTGCCGGGCGGTATGCTCAGCAACCTCCTGTCACAGCTGAAAGAGCAGGGTGCGGAGGATAAGTTTGAAGAGGTGCTGAACGAGGTGCCGCGTGTGCGGAAAGATCTCGGCGAGCCGCCGCTGGTGACGCCGTCCTCCCAGATCGTCGGTACTCAGGCTGTGTTTAACGTGCTGATGGGCGGACGCTACAAGGTGGCGACAAAAGAGACCAAGGGCATCCTTATGGGCGGATACGGACAGACCGTCAAGCCCTTCAATCAGGATGTGGTGAATCAGGTGCTGTCCGAGGACGAGAAAAAGCAGATCATTACGCATCGTCCGGCGGATGACCTTGCACCGGAGCTTTCAAAGCTGGAATCGGAGATGAAGCAGTACAAGCAGCAGGATGAGGATGTCTTAAGTTACGCCCTCTTCCCGCAGGTGGCGACGGACTTCTTCAAATACCGCGAAGCCCAGCAGACAGGCGTGGATGCCACGAAAGCAGACACGAAGAACGGAGCGTATCCGGTTTGACGGATGGCGCAAAGGTGAGCGGGAGCAAACAGCCCGCGGAGTGAGAACACGATAAAATGCGTCGCGGAGGCCGGATGAATTCTGCTTCTGCGGCGCATTTTTCAAAAAAAAGGGGCTGCGTTCCCCGGGAACGCACTGTCAGGGCGGAGAAAAAGCATGGCGACGAACGATCTGAGGAACCGGATCAACGAACAATACCGGAGCATGAGCAAGGGGCAAAGGCTCCTTGCGGCCTTTATCACGGATCATTATGATCAGGCAGCGTTTTTGACGGCACTGGAGCTGGGCGCGAAAGTCGGTGTGAGTGAGTCCACAGTGGTCCGCTTTGCGACCTCCCTTGGCTATAAGGGGTATCCCGAGTTTCAGCGGGCGCTGGGAGCCGAAGTGCAAAAGGAACTGAATTCCGCAGACCGGATGGAGACCTCCTATGGCAGGCTTTCCGGTTCAAAGATCCTTGGCACCATGCTGAAGGCGGATCGGGAACGCATCAAAAAAACCATGGAGCAGATCGATGCCGGCGCCTTTGAACAGGCGGTGGCCATGATGGCAGAGGCGCGGCGGGTCTATGTGATCGGCCTCAGAGCCTGCGGCCCGGTAGCGGAATTTTTGTCCTATTATCTGAATCTGATCCGGGATCAGGTGACCCTGCTGCGGATGAGTACTGATAACGAGATCTTTGAGCAGATGATCAGGATCGGAAAAGACGATTGCATCGTGGGCATCAGTTTTCCGCGATATTCCATGCGGACGCTGAAAGCCATGGAATTTGCCAATGAGCGGAACGCGAAGGTGATCACCATCACGGACAATGTCTATTCCCCCATGAATCTGTATTCCTCCTGCAATCTCATCGCTGCAAGCGATACCTCGTCGCTGATCGAGTCCATGGTGGCGCCCATGAGCGTTGTGAATGCGCTGCTTGTGTCTCTGGCGGCGAAATACCGCGGCGACGTGAGCAAAAATCTGGAGGTCCTGGAGGAGATCTGGAGGGAGTATCAGACGGAGGGAAATGACGAATTGGATCCCGTGGATGATGCGCGAAAACTCCGGTTTACGGAGTTCGGTGAAACCCATGAATAGGGTTTTGGTGATCGGCGGCGGCCCGGCCGGCATGATGGCGGCGATCTCTGCGGCGGAGGCAGGGTGCGAGGTCACCTTGTTTGAAAAAAACGAAAAGCTGGGGAAAAAACTGTACCTCACCGGGAAAGGGCGCTGCAATCTGACGAATGAAGCGGATATTTCGGACTTTTTTGCGGAAGTGGCGCGGAATCCGAAATTCCTGTACAGCGCCTTCTACGGCTTTGACAACCGGGCGGTGCAGGACTTCTTTTCGGAGAAATGCCGTGTGCCGCTGAAGACAGAGCGCGGCGGGCGCATCTTTCCGGTGAGTGATCATTCCTCCGACATCATCCGGGCGCTGGAAAAAGAGTTGACGCGCCTTGGCGTGGCGATCCGGCTCCATTCGCCGGTCAGCCTGATCGAAAGGGACGCCGGCGGATTTCGGATTGTGACGGGGAAAGAGACCGTTTTCGGGGAGACGATAGTGCTGGCCACAGGCGGTTGCAGTTACCCGACCACCGGCTCTGACGGGACAGCGTTTGCGCTGGCGGAGAGCCTTGGACACACAGTGACGCGGCTGTTTCCCTCACTGGTGCCCATTGTGACGGCAGAACGTTTTCCGGAGCGGCTTGCGGGCCTGACATTGAAAAATGTGACGCTGTCGGTATATGATGGCAAAAAGGAACTTTGCAGCGAATTCGGGGAACTGCTGTTTACCCATACCGGGATCAGCGGCCCCATTGCCTTGAAGTGCAGCTGCAAGGCGGCGCCGGCGCTGACGGAGGGAAAAACGCTTTCCATGAGGCTGGATCTGAAAAGCGCGCTGTCGGAGGAGAAACTGACGGAGCGCATCCTGCGGGAGATCGAGGCGACGCCGAATCAGGAGCTGAAAAGCCTGATGCCCCGGCTTCTGCCGAAAAGCCTCGGAGAGGTTTTGCTGGAAGCAGCCGGATTGCCGGGAGAGACGCGGCTTCATTCCCTGACAAAGGAGATGCGATGTACCCTGATCCGGTGTCTGAAGGCATTTCCGATGACGGCAAAGGGGACGGCGGGGTTCAAAGAGGCCATCATCACCAACGGCGGCATTCCGGTGAAGGAGATCAATCCCGCGACCATGGAGTCCAAAGTCGTGCCCGGTCTTTTCTTTGCGGGTGAAATGATCGATTGTGACGCCCATACCGGCGGCTATAATCTGCAGATTGCCTGGTCCACAGGCCATCTGGCGGGAGAGAGTTGTAGCGGGAAGTGATCTATGAAAAAGGCATCAGGACTCCGTCACCAACTGCGTTGGCGACACCTCATGACGAAGGAGGAATAAAAGAATGAAAATAGCGATTGACGGACCTGCGGGCGCCGGGAAAAGCACGATTGCGAAGCGTCTTGCGAAGGAACTACAGTTTGTCTACGTGGACACCGGGGCAATGTACCGTGCACTGGCGGTGGACTTTTTGCAGCGTGGACTGGACGTGGCGGACGAGGAAAAGATCGTCGCTGCAGCGAATGAGGACAACGTGACCCTTTCCTATGTGAACGGCGAACAGCAGGTGTTTTTGAACGGGGAGAACGTGACGGCACAGCTTAGGACCGAGGAGGTCGGCAAGATGGCCAGCGCTTCCAGCGCCTATGCGGGAGTGCGCAAAAAACTCACCGCTTCGCAAAAGAAACTGGCGGAGGAGACCGATGTGGTTATGGACGGCCGCGATATCGGAACGGCCGTGCTGCCGGACGCGGAGGTCAAGATTTACCTGACCGCGAGTACCAGGACGAGGGCGGAACGCAGATACAGGGAACTCATGGAAAAGAACGGCGCTGCGCCGGATCTTGACGTGATCGAAAAGGACATTGCAGAGCGGGATGATCGGGATATGCACCGCGAAGCCGCACCGCTGACCCAGACTGAGGATGCGGTTCTCGTGGATTCGTCGTCGCTTTCCATTGAGGAAGTGGTGGAAAAGATCAGAAGCATTGTGAAGGAGAAAACAGGGCTTTGAAAGTGATTCTGGCGAAAACCGCGGGCTTTTGCTTCGGTGTGCCGCGCGCGGTGGATACGGTGTACGAACAGATTCAAAAAGAACAGCGGCCGATCTATACCTACGGTCCCATCATCCATAACGAAGAGGTGGTGCGGGATCTGGCCGAAAAGGGCGTGACGGTGATCCATACGCTTTCGGAGCTGGAAGGGCATGAGAAGGGCGTGATGATCATCCGTTCCCACGGGGTGTCTGAAGCGGAGCTGAATGCCATCACAGCGGCAGGCTATGAGGTGGTGAATGCCACCTGCCCCTTCGTTTCCAAGATCCATCGGGCAGTGCAGGAACATGCGGAAAAGGGATATCACATCGTCATTATCGGAAACGCAAACCACCCGGAAGTGGAGGGAATCCGCGGATGGTGTCTGGACGCGCCCACCGATGTCATCGAGACCACGGAGGAGGCCGAAGGTTTCACGGCAAAAGAACAGAAACTGTGCATTGTATCGCAGACCACGTTTCGACATACGAAATTTCAAGAATTAGTTGAAATCATACAAAAAAAAGGTTATGATAGTATAGTCTTAAATACTATCTGTAATGCCACAGAGGAGCGTCAGCTGGAGGCAGAAGAGATCGCATCCGGTGTTGACGCTATGATTGTGATAGGGGGTAAAGGAAGCTCCAATACGCAGAAACTCTATGAGATCTGCCGCAATCATTGTCCCAATGCGTATTACATCCAGACAAAGAATGACTTAGGAGTTGAGTTGCTCAAGGATTTCGAAACAATCGGGATTACGGCAGGTGCTTCAACCCCCAAAAATATAATCGAGGAGGTTCAAAATTATGTCCGAAATGAGTTTTGAACAAATGCTAGACGAGTCATTTAAAACAATCAGAAATGGGGAGGTCGTTGAAGGCACTGTCATTGATGTGAAGCCGGATGAAATCATCCTGAACATCGGTTATAAGTCTGATGGAATCATCACGCGGAATGAATACAGCAATGATCCTGTCGACCTTACCACCGTCGTCAAGGTCGGGGACACCATGGAAGCAAAGGTTCTGAAGGTCAATGACGGCGAAGGACAGGTGATCCTTTCCTATAAGCATCTTGCTTTGGAGAAAGGCAATAAGCGCCTGGAAGAGGCGTTTGAGAATCACGAAGTCCTGAAAGCCACGGTGGTTCAGGTGCTTTCCGGCGGTTTGTCCGTAGTGGTCGAGGACGCGAGAGTCTTCATTCCGGCCAGCCTCGTGAGCGACAGCTACGAAAAAGATCTCACGAAGTACCAGGGACAGGAGATTGAGTTTGTCATCACCGAGTTCAACCCGCGCAGACGCCGGATCATCGGTGACCGCAGACAGCTTCTGGAAGCGGATAAGGCAGAGCGGCAGAAAGAGCTCTTCAGCCGCATCAAGGTCGGCGATGTGATCGAAGGCAAGGTAAAGAATGTGACTGACTTCGGCGCATTTATCGATCTCGGCGGTGCAGACGGACTGCTTCATATTTCCGAGATGAGCTGGGGACGGATCGAGAATCCCAAGAAGCTCTTCAAATCCGGCGATGAAGTCCGTGTTTTCATTAAGGATATCCGCGAGGACAAGATCGCGCTTTCCATGAAGTTTGAAGATGAAAATCCGTGGAAGGATGCGGCGGATCGTTTCGCAGTCGGCACCATCGTGACAGGCAAGGTGGCGCGCATGACCGAGTTTGGCGCTTTCATCGAGCTGGCGCCCGGCGTGGATGCGTTGCTGCATGTTTCCCAGATCGCGAAAGAGCATATCGAGAAGCCTTCCGATGTTTTGACCACAGGACAGGAGATCGAGGCGAAGATCGTGGATTTCAACGAAGCGGACAAGAAGATCAGCCTGAGCATGAAAGCGCTTCTTCCGGAAGAGCCGGAAGCAGACGCAGATGTTGCGGATGTGGATATTGACGCAGTGGGGCAGGAGATGGAGGCAGAAGCGTCTGAAGAAAAGCCGGAAGAGGCATAATACCACGGAGGACGGGAGCTTATGGAAGGATATGAAAAGTTTGAAGCCGATATCCTGCGGCTGACATCCATTGATCTGACCTGTTACAAAGAAAAACAGATGAAGCGTCGGATTGAGACGCTTGTGACCAAGAACGGGCAGAAATCCTTTGCCGATTATTTCACGCTGATCAAGACAAATAAAGAAAAGTTTGATGAGTTCATCAATTTTATGACCATCAACGTTTCCGAGTTTTATCGCAATCCGGATCAGTGGGCCTTTATGGATCGGGAAGTGTTCCCGGCGCTGATCGAGAAGTTCGGCAAGAACTTAAAGATCTGGAGCGCAGCCTGCTCCACAGGCGACGAACCCTATTCCCTTGTGATGGCGCTGAGTAAGCATCTTCCCATCAACCAGATTAAGATCATTGCGACGGATATTGACAAAACCGTTATCGGAAAAGCAAAGGTCGGCCTTTACAACGAAAAGAGCATTGCCGGCGTTCCGGTGGATCTGAAGAAGAAATACTTCAAACAGGTGGGCGAGTCCTTCAAGATTGCAGACGAGATCAAAGCCCGCGTGGAGTTTAAGGAGCATAACCTCCTGAAAGACGCTTATCCGACCGGCTGCCATTTGATCGTCTGCCGCAACGTCGTGATCTATTTCACCGAGGAAGCCAAGGACGAGATTTACAAGAAGTTCAATAAATCCCTTGCCATGGGCGGAATGCTTTTCATCGGCAGTACCGAGCAGATCATGAACTACCGCGACATCGGCTTCGGCCGGAAGCAGAGCTTCTTCTTCGTAAAGGACGCGGAAGCGAAATAAACTGGATCATAAAACGGATGCGGGCGGAGCTTTGGCTTCGCCCGTTTTTTCTCGCTGCTTTTTTGCACAGACTGCTGCAATAACCCTTGGAAGGAACGGTTGATACATACGATGAAAGAAATCATGACATTGCAGATCCGGCTGCTTGATACCTATGAGGTTGCGTCGGATCAGGTGAAGATGGTACAAATTCCCTTTGCGGGAACGGCGGAGGGGGCGTATTTTCGAGGTGAGATACTGCCCGGGGCAGTGGACACACAGACGGTTTTTCCGGACGGCACCGGAAGACTTTCAGCCAGATACACCCTTCGCGGAAAAGATCCGGAAGGAAAGTCCTGCATGCTTTACATTGAAAATACAGCAGAACTTGGCAGCGAGGAAACGCATCCCACCGTTGTGACGGACAACCCGGCGCTTGCTTTCCTGATGGAAGCAGAACTGATCGGAAATCTGCGTGTGACAGAGGACGGGGTGACGATTACGATTTTTGAGAAGTAACAGCAGGTTCCGGATGTTCGGTTGTGCGCGGTAATTGTGCTGTGCTGTTGCTAATCTCTTGTGTTTTTTTGAAATAGGTTGTATAATCAATCATAGATGCAAACTGAGACATCCAACAACAATCAGGAGGAAGAAGATGTCAGAGTTTTTTGTTGAACTGTATGAAAATGAAACAGAGGCGGAGGAATCGCTTTGCAACTGCCACGGTGACGGATGCAACATGTGTGATATGTGCTATTCCTGCCAGTCCTGCGATCAGTGCGACGGCTGCGACCGGTCGGTGTAAGGATCGCGGATGCATACCTTTCGCACGCTGAAATACCCGCTTTCCGTATTCTGGGAGACGACGCCCCTTTGCAATCACAATTGCATTCATTGCTTCAATTACTGGCGGAGTGATGAGGAAAAGGCGGCGGATTTGAAAGCGTCTTCGTCGGCAGTTTCTCTGAGGGAGATACGCCAAAAGATCGAAGAGCTGCATCCGGTGACGGTGATTGTGACCGGCGGCGAGCCGCTGATGGTGTGGGAGGAACTGCGCCCGGAGATGGAGCGGCTGGTGCACGCGGGGATCCGCGTCACCATGAATACCAATGCCGCCATGATGACGGAAGAGATCGCGGACTTCCTTGCAAAAGAGAAGATCGCGCTTCTGGTATCCTTTCCCTGCGCGGAAGAAACGGTGAATGACAGGATCACAGACACACCGGGATCTTACCGGCGCATTCAAAAGGGACTTACGATTCTCCGCACAGCGGGGGTTTCTTTTTCTGCCAACGTGGTGGTGTCAAAAAAGAATCTTTCCTACGTGAAAGAGACAGCGCAATGCCTTGTGGAAGACTATGGCATACAGCGGCTGTCTCTTTCTCGTGTCGGAAAACCGGTCAATGCAGGGGCGTCCTTTGATGATTGGGTACTGGGAGAAACGGAGGTTCGTCAGCTCATCATGGAAACCGTTGAGACCCATGAGCAGTATCACGTGGATGTGGATGCGTCGGCGCCTTATCCGGTCTGCGCATTAGAAAGCGATGCGGAATTTGAACTCCTTGGCGGACGGCGTCTTTGCAGCGCCGGGAAAACAAGCCTTGTGATCGGCAGCGACGGCAGTATCAAAGCCTGTCCGAGAGACAGTTTTGTTTACGGAAATCTTTTTTCCGAGACCTTTGCAGTGATCTGGGAGCGTATGGGAGAATGGCGGACGGATGAACTGTATCCCTTGGAATGCAGGGAATGCACATCGTTTTCCTCCTGCCGGGGTGCCTGTCGGGCGGATGCACTTGCGGACACCGGCACCTGTAAAGGTATGGATACGGCGGCGCGGCCGGAGCGGCTGCCCCTTTCCTTCCGAAAGAAAAAAATGACGTTTCCGCAGTATGAGAAGGAGGCACGTTTCTCCTTCCGCCAGGATGCGCACATTTTGGAAGAACGGGAAGGCTATCGCATCAGCCATTGGGGACAGCATGTTTTTGTGACGGAGAAGGCGATGCGATTTTTAAAAGAGCATCCGGTTTTTGCCAAAGCGGAATTGATCGGCGTTGTGGAAGAAAAGGAGACGGATGCCGTCCTCTACCGGCTTCTTTCCAATGGGATGATTCATGCGGTAGACGACAGATAAAACGCGATCTCTTATGATTTGCAGGATTTGTAAAAAGAGCGGGACTTAAGTCTCGCTCTTTCTTAGTGTGACGGGCATGTCCCAAACCTTGGGTGAAAGTCCCAAGGGGCGTAGTTGCCAACGAACTCGATAGCGACTCCCAAGGTTTGAACCGTGAGGAACAGGCGAGAAGAAGGGATAGCGAAATCGTGGCCTGACG
>JAFRKV010000034.1 GCA_017431515.1 Lachnospiraceae bacterium
ATGAAAGCCAGCATTTCATAATAGCACTATCAAAAGGGTGGAATGTACCAGCACCCCGTGCGGCATTCTCGTTATAGCCAAACTTGCCACTCTGATAATCAAAGTAAAAGTTCTTTCCGTTTGCATTTAAACTGCTGTTTACATGAGGAGGAAACCTTGAAAGAATTAGAAGAAATCAGGAAACACCTGCAAAAGGAGGCTGTCTTTGCAGACGCGTCGCGGATCATTTCCTTTGACCAGAGCACCGTCTGCCCGGAGGAAGCCGTAGAGGAAAAGAACGAGATCATCGCGACGCTGGAGCAGCAGGCTTTTTTGATGCGGCGTGACGAGGCGTTTCTGAGGAACGTCAGAAGGGCGTATGAAAAAAGGGAGACTCTTGATGAGTGGGACCGCGCCATGGTGGAACAGCTTCACCGGAATGACCTGATGGAGCAGAATCTTTCCACAGACCGGGCGTATGAATACGCGTTGATCGAGAAGAAGGCCTTTGTGGACTGGACGCAGGCCAAGGAGGCATCGGACTTTTCACTGTTTCGGGAGTCTCTTGAGAAGGTCATCGGGATCAACCGGGAGAGAAGCGCGCTGCGCGTGGTGGCACCGGAGGAGAACTGGATCAAGTGCACCTATGACAGACTGATTGACCGGTATGAGCGCGGGATGAATGTGGAGACCATTGATCCCTGCTTTGCGGAATGCGCGGAGCGCCTTTCAAATCTGCTTTCCAGGATCCGCAGCAGCAAGAAGAAGATCCGCACGGATTTTCTTTCACGGGTTGTGCCGGAGGAGCAGCAACGCAGGGTGACGGAGTATCTGATGACCCTGCAGGGTTTCGATCCGAAACGGGGCACCTACTCCACGTCGGAGCATGCTTATACGGAGCGCCTTTCTCCGCATGATATCCGGATCACCACCCATATCTATCCGGACAGTTTTCTCTCCAATGTTTATACCGTGCTGCATGAGACGGGACATGCGCTGTTTGACCAGCGGCAGCCGGAAAAAAACAACGCCTACTTTTTGTATGACGGCAAGACCTTCGGGATGCATGAGTCGGTTTCCCGGTTTTATGAAAATCTCGTCGGGCGGTCGGAGCCATTTCTTTCCGCAATCTATCCGAAACTGAAGGAACTGATGCCGGAGGCGCTTTCCGATGTGTCCGCGAAGGAGCTGTACGAGGCGGCGAATCTGGTGCAGCCGTCTCTGATCCGGACGGAAGCGGATGAGGTGACCTACGCCTTCCATATCATCATCCGGTATGAGCTGGAGAAGGCGATCTTTGAAGAGGGTCTTGCCGTGGAGCAGCTTCCGGCAGCCTGGAACGATCTATACGAAAAGTATCTGGGCATCCGTCCCGGAAACGACAAGGAAGGCGTGCTGCAGGATGTGCACTGGACTTCGGATTTCGGGTATTTCCCGGCATATCTTCTGGGCAATTTTTACAACGCGATGTATGTCAGCCGGATGAAGCAGGAGATTGATTACGAGGGAGCCCTGGCGGCAGGGGATCTCACAGCGGTCAATGACTGGATGGCAAAGAACGTGTTTGAGAAAGCGGACAGGCTGTCCCCGTCGGAGTGGCTGCTGGCATTGACCGGGCGGACTGTGACGGCAGATGATTTTATGACCTATCTGGAAGAAAAGTACGGCGCATTGTATCAGTTGTAGGAAAGAGATATGGAGAAAGAACCCTTTCAAAATTATATCAAACGCATGACGGATATCCGCATCCTTTCCTCGCCTGTGATGAAGGACGCGGACGGCGCCGACAGCTACAGCCGGCGTCTGAAGGAAAACTTCCAAAGGATCGGACATCTTGCCAGAGAGAACCGTGAGATGCTGGATAAGGTCATTTTTCCGCTGACGGATTCCAAGGATCTGCTGACGGAAGAGGAGATCGTCCTGATCCGGGAGTTTAACGATTCCCTGGTCAATTACATGGCAGTGGAAAATCTGGACAGCGCCATCATGTCGCTGCTTTCGGACCGGCTGATGCAGGACGCGGAACGCAAGCAGGATGAAGACTATCTGATCCAGGAACTCCACGAACAGGTGGTGGTCTGCCATACCTTTATGTATATGACGAGCCGGATCGCAACGAACCAGGAGATCTGCGGAAAGTTTCGGACCCGGGGACTGGACGCGGCGGGACGCCTGATGGAATATCTGGACCATGAGAAATTCGCACAGCTCTCCGAAGAGTCCAAGGACCATGTCCTGATGGTGACGCGTTTTTCTGCGACGCTGCACGGATCCGCAGGCGGGACGAGCGTTGAGCAGGCGCATCAGTGGGTGCTGGCGCTGGAACGCGCGATGGCGGTGTACGAGGATCCCTTTTACCGGAAGGATTATCCGGACTATGATTGGGATTACTATCTTTTCCGCACACTGGAGTATTACAGCGCGATCATGGATTATATGTACCGTGTCAGACCGGAGCCGGATGATCTGAAAAAGATCGTGGCAGCCGTGGAACGGCAGGAAGCATTGTATGCGGAGGATGAAAAGAAGTACAGTGAATATTCCTCCTACCCCATGGTGCTGGTCAGTTACTATCAGGCGAAATATTTAAGCGGCAGCCTTTCGCTGGAGGAATACCGCCGGAAGCTGCTCGGCCTCTATGCCGGACGGGACCGGAGCGCCTATGATTTTGACAATCTGTTTGTGAATCTCCGGTGTCCCGTGGATACCATCCTTTCCATGGATCCGTCGGGGATGACCGAACGGGAAAAGACCATGCTGGGGCAGTTTTATCATGACGCCTGCGCCTATGTGTTCCGAATGCCAAACAGCGGCACCTTAAGCGAACTGCTGGAACTCTACACGCCGCTTCTGCTTTACTTTGTGGAAGTGCCGGGCAAGATCACCTTTGAGGAAATGGGGCTGCGCTCTCTCGCGGCATTTCATCCGCCGACGTATGTCCATTCCAGAATGGTGGCCTATCTGTCACGCTGCATCGTGTCCCATCTGCTGGAGGAGGAGCCGTCGCTTTTCGTCGGCATGCCGGACTGCGAGGATGTGGAGTCGGTGAAGGTACACCGGGACGAGATCCTTTCTTTCACCTTCCATGCGGCGCTGTGCCACGATTTCGGCAAGCTGCCCATGATCGATACGATCTTTATTTACGGCAGACGCCTTCTGGATTTTGAATTTGAGAATATCAAGCAGCATCCGGATCTGGGGGCGCATCTGTTGGGACGGAACGAGTCCACCAAGCGGTATCTGGACGTGGCGCGGGGACACCACCGGTGGTACGATAATTCCCGTGGATACCCGGAAACCTTTGATACCGCAAGGAGTTCCGTCAAGACGATCATCGATATCGTCGCCTGCGCGGACTGTCTGGACGCGGCGACGGATACCATCGGCCGGAGCTACAATCAGGGAAAGACCCTGGAGGATTTTCAAAAGGAGCTGGCAGAAGGCAGCGGCACCCGTTACGCGCCGTACCTGTATCCGCTTTTTCAACGGCCGGAGGTGCAGGAGGATCTTCAGTACTTTTTGACCGAAGGAAGACAGAACAACTATAAAAACACCTACCTGCTGCTTTTGGACGTGCAGGAAATGGCGGAGTCATAAGACGTGGATTACAAAAAACTACGCGAAGAATTAAAAGAATATGTGGAGAAAATCTCGGAGATCCGCGTGCTGTCTGCGGTCCGGATGGATAAAGTGGCTGGAGCGGGAGCGTATGCGCTGAAACTCCGGGAGGATTATCAGAAGATCGGCGCGCTGGGAGAACGCTGCCGTCAGATTCTGGAGGAGTCTCTGTATCCTCTGATCCGCACGACGGAGCACATGCCGGAGGAGGCGATGTTCGCGCTGCAGGAATTCTGCGACGAACTGCTGGAGCCGGCTTCCGGTGAGGAACTGGATCTGTTTCTGCTTTTTGAGGTTTCTGAGAAACTGCTGAAGGAATTTTCGTTCCGCAATCATTTTGACGGATATGCGAAGCAGCTGAACATGCACATCAGTGTGTGTTATGCGAATGTCAACCGGACGGCGCGCCTCACGGTGGACAGAGACTTATGCACTTTTTTCAGGGACAAGGGACTGCTGGCCGCCATGATCGCCCGGGAGATTATGTATGACCGGGACCGCTATGCCTCGCTCAGTCCCACTGCGAAAACGTATATCCTGCGGGCATGCCGTTTTTACTCCGCGCTTTATGATACGTTTTTTGCGGAGCCTGAGACGAACGTTGCCAGATATCAGGCGCTGATCGATGCCTTTGAGGCCTCTTCGGACCCCTTTTATCTGGAGCAGACGCCGGAGTATCCGTGGGAGCTGCACCGGTGCAGATGCCTGGAGCATATGGGACAGCTGACGGAGCGGGGAGACCGCTGGCAGTTCACAAGAGAGCAGTGCAGAGAGATCAATGACCGCCTCGGTGAGCTGCGACAGCAGTGGGCACAGGATGAGGAAAAAGTGAAAGAGGTTCTGCCCGAAGCGCATTTCCGTCTGATCATGCTGCGAAACGCCTATTTTGCCGGAGAGATGGAAAAGAAGGCGTATCAGGAGGGGCTGCTGAAACTGTATGAGCAATATGCGGATTATCAATATGATATGTACGCTGTCCAGCACAATCTGCTGATCCCGACGGAGTACCTTCTGACGCTGCGGGGAGAGCGCATTTCCGCCCGGGAGGAGACGACGATCAGGATCTTATATGACCGGGTGATCGATTACATTCTGAAATCCGTGAACATGGATGCTTTCAATTACCTGCAGGAATATCTGATGGGATTTCTGGAGAGCTTTCTGGAGATTCCCGGGGTGATGACCTTTGAAGAAATGGGACTTTACTGCCTTGCGGCGCTGCATCCGCCCACCTATGTGCATACCCTGCAGGCGGCGGAGATCAGCCGGTGTCTGATGGAGCACCTGGGACGGCGTTTTCCGGGCGTCCTCATGGAAGAATACGGCTATGCCGGTGCGTATGCCGTCTTTTCCGACCTGCCGCGGCTGACCAGTGAGATCTATCACGCCGCGCTCTGCTTTGATTTCGGGAAGCTGACCATGGTGGACAGCATTTTTACCTACGGCCGGGATCTTTTGGACCATGAGCGAAAGATCTTAAAGCTCCATGCCGAGGTGGGCGCCGACATGCTCTCCCGGTACAACTCCACCAGGCGGTGCGCTGCGCTGGCGAAATGCCATCACATCTGGTATGACCGGACAGCGGGATATCCGGATACGGAAGATGCAGCAGACCGGATCAAAAACGGCATCCTGGCCGCGGCAGACAGCATTGATGCCGCAACGGATCCCATCGGGCGAAGCTATCAGAAGACCAAGACCCTTGCTGAGGTCTGCGGGGAAATTTCGGATGGCGCGGGAACGCGCTATGCGCCGTTTCTGAAACCGCTTTTGACAAACCAATCCGTGCAGGAGGATCTGGCCTATCTTCTGGAAGAGGGCAGACAGGACCAGTACCAGAAAGCTTATTATCTCCTGACAGGGGTGCGGAACCGTCTGCAAAGCGACGGAAGGTGAAAAATAAAGTATGATTTCAGGCGCAGGACTGTTATAATAAAAAGATGATCAGAAAGGAGGCAGGGGGTTGAGGATTTCCTTTGATCTGGACGAAGTGCTGTTCGTTTCACCGAAAGAGTATGAAACGGAGCCGCCGCTGCGTTTTCCGCAAAACAGATTATTTCCGGAACGGCTGCGGAAGGGGACCGTGCAGTTGATCCATGATCTTCAGGCAGAAGGGTTTGAAGTCTGGGTATACACCTCTTCCTTCCGGGCGGATGTTTATATCAAGACGCTGTTTCGCCATTACGGCGTCAAGTTTGACGGAATCATCAACGGTGCCCGCCATAAAAGAGAGATCCAGGGAAACAACCCGAAACCGCTTCCTCAGAAGATGCCTCATCAGTATCATATCTCTTTGCATATTGATGATGAGGATTCGGTGCATGCCAACGGAAAACTCTACGGATTCCGGACGCTCAAGGTTTACGAGCCGGACGATCAGTGGGCGGAGAAAGTGATGGCGGAGGCGAAGCGGATCCGGGAACTGGAAGAAAGTGCCGCCAATCGGAGAAAGCAATAGGAAACGGAGAAGCATATGGAACAGGAAAAAATCGAGCAAAAGATCCGGTCCGTGGAAAGCTACTTTATCAAATACGGCGCGTCATCGGTGGAGACGAAGAGCCATGACGCTTTCGGGCATCACCTGACGTTTGAACAGGGCGGCGTCTTCTATCGCGTGGAGGAGACGGAGATGGACGGCCGGACATTTTTGATGATCAGTGCGGCGGATGACCCGAAGTTTGCAAACGTGGGCGTGATGGAGGACGTGGCGGCTTTTCCGGCTGATCTCAGCGAGGAGCAGATGGAAAAAGAGGTTCGCTATGTACTGGATGTGGAACCTTATCCGGAGAATTATCCGGACTACGATTGAGCGGAAAAGAGCAGGGAAACGAGGTGGAAGCCCATGCGGGTTGGAATGGGATATGATGTGCATAAACTCGTTGCGGACAGGAAACTGATTCTCGGCGGCGTGGAGATCCCTCATGCGTTGGGATTGCTGGGACACTCCGATGCGGATGTGCTGACCCATGCAGTGATGGATGCGCTGCTGGGGGCGGCGGGGCTCCATGATATCGGGACCCATTTTCCGGACACGGATCCGGCTTATGCGGGGGCGGACAGCATCGCGCTGCTTGGCCGCGTGGGCGCCCTTTTGACGGAACATGGATACGTGGTGGGGAATATCGATGCCACCGTGATCGCGCAGCGGCCCAAGATACGGCCTTACACTGAGGAAATGGAGAAACGGATGGCAGAAGCGCTGCAGATCGACGTTTCTCAGATCAATATCAAAGCCACCACGGAAGAAGGGCTTGGCTTTACGGGAAAGGAAGAAGGCATTTCCGCGCAGGCGGTGGCGCTGATCGAAAGTTTTTACGAAAGCAGCGCCGCGGTGCCGGGCTGCAGCGGATGTCCGCAGAGGACGTAAATTGTCATGGGATTACTACAGGAGATACGCGAAGAATACGAAGTGATCAGAAAGCGTGACCCGGCGATCCATTCGATCCGGGAGGTTTTTTTGTACCCGTCTTTTCAGGTCATGCGCTCCTACCGCAAAGCGCACCGCGCCTATCTGAAGGGACATTTTTTCCGCGCGCGCTGGATCTCGCAGCGAGCCACGAGAAAGACCAATATCGAGATCCATCCCGGCGCCACCATTGGAAAGGGATTTTTCATTGACCACGGCACCGGCGTCATCATCGGGGAGACCTCGATCATCGGAGACAATGTGACGCTTTATCAGGGCGTGACCCTGGGCGGCACCGGGAAAGAAACCGGGAAACGGCATCCGACGCTGGAGGACAATGTCATGGTCAGCGCGGGGGCCAAGGTGCTCGGCTCCATTACCATCGGGAAGAACAGCAAGATCGGTGCGGGGTCTGTGGTGATCAGAGACGTGCCCCCCAACTGCACCGTGGTGGGTGTGCCGGGGCGTATCGTCAAACGCAATAACCAGCGGATCTGCTGCGAGGATATGGATCAGGTGGATCTGCCGGATCCGGTATGGGAAGATATCTGTGTGCTGCAGAAGGAACACTCGGCGCTGGTAAACCGGGTGCTTGACCTGGAGCAGGAGACGAAGCAGCTGAAGGAAGCGCTTGTCCGGCAGAAGCAGGACCATCAAAGCGCAGAATGAAAGAGGAGTCAGAGGAGAAAGAGGAGAGAAAGGCATGAAGATCTACAATACGTTGTCACGAAGCAAGGAGGAGTTCCGACCGATCCGGGAGAAGCAGCTTTCCATGTATGTCTGCGGCCCCACGGTCTATAATCTGATCCATATCGGAAACGCCAGACCCATGATCGTGTTTGACACCTTCCGGCGTTACATGGAATACAAAGGATACGAGGTCAATTACGTTTCCAACTTCACGGATGTGGACGATAAGATCATCAAAAAGGCAAATGAGGAGGGCGTTACGGCCACCGAGATCAGCGAACGTTATATCGAAGAATGCAAAAAGGACATGGCCTCCCTCAATGTGAAGCCGGCCACGACCCATCCGAAGGCGACGGAAGAGATTGACGGGATGATCGCGATGATCACGACGCTGATCGAGAAGGGCTACGCATATGCCGCAGAGGACGGCACCGTCTATTACCGCACCCGGAAATTCAAGGACTACGGGAAGCTTTCCCATAAGAATATTGACGATCTGGAAGCGGGGCACCGGGATATCAAGGTGACCGGAGAACTCAAGGAGGATGCGCTGGATTTTGTCCTTTGGAAGCCGAAGAAAGAGGGAGAGCCTTACTGGGAATCCCCCTGGGGACAGGGACGGCCGGGCTGGCACATCGAATGCTCCGTCATGAGCCGCAAATACCTCGGCGATACCATCGATATCCATGCAGGCGGCGAAGATCTCATTTTCCCGCATCATGAAAACGAGATCGCGCAGTCCGAGGCCGCAAACGGTGTGCCCTTTGCCAATTACTGGATGCACAACGGATTTCTCAATATCGATCATCACAAGATGAGCAAATCCGCCGGCAACTTTTTTACGGTGCGGGAGATCCTGGAAAAATACGACCCCCAGGTGGTGCGCTTTTTCATGCTCTCGGCGCATTACAGAAGCCCGCTGAACTTTTCCGCGGATCTCATGGACGCGGCGGCGGCAGGGCTGGAGCGGATCCTGACCGCAGCGGACAATCTGACCTATCTGTGGAAAAATGCGAAGACAGAGAAACTGACGGAGGCGGAGCAAAATCTGTTTTCCGATACCAATATTTTTGTGCAGCGGTTTGAGGAAGCCATGGAAGATGACTGCAATACGGCGGATGCCGTTTCCGCCGTGTTTGAACTGGTAAGGTATCTGAACCAGAACACCTCCTCCGACTGCTCGAGAGAATATCTGGATGCGCTGAAAGTGCGACTGACCACTCTCTGCGGGGTGCTGGGCATCATCACGGAAAAGGAAGAAATGCTTTTGGACAGTGAGATCGAAGCGCTGATCGAGGAGCGCCAGAACGCGCGGAAGGAAAAGAACTTCGCGAGAGCCGACGAGATCCGGGATGCGCTGCTGGAAAAAGGCATCCTTCTGGAGGACACCAGAGAGGGCGTAAAGTGGAAGAAGGCATGAGCGGGTTTGATTCCTATATCCGGAACGCATTCGCCATCACGGATGTGGACGTGCAGACCTATTCCCCTCTGACGCTGGCCTTTATCGGAGACGGGATCTATGATCTCATCATCCGGACCATCGTGGTGGGCAAAGGAAATACAAAGCCGGCAAAGCTCCATCATGAGACCGCCTCCATGGTGAAGGCCGCCGCGCAGGCAAGATACATGGATGTGATCGAGCCGGAGCTGACGCCGGAAGAGGAAGCGGTCTTTAAGCGCGGGCGCAATGCCAATTCCCCCACCATGGCAAAAAACGCCTCCATGGCGGACTACCGCCGCGCCACCGGTTTTGAAGCCTTGATGGGCTATCTTTACCTCACGGGTCAGGACGACCGCATGCTGGAACTGATCCGCATTGCAACGGCAGTTTAACCGAATTCCCCCTCCGCCGGGGGGATTTCCTCAGGCATGTCAAGTTGCATGAAAATGACGCTCACTCATTTCGGGACGTGGCTTCTCTAAGCATTTGCGCAAGGTTATTTCGATCGTACGCAACCGGTTCCTACACGCCATCCGGGCGTGGAGGAACCTGCCTTCGCCATCCATGGCTCAGGCTTGCTGATACAGAAGCAACTGCTAAGAGAATCCAAG
>JAFRKV010000035.1 GCA_017431515.1 Lachnospiraceae bacterium
ACCGGTTGCGTACGATCGAAATAACCTTGCGCAGATGCTTAGAGAGGCCACGCCCCGAAATGAGTGAGCGTCATTTTCATGCAACTTGACATGCCGGAGGAAATCCCCCCGGCGGAGGGGGAATTCGGTTAAACTGCCGTATTACGAAGTGGATATGGTATGCTGCTATGGAACAAAGAATGAGGAACAAATGATGAACAGAAAAAGACGTAACACCAGAACGGTTCAGATTGGCGATGTCACCATCGGCGGGAATCACCCGATTGCGATCCAGTCCATGACAAATACCAGAACAGATGACGTGGATGCAACTGTGGCGCAGATTGAGAGGCTGACAGCTGCGGGCTGTGAGATCATCCGGTGTGCTGTGCCGGATGAAGCGGCTGCGAAAGCACTTTCTACGATCAAACGCCGGATCTCCATTCCGCTGGTGGCGGATATCCATTTTGATTACCGGCTGGCGCTGGCGGCGATCGAAAACGGCGCGGACAAGATCCGGATCAACCCGGGAAATATCGGCGCGGAAGATCGGATCCGCGCGGTGATTTCCGCGGCGAAGGAGCGGAATATCCCGATCCGCGTCGGGGTTAACAGCGGTTCTCTGGAGAAGCACCTTGTGGAGAAATATCATGGCGTCACCGCGGAGGGACTAGTGGAAAGTGCGCTGGATAAAGTGCATCTTGTGGAGGATTTTGGTTACGACCATCTTGTGATCAGCATCAAGTCCAGCGATGTCATGATGTGCGTCCGCGCCCATGAGCTGATTGCGGAAAAGACCGATCATCCGCTCCATGTGGGGATCACGGAGGCCGGTACCGTCTATGCCGGGAATATCAAATCCGCGGTGGGACTGGGCCAGATCTTAGGGCAGGGGATCGGGGACACGATCCGCGTGTCTTTGACCGGAGATCCGGTGGAAGAGGTCCGCTCTGCGAAACTCATTTTGAAGACCCTCGGTCTCCGTACAGGCGGGATTGAAGTCGTATCCTGTCCGACCTGCGGCCGTACCAGCATCGACCTCATCGGCCTTGCGAACCGCGTCAACGAGATGGTAAGCGAGATGGAAAAGGACTTGGACGGCAGCATTAAGGTCGCAGTGATGGGCTGCGTCGTCAACGGCCCCGGCGAAGCGAAGGAAGCAGATCTCGGCATCGCAGGCGGCAAAGGCGAGGGGCTCATCTTCCGGCGCGGAGAGATTTTGCGCAAGGTGCCGGAGGAGGCACTGCTGTCAGAGTTTCAACAGGAACTGGAAGCAGAGATCCGAAATCACAATCAGAACTGTCAATCATTCTGAGTCGATATACCATGGCAAAACCGTTTTTTGAAGTATTCCCGACATTGGAACTCCATCCCGATCTGCAGAAGCTGTTTTCCGACATGGAGGTGGAACGGCTTTCGCAGAACCCTTCCCACACGATGCTGCGCGTCTATCTCAGCGGGCGGCGTCTGATTCCCCATGACCAGATCCTCCGTCTGGAGCAGGAGATCGCTGCGCAGATCTTTCAGGGGCAGGCGCTCACCATTAAAATCTACGAGAAATATACCCTTTCCAAGCAATATACCCCGGAAACCCTGTTTCAGATCTACGGAGAGAGCATCCGTAAGGAACTGCAGCAATACAGCATGCTGATGGGGCAGGCCTTCCGAACGGCGAAGCTGGAGTTTGACCGGCCGGATCATCTGATCCTGACGCTGGAGGATACCATCATCTCGAGGGAACGGGGAGAGGAGCTGATCTCGATTCTGGAGAAGATCGTCTGCGAGCGCTGTGGACTGCAGCTTAGGATTGAGGCAGCCTATCAGCAGCCGGAAAAGAAGAATCTTGATGCCGAGCAAAAGATCCGCCAGGAGATCGCATCCATCGTGAGCCACACCACTTTTGCGCCCCGCGGGGAAGCGTTGGAGGATACCGTAGAACCCCTCGAAGCAGGGGAAGCGTTCGGGGAGAAGACAGGCGCCCCGGCAGACGCAAAGGAACGCGCCCGGGAGGCAGGGGAAGGCGCAGCCATGCCAAAAGAACCGGCATCGGAGCAGAGGAGCCAGAAAGGAAAAGGTTCCGACCGGAAACCGCTTTCGAACAGAAGCCGCAGGACGTTTTCCAGGGTGCGTTCCGACGATCCCAACGTGTTGTACGGGCGGGATGTGGAGGAGGAGTCTGTTCCCATCTCGCAGATCGAGGACGGGATCGGCGAGGTGACGATCCGGGGACAGGTGGTCAATCTGGATTCCCGCGCCCTGAAGAAGGGCGAGCGGACACTTGTCATTTTTACGATCACGGATTTTACGGATACCATTTCCTGCAAGATGTTTCTGGATTCCGAAACGGAAGCCCCGGATCTTCTAAAAAGCCTGAAAAAAGGCATGTTTCTGAAGACCCGTGGGACGGTGCTGCTGGACACTTACGACAAGGAATTGACCCTCGGAAAGATCCGTGGGATTCGCAAAATCTCCGATTTTACAACGGCGCGCATGGATCACAGCGTCAAAAAGCGTGTCGAGCTTCATTGCCATACCAAGATGAGCGATATGGACGGCGTTTCCGAGGTGGCGGATATCATCAAGGAAGCGGCAGCCTGGGGGCATAAGGCGATCGCCATTACGGATCACGGCGTCGTGCAGGCCTTTCCGGTGGCTAATCATCATATCCCGGAGGGCTCCGATATTAAGCTGATCTATGGGGTGGAAGCATACCTTGTGGATGATCTGAAGGATATTATCAGAAATCCTGCCGGCCAAAGCCTGCGGGATCAGTTTGTGGTTTTTGATCTGGAGACGACGGGGCTGTCGCCGGAAAACTGCAAAATCATTGAGATCGGCGCGGTCAAAGTGCTGGATGGAAAGATCGTTGACCGGTTCTCCACCTTTGTCAATCCGAAGGTGCCGATTCCCTACCGGATCGAAGAACTGACCAGCATCAATGACGCGATGGTGATTGACGCACCTGTGATCTCGGAGATTCTGCCGGACTTTCTGAAATTCTGCGAAGGCGCCATCATGGTGGCGCACAACGCGGAATTCGACATGAGCTTTATTGAGAAGAACTGCCGTGATCTGGGGCTTCCCTGCGACTATACTGTGGCAGACACAGTGACGCTGGCGCAGTTTTTGCTGCCGAAGCTGAACCGGTTTAAACTGGACACGGTGGCGCGGGCGGTGGGTGTCTCCTTAGAGCACCATCATAGGGCGGTGGATGACGCGGCCTGCACGGCGGAGATCTTTGTGAAATTCATCGAGATGCTGCGGGGACGCGGGATTGAGACGCTGGAGCAGTTGAATGAAGCGGCGCATCTGTCGGAAGATCTGATCCGTAAACTGAAATCCCATCATGCGATCATCCTTGCGATCAATGACATCGGCCGGGTCAATCTGTATCAGCTGGTTTCCCTTTCTCATGTGAAGTATTTCTATCACAAGCATCCCTTGGTGCCGAAAAGCGAAGTCATGAAACACCGGGAAGGTCTCTTGCTGGGATCCGCCTGTGAAGCGGGAGAACTCTATCAGGCGTTGCTTTCAAACAGACCGGAGGAGGAGATCGCGCGGCTGGTGCGGTTCTATGATTATCTGGAGATCCAGCCCGTGGGAAACAACCGCTTTATGATCGCGGATGAACGCTATGGGATCCGGTCGGAAGAGGAGATCCGCGACATCAACCGCCGGATTGTAAAGCTGGGGGAGGCCTTTCAAAAGCCTGTAGTCGCCACCTGTGACGTGCATTTTCTTCACCCGGAGGATGAGGTCTACCGGCGCATCATTATGACAGGCAACGGCTTCAAGGACGCGGATGAGCAGGCGCCGTTATATCTGCATACGACAGAGGAGATGTTGGAGGAGTTTTCCTATCTTGGAAGCGAAAAGGCGGAAGAGATCGTGATCACCAATCCGAACCGGATCGCGGATTGCTGCGACCGGATCGCGCCGGTGCGGCCGGATAAGTGTCCTCCGGTGATTGAAAATTCCGATGAGCTTTTACGGACGATCTGCTACAACAAAGCCCATGAGATGTATGGAGATCCGTTGCCGAAGCCCGTGGAGGAGCGCCTTGAACGGGAACTGAAATCCATCATCGGAAACGGCTATGCCGTCATGTACATCATTGCCCAGAAGCTTGTGTGGAAATCCAATGAGGACGGGTATCTCGTCGGCTCCAGAGGGTCTGTCGGATCCTCCTTTGCGGCGACCATGGCCGGCATTACGGAAGTAAACCCCTTGCACGCCCATTACTACTGCGCCAATTGCCATTATTCGGACTTTGACTCGGAGGAGGTCAGAGCCTTTGACGGGCGGAGCGGCTGCGATATGCCGGACAAGCAATGCCCGGTCTGCGGAGCCCTGTTGAAAAAAGACGGGTTTGACATTCCCTTTGAAACTTTCCTCGGATTCAAGGGAGATAAGGAGCCGGACATCGACCTGAATTTTTCCGGTGACTATCAGGCGAAGGCCCATGCCTATACCGAGGTCATCTTCGGGTATGAGCAGACCTATCGCGCGGGGACCATCGGAACCCTTGCGGACAAGACGGCCTTCGGCTATGTGAAGAATTATTATGAAGAGCATGGGGTGCAGAAGCGGAACTGCGAGATCGACCGGATCGTGCAGGGGTGCGTCGGTGTCCGCCGCACGACGGGACAGCATCCTGGCGGCATTGTGGTGCTGCCCATGGGAGAGGAGATCAACTCCTTTACGCCGATCCAGCATCCGGCCAACGATATGGAAACGGATATCGTGACCACCCATTTTGAATACCATTCCATCGATCATAACCTTCTGAAACTCGATATCCTCGGACACGACGATCCGACGATGATCAGGCTCCTGGAAGACCTGACCGGACTGGATGCGAGAGAGATCCCGCTGGACGATCCGGCGGTGATGACCCTTTTCCAGAATACGGATGCCATCGGCGTGACGCCGGAGGAGATCGGCGGATGCGAGATCGGAGCGCTGGGGATCCCGGAGTTCGGGACGGATTTTGCCATGCAGATGCTCATCGATACGAAGCCAAAAGAGTTTTCGGATCTCGTGCGAAACTCCGGCCTGTCCCACGGGACGGACGTCTATCTCGGAAATGCGAAGGATCTTATTTTGAGCGGACAGGCGACGATCTCTACGGCGATCTGCACCCGTGACGATATCATGACGTATCTCATCCATATGGGGCTGGATCCGGCGGAGTCCTTCCAGATCATGGAGGCGGTGCGAAAGGGCAAAGTCGCCAAAGGCGCGGTCAAGAACTGGACGGACTGGAAAGCGGATATGAAGGCCCACGAGGTGCCGGACTGGTATATTGGGTCTTGTGAAAAGATCAAATACATGTTCCCGAAGGCACATGCCGCGGCTTACGTCATGATGGCCTGGCGGATCGCATACTGCAAGGTGTATTATCCCCTGGCGTATTATGCGGCCTTTTTCTCCATCCGCGCCACGGGCTTTTCCTATGAACTCATGTGTCAGGGAAAAGAGAAACTGGAATACCACATTGAGGGTTATAAGAGGCGCGCGGACAGCCTCAGCAACAAGGAACAGGATGAACTGAGGGATATGCGGATCGTGCAGGAGATGTATGCGAGGGGCTTCACGTTTCTGCCGATCGATCTGTACCGCGCGGACGCTAAGTATTTTCGGATCATCGACGGAAAGCTGATGCCGAGCATCGGATCGATCTCGGGCGTGGGACCGTCAGTGGCGGAGCAGATCCAGAAAGCCGCAAAGGAAGGGCCTTTCCTTTCCAGAGACGATTTCAGGGAGCGAACGAAAGCAAGTTCAACCCTGATCGAAAAAATGCAGTCGCTCGGACTCTTCGGGGATCTGCCGGAGTCGAATCAGATGTCGCTGTTTGACTTCGCGTGATGAGGAGCTGGCCTATTAAAAGGTATTTGGAAAAGACGCCAGGGGGTCGACTTTATCGTATAAAGGGATAGAACGAATCGGGTCGGGACAAGGTTTCGGACAGAAACAACGGAAAGAGCAATATGGAAATAGTTGAGATTTCAGAGGAAAACATGGATCGCTTTCTTGCGCTTCTGGGGGAAGATCTGTCAGAGGACGTGAAGCGGGTTTACTTTGGCGGGATCGGTGTATTGGATGATGCGGACAGACCTTTGGGGGCGCTGATCTATGAACTTCTGAATGCGGACAGCGACGACGACATCGAGGGCAAGATCTGCTTTGCGGCATCTGAGAAGCAGGAGATTTTCGAAACGCTCCGAAACTATTATGTGGAAACGGTCGTAGAGGAGGAGGAGATTTCCAAAAGCAGCTATGAACTGACTGAGGAAGCCAGCGCGAAAAAATTTGCCGAATCCGGTTTTTCTTTTGAGAAAAAACAGTCAGAAACCCTGCGGATTACCCTGGGAGAACTGGCGGGGTGCGAGATCGCAAGCAAAAAGAAGCTGCCGGATTACGTGACCGGAATTGAAAATCTTTCGCTTGCGCACTATCGGGACGCCGTGAAGGCGATTCTGTTCAAAGACCACAAGGGTGTGATGGAGGATATTGCCTATCTTCCCAGGAACTGGTTTGATGGGAACGTTTCCTCCTGTATCATTTCGGGGGATAAAGTGCCGGGGCTCTTCCTGATTCGACGGACGCCCTCAGGAACACTGATTCCGGCTTTGCTTTTTGCCTATGGTCCGGAATTCAAAAAAAACCTGATCTATCTGATGAAGTATTCCGTGCAGAAGGCGATCGAGAACTATCCGCCAGAGACCAACGTTCTGATCATAAGGAAAGACGTCGGCACCAAAGCACTTTCGGAGAAGATCTTTCCGGGCAAATCGGGTGAGGAGCACTATTTCGGGGAAGAGCGGAAGAGTTTGTGAGGAAAAAAAGTGTTTGAACCGATGATCACAGGGAAACAAGCAATTTCATTTGCAGCAGATTTGGCTGCCGTTGCGCTGATGATTGTGTTGATGATCAGAACAAAAGCGCTGGCCGCGGAAAAAAGTTCCGTCAAACGTTATTTCCGGGGAATTTCCTGGATCGTTCTATGCATGGGCGCACTCCATCTGGTCCAATCCTATGCGGCTTTGCAGATCGGAGGGCTGACAGCGGAGGAGTTCGGGAGGTTTACTGTTTCGGAACAGAGGGGCTGGTACCTGACGGCGATCGCGTTCTTTTTGATCGATATCTTCTTCAGCGCGGTCTTTCTGTGCAGGTGGATCACCTTCTTAAGCTGGTTCCTTTATGAGGACAAGGATTTCATCCGGCGAAAATCATGGGCTGGTTTCGTGCCGCTGATCATCGGCGCAGCGGTGACCGGAGTCAGTATCCCGTTGGCGCTTTTGACGGAGCAGGGATACCGGTTTTACATTGCGGCGATCATTGCGTTTTTTGTCATCAGGATGATCTATTTTTTGATGGCGCTGCGGCTGCTGATAGAGTACAAAAAACAGAATGGCTATCTTCGTTTTTTCAATCCCTGGGTGTTTTTTGTCCCGGTATTTGCCGGATGGCTGCTGCAGGACGTGTTTGAATGGGGTTTTTCGGCGTTAGGGTCTACGCTTGGACTCATGCTCTTATACACCTCGATTGTCGCGGAAGAACGCTATTTAGACCGGGAGACGGGGTTTTATAACAGGGACTTTGTCAACTATCTGAAGGAGCTTGCGCGTAAAAAAAAATATGCCCCTTGCAGTGCCATGTTCTTTACTCTGGATTCGGCGGCGGAAATGAAGGATTTCTCGAAGATACTGAAAAAACAGCTGCCTAAGGACTGCGAACCTATCCTGCGCAGCGACTGCGAGATCACGGTGCTGACCAATGTCCGGAAACGAAGCCCTCTTGCCATGGTGATGGGGGATGTGCAGGCGGAGACGGATGTGAGGACAGACTGTACACTGAAAAAAACAAAAGAAACCACGGAGTCGTTTATGGATCGGGTGATTGGGTAAAACCTATGCCGGGAGAAGGGAAAACACGATGGATGCATCATTGCATTTGGAAAGACAACAGCAGCTTCAGGAACAGGAACTGATACAAAAAGAGGACAGGATTGAGCTGATCCCTCAAGGGAATGCGCCCCTGATCGAAACAGACTCCAAAGCGCGCGGAGTAAGGATCGGGCTTTTGAAGGAAAAAATGCAGAAGGTGACAGACCATTTCCGCAGTGAGTGGGAAAGGAAAGATCCATATTACAGCCTGCGTATCCTTGCTTATGGAACAGAAACCCAGATGTTGCCCAAAAACCGCAGCGGGACGGCCACAGACCTTATGGGCAGCCTCACTGAAATGAATGAGGTGACAAAGAACAAAGACAGAGTGAAGGATCCGGTGGAAACCGTGGAGAAGCTGTTTGAACTTTCTCAGGCGGCCAGCAACTATTGCATTACCCATCAAAAGAAATTTTTCTTCACGCAGGCAGGAGCATCCCGTGCGTTGATGGCGCAGAAAGTACGGGACATGACGACAACCTATCTGAAGGGGCTTCTGACGGAGGAGGAGCAGGAGGAGATCCGTTCCAACGAGGATGCGAAATTGGAAACCGACCTTGGGGAGAGTGACAAGACCGTTGAGAAGGATCTGAAACGCGCGGCAAAGGCCTATCGGAAATACCGTCTGCAGATCGCAGAAGGCTGTATGGGTTATATGCCGGGAGGAGAGACCCTGAAAAAAAAGTTGCGGGTTCTTCGCATCAATGATCGTCTGATCAAGCTGTATCGGAGAAAGCATCCTGAGGAAGCGGATCGGGATAAGGACGTCAATGAGATGATCCGTGATTATGAGGAATGCTTGGCCTGGGAGAAACTTCGTTCCTTGACGAAGCAAAAGGATGAGGGGTTTGATGAACTGATCGACCGCCATCTGGAAGCGGAAACGGAGTTCGAGAGCAACGAAAAGGATAAGACCGTCCCAACGGATCAAAAGGAGGAACTGCTTCCCAAACAGTTAAAGGGAATCGAGGAGATCGATAACTGGCTGATCCGAAATTTTAAGAACGGATCCAATAATGACGCGGAACTGGTGGACAGACTCCTTTCCATGTCAAAAAGAGAGAGGCTTCACACCTACTTTCTGGTGGAAATGGGGAGGAGGAGGCAGGCCGACATGGCGGATGTCGGCTTATCTTCCGTCCATACCCCGTCCCTGGAGCGTTTTAAGGATCAGATCCTTGCCACAAAGCTCAAGTTCTGGAAAAGGGTGTCCGGAGATTATACCTATACGCATAAACTGTCAGACGCGCTTCTGGTAACCATGCAGTATCGCAAAGAGATCAATACCGTTGCGGAGATAGAGCGCGAACAGAAAAAACTGAACGCAAACGACGAAAAACCGGGCGGAAACGACGCGCCAATAGAGCCCGCGGAAGAGATCATTTCCACGTTGCTGCAACTGAAGTCTGCACTTGAAGTGCATCGGGATGATCTGGAGGCGGAAGAGAAAGCCGAAAAGAAATCAGAAAAGGCCGGTCTCGCAATGAAAAGCAAGGAGTCCTACAAAGAGTGTGAGAAGCTGGTGGGGAAACTCCGGGAGCAGCAGCGAACGGTCGGAAAAGAAAAAGTATATATGGAAAAGGGCGAAGCCCGTGAGGTCGTGACAGAAGAGGCGGTGGAATATGCCAGCATTTTCGGCTATCTGCCCAACATGATCGATGAACATCTCATGGGAGGCGGCATTGGAATCGGGACGCAGGGCATCGTGGGTCTGATCGGAGCCGTTACCGGCACGATCACGCTGCTCAAGAACAGAAACAGCTACTCCAAAGAGGATTTGGCAGAGAAATCCTTGGAAGTAAGCAGCTCCGTCATTTATGCAGCAACGAGCGCGGTCATGATCGCCGGCAAGTTCGTGCATACGGCTGCGCTTAGTACGGCTGCAGGGGTTATGGAGGCTGGCGTTCCGATCGTCGCTGCCGCGGTCAGCGCCGGCGTAGCCATCGCCCAGAGCGTCGCGGCGGGGAAAATGGACTATCATGGCACGAAGGCGGTGGATCTTTTCCGGCAGAAACGGGATAAACTGGCAAGAGAAAAGGGACTTAATAATCTAAAGAAGGAGGAGAAACGTGAGCTGAAATATGAGGCGAATATGCTGCTGCTGCAGCACAAGTTGACGGAACGGCAGGCGGAAAAGGCCGCAACCAGCAGTATCGGAGCCGGGCTTTTCGTCGCGGGCGTCGCGTTTCCAGCTATACTGGCTCCTGCGCTTGCCGCTGCACTTGTCACTTTCATCGTGGGAGGCGTCCGATCTTATAAGACCGCATCCAATCTGAGAACCGGACTGTTTGACACTTTTTTCAATATGGATGCCCTGGCTGAAAAGGCGATGGAAAAGCGGTATCAAGAAGAGTCAAAAAAACGCAACCTTCATCATCTCATCGAAGATAAAAAGGAGGTGAAGAATCGGATCAAAGAAGCTTTGCGCCTGCGGGTGGCAGCCCGCGCAGGCTTTAACAGTGTGAACAGAGCAACGATCTATATCTGCTCCAAATTTGCCCGCCTGATCCGTAAGAAACTGTTTGGCGGAGGGGCCGTCGATCCGGTGGAAAAACAGCAGTATATCGAATTTGTGCAGTCCATCAATTTACGATATAACGAAAAAAAGAAACTGCCTGACGAGAACATTCTGGTGCGCAAACTGAACGCAATGTGAACAGATGCTGCCGGAATTGTAACAGGCCGAAGGAGGATGAAATGGATAGGAAAGAGATAGAAAAAAGAAGACATGAACTACTGGAGGAATTGAACAGGGAACTGAATGGTGCGCAGATCGCCGCGGTGGTCAGAAAGGATGAAGGCGTGCCGGAAATGGTGAGCGCCATTCTGGACGAGATGGGAGACGGCGACATGGAAATCCTGGGGGACTTCTATTTTGGACCGATCCGGACTGAGGATGATCCGGCGCAGCAATTTCTATGCGTCATTACCATTACGGACGAGCTGCCGCCGGAACGCCTTCCGGCGCTTTACGAAGCGATCTCCTACATCAATTTCACCCTTCCGGCCGGGTGCTTTTCCGTTGACAAGGATCATCGGTTCTTCTGCTTTGTATTAAATACGCTCCTGCCGATGGATCTCGAGGATCCGCTTCTTTTCAGAGAGATGGATCTTGCGGTGGGCAATGCCTGCGCCATCGCGGATTCCTATATCGGGATTCTGACCGATGTGTTGAACGGGGACATCGGCGTGGATGGCGTCGTGGAATTTCTCGGGGGACCCTCGTGAGCGAAATCATGACAGGAGGCGGCTGTACTGAACAGTTACTAATTTTCTTCTTTTCCGGGGTGGAAGGATGAGACCGTACCCCCGGAGAGCGGTACCTGATAGAAGGTGCTGTTGTCATCAAAGGACAGGAAATAGAGTTTTCCGAAGGCGGCGTTCAGAGAGTGAAAGTTTCCCTCTGCGACCACTTCCTGCGCGCCTGTGCTGAGGGACAGCTTGATCAGCGCGGGGGAAGTCTGGGAGTTTTTCTGATAGAAGACAGTGTCGCCGGTGACCAGGTAGCAGTCTACCCGATCATTGGTGAGGACCTCGGTGCTCATGTCTGCGAGATTGGTACGGGTGAGCGCATAGTTTTTGGAGGGCACCATGTAATAAATGTAGCTGCCGTCTATCACCGGATTCCAGGAATCAGTCGGGAGCACCTGACTTTTCTGACCGGAGACAGTGTCCATTCTGTAGATCGACAGATCGATATCTGCAGCGGTGTAATAGAGATATTGCTGACTTGCGGAGCAGGGGTAGATCGGCGCTTTTGCGATCTGCTCGTCTTCTTTCCCGTCGATGCGGACGCGATAGAGCGTCGTCGCGTCATCCTTTCCGTAGTGCATAAAATAAACATAATTCCCCACCAGGCAGGCATAGAGATCCGGATCATGATCGAGGACGAGGAGCTTGCCGTTTTTTTGCGTGAGGCGGCAGAGACTGTTGGTATCCACATGAAGAAAAGAAAACTGGCTCTGGTCGTTGGCATTGCTTCTGCAGTAATAGACATAATGATCATCCGCATTGATGGAGGTGACCCTGTCATCGGAGAGGCGCTTTAAGTCCGAGCCGTCGCGGTTCATGGAGTAGAGCCGCAGCCCGTCATCGGGATTGCTGAAAAAGAGCGTATCCCCGTGTTCGCAGAACAGACCGTTGTTGTAAAGATTGCTCCCTGTGTTGCCGTTGACATAACCCGTGTTCATGATCGTCTTTGACGCCATATGCCTGAAAAGAAACAAAAGCACGATCACGGCGATGGGGACAATGAATAACAGGGCAGTGCGTAATTTTTGACTCATAACGGCTTCCTCCTGAAAATGATTATACCCCTTATCAACAAGGGGTTCAAGAAAACAGAGAGTGTCTTTTTTTTCCGGATATGCTATAGTGATAGCAGTGCTGCTGTTATTGATTGCCATGACAACAAGGAGGATTTGGCAGATATGAACGGAAACGTTGTATTATCAACGGCTGTCATCATCGTGATCGGTGTGATCGCGATTGCGATTGCGCTTGCCATTACGCAAGGCGTTTTCAGACATCTTCAGAGAAAGCGGGCGGACATTCTGGCAGTTTTTTTAAGAAGGCTGATATCCGTTTTTATCGTGATTATCGGGATTGTCGCCATCTATACCGCGATTAACGGCTTTAACCCCGTATGGACGGCAGTGATCCTCGGCCTTGCGGCACTCGCTGTTGGGGTGGTGTTTGCTGCGCAGGGAATGCTGAAGGACCTTCTCGGGGGAGTGCTGATCTGCATCTATAAACCCTTTGAAATCGGAGACCGCATCACGTTGGAGGATGGCACGACAGGCATCGTAAAGGATATCACCATGAGACACGTGGCGCTGGTTGGCTTGGATACGGAGACCTTCGTTGTGCCAAACAGCAGGCTGAACGAAATGAAGATTACGAATTACAGTTATCACAGGGATAACCGGTCCGCAAAATTCAATTTTTATGTTGCGTTAAACAGTGATATGGAGAAGACCCTGCGTGTGGTGAGGGAAGCGATCATCTCCTCCCCCTTAAGCATTCCGGGAAAGGAAAAGGACGGGAAAACGGATTATGCCCCGGTTTATTTCATGGCTTATGAGGTGACGGGGTTTCGGGTTGCCACCACGGTCTATTTTCCGGCGAATGTTGCCACCGAGGAACTGATCTCCGACATCAATCTGAGAGTGAATAAGGCGCTGGCAGAAAACGGCATAGAGGTTCCCTATCCCTATCTCAATGTGGTGGACAAGAGCCGGGGCTGAAGCGGCAGATAACGATGTGCTTGCTGTGAAAAAGCAGGCTTGACATTCCGGAACATTCTATTGCATTCGTGCTATAATGGAAATATGATTTAAGAGATCAACAGGAAAACATGAACGAGTTACAGACCATCAGAGAAAAAATCGATGAAGCAGACCGCGAAATGGTGGCGCTGTTTGAGAAGCGCATGCAGCTGGCGGAGGAAGTCGCGGAGTACAAACTGAAAAACGACATTGCAGTGCTTGATCCGGCCAGGGAGGAAGAGAAGCTTGCCAGTGTCGAGGCGCTGGCCCATACGCCCTATGGGAAAAAGGGTGTACGGGAGCTTTTTACCCAGATCATGTCATTAAGCCGAAAACGCCAGTATCAGCTGCGGGCGGAGCGAAACAACACGGAGACAATGGCGTTTCGTGAGATAGAGTCCCTGAAAAAAGAGGGGATCCGCACGGTGTTTCAGGGAGAAGAGGGCGCGTATGCGCAGGCGGCGCTCTATGCCTTTTTCGGACCGGAGACGCCCTGCTATCATGTGGAGACCTGGCGGGATGCGTTGGAAGAGATCTGCAGCGGACGCGCGGATTATGCGGTGCTGCCTTTTGAAAACTCCTCGGCCGGCTATGTATCCGAAAATTATGATCTCATTTCGGAATATGATGTGGCGATCGTCGGGGAACAGATCATCCCGATTGACCATTGTCTGCTTGCAAAGGAGGAGATTTCGCCGGAGGAGATCAACCAGGTGTACTCCCATCCGCAGGCCTTGCTTCAATGCAGCCGGTTTTTGGAGCAGTACCGGAACATGGAACGGATTTCCCTGAAAAATACGGCGGCAGCGGCAAAAAAGATCAGCGAAGAGGACAACGTTTTTCAGGCCGCCATCGCAAGCGCCCTGACGGCAGACATTTACGGACTGAAAAAGATCAGGATCGGGATTCAGAATAACGAATCCAATTCCACGCGGTTCTTTGTGGTGTCAAAGGACAAGGTGTTTGTCAAGGATGCGGACAAGATCACGGTGAGCTTTGAAATCAGGCATGAGGCCGGGTCTTTGTACCGGACGCTGTCCCACTTTATTTATAACGACCTGAATCTGAACCGGATCGAGTCGCGACCCATCCAGGGGCGGAACTGGGAATACCGGTTTTTTTTGGATATCGACGGAAACTTCAATGAAAGCGCCGTGCAAAACGCGCTGCGCGGACTTGCGGCGGAGACGAACCAGTGCAAGGTCTGGGGAAATTACAGGGTTTCCGTTGAAAAGAAAGAAAGGCTTTGAACCATGCATTACAAGGATCTGATCTTATATCGTTTTCCGGGAGAGAACCGGCATCAGGTTTCTTTGCTGCGGGAGTTTGCGGGACTGATCGAACGGTGTCGGGAAGCAGAGCCTGTATCCGAGGAAGAGCAGGAGACGTTGCGGCTGGTTTATTACCGTTCGGCGGGACGCCTGTTTGAAATCGCTTCCAGCCACGGCTTTTCCGGAAATCTCTGGCAGGACTATCTGACCCTGTTCCTCGTGGACGCGGAAAATGCCTACAGCATCTCATGCGAAAAGAGAGGAGAGCAAAAGGACAGCAGCGTGAACGCACTGGCGCTGCATGACCTTGCCATCATCAGGGAACTGTTTGACTTCGATCTTGAGATACTGGAAAGAGAACTGGCCGTGGACGGGGTGGATGCGCTCCTCAGCTTCACCAGCGCCGATGAAAACGGATTTGTGTTTAACCGGCGGATCAGGGACAGGATCCAGGAACTGTCCGGAGAGCTGGCAAAAGCGGAGAGTGTTGCGTCCTTCCAAAAAGCGCTCTCGCTCTTTTACGAGCAGTTCGGCGTCGGCACCTTCGGCCTGCACAAGGCATTCCGCCTTTCCCATGATGAGACGGGCGCGCTTGTGATCCAGCCCATCACGCGGATCGCCCATGTCAGCTTATCTGATCTCGTGGGGTATGAGACCGCGAAGAAAAAGCTGATCGATAACACGGAAGCCTTTGTGAAAGGCCTTCCGGCTAATAACTGCATCCTGTACGGCGATGCCGGAACAGGCAAATCCTCCTCCATCAAGGCGATCCTGCATCAGTATTACGATCAGGGGCTGCGCATGGTGGAACTCTATAAGCACCAGTTTCAGGATCTGAACCCGCTGATCGGGATGCTCAAAAACCGCAATTACCGTTTCATCATTTATATGGATGACCTCTCTTTCGAGGCATTTGAGACGGAATATAAATATCTGAAGGCGCTGATCGAGGGCGGGCTGGAGAAGAAGCCGGAGAACATCCTGATCTATGCCACCAGCAACCGCCGGCATCTGATCCGGGAGAATTTTTCGGATCGGGACGAGCAGGATGATGACATCCATCGCAATGCCACTGTCCAGGAAAAACTGTCACTTGTCTCGCGGTTCGGCGTCTCCATTTATTTCGGCGCACCGGAGCCGGAGGAATATGAGAACATCGTGCTCGCTTTGGCCAAGCGAAACGGCATCTCATTGCCCCGGGAAGAGCTTCTTGCCGGCGCAAGGCAGTGGGAACTTTCCCACGGCGGCCGTTCCGGACGCACCGCCGTGCAGTACATCACGTACCTCGGTTCTAGATAAAAAAGGGAAATAAGGAGGAAAACTATGGAGAGAGAATTACGCAGGAATCAGGATCTGTTATTCTGCGTGGGAAGCGGCATCATCACCTTCGGATTCTGGAGTCTGGTGAAAGGCGTGATGAGCATGATCTTCTACAAGGATGAGTGGGCAGAATTGCTTGCCGCAACAGGGACTACGGAAGAAGAGATGGCAATTGCGATTCCGCTCCTCTACGTCATCGTGACGGTGATCATCTGTCTGGACGTGCTGCTTCGGCTCATCGTCGGTACTTCCGCCAGGATCGAAGGCAGAGGCAGGGGGGAAAGGCCGCAAAAGGCGTATCTGTTCTTCGGCGCGATTCTTGGATTGCTGTCTTTGGCTTCCCTTTTCACGGATTTCACGCATTTTGAAGAAAGCTTCAACACGATCCTTGATGGCATCATCACGGTGATCATCGATGTCACGTCGATTGTCATGGTGGTGGAGCTGTTTGTGGCTGGGATGAAGGTGAGGCGACTGAGCAAAAAGATCGATGAAGCAAAGTTGGAGGAGGCCGCAGCATGAATAAAGACTTTCATTACTTCGGAACCTATTCAGCCGCCGTTCTGGCGGGATATGGCCATGAAGAGGCACTTGCCATCGCCAGAAGTGCGTTTTTTGTGGATCTTTGCACGAAGCCCATCTTAAACAGCGTTGGCGCACCGGTGGAGGCGGCGACCACGATGCTGGCCATGGAGATGGCAGATGCTGGGAGTGATGCTCTCTCCCAGCAGGATATCACAAGGATCTGGGCCTCGTTTCATTTCCTGCCCGGTGATCTTTACTCCAAGAGAGCAGGCTGCGGGAAGAAATATATGCAAAAATACCACCTGATCTGCAAGCCCAACGGGGATCTTTTGGTGGATACGGTCAATCAGGTAAAGGGGAAGGGCTTGGAAGCCACAGGTCTTGCCATGCATGTGCTGGCGGATACCTGGGCGCACCAGAATTTTGCCGGCACCCCCTCCCGCGTGATCAATGATACCAATTATTACTTCTATGAAATCCTGCCGGACGGAAGCGAGCGGCCAATCAGGTTCGGCTCGAATCCTGCGGCACCGGACAATGTGGAGAAGGGCACATACACAAACAGCGTGCATCAATCCAGTGAGACCTCGATTATGAATCTGGGTCACGGACGGGCAGGGCATCTGCCGGACTACAGTTTTATCCGGTATAAATATCTCCCGGCTTGGGCGGATTATGAAGAGTGTATCAAGGACAATCAGAGTGATTTCATGCAGGCCTACTGTCAGATGATCTATGCGATGAAATATCTGAGGGGAGAAACGGATACCTTCGAAAAAGAAACTTATGACACGGAAGCGATCGCACCCTACAAAACGAAGATCGAACACATCCTCTCAAAAAGACAGACCGATGCCTGTGAGGACTGGAAGGATTTCGGAGAAAACCTGACAAATCAGAGCATTCCGGACTTTTCGTCAGCGGATTATCAGGAGGAATACAGGAACGCGCCTGAGGACAAGAAAGACGATACACCTATGGGACGTTTTGTGATCGCAGCACTGGCGCAGAAGAGCATGGTCACGAACCGTATCTATAAGTCGGGGAATCTTCTGGCCGGCATCAGCGGTGATTATAAGAAATGGGGCACCAAGGGCATCAGGGCTTATCTGAAACTTGTGGAAGCTGCTCAGAAGGGAGGGCAGGCATGAATATTGCCAGTCGGGTCATTCATATTATTATCGGGTTACTGATCATCGCGGGAGCGGTGATCATGATGCTGCTGCCGGAAATCGGATACCTTGTGATCGCACTCGTGATTGCCGTTTCGCTCCTTGTCTCCGGCATCCGTTCCCTGGTGTATTACTTTTCCATGTCAAGGCACATGGTGGGGGGCAGGGATGCCTTGTATTCCGGCTTGGTCAAGGTGGATTTTGCCATATTGACCCTGTCTCTTTCGGATATTCCGAAGATCTTTGTGATGCTGTATCTCGTGGCGGTATTCGGTATGACGGGATTGCTGCATGTGCTGCGCGGATTGGAAGCACGAAAGAAAAATGCGCCATCCTGGTACTGGCGGTTTTTCAGCGGCATGATCTATTTGATGGTTGCGCTGTTTTGTCTGATCTTTGTCAAAAACACGGTGGTTATGGTGTTCGCGTACAGCATCGGGTTGATCTTTATGGGGGCTGGCAAAGTCGCCAGCGCTTTCTATCGTTCGAAGATCGTTTATATCCAGTAGGGAGTGTGTTTATGAGAGTAACAACCGGGAAAAAAGTCAGAACGGTCATTTTGATTGGGGTCTTCACGCTGCTGATTGGCGTGACGCTCATGGGATTCCGTTTTCTCACGGAGATTTTAAAGATCATGGCCAGCGGAGAGATCCAGACGACCCAGGCCTTAGAGAACCTCGATTATATGATGCAACAAATGAATGATGATTCGGATGTGATCAAGGCGCAGTGGCATACTAAGCGCGAAATTACCGCCCGGGCGCTGCAGCAGACAGGCTTCAGCGGGTGGGACGGAACGCCCGGCGCCTTCGGAGTTGGTTATATCGTCAAGCAGGAAGGCGGAATCATTCAGTTGCCGTCGGATGCGCCTTATCAATCTGCATCGGAAGTCGACTGGCAGCAGCTTCCGCAGGCGGATCAGGAGCAAAAATCATCATATCAGGAGAGCCAGTTTTTTTATGACACCAGGAATCAAACCTGGTGTATCATGAACACCGTGCCCGTCCGCGGGGATTACCTGTATGTGGAGTTTACCCCTGTCACAGATCAGGCCAATTATGTAGCCCGAATGATAGAAGTGCTGGAAAATGTGAAGGCATTGGAGACCGCCTATGACATCAAAGTCATCCTGAGAAACGAGAATAACGATGGCGTGGTCTATTGGCCGGAGGCATTTTTCGGGTGCGAACAAAACCTGGAAGCGCTTAATATCAGGGAAACAACGGGAGAAGTGAACGAGCCGGCTAACGGTGCGATCATAATGAACGGAGTGCCTTACTATTATGTGACGAAAACCGTTGGCGGAAACTATCAGGCGGTGGTGTTTTCTTCACTGCTGAACGGACTGGAAAGAGTGATCCCGCTTGTGATCCCGGTTTGCGTGATTATTTTTGTATGCTTCTTTGTTTTTGTTTTTTGGGTGTTTTCCGTGTTCAAGTTTGTGCGGACGGAGAAGTTGACGCTGAACCAGCAGAAAAACTATCTGCCGAAACGGGTTCGCAGCGTTTCCTTCGGCTATCTGGTCATTTCCACATTGGTGGTATTTTGCACGGCATTGTACGGTTGTACGTTGATCGGTCTGTATCAGACCAATGCAAACTGCAACAGAATCATCGAGACGATGTTTGACCGGATCAGCGCCAGTGAAGGACAGCTGGATTCCTTCAAAAAGAACTATGACAATAATCTGGTGGATGAACTGCAATACACTGCCAAATTGATGGAACAATATCCCGAACTGATGCAGCAGGATTTTGTACGTGATGTCAGCACGATCATCGGCGCGGATTACCTTGTCGTGTTTGACCCCAACGGGAAAGAGTATCTGACCAATTCCACGTTAAGAGGCCTTTCTCTCGGAGGACCGGGCGACGGCAACGGTGCCTTCCAAAAACTTCGGAACGGCGTGCCCTCCGTGATCAATGAGCCGGACAAAGAGGATCCGAACGGCTTTTATATGGCGTCCTACGGCGTGCCGATTTCCTTTTCCGATCAGCAGATCTATGGCGTGCTGGCGGCGTATGTTTCCCCGAAAGTACGGGAGTCTCTGAAGATTTTTACCAAGAATGAGCTGATTGACATCATGGCGTCCGGGACGGGATTCATTTTTTCCGTGGATCAGGAGACGAAGAATGTCATCTATTCCAACGACCCGGAAATCATCGGGAGAAATGTGATCGATCTCGGTATGGAAGAAGCGCAGGTGAAAGACCATTTCATGGACTTCTTCCGCCTGAACAACGGAAACTATTACGGGATCTCTCAGGCGAACACGGATGCCCTTTATTACGTGGCCATGGCGCAGGAGAATATCCTCTTTGGTGCGTGGGCGTTTGCTGCCACGGCTGCAGTGCCTTACTTCCTCTTTTTCCTGCTCCTGATGGTTTTGCTTTTGCGTAAATATACAGAGGCGAATATTGACTGGCAGGATATGGGAGAGGAGTATGATGACAGCGGTGAGACCGTGGTACTTCCCAGCGGAGAAGAGAAAAGGACCGTGGACGTGTCCCAGCGGTGGAAACTGCTGGAGCGCTTCCGCAGAAAGAAATCCCCGGGGAATTCCACAAGGCTGCTGGCGGAGATTTTTGCGCTGATCTGTATTACCGGAGGCGTGATCTATATCCTGGCGTCAGGCAAACAAGCGCTGGCGCAGTCCAGCATTTTCGGCTATGTGCTCTACGGGGAGTGGAACAAGGGTTTCAATATCTTTGCGGTGACAGCGATCCTGCTGTTGCTCTGCCTGGTGTTCTTCCTCTACTTTGTACTGGAGCTGACGGGGTTTGTACTGAACCGGTTTCTGAATACAAAGGGGGAGACGATCGGACGTCTGGCGCTGAACCTTGCCCGGTATATCCTGATAGTGGTCTTTTTATACTATATGCTGGATGATCTGGGATTTGACATCCGGGTGGTGATCGCGTCCATCGGACTGGTTTCCTTTGCACTGTCCCTCGGCATGAAGGATCTGGTGACCGACCTCATCGCCGGCATCACCATCGTATTCGAAGGGGAATATCAGGTGGGCGATATCGTGGAAATCGGCGGCTACCGCGGCAGCGTGGTGGAGGTCGGCGTCCGTTCCACGAAGCTCATGGGACAGGGCGGCAACATCAAGATCATCAGCAACCGCGATGTGAAGAACGTTATCAACATGACCCATCTCAATTCCTGGTGCGCGGTGGAATTTACCGTCAGCCGCGAGGAGACCATGGAAAGGATGGAAGAGATGTTAGAAGCGGCCCTGCCGGAGATCAAAGAGAAGGTCACCGGGATTATCAGTGGTCCGTATTATAAGGGCGTGACGGCCTTCGGGCATAACGGCATGACCATCGTCGTGACTGCGGAATGCAAGGAGCGTGATTATCACAAGGTACAGCGTGCACTGACCGGAGAGCTGAACCGCGTATTCGAGAAAAACCAGGTGAAGTTCTGATAAAAGGGGAACGGGAACGCATACGAGAACATCTTTTCCTGTATTTACCATGGACTTTACAAGCGATATGATGTAAAATACACATGTATTCACCGCCATGATTGGGTGGCGTGTTAATATTACATTGAGGAGGAAAAAACATGAAAGCAATCTATTCCAAGATGCGGCTGGGCGCGAAAAATGTCGTCGCACTGATCATTTTTATCCTGATCGCATCCGTAGCACAAATGTTGTCTCCTGCATTTATGTCGGTCATGATCGACCAGGGAATCACGCAGAAGGACATGGGGCTGATCATCAGTATGGCTATCGCCATGGGGATCATAGCGCTCATTTCCTGCGCCTGCAACATTGTTGCCTCAAATATTTCGGCAAAGGTATCCACCCAGGTCTGCGCGGATATTCGTGCAGCGGTGTTCGAAAAGGTATCGGAGTTTTCCGCCGCTGAGATCGACAAATTCGGAACGGCATCCCTGATCACCAGAAGCACGGCGGACGTAACAACGATAACGACGTTTCTGTCCATGCTGCTCCGGTTCGGGATCCTTGCGCCCATGATCGCGGTGGTGGGACTGATCCTTTCGGTATCCACGGCAGGTGAGGTCTCCATCGTTCTTGCCATTGCGGTTCCGATCCTTCTTGTGGTGACCGTTCTTTTGATCATCGCCGCCAGCCGGTATTCTATCAAGCTCCGTGAAATGATCGATAAGATCAACCAACGGTTCCTTGAGATCCTGGAGGGCGTCCGCGTGATTCGTGCTTTCAACAAGCAGAAGCGTGAAACGGAGCGGTTTGACGAAACGAACCGGCAGACAACCGAAGTATCCCGGAAGCAGATCCGGATCGCCGGCTCTCTGGTTCCCATTGTCAATATGCTTTTCGGCTTTACCTCGATTACGGTCATGGCGGTGGGTACCGGATATGTTGCCTACGGACAGATGGATGTGGGTGTTCTGGTGGCCGCAACGCAGTATATCAATATCATCCTGCTGGCCATCATCATGCTGACCTATGTGGTAAGTCTGATCCCGGATGCCATGACCTGTATGAGGCGTATCAACGATGTGCTTTCTACAGAGGTCTCCATCAAGGATCCCGAAAAGCCGGAGCCGCCTCAGACCTGCAAGGGTACCGTGGAATTCCGAAATGTGACCTTTGCATATCCGAATGCGGATGAGCCGGTGATCAAGGGGATCAGCTTCATTTCCAGGCCCGGAGAGACCACGGCGATCATCGGTCGTACAGGCTGCGGGAAATCCAGCGTGGTGAAGCTTATTCCGCGGCTTTACGATACGCTCTTCGGAGAAGTCCTGGTGGATGGCGTAAACGTAAAGCAGTACAAAATGGATCACTTAAGAGATCTGGTCGGTTATGTTCCGCAGAAGAATGTTCTGTTTACCGGTGATATCGCCAGCAACCTGAATTTCGGTAATGAAAACGGGTCAGAAGCGGAATGGAAGGAGGCCGTGCGGATCGCATGCGCATCCGAGTTCGTGGATAAGAAGGACGGCGTGTACCATTCACCCATTGCCCAGGGAGGAACAAACCTTTCCGGTGGCCAGCGGCAGCGTATGGCGATCGCCCGTGCCGTGATGAAGAAGGCAGAGGTCTATATCTTTGATGACAGCTTCTCCGCATTGGATATGAAAACAGACAGACAGCTGCGGCAGAATCTGAAGGAAAGCATGGGAGATTCCACGATGATCGTTGTGGCTCAGCGTGTCAGCACGATCATGGATGCTACCCGTATCATCGTTTTGGATAAGGGAGAGGCAGTCGGCATCGGCACGCATAAGGAGCTGTTAAAGAGCTGCCAGCTGTATCGGGAAATCGCAGAGATCCAACTCGGAAAGGAGGTCGTGGAGAATGAAATCGCATGTGCTTAAACGACTGATGTCCTATCTGGGCAACTTTAAAGGAAGATTCGGAGCTGCCGTGGTGACTGCGCTTCTTGGAACGGTGCTTCTGATTGCGGCTCCCCGTGTCATGGGAGAAATCACCACGATCCTCTTCGCCGGGTTCAAGGACAAGCTCTGGCTTTATGATGCCGCCAAACCGGAATCCGCATGGATAACGATAGCGAATTACCCCCTGGGCAAGGTGACAACCATCGTCCTGATCCTGATTATCCTGATCCTGATCTATCTCTTTTCATGGATCTTCAACATGATCGCGAATTCTCTCCTGGCTACCGTCAGCGCGGGTATGGTTGAAAATCTTCGTAAGGACATCCAGGCCAAGATGCACCGGATGAAGCTGGATTACTATGATACCAGAACGAACGGCGAGGTTCTTTCCGTTATCACGAATGATGTCAATGCCATACAGCTCCTGCTGGGTGCCAACTTCTTCCAGATCATCACCCAGCCGATTATGGCCATCGGTATCCTGATCATGCTCTTCTCGATCAATGGCTGGCTTGCTCTGATCGCAGTAGCAACCATCCCCCTGACCTTCCTGGTATCCGGCGGAACCTTGAAGGCCAGCTCCATCAGTTTTGATAAACAGCAGAAGCTCTTAGGCGATCTAAACGGCTATGTGGAGGAAATGTACAACGGACAGAACGTGATCACCTCCTTCAACTATCAGAAAAAGGCAAACGAGCGTTTTAAGGAGATCAATGAGCTCCTTCGTAAAAGCTCCAACAAGGCCGAGGCAACTTCCGGCGCGGTAATGCCCCTGACCACAGTGGTCAATATGATCGGCTGTGCCGTGACGGCACTGGTTGGCTGTATCTTTGCCCTGCAGGGCAGCATGCTCCTCGGCGGTGTGCAGTCTGCTATGCAGTATGTGGAAAGCTTCCAGCAGCCCTTTACCACCTTTGCAAGTATGGCAGGGCAGATTTCTGCAGCAATGGCAGCCGGGGGCCGGATCATGGAGCTCCTGGATGCGGAAGAGGAAGTAAAGGATCCGGAGACCGGAAAGGTTCCCTCAAAGACAGATGGCAGTGTGGATTTCAAGCATGTGAAGTTCGGTTATCTGCCGAATAAGCTTCTTATGACCGATGTCAGTGTCCATGTGGAGCCGGGTCAGAAGATCGCCATCGTCGGACCGACCGGTGCCGGCAAGACGACGCTGATCAATCTGCTGATGCGTTTCTACGAGATCAACGGCGGCGAAATCTGGGTGGACGGTGTCAATTCCAAAGAAATGACAAGGCAGGAGCTCAGAAGACATTTCGGTATGGTTCTGCAGGATACCTGGCTCTTTGAGGGCACGATCCGGGACAACCTGAAATACAGCACGGAGCGTGAGGTCAGCGATGAGGAAATGGAAGCAGCAGCAAAGTCTGTCTGCGCAGATACCTTCATCCATACGATGCCGGGCGGCTATGATATGGTGCTGAGCAAGGGCGCGGAGAATATATCCCAGGGTCAGAGACAGCTCCTTACGATCGCAAGAGCCATTATCGCAAATCCTGAGATCATGATCCTTGATGAGGCAACCAGTAACGTGGATGCCCATACGGAGCAGGTGATCCAGAACGCAATGGCGACATTGATGAAGGGGCGTACCAGTTTTGTCATTGCCCACAGGCTTTCCACGATCCGTGATGCGAATGTGATCCTGTACATGGAGAACGGTGATATCAAGGAGGTCGGAGATCACGACGCCCTGATGAAGCAGAACGGAAAGTATGCAGCACTGTACAATTCACAGTTTGGCTGATTTCCCGGAATCGGGAAATGCATCCGGGTGATCAAGGAAAATTGATCCGAAGCGATGACAATTTTCAACGTAAGACAGAATCTACGGAAAAGGAGGGTGGAAAGCCCTCCTTTTCATACCAAAACAGGAGGAAAAGACAATGAACGACGAACTCCATTTAACAAGCAGAAAGAAGAAAGGAATCCTGAGGATCCTCTTCAGCCGGACCGGTGTGGTCATCCTTCTTTTGTTGCTGGCGATTCTCATTATATTTCTTTTACTCGGGTTATTTTCGCAGATTATTTCCTACACCCTGGCCGGGGCGTTGGTCTTCAACCTTGTGGTGATCATAGCGCTGTATAATAGTGATATGGATTCTTCGGCGAAGCTTACCTGGATTCTTCTGATCTCTGTCACCTCTGTTTTCGGCGGGATCTTTTACCTGTATACGAGAATCAACGCCGGTCACAGGGTGGTGGGATGGCGTTATAACACCCTCGCACAGGAGCATCGGAACGAGATCAGCCAGGATGAGGGTGTCCTGAAAAGACTTCAGGAGGAAAGCCCGGAAACGGCAGAACTTGCAAACTACTTAAACCGTAACACCACTTTCCCTGTTTCGGATCAAAACCGCGTGACCTATTATCCCGTTGGGGAGAAGAAATGGGAGGCTATGCTGGAGGAACTGAAGAAGGCGCAGCATTTCATCTTCCTGGAGTATTTCATCGTGGAAGAAGGAACGATGTGGGGAAAGATTCTGCATATTCTTGCAGAAAAGGCAAAGCAGGGAGTGGATGTGCGCGTGATGTATGACGGTACCTGCGCGATTTCCATGCTTCCTTATAATTATCCGGAACTGCTAAAGAAGCACGGTATCAAAGCCAAGATGTTTTCTCCGCTCCGTCCTTTTTCCTCTACCCACTATAATAACCGGGATCACAGGAAAATCCTGGTGATCGATGGAAAAGTCGGCTTCAACGGCGGCGTGAACCTTGGTGATGAATATATCAACTATATCGAACGCTTTGGTCATTGGAAGGACACAGCGGTAAAGATCGAGGGGGAGGCTGTTAAAAACCTGACCCTGATGTTCCTGAATATGTGGAACTATGAAGAGAAGACCCCGGATTATCAGACATACCTTGGTGTGGAGAGCGAGCGTTTCCCGGATCAGAAGGGCTATGTGATGCCGTATGGATTCAACCCTTATGAGAAGGACCGCATCGGAGAAAAGGTGTATATGGACATTTTGAACCGTGCGAATCACTACGTCCACATCATGACACCTTACCTGATCCTTGACGACGAGCTCCTGACTGCTCTGAAATACAGCGCGGAGCGGGGAGTGGATACGAAACTGATTCTGCCGGGCGTTCCGGACAAAAAGGCGGTCTATGCGCTTGCAAAGACCTATTTCAGAACGCTTCTTGAATCCGGCGTCGAGATCTACCTCTATACGCCGGGATTTGTGCATGCCAAGGTGTTTGTATCGGATGATGTGAAGGCTGTGGTCGGTACCATCAATCTGGACTACCGGAGTCTTTATCACCACTTCGAGTGCGGTACGTATCTTTATGATACACCCTGTATCCGGGATATCGAAGGGGATTTTGAAAAAACACTTCATAAGTGTACGCGGGTAACCTTCGAATCCATCAAGGCGGAAAAACTGGGCGTGAAGATTCAGGGGCGCATATTGCGACTCATCGGGACGCTGCTGTGAGAAAGAGGGATAAGGAAAAGCTCCAAAATGGATGCGTTTATCCTGAACGACTCGGAAATAACTTGCATCTTATTTCAAAATCAGTATAATGATATTTGGTTTTAGAAACTGTTTTACCAAAAAGGAGGAATGAAAATGAGTTACGAAAATGCAAAAAAGGGTATCGGTCAGATTTTCACGGCTGAGATTCTGGCGCTGCTGTCGGCGATCTTTATTATCATCGGCACGATCGTCAGCGTGGTCGGAACGGCAACGTTGATCGCAGGCGGAATGGACGGAGCTGCAAATGCAATGGGTGCCGGCATTGCCGGAGGAGTTGTCGGAATTATCGTGTCTTTTGTTGGTGCGATCTTTTCCCTGATCGGATTCATCCTTTACATTGTCGGTGTTGCCAATGCATCCAAGGATGAGGATGGCTTCAAGAAGGCGATGCTGTTCCTGGTTCTCGCACTGGTTTGCTCCATTATTTCCGCGTTTACCACGACAGTAGCAGGTGGTGTGGTTTCCATCATCCTGAAGGTTCTTGGCATGCTGTTTGAGTTGATCTCTACGATCATGGTAATCGGCGGCATCTCTGCTATTGCAAACAAGCTTGGCAAAACGGAAGTTGAGCAGAAAGGACAGTTCGTTCTGAAGCTGATTGTTGTCATCATTCTGATTTCCATCGTGTTCTATGTGATCGGCCTCATTCCCGCAATCGCAACAGGTGTGATTGCAGGTATTCTGAGCATCATTGCGACGGTATTGTCCATCGTCAGATATTTCGCATATCTGAGTCTGCTGGCACATGCAAAGAACATGTTCTAAGAAACAGAGCTTCCCGTTTTTTTGGCGGGAGACTGCGTGACACTCCAAGGGGGTGCCGCGACCTACAAAAAAGCGCAGATCATCATAGATTATCTGCGCTTTTTTTGTTATGATAAATGCAGCTTTTCAGAGGTGGCTGACAATGGCAAATGGGAAAAGATTACAGTTTGTGGATATGGTGAAGGGGATCGCGATCCTGATCCTTGTGTGTTATCATTTGATCGCCCCCAGCCCCTTCCGGAGCTTTTTTGCGCATGTTCAGGGAATCGCTCTGGTGGCATTCTTCTTTTTCTCAGGCTATTTTCATCGTTTCGGAGAGAAAACCATTGGGCAGAGTCTGAAGAGCAGAGCCAAGACGCTGTTGATCCCGTTTTTCAAATACTCCCTGTTCTTCTGGGCGGTAGGCACTTTTTATCATGTGGGCACCGGCAATGTGCCCCTGAAGGAGGCCTTCGGTTGTCTTCGAAATTTTTACGGCGGCTGCATCTGGAACAGGACGATCCAGGGCTGGTTTGGCTGGGACTATTATTCTCTTGGCAAACGATATCTGTTTTTGGTGGACTTCTGGTTTCTGATTGCCATGATGCTTGCCAGCATCGTGTTTATCCTGCTTGCAGACCGGGTGCTGGAATCAAAAGGGAAGACGTTTCTTACGGCAGCGGCGTTGTTTGCTGTTACAGGCGTGCTGCGAGGCTTTGGAATTGATCTTCCCTATAACGCGCAGCTGGTTCCTTTCTGGGCGGCATTTCTGCTGCTGGGGGCTTTTGCCGGACATTACCGTGTCTTTGAGAGCGAAAAACTTACGGGAGGAAAGGAGTGGGCAGTTTCGATCCTTACCCTTGCCTTCGGCGTGGCCATCGCGGTACTGATGCCGGAAAACGTGAACCTCTTCCGCGGGAGTTTTGCGCAGAACGAAGTGGTAAACATGCTGCTTTGCATCGCTGCATCGCTGCTTTCGATCTGGGGCTTAGGAACGCTCTGCAAAAAGATCGAACAGGCAGGTATCCGCGTAAAGGAACTGGCGTGGCTTGGATCCCATTCCCTGCTGATCTATCTGTATCATATGTTCTTTGCCTGGATTATCAGCATCATCACCGGGTTTTCCATCCTTTATCCGGAGGAATCTGAGGGGTCGATGGTGGCGAAAAGTGTGCTCCTGACAGCAGTCTGCCTGACCCTTTGCATCCTGCGCTATGTGTGCGCGGACGTGGTCACCGGGAAACGGGCCAAAGATCCGGCGGTATGGGGAAAAGGAAGAGCCTTCGTCTGCACGCTTGTGCTGGCGGGAATCGCACTGGGAAGCGGATTTTTAGGCTACCGCAGCGCAGAGCTGGGATCCAAGGCAGAGCTGGAACTGAACAGAAAGATTCATGCAGCCGATCTGGAAGGGCTTTTTCATGCCAATGAAGTCCGGGATACCATTTATGTCACCGGGCATAAGAGTCCGGATTCGGATACGGTCTGCTGCGCCATCGCATACGCCACCCTGCTGCAGCGGCTGGGGTATGATGCCAAAGCGGTTGTGCTGGGACCGGTGAATAAGGAGACCGCCTATATCCTGAATGCCGCCGGAGTGGAGACGCCTCCGGAGCTGACGGATGAATCGGGCAAGAATATGATTCTGGTGGATCACAGTGAATATACGCAGGATCTGGACAGCCTGAAGGATGCCACCATCCTCGCCGTGATTGATCATCACGGGATTGGAAGCGTCACCACCGGCAATCAGGTAATTTATGACGCAAGGCCCATGGGCGCTGCGGCGACCATCGTCTGGAGCCGTTACCGGGATTACGGGGTGGAAGTGGATCCCACAACGGCAAAACTGCTGCTCGGCGGCATCCTTTCCGATACGAATGATCTGAAATACGGTACGACCACGTCTGCGGATATCGAGGCGGTGAAGGCGCTGAGCGCCATTGCGGGCATGAAGGACGAGGAGCTGGCAACCTTTTTCGCGGAGATGCATCGGGAATTCCTCTCTCATGAAGGAATGACCGACGAGGAGATCTTTTTCAGCGATTACAAGGAATATGAAGCGGGCGGGAAAAAATACGGGATTGCCTGCGTCAACTGCTATGATGATGCGGAGGCGAAGGAGATTGCGGAACGCCTGAAAAAGCTGATGCCGGTGATCCTTCCAAAAACCGGAATGGATATGGCGTTTGTGCAGATCGGGGTCCAAAACGATGACTACAATGTCAACTATCTGGTGGGGGTGGATGAAGCCGCCGAGGAGGTTTTGAAAGAGGCTTTCAAGGACAAACTGTCGAAGGCAGGCAGCGCATTTCTTCTGAACCCCGGGGTTTCCAGAAGGACGGTACTGGTGCCGGCCCTGAACGGGGTGCTGGAAGTCTATCCGAAAGAGTGATCGAAAGAAGCCGGATGCCAAACTGCGTTTGAAAAAGGAGGAGAGAGGAATGCGTACACTGCCGTTTACCTTTCTGGGGGAAGATGATTTTTTGGCTGCCATGGAGGGACCCTGCAGGGCCTGGAGAGAAGCAAATGTCAGACATGGCTACTTTGAGAGCTTTGACGGCGCGAGGATCCATTACTATCATGCATTGCCTCCGGCACCGAAAGCCTGCATCACTATTGTGCCGGGATTCTGTGAATTTTACGGGAAGTACCATGAGCTTACCTGGTATTTTTATCAGGCGGGGTATGGGTTTTATTTCATTGAGAACAGAGGGCACGGGTATTCTGCCAGAGAGACGGAGGAAATGGATGTGGTGCATATCGACAGCATCATGACCTATGCCAAAGACCTAAAGGAGTTTCTGGATAAAGTCGTGTGTCCCGACAGCAAAGATCTGAAAAAGATTCTCTGGGCGCATTCCATGGGCGGCGGAATCTCGACGCTGTTTCTGGAGCACTATCCGGATTATTTTGATGCCGCCATTTTGAATGCCCCGATGCTGAAGATCAAAGGCCTCAAGACACCGGAGGAGGTGAAAGAACTCCGGCAGCAGATGGAAGAGGATCATTCGGAGAAAGCGCTTGCCGCAGGACAGAAGCATTTCTCCGCAGAGCCCGATTTCGAGGGCAGCAGCGCCCAGTCCAAAGTGCGGTTTGACTATGTATTTGCACAGAGGCTGGCGGATTGCCACTATCAGACAAAGGGCGGTTCCCTTAACTGGTGCGTGGCGTGCTGCGAATCCCATGACATGATCATGGAAAATGCCGCGAAGGTGAAAGGACCGCTTGTGATCAACACGGCGGGCCTGGACCATCTCATCGATGCGGAGGGTTACAGGGAGTTCGCTGAAAGAGCCACTTGTCACCCGGTGATCAGAAACTACGAAACCTCCAAGCATGAGCTGATCAGCGCGGAAGAAGAAACGCGGAAAGCGTACTTGACGACGCTCTTTGAGACGCTGGAACAGTTTTCGTCGTAGTGCGTTTTGTCGCAGTCGGAGAACGCCTGGCCCTTCCGGGACGGTAAACGCCAAAACGAAAAAAGTTATGTCGTTTACAATACATCAACCAGGACTTTTTTTGAAATCAGTGCCAGCATCCATTTTTCATCGTATAATACAGTAGAACCATCAAATCTGCACAAGGAGAATGTCCTATGAAACTCATCGGAAAACTGAAAGAGAAAGTGTCAAAAGCAGAGAACAAAGCGCAGGCAAAAGAACTGATTGCTGATGCCGGCATGGAACTTACGGATGAAGAGATGGACAAGGTTTCAGGTGGCGCTACAAACAGTAGCGGGATGGAACTGCCAAGTACGCCGGGTGTTGGTGGTCAGTGGCAAGTATTAACCTGTTCTGACTGCGGAGTAAAAACGTACTGGTTTGATTACGATCCCGTGCCAACTTGTTCCAACTATGGATTTACGAATGCAGATCCTAGTGCTTGGGGCTTGGATCCTTTAGATGGTTTTAATCCAGCAGAAAACCGCAGAACCCTATAGTCGAGAGGGACTCTATGAAACTTACGGGAAAATGAAAAGAGAATCGTCAACAGAAAGCCGCGCACACGTAAGAAGAACGGATGATCAATCAGATTATCGGAAAATGATATGAGAAAGCCCAGCATATGTGAACATGTGCTGGGCGTTTTTTCGGAAGCGCGAGAGAATCCGCACGAGGGAGCTGCAAACGAAGGGTGCAATCCCTCCCCGGCACACCGTGAGACTGAAACGATTCCACCGAAATCAGCCCCGGGGGGAATTGTAAAAAGGAGGGAGTTTTTGCTATAATAGAAACGTATTTGGGGCTGGAACGTAAGGAGAAGACGATGGCTGGGAAAATTACCACATTTGCCGCGATCTACATCGGAACCTATGAGATTTCCATGAAGATCTGCGAGCTGGGAAGTGAAAAGAAGATCAAAAAACTGGATCTGCTGCGCCGCCGGATCGATATCGGCAAGGACGTTCTGCAGATCGGTGCAGTGTCTGCGGACACGACAGACGAGATGTGCAATGTGCTGTCGGAGTTTGTGACGATCATGGAAGGGTATCGGGTCAGCGCCTGCCGTGCATTTGCGGGCCCGTTTCTGCAGGATGCGGCGAACCGCCTGTTTTTGCTGGGGCAGATCAAAACCCGCACCGGGCTTCCCGTGACGATCCTCAGCAACTCCGAACAGCGATTCATCAGCTACCGCGCAGTGGCAAGCCTGCCGGCATTTGATAAGTATACTGCGGAGGGGGCGGCAGTGGTAGACATCGGCGGCGCGAGCCTCCAGATCACCCTGTTTGATAACGGCGAGGTGGTGACGACGCAGCATCTGATCCTGGGGACGGTGCGGCTTCGGGAGAAGCTGTCGGTGTTTTCCGGGGAGACACTGGCCAATTACAAGCAGCAGATCTGCGAACTGGTGGATAAGGAGATGCAGGTATTTCAGAGCATGTACATGCAGAACCGTTCCATCAAAAACATCATCCTGATCGGCGATTACTGCGCAAACCTGATGAAGCGGGTGCTGAAAAAGAAGGATGATGCCGTGGTCTCCATGGAATCCTTTCTGAAGTATCTGAATAAAATTTCCTCTTATGATAAGGAGCGCATCTTTGAAGAGCTGGGTCTCATCGATGAGACCGATTCGCTGCTGATCCCGGCGATGCTGCTGGTGAAGCAGACGATGGAGGTGCTTGACGCGGACTTTGTCTGGATCCCGGGGACGTCCATCAGCGACGGGATTGCCTATGAATATGCCCAGAAGAATAAGCTTTTCTCCGGCCGGCATGATTTCGACCACGATGTGAAGACGGCTGCGATCAATATGGCGAAGCGATATGAAGCCTACTCGCCGCATGTCAAAGCGCAGATCAAGATCTGTGATGAGCTGTTTGACGCGCTGCGAAAGCCCGGCGGGATGACAAAGCGGGAGAAGCTCCTGACGGAGGTGGCATCGCTCCTGCATGACTGCGGAAAATATATCAGTTCCGTGACTGCCGCGGATTGCTCCTATGAGATCATTATGGCGTCGGAGATCATCGGACTGACGCACCAGGAGCGGGAGATCATCGCCTGCAGCGTGAAATACAATGTCCAGGACATCCCGGAGTATGAGGAGCTGGCGGATAAGCTGACAGAGGAGGCGTATCTGACGGTGGGCAAGATCAGCCAGATCCTGCGGCTTGCCAATGCGCTGGACCGGAGCCACCAGCAAAAGATCAAGGATCTGAAAGCCACGGTCAAAGGCAGACAGCTGATCGTGACTGCATCCGCCACGGAGGATATCGGACTGGAAAAGATGATCTTCGAAAGCAAGGCGGACGCGTTTGAACGCATTTACAGCATCCGGCCGGTGATTAAAGAGAAGAGGATTTTATAAAGATGGAAAAAGAACAATTTGCCAACCCGAATTATTATGAAAACAGAGAGCTTTCCTGGCTGAAGTTTAACGAGCGCGTGCTGAATGAGGCCAAGGATAAGACCATCCCGCTTTTGGAACGCCTGAAATTTACCAGCATCACCAGTTCCAATCTGGACGAGTTTTTTATGGTCCGCGTGGCGTCGCTGATGGATATGGTGCACGCGGATTATAAGAAGCCCGATATCGCAGGCATGACGCCGATGGAGCAGATCGACGCGATCAATGCCGCGACGCGGGAATTGGTGGAAAGTCAGTATACGGTGTATAACCGGTCGCTTCTCCCGTTGATGAATAAGGCCGGAATCATGGTCATCGACAAGCATGAGGAGCTCACCGAGACCCAGGCGAAGTACGTGGACCGTTATTTTGAAAAGAATATCTATCCCGTGCTGACCCCGATGGCGGTGGATGCCTCCAGGCCCTTCCCGCTGATCCGCAATAAGACCTTAAATATCGTGGCGCTGCTGAAGAAAAAAGAAGGCGTGGCGCTTGGCGGCACGGGAAAGGGCGAAGCGGAATACGCGACGGTACAGGTGCCCTCCGTCCTGCCGCGGCTGGTGGAGGTGCCCTGCGAGGAGGGACAGACCCATGCCTATATCCTTCTGGAGCAGATCATCGAACGCAATATCGCCGTGCTGTTTTCCAATTATGACGTGAAAACGGCCTTTCCGTACCGGATTATGCGTAACGCCGATCTTTCCATTGACGAGGACGAGGCTTCCGATCTTTTGAAGGAGATCCAGAAACAGCTGAAAATGCGCCAGTGGGGTGAGGTCATCCGGCTGGAAGTGGAGAACACCGCGGAAAAGAAGGTGCTGAACTTCCTGAAAAAGCAGCTGGAGATCACCAATGACGGTGCCATCTACCATATCAACGGTCCCATCGATCTGACCTTTCTCATGAAGCTCTACGGACTGGAGGGCTACGAAAAGGAACGCTATCCGAAATATACGCCCCAGCCTGTGCCGGAGATTCCCGCAGGGGCGGATCTTTTTGAGTGCATCCGTAAAGGGGACATCTTTTTGCACCATCCTTATGAGACCTTTGATCCGGTGGTCAGCTTTATCCATCAGGCGGCGCTGGACCCGGATGTGCTGGCCATCAAGCAGACGCTGTACCGGGTCAGCGGTAATTCCCCGATCATCAAAAGCCTTGCGCAGGCGGCGGAAAACGGCAAACAGGTGACGGTGCTGGTGGAGCTGAAGGCGCGTTTCGATGAGGAAAACAACATCGTCTGGGCGAAGATGCTGGAAAAAGCGGGCTGCCACGTGATCTACGGGTTGGTGGGCTTAAAGACTCACAGTAAGATCGCGCTGGTGGTGCGGCGTGAGGAGGAAGGCATCCGCCGCTATGTGCATCTTGGAACCGGCAATTACAATGATTCCACGGCGAAGCTCTATACGGACTGCGGGATTTTTACCTGCGCGGAGGAGATCGGCGAGGATGCGACAGCCGTATTTAACATGCTTTCCGGCTATTCGGAGCCGCTGAACTGGAATAAGCTTTCCGTGGCGCCGATCTGGCTGCGACGGAAATTCATGAAGCTCATTGACCGTGAGATCCGTCATGCCGAGAACGGGAAAGAAGCGCGGATCATCGCGAAGATGAATTCCCTCTGTGATCAGGAGATCATTGCGAAGCTTTATGAAGCCTCCGCTGCCGGTGTGGAGATTGACCTCATCATACGCGGGATCTGCTGCCTGAAGGTCGGCATCCCTGGGGTGAGCGAGCATATCCGGGTCCGTTCCATCGTGGGGAATTTCCTGGAGCACAGCCGGATCTTTTACTTCTATAATCTGGGGGAGGAAGAGCTTTACATGGGCAGCGCGGACTGGATGCCGCGAAACTTGGACCGCCGGGTGGAGATCATATTCCCGGTGGAACAGCCGGCGTTAAAGGAGGCGGCGAAGCATATTCTTTCCGTGGAACTGGCGGATAATACGAAAGCGAATCTTCTGGGCAGCGACGGGCTTTATACCAAGGTGGATAAGCGGGGCAAGGTGCTGGTGAATTCCCAGGAGCAGTTCTGCAGGGAAGCGGAGGAAGCGGCGCCTGTGCCGCAGGATGCAAGGAAGGATCGCGTCTTTATCCCGGCGGAGCCAGTGGAATCGGAATAGAATAGGAAACCGAAAACGAACAGATATTTTCCTTCGTAAATAAACGATTCCGTGTTATAATAAATCGGTTTTGTTGTGAAAATATGAAATCATTAGGAGGAGAAGAGGAATGTTGGCCATTTTTAAACGGATCCATATGAGCGTCAAGCAAGTGGTCGCACTGATGCTGTTCATGCTGATCTCGGCGCTGGCGCAGATGCTGATTCCGTCCTTGCTGTCACAAATGATCGACAGCGGTGTGGGGGAAGGCAGACAGGGGCTCATCATCGCGATCGGGATTGCCATGATCGTATTGGCAGTATTTGCCTGTGTCATGAACGTGATCTCGACATCGGTCTCTGCAGCGGTTACCACAAAATTTTCCGCAGATATACGAAAGGAAATCTTTCATAAAGTGCAGAGATTCTCTGCGGCGGAAATCGATAAATTCGGTACTGCATCGCTGATCACGCGGAGCACGACAGATGTTACGACGATCCAGACTTTCTTTTCGATGCTGTTTCGGATCGGTCTGATGGCGCCTGCGATGGCGGTGATCGGGCTGATTCTTTCCGTTGCGACAGCCGGTGAGATCTCTATGGTGCTGGCTATTGCAATCCCCGTACTGGTGCTTGTCGCTACCGGTTTGATCATCGGTGCGAGCCGCTCTTCCGTGAAACTTCGGAAAAAGATCGACAGTATCAACCAGCTGTTTCTGGAAACCCTGGAAGGGGTGCGCGTGATCCGTGCTTTTAATAAACAGAAGCATGAGACTGACCGCTTTGACGAGACAAATCAGGAGACGGCAGAACTTTCCAGAAAACAGGTGAAAGTTTCCACGGCGTTGTTTCCGGTAGTCAACATGCTGTTCGGTTTTACAACGGTTGCAGTGATGGCTGTCGGTACAGGGTTTGTGATCTTTGGCAAGATGGATGTCGGTGTTCTGGTGTCGGCGACCCAGTATATCAACATGATCCTGCTCGGCATCATCATGATGGCGTATGTGGTGAGTCTGTTCCCGGACGCTTATGCCTGCATGAAGCGGATTGGAGAAGTCCTTGACACAGAAGTGTCCATTGGGGATCCCGGGGAGGAAGAACCGCAGCAGACCTGCAAGAATACAGTGGAATTCAGGAATGTCACCTTTGCTTATCCGAATGCGGATGCGCCGGTGGTAAAAGGAATCTCTTTCAAGTCAGGACCCGGAGAGACCACGGCCATCATCGGACGAACAGGCTGTGGGAAATCCAGCGTCGTCAAGCTGATCCCGCGTCTCTATGATACGCTGTTCGGCGATGTGCTTGTGGACGGCGTTAATGTCAAGGATTACAGGCTGGATCATCTGCGGGAGCTGATCGGCTATGTCCCCCAGAAAAACGTGCTGTTTTCCGGCGATATCGCTTCCAATCTGAATTTCGGAAACGAAAACGGAACTGAAGCGGAATGGGCGGAGGCGGTGAGGATCGCCTGCGCTTCCGAGTTTGTTGATAAAAAAGACGGCGTGTATCACGCCACCATCGCTCAGGGCGGCACCAATCTGTCCGGCGGTCAGCGGCAGAGAATGGCCATCGCCAGAGCCGTCATGAAGAAAGCGGAAGTGTTCATCTTTGATGACAGTTTCTCTGCGCTTGATATGAAAACAGATAAGGAACTGCGGCAAAATCTGAAGGAGAGCATGGGAGACGCCACGATGATCGTGATTGCGCAGCGCGTCAGCACGATCATGGATGCCACAAGGATCATCGTCCTCGATAACGGCGAGGTGGTGGGCATGGGCACCCATAAGGAGCTCCTGAAGAACTGTCATCTTTATCGTGAGATTGCAGAGATTCAGCTGGGAGAGGAGGTAGTGAAAAATGAAATTGCATGTGCTTAAACGTCTCCTTTCCTATCTGGGGAATTTCAAAGGGAAAATGGTGCTTGCCGTGATTACGGCGGTGATCGGGACGGTCTTTACGGTGCTGGCACCGTGGATCCTCGGTGAGATCACGACGATCCTCACAAACGGAATCGCAGACCAGAAGTGGGTTGTGGAATATGCGGCAGACGGTTCACCGATTGCGGACACTGTCTATACGATGGTTGCCGGAAAGCCCCTCGGAAAAGTCGGCTGTATGGTATGGATCATCAACCTTCTTGTCATCGTATATCTGCTGGCATGGATCTTCTGCATGGTTGCGAATGCCACGCTGGCCAGAGTGTCCGCGCTGATGGTAAAGAATCTCCGGACGGAGATTGATAAAAAGATGCACCGGATGAAGTTGGATTATTATGACACCCGGACCAACGGTGAGATTCTCTCCGTGATCACGAATGATGTGGATGCCATCAACACCATGTTTGGCAAGAATCTGTATATGGCGTTGACACAGATCGTCATGCTGGTCGGGATTATGATCATGCTGCTTTCCATCAATCCGTGGCTGTTTTTGATCGCGGTGGCAATGATTCCGGCGACGCTTCTTTCCTCCGGCGCCGTGATGAAGGTCAGTGGCAAAAACTATGCTGCGCAGCAGAGCCTGCTGGGCGATCTGAACGGATATGTGGAGGAAATGTATGACGGACAGAATGTGGTATCCTCCTTCAATTACCAGACGAAGGCCATTGAGAAGTTTGACAGCCTCAACGGAAAGCTTTTTGAAAAAGCAAAGAAAGCGGAGAGCTATTCCGGCGCGATGATGCCGTTGACCCAGATGGTGAACAATGTGGGCTATGGCGTGTCGGCGCTGATCGGTTGCACCTGCGTACTGGGCGGCACCATGACCATTGGTAATGTGCAGTCTGCGTTGCAATACACCAAGAACTTCCAGCAGCCCTTTACAACCTTTGCCCAGATGGCGGGTCAGATTTCTGCGGCCATGGCGGCAGGAGAGCGCGTCTTTGAACTCCTGGATGCAGAAGAAGAGATTCCGGATCCGGAAGAGGGAAAAGTACCCGAAGTGACGGATGGCGCAGTGGAGTTCAAGCATGTACAGTTCGGCTATCTCCCGGATAAGCTGTTGATGACGGATGTGAACGTGCATGTGGAGCCGGGGCAGAAGATCGCCATCGTCGGCCCCACCGGTGCCGGGAAGACAACGCTGATCAACCTTCTGATGCGTTTTTATGAGATCAATGGCGGAGAGATCTGGGTGGACGGTGTCAACACAAAAGACATGACGCGGCATGAACTTCGGAAGCATTTTGGTATGGTGCTGCAGGATACCTGGCTCTTTGAAGGGACGATCCGCGACAACTTAAAATACAGCACGGATCGGGATGTCTCGAATGAAGAAGTGCAGAAAGCGGCAGAATCCGTCTGCGCGGATGCGTTTATCAAGACCATGCCTGACGGCTATAACATGATGCTCAGCAAGGGTGCGGAGAATATTTCCCAGGGGCAGAGACAGCTCCTTACCATCGCCCGCGCCATCATCGCAAATCCTGAGATCATGATCCTTGATGAGGCAACGAGTAATGTCGATGCCCATACGGAGCAAGTGATTCAGAACGCGATGGCGACGTTGATGAAAGGGCGCACAAGCTTTGTCATCGCCCACCGCCTTAGCACGATCCGGGATGCAAACGTGATCCTTTACATGGAGAACGGTGATATCAAGGAAGTCGGCGATCATGACACGCTGATGCAGCTGGGCGGCAAGTATGCGACGCTGTATAATTCGCAGTTCGGTTAATCCAACGTTCCTCATGTCGTATGTCGCCCATGCACGGCATATGGCGTGTGAACCATAAGCATTCTATTTTTATATAACAAGGAGGAGTAAAAAAATGACAGTAGTATCAGTAATTCTTGGAGTGTTGCTCGTGATCTGCGGGTTTTCGATCATGTTTACACCACTTCTGACGTTCCTTGGTGTTGCAACATTGCTTTCGATCGTTTTGATGATCTGGGGCATCATGGCAATTGTGAAATGTGTGGCCACAAAGACATATGGTCTGAATATTGTGCTCGCTATACTTGCTGTGGTATTTGCATTCATCCTCATGGTCTCGCCGCACACCTCGTTTATGACAGACCTCATTGTCTTGTATCTGGCGGCAGTGTTTCTTATTGCAAGAGGACTGCTTTCCATCATCCTTGCCGTGAAAAGCGCAAAGGGCAGCAAGAGTAAAATGTGGATCCTCGGCATCATCCTCGGTATTCTCGCAGTGATTCTCGGAATCGTCTTCTTTGCGCATCCGGTGCTTGGGGCTGCAGTGATCGGGTTCTTGATCGCGTTCTTCTTTGTCTATGCCGGATTCGATTTGATCTATGTCGGCTTCCGTAATGACGGCGGCGGAGATGACGCAGCAGCTGCGTAAGGTTGTTAACAAGGCGTCAAAAGTGCCATGCGCAGAATGCGCATGTGACTTTTGACGCCCCCACAAAGGAGGACTCCCCATGCGGAAGACGAAAATCATCTGCACCATCGGACCCGCGACGGATGCCCCCGGCGTTCTCGAAGAGATTGCAAAGGAGGGCATGAATGTCGCCAGACTCAATTTTTCCCATGGCGATTATGAACAGCATGCGATGCATATCGCAAACATCCGCGAAGTGGAAAAGAAAATCGGGCGGCCGATTGCGATTCTGCTGGATACCAAGGGACCGGAGATCCGTACCGGAACCTTTGAGGGCGGTTCGGTGGAACTGACCGCCGGACAGACCTTTACCCTGACGAATCGTGAATGCAGCGGAACACAGGAGATTTCCCATATCACCTACGACAAGCTTCATGAGGACGTCCATCCCGGAAACAGGATTTTGATCGACGACGGACTGATTGAGCTGCGGGTTGATAAGATTGCGGGGGAGGACATCGTCTGCACCGTGGAGAACGGCGGCAAGGTCAGTGACCATAAAGGGATCAACGTGCCGGATGTCCATATCAGCATGCCCTACCTGTCGGAAAAGGACATGGCGGATATTCGCTTCGGGATCGAGCAGGACGTGGATTTCATCGCGGCATCCTTCGTGCAATGCGCAGAGGATGTGCAGAAGATCCGCTGGTTTCTGGAAGAGCACGGCGGCTCCTCGATTCATATCATGGCAAAGATCGAGAACCGCGAAGGTGTGGACAATATCGATGAGATCATCAAGGTGACCGATGCGGTCATGGTCGCAAGAGGCGACATGGGTGTGGAGCTTCCGCCTGAAGAGGTGCCCATCATCCAAAAGCGCATCATTCAGAAAGCCACCATGGCAGGAAAACAGGTGGTGACCGCCACCCAGATGCTGGATTCCATGATGGTGCATCCACGACCCACCAGAGCGGAGGCGGCAGATGTGGCGAATGCTGTTTTTGACGGGACCAGCGCGATTATGCTCTCCGGCGAAACCGCAAGCGGAGCCTATCCTGTGGAAGCAGTGAAGATGATGGACTGCATTGCCACACGGACAGAGCAGGAGATCAATTACCGGAAACGGTTTTTTGCATTGCAAAGAGAAGAGAATCCGGATATCACCGACGCGATCTGTCATGCGACAGTGACCACCAGTTATGATCTGGACGCGAAAGCGATTCTGGCCCTCACGACCTCCGGCAAGACGGCGCGCATGATTTCCCGTTACCGCCCGGATTGTGAGATCTTCGGCGGCACTTCCTCCGAAAAAACCTTCCGGCAGCTTTGTCTCTCCTGGGGAGTGACGCCGCTGCTTCTGGAGGAGAAGGACGATCCCTTCGAACTGACGCGCCATGCGTTTGCGGAAGCGAAGAAACAGGAAAAGATCACCAGCGGGGAGCTGGTCGTTATGACCTGCGGCGTGCCTTTACGCCATGCCGGATCCACGGATATGCTGCGCGTACAACTTGTGAATTAGCTTCATGCAGACACCGGAGTATTTGACAGAAAGGAAGCAAAACCATTGAAGGATTTGATTCTCAGGGAGATAAAGCAGTACAAGAGCGCGTTTCTGCTGGCGCCGCTTTTTATGATCCTGAGCGGCGTGCTGGAAACCGAGATCCCGATGATGATGACGCATATCATCGATGACGGAATTTCCGCCAACAATCTGCAGGCGGTCTGGAAGTGGGGTGCGTATATTCTGGTTCTGTCCGTCGGCACGTTGATTTTTGCGATTCTGGGTTATCTCCAGTCGGCAAAGGCTTCCACCGGCCTGGCTGCGAATCTGCGGCAGGCGGTTTTCGGGAAGGTACAGACCTTTTCTTTTGCAAATCTTGACAAGTTCGGGGTTTCCAGTCTGGTGACCCGCACCATGACGGATGTCACCAACATCCAGAACATGGCCCAAACGATTCTGACCAGCTTCTTCAAAACACCGGTATCGGTGATTTATGCACTTTATCTTACCGCAACCCTGAATAAAAAGCTCAGTCTGGTGCTTTTAATCGGTGTGGTCATCATTGCAGTTTTTCTCACTCTGATCATCAAAAAAACGATCCCGATGTACCAGAAGGTGTATCAGGACTATGACAAGTTAAACGGCAAAGTGCAGGAAAACGTAACGGGGATTCGGATCGTCAAATCCTTTGCCAAGGAAAAGACGGAATGCAAAGAATTTGACGTTCCGGCTTCTGCTGTGCGCAAGGGCTTTATCAAGGTGGAGAAGATCCAGGCCTTCAATAATCCGGTGATGATGCTGGCGTTGGAGTTCTGCTTTATCGGCATCAGCTGGATCGGCGCTAAATACATCAGTGTCGGCGAAATGTCCACCGGTAATCTTGCCGGGTTTATCAATTACGCTTTCCAGATCATGACCTACATCTCCACGCTGGTCTTAAGCTTCGTGCTGGTGTCGTCAAGTCTGGCCTCTATCAAACGTGTGAAAGAAGTGCTTTCGGAGAATCCCATCCTTGTGGAGGATGAAAACCCGGTGACGGAAATGCCGGATGACGCGATCCGCTTTTCCCATGTTTCCTTCCGCTACGGACAGGGACAGGGCAAGAACGTGCTGGAGGATATCGACCTTTCCATCCGCTCCGGCGAGATGATCGGGATTATCGGCGCCACCGGTTCTTCCAAGACGTCGTTTATCAATCTGATCAGCCGGCTCTATGACGCGACGGAAGGGACGGTAACCATCGGCGGCGTGGATGTCAGAAAGTATTCCATGAAGACCCTTTCCGACCAAATCGCAGTGGTCCTCCAGAAAAATGTGCTGTTTTCCGGCACGATTATAGAAAATCTCCGCTGGGGCAAGCCGGACGCCACGCTGGAAGAGTGCGAGGCGGCCTGCCGCATGGCCTGCGCGGACGGCTTTATCCGGGAAAAAGAAAAGCAATATGAGGAATATATCGAACAGGGCGGCGCGAACCTCTCCGGCGGGCAGCGGCAGAGGATCTGCCTTGCGAGAGCGCTGATCAGAAAGCCGAAGATCCTGATTCTGGATGATGCGTTGTCTGCGTTGGATACGGAGACGGAATCCACCATCAGAGCGACCCTGAGGAATGAAATGCCTGAGATGACCAAGCTCATCATCACACAGCGGGTGGGATCCATTCAGGATGCGGATCGGATCTTGATTCTGGATAAAGGCCGGATCAACGGCTTTGACACCCATGAGGCGCTGCTGAAAACAAATGCGATCTACCGCGATCTTTGCGGCGTCGCAGGGAAGGAGTCGGCATGAAAGAGACATTGACAAGACTCCTGAAATACATCAATGAAAGACGCAAAGGTCTGCTCATCGGCCTTCTGGTCTGCGTGGTGCTTGCGGCGATTACATCGGTGCTGGCATATTGGTTTTTGTCCTCCCTTGTGGACAACTTTATCACGCCCCTCATTTCCATGGAAGATAAGACGCCCGGCTTCCAGAGGCTGGCGCTGGCTCTGCTGGGGCTGACCGGAGTTTTTCTGCTGGGTGCGCTGGTGACGCTGATCCAGGGCTTTTCGGCAGCAAAGCTTTCCCATGATATCATGTACAGCCTCCGTAACGAGCTGTTTGCAAAAATGGAGCGGCTGCCGCTCAAATACTTTGACAATCACACCAGAGGCGAGGTGATGTCGGTCTATACCAATGACATCGACGCCCTGCGGCTCATGCTGAGCCAGGGTCTTCCGTACCTCTTTTCCGCCATCGTGACGGCGGTGGCGATGATCCTGGCACTGTTTTCCTTAAACATCCCACTGTCTCTTCTGGGGCTGGCGCTGCTCGTCGGCGTGACAGCGCTCAGCATGAAGGTGATCATGTCCGCCAGAGGGCATTACACCGCGCAGCAGGAGCGGCTGGGCACCTTAAACGGCTATGTGGAAGAGATCATGAGCGGACAGAAGGTGGTTAAAGTGTTCCACCGTGAGGAGACCTGCAAGGAAGAGTTTCAGGAGCGGAATGCATCACTCCAGAAATCCGCTTATCAGGCGGTGAAGTATACCGGCCTGATCTCGGCGCTCAATATGCAGGCCGGGAACCTGATCTTTTATCTGCCCTTTGCGGTGCTCTGTTCAGTCTGTGTCATCAACGGCTGGGGCGGCATGACCATCGGAAAGACCATTGCGTTCCTTTCTCTGGCGAAAACCATGAATGTGCCGGTGGTGCTTGCATCCGGACAGTTGTATTCCTGCGTGACGGCGCTGGCCGGCGCGAAGCGGATCTTCGGCATGATTGATGAAACGCCGGAGGAGGATCAGGGAACCGTCAGCCTCAACGGCAAGCGGCCGGAGGGACACATCGAATTGAGACACGTGGATTTCTCCTATGTGCCGGGGACGCCTGTCCTTCATGATGTGACGCTGACGGCGAAGCCCGGACAGAAGATTGCCATTGTCGGTACCACAGGCTCCGGCAAGACGACGATCACAAACCTTTTGAACCGGTTTTATGAGATCGAAAAGGGCGAGATCCTGATCGACGGTGTTTCGGTACAGCAATACAAGAAGGAAGAACTCCGGAGAATGATCGGGCTGGTGATGCAGGATACCCATATGTTTACCGGCACGATCCTGGACAATATCCGTTATGGAAATCCGTCATTGTCAGACGAGGATTGCATCCGCGCGGCGGAGAATGCGAGAGCATCGGACTTCATCGAACGTCTGCCGGAAGGATATCACACCGTTCTGACGCATGACGCGGATACGCTGGCGGAAGGACAGCGGCAGTTGTTAAATATCGCCCGCGCGGTGGCAAGCGACGCGCCGGTTCTGATCCTTGACGAAGCCACCAGCTCCGTGGATCCGCGGACAGAACGCCTGATCCAGGAAGGCATGGATCATCTGATGGAAGGCCGCACTTCCTTTGTGATCGCCCATCGTCTGGCGACCATCAAAAACAGTGACTGCATCCTGGTGCTGGATCACGGACGGATCCTGGAGAGCGGCAACCACGAGGAACTGATGGCAAAGAAGGGCGCTTATTATCGACTTTATACGAGCACCTGAGAATCGGAACAGCATCTCAGTCGGGACGATAAAAAAGGAGGAATGGTATGAACGAGATTCAATTGATGGAAAGCGGAAAAACCAGTGTTGTGGTTTCTTTTTCCGGGAGGATTTCCCGGGATAATGCGGCGGACTGTGACACGGAGCTGCGCAGGATCAGGGCGGAGCATCCCCAGGGCGGCTTGACGCTGGATTTTGCAAAGCTGGAGTATATCTCCAGCGCCGGCCTTCGCATGCTGCTGAAGGCGGCGAAAGAGGAAAAGGAAAAGATCAAGATTTTCCAGATTTCCTCCGAGATCTTCGAAGTGCTGGAGGATACCGGGTTCGTGAAAATGTTTGAAGCCCATAAGGCGCTGAAAAAGGTTTCGCTGGAAGGCTTTGAAAAGATCGGACAGGGCGCAAACGGAGAAGTCTACCGGATGGATAAGGAGAACATCATCAAGGTGTTCCAGAAGAGCACGCCGCTGGAGGACATTGACCGGGAGCGGAATCTTGCGCAGCAGGCACTGCTTTCCGGCATTCCGACGGCGATTTCCTATACGGTGGTCATTGTGGATGAGGATCGTTACGGCATCGTGTTTGAACTCATTGATGCGGATGTGCTGTCGATTATCCTGAAAAGCCAGCCGGAGACCTACGAGAAGAATGCCGATCAATACGTTGATCTGTACAAAAAGATCCACAACACGGAAGGAGACCTGGCTGCATTCGGGTCCATCAAAGACATTTACCACGCTAACATTGATGCCTGCAAGGAGTACTACAGTGAGGCCGAGATTCAGAAGCTTCATGACCTTGTGGCATCCGTGCCAGACCGGAAGACCCTGATCCACGGGGATAACCATCCGAATAACGTCATGATCCAGAACGGCGAGCTGATCCTGATTGACATGGGCGATATGAGCGTGGGCCATCCGATCTTTGATTTCCTTGCGACGGCGGCGACACAGGTGAATCTCGTGAAGTTGAGTCCGGAATATGCGGAGTTTCACACCAAGATGCCGGCAGAGCTGATCACAAAAACCTGGAAGAGGCTGATCAACCGGTATTTCGCAGACAAATCCCAGGAGGAGCGGGATCGCATCGAAGAGCAGATCGCGACCTTCTCGAAGCTGAAAGTAGCACTCGCGCCGGTATACGGCCGCGGCGCATCGCCGGAGATCATTCAGGCCAGCATTGATGACGCAAAAGCAAATTTCCTGCCCAGGATCGATGAGTTGATCGGGGCGGTGGATTGGTAAAAAAAGGAGAAAAAATGAAAAAAGTCGTATTATTTTCCAGCAACAGCAAACACCGGGATAAAGACTCCAACTGCACGGTTTTCCCGAAATGGGCCAGCCAGTGGGATGAGATGGCGCTTCGCCATCCGGATCTGGACATTACCCTCGTGGTGCAGCTGAACGGCCGGTATTTTCTGGATATCAACGAAGGTGAACTGGCGCAGCAGCCGGAGAAGATCCATCTCCAGGTTCTGCCCATGGAGGCAAAACTGGACGAATTCGCGGATGCCGTGACAAATCTTCATCCGGATATTGCGGTGGCGATGCCGGGACCGGTGAGCGGTTATGACTGGAACGGAATTCGGGATGCGGCCATCGCGGAGGAACTGCGCAGAAGAGGCATCGAGACGATCTGCTATTCCGCCGATACCGCCTTGGACTGCTTTGACAAATGGCGGACGCATCAGGTGCTGAAGCAAAACGGCTTCCGGATTCCGGATGCCCTCTATCTCCATTATGAGATGTTCACGACCCAGAAGCTCAGTGCTGTTTCCACAGGCAATGTCTATCAGGAGTATATCCTTTATGAGATTTCCAAACTGCCGATGCCTGTGGTGATCAAGAGCACCACAGGATCTTCCTCCATGGGGATCCATGTGGCAAAAGACTTTGAGGACGCGAAACAGTATCTCCTTTCCGATGAACTGGTGGAGGATGTGGTCATCGAGGAGTTTTTGGACGGCGAGGAATACGGCGCGGAAGTGCACGGGAGCAAAGGAAACTTTGTGGTATCGCCGCCTTTCAGAATCTTCAACACGGTGAAGGGCGAACTGAACGACCCCCTCGGCGCCACGACGTTAAAATACGGGCCGATTCTGGATGAGAAGCTGAAGGTGGAAGAGGTGCGCGCGGAACTGAAGCGGATGGCGGAACTCATGGACTTTTCCGGCATCATGGAGATCGATCTGGTGCTGGTCAAAGGCGAGTGGTACATTCTCGAGATCAATAACCGGTGGTCCGGGCTGACGACGCTGATTACGGCTTCCCAGAACCGTCTGCCCTATGATGTGTATGTGGAGCAGGTGGAGAAGGGCAGCATTGATCTCAACGATACCAGGAACCTTTCCTTTGCCTGCCAGTTCAAGATGCCGCAGGTGGATATGGACACCCTGACAAAGATTGCGGAGGAGCCCTGCATGTGCAGCGTGATTCAGTATGAAGTGCGTCTGCCGGGGAAAGCACCTTGGATCTTCAACGATGCGGTGACAGGCGGCTACAAGTCGATGAAGGACCTGCTGGACGGCTTTGCGGCGCTGCAGCAGAAATATCCGGAGCAGATCCCGGAGGATCTGGTGAAAGCGCTGCATGAAAAGGAAGGATAAACCATGCTGCTTTTCAGGGAATATGACAAGGAACGAAATCACAGGACCCTTCCCCAGGGAGAGAAGCTTTTCCACGCGGCGCTTTCTGCGGTACTGCGGGGAGAGAAACGCTTTCATGTGAAGAATCCGGCCGGATCGGATTACGACCTGGAATACGTGGAAAATCAGGCATGGGCGGAGGCGTCAAAGGAGTATCCGGATTCGCCGCTGTTTCATGAGGATCCGTTGTTTCCGCCGTATCTTCTGTATGACGAGAAGGACAAGGAGCGCCTCTGTTTTGATATTTTAGAGGGCTTCACGAAGGTCTGGTTTGAGGAGGCCAATGAATACACGGTGGTGCTGAACGGTGTGCTGCTGAAGTTTACCGATCTTCCGATCCAATGGAAGGATGCGCGGATTCGCTGGTTTTTCCCGGAGGAAGAACGCATTACGGTGACGGAAGAGATCCCGTCTGTGGAGGAAAAGACGACGCTGCGGGTGATCAACCGGTTTCATCCTTCCTCCTTTATCTGCGATTTCTTTACCATGGATCCCGTGGCCTTATTTCATCATGTGTTCGTGCTGCAGTGGCTGACGGATCTGCCCATGGATCAGGTAAAATACGCGGAGATCCTTGTGGCGAAAAGTGAGGGCATCGGCAGCATCCTGACGATCCATGCGAGAGCGGTGGAATTTTTGAAGCGCTACGGCATTCAGATCACGCTCTGCCCGGGCAGCGCGCGGTACGCCGATCACATTATGGAACGGTATTTTAATGTGCAGATGACGCCGGAGGACGCCGACGAAACAAACACGATCTATATCACCAACTATTACGGGTTGCTTTTCACCAAAATGCTGCGCTATTCCTCAGGCCATGATTTTGATGTGAATTCCCTGAATCCGCTGTTTTTGGAGGAGATGAGGGAGTATGCAAAAGCGGTCTTTCAGGACAAACGGATGCTTGGCATTTTGCTGCGTGGATCCGATTATATCGCTTCCGGCATGAGCGGCGCGTCAGCGCCCGTGACCGTGGAATCGGCGCTGCCGAAGATCCGGGAATGGATGGAAGAAGGGGATTATGACGGGATCTTTCTTGCTACCGAAGACCGGGATATTTTGGATAAGATGCTGGCGGCGTTTCCGGGAAAGATCCGTGTCGTCTCACAGGAACGGTATGGCATTACCGATTTTCAAAAGGAGCAGGTGACCACCATCAGTGAGCTGGATCGAAAGCGCCATCCCGGCGAAGAGGAGTATGATCAGTTTCTGGAGGATTCTACGGCGAATTATTTTTATGCCCTGTACCTGCTGTCCCGGTGTGAATCGTTTATGTATTCCGGACAGTGCGGCGGCTCCACAATGACGAAGTCCCTCAGTGAAAAAGGGTTCAGACGGATGTGGTGCTTTGCGCAGAACAAAGAGGTTGAGTAAAGGAGGAGAGTCACATGGCTGCAGTTCGAAGAAGAGCATTACCGCATTTGCATAATTTCAGAGATCTCGGAGGCTATGAGACAAAGGACGGCGCGATGATCATCTGGGGAAAGCTGTTTCGCAGCGATTGCCCGGAGGCGCTGGAGGAGGAAGAGTGGAATGCCTTTCACGCGTTGAATATCCGTAATCTCATAGACCTGCGCAGCACCTATGAGACGAAGGAGAATCCGGTGCAGGCGCCGGAAAACATTGCGTATCATCATTGCCCCTTTCTGAAGGAGGACAGCAGCATTACAGACCCGGAGGAAGCGGCGCGGATGTTTCTCGACAGCCTGAGTCTGGATTACGCCGTGATGCTGCAGAATGCGCTGGATGAGACGGCCCAAATTCTGCTTCAGGTGACGGATTTCCTGGAGGAAGGCGGAGTGGATTTCTTTTGCACAGCCGGGAAGGATCGCACGGGGATTCTGGCTGCTGCGATTTTTTATCTCTGCGGCGTCGCTGACGAAGAGATCATTGCGGACTACAGCGTGACGGAGATCTATAATGCAAAAGTGATCCAGACCCGGATCGATGCGCTGCCGGAGGCAATGAAAGCGGAAATTCCGCCGGGGAAAATGGATCTGGCGACGGCATCCAAGGCAGAGACCATGGAATCCCTTCTGAACTGGATGCATGCGAACCATTTCAGTGAACTGATGAAGGAACGCGGATTTGGCGAGGAGCAGGCGGATCGCTTGCGGGCTTCGCTTTTGAGACGATGAAGAACGGAAAAAAACGAAACCACCGCATTCTGGTCCGGTTTCTGCTGGCATTTTTATGCATCTTTGTGCCGGTGTTTATTCTCTCGGTGTTTACGTTGGTCTCGGGCTTTGCGCTTTTGATCGGTGACACAAAAGGGTTCGAAACCGAAAGCATGGGGAAATATGCCAGGAATCAGATGGAGGAGTATCGGTCGATCCCGTGGCTGGTGGATTACTGGCTGACCCATGTGAAGGAACTGGATATCCCGGTGGATGCCTTGAAAGACACGGATTCCGTGTGGTATCAGGAGCATGACTGGGTATATGGGGAAAGGCCCAAGCACGTGACCGAAGAAGATCTCATGGCGATGACGCCGGAGCAACAGAAGCAGTTTGCGGAGTACTGCTATGAGGTCATTGCTGAGAATTATGATTATCTGGAGCGTGTTTATACCAAGCTGGACTTCCATTGCATTGCCCTGACGGGCGGGAATGAGAGCGTGATCCTCTTTCACGGCAGCGAGAAAGGACAGCCGCGGGAATCCTACCCGCTGGGAGAACCGTATCATCTGTCGAATAAACGGATGGATATGCTGCTGAAGGGACCGCCCAATGACATTATGACCGGCCTGTTTGCCATCGTTGAAGATGATGACGAAACGGATGAACTCTATCAGGTCAGATATGTCCCGGTAAAGGACGGCGATACGGCGCTGTGTTATGTGGAAATACTCTTCATGTGGGACGAGTTGATCCATACCACCTTATCGTACATTTCCCGGACCACCATGCTCGTGCTGCTCATCGTATTCACGCTGGGATTTTTCCTGCTTCTGTTTGTGCTCGGGTTCTGGATCATCCGCCGGATCCGTCTGCTGCAGAAGGCTGTGGAAGCATATGATGAGGACAAGAATCCCGACACGGCGGAATCGCATCTCAGAAAACGATTAAAGGTGAAGCGGAAAGATGAACTGGACCATCTGGCAGAAAGCTTTGTGACGCTGACACGGGATATTGACGGGTATCTGGAGGAAATCCAGGCGGATGCCATCGAAAAGGAGCATGCCATGGCAGAACTTTCCATGGCGGCTGCGATCCAGGAGGGACAGCTTCCCGGTGTCTTCCCGCCGTATCCGGACAGGAAGGAATTTTCCCTGTATGCCATGATGGATCCTGCGAAGGAAGTAGGCGGCGACTTTTATGATTTCTTCCTGATCGATCCGGACCATCTTGCGCTGGTGATTGCGGATGTCTCGGACAAAGGCGTTCCTGCGGCGCTTTTCATGATGACGGCAAAGACTCTGATCAAGAGTACGCTGTGCAGCGGGAAGACGCCGGGTGTTGCCATGGAGCATATCAACCGGCAACTCTGTGAAGCGAATGCGGCGGAAATGTTTGTGACGGTCTGGCTGGGCGTGCTGACGATTTCCACAGGCGAATTGGTCTCCGTGAATGCGGGGCATGAGAAGCCTGTTTTGTTCCGTAACGGCGGCGCGTGGGAGCTGGAACGGCTGCCCCATGATATGGCGCTGGCCATGGTGGAGGATTTAACCTTTACGGAGCAGAGGACGGTGCTGCACCCCGGGGATGGGCTCTTTGTTTACACGGACGGCGTGGTGGAGTCAACGTCTTCGGACAAGAAACTGTTCGGGAATGACCGGATGCTGGAGGCGCTGAACGAGTCGCCGGAAGCGGAGCCGGAAGCACTCATTTCCCGCATGAAAGAAAAGATACGCGTCTTTGTCGAAGAAGCGGAACAGTTTGACGATATCACGATGCTTTGCGTACGCTATTTCGGCGCGCAAACGTAAGTACAGATTGAAACAGAAGAAAAGGGGAGACAGGCAATGATCAGTTACAATACGAGACTTTTGTACACCATGATGCTGACGGGGACTTTGTCCATGCGTCTGCGGTTTGTGATGAAGGAGCCGGTGGACGGGGCGGTTTTGACCGAGGCAGTGCGGGAGACAACGAAAACCCGCTATCCCTATCTGATGAAGAAGCTGGCGGTGCAGGACCAGAAATATGTTTATGAGGAAAATGATCTTCCAGTGCCCGTCATGGCGTCGACTTGTCCGCTGCCGCAGTACGGAACCGCTGAGACCAACTATCATATGATCCTTGTGGATTATGAAGAGAACAGGATCTTCTTTAACATGTGCCACAATATCAGCGCCGGCAGGGGCATGGCGCGGTGGGCCTTTTCCTGTTTGGTTTCGTATGTGGAGAAAAAATACGGTGTGTCGCTGAAGTGTGACAATATCAGGCGTCCTGACCAGCCCCCTAAGGCAGGGGAGGACTTTGTGGAGCCTTTTGACAATCTTCCGGAATTGGAGCGGACCTGGCAAGGGTATTCTTCCGACATCAAGCCGATCCTGCCGACGGAACTGGAGACGCTGCTTCCCGGCGCGGCGGGAGACGGTCTGTACGAAACGACTTTCCGCATGAAGAGCGCGGATGTAATGAAGCAGGTCAAGGCGTATCATACGTCCCCGGCAGCGTATTTTGGCGTGCTGGTATACCGGTCTCTGGTTGCACAGATGGCGGAGACGCCGGCAGCGTTGAACCTTGGGGTTGCCTGTGATTCCAGTGAGGATTTGGGACTTTCCGAGACCATGTCGCTTATCACCCGGTTTTTGCATGTGGTGGTGACGAAAGAGGATGCGGCGCTGTCCGATGAGGAGCTCTGCCAGAAGGGACGCGCGCTGATGAAGACGCAGATGGATCCCGCCATCATGGTGGAGATCCTGAAAAAAGAAAAGCAAAGTCTGACCGAAATGGAAAGTCTTCCGGATCTGAAGGCAAAGGCCGTCTACTATATGCAGCATTCGATCCTGTTTGACCTGGTGCCCAGCATCCTGGTCAGCTATCTCGGGAAGTTTGAACTCGGGGAGCTGGAGGACTACCTGACCACCTGGAATGTGGGAGGCGCCAGCTTCGGAAGAGGGATCGGCATCGTTGGGATCAAGGATCTCTTTGAGGTCAGTTTCCTCCATCAAAGGAAGGAGCAGGATCCCACCGTGGAGGCGTTTCAGGCGGAACTGGAGAAAGTCGGCCTTCCATTTGAAGTCGACGCGACCGTGCCGCAGAATAACGTGGGACTTGCATTCCCGGGTTGAGGATCGTTCCCTGAAAACAATATGTCATGCAATGAAGGAGACCGGAAGATGAGCAATGTCAGTTACAGCGCATCCGTGTTTGCGCTGGATCAAAGGCAGATCAATGATGCGAAAAAGAGCCAGTGGATCCGGATCACGATGGATGCGTCGATTGAGAGGGAAAAACTGCAGAAGGCGGTGGATCGGGCGTGCGAGGTCTGCCCCTATGTGATGTATTCTCTGGAGAAAAAAGAGGGACGGCTGTATGGACATGTGAAGCATCCGGGGACGCTCAGGGTATTGGATCATGTGCCGGAGCTGTTGGATGCGGAAGAAAATCAGGGGCTTCTGACAGCGGTTTGCGTGGAAGGAAACAGGGTCACGTTTCTGCAGAGTCATTGCCTGACAGACGGCAACGGGATCTTCTGGTTTGTGAGAGCCGTGCTGGACTTTTATGCGGGAAATGAGGCGACCTTGTATCAAGGCGCGACGGCGCCTGATTTTGACCGGGATCCTCTGGCGGAGCGCCTGCCGGAGGAAGAGGCCGGCGCAGAAGTTGCAGCGCCGGCGCAGGTGTTTGCCAGACCGGAAGCCGAGATGCCTTTTGAAGATGAGAATCTCCAATATCATGCTTCAGCCGAAGCATTTCAGAAACTGTACAAATCATTGCATTGCTCCCCGCAGGTGTTGCTGACGGCCATCGCGGCTCGTGCGGTACAGGAAGCTTATCCGGAAAATACAGACACGGTTTCCGTGCGGATCCCGGTGAACGCCAGAGCAGTACTGGAGACACCGAATACCTTTCAGAATTCCAGTTTGGTGAATCTCCGCGCCGAGCTGCCGACGGCGCTTTTGCAGGGAGAAAAGACGGAGGAACTTCTTACTGCAATCGCAGAGCAGATGGCCGGGCAAAACACGAAGGAAGATACGATTCATCAGCTGAATCTGTGGCGGGATCTGTTACTGGAATCAGATCAGACGAAGTTTTATCAGATGATCCAGAAGATGGCAGGTTCGGATTCCATGGTAGTGAGTTACCTCGGCAAAGCACTTGTGCCGGATGCCATCGCGCCCCAGGTGCAGGAGATTAAGGAAGGCATCCGCATGTTCCCGTTGATGCTGTATGCCGTGATCTGCGGAGACAAGCTGGAGGTCACAGTGCGGGATGCCACCGGCGACGGGAAGATGCAGCAGGCGATGGAAAATGTGCTGAAAGAGTTTGGATTGATTTAAGTGTTTTTCATGCGAACGGAATTGATGGCGATCGGGATGTCTTGTTGCTGCAGTTAGAACGTGGTATGGTATAGATGTAAGGGCGATGGAAAAATGCTGGTCAATAGCTTTGACTTCTATATCATGCGATTACTACTTTTGAAACGGCGGGGGGGATTGTATGCTTTATCCTTTTATGACACTGGAAGATGAAACGGAGATCGTACATTCTGAGGCGATTCTGAAAGATGGGGAAGAACAGGTAAAGGTCGTGATTGAGAAACCTGTGGAAGGTGGCTTTCATTCTGCGGTGTGTTGGCTTCCAAAATATAAATGGGAGGAGATTAATGGCTTTCATGACGCAGAGATAGAGGGCTTTCAGGCGTTCTTGGAAAGCGTGTCGCATGTGATCATAGAGTTGGCTAGAAATGGGGGTTTTGAGCGTGCCGCAGGTTTTTAAGATTGGTGGGTACCTGGTCTATTTTTGGGTGAATGAAGGCGATCCCCTTGAACCAGTCCATGTCCAAGTTGAGCTATTATTGCTGAGCCGCGGTGTGGGAGGTCAGGATGTATTTCATAGATGGTCGTATCATAAGCGCGAACTTAGGTTTTTTGCCAAGACAATAGTCTGTGAAAGAAGGCTGAAAGAAGAATCATAATTCCCTTGTGGCAGAGTGGTTCTTGTGATATAGTAGAAGCGGAATCCAAAACAGAATAACGGTGTACCACCGGACAGAGCGCCAACTCTGCCCGGCAGGGATGGCAGTAGGGCTGCCACACAATACAGACAAAGTCTGCGGCACACACGGGTAATTGTAGCATACCGGATGGTTGTTTACAAGGTTCGTGGTGGTGCTGGTTTTCCTATTCAGGCAGGTCTGGCGTTTTCAAAACAAACGGATACAGGTGTGGACGCACACTTGTGTCCGTTTTTTGGATTCCGAAAAACGAAAGGGAGGAGCTCTATTGATGAAAAAAGGTTGGTATTCGTGCTGATGACAGCGATGGTTGCGGCTGCAGCGGGATGCTGACAGGGAGCTGCACCGCAAAAGGAGACTGCATCCGAGGCGGCTGCGGTGGAGGAAACCGCCGGGAGCGAGGTAATGGAAGCGGAAACGGCGTCTGAGACGGAGCAGCAGGAAGTGACCGAGGAAACCGAAGAAACAGAAGAAACAGAGACCGATGACGCGTTTGGGCAGGAATATCTTGCAAAGGTCTACCCGCTTATGGAGCAAAAAAACTATGAGGGGCTGAAGAAACTGACAACCTCTGCGGAGGCGCAGGAAGTGCTGAATGGCATGAAGGAGGATGTGGTGACCTATCAGCCGGATCGGACAGAGCAGGATATTTCCGGCACAGGGGTCGGGCTTTATCGTTACCACGGGAAGGGTGGCGTCGGAACCGCTTACTACTATTATTTTGGCGACTATGATGACGGAATACGGCATGGAAACGGTTTTACCTTCCATCCCTTAGACGGCGGATGGGAAAGATACGAGGGAAACTGGGAATCGGATGTCCCGCAGGAAACATTTACCAAAAAGGAAACCGGACTCTACAACGGAGAACCTTATGAAGCAACCACCACTGGAAACATGACGGATGGTCTGGAAAACGGTGACTTCAAAGAGACAGTCAATGCACTTGGGCTGCAATTTGAGATGAACTGGACATCCGAGAACGGTGTGGCGCTGGATATCTATGATGGATTTGAGGATTGGGTCAAACAGTATCTTGCAGAAATCCATCAGCCCGGTTATTCATTATATGCACTGTCAATGCCGAGCGACGGACAAAACGTGTATTTATGGTGGAACATTTATGATCCGTTCAATGAGAAACTGGGGATTTATAAATATACGTTTGAGTAGAGTCATCAGAAAAGAAGAAATCTTGGATAGATTCGAGTGCGACACATGATAAGAATCCACACTCGTGATGGAGGTACGATGAAGGTATAAAAGTTTAAGGCATAAAAACGCGAATGTGTTTCACGATAAAGTAGATGAGATGCATCATTTTTTATGTAAAGACACACTTTTGGGTTAGTATATTGGGGAAAGGACATATTATGTTTTGTGTGAAATGCGGAAATCAACTGCCAGATGATGCTTTATTCTGCACGAAGTGTGGGGCAAAGATAATAATCGGGAACCAACAGAATAGAACTACTACTTCCAACACGAATGGGAAGCCTAGAGGGAAACAGGATCAAAAAGGAGATCGTCTAACTAGAATTTTGATTGGTGTAGGAATCTGCGCTTCGGCGGTGGCAGTGATTGTGGGCGTAGTGATTGCCGGAAAAATGATGAAAGAAGCTGCATTAAGACTTGAGTCCAAACAAAACTCTTATGGGTATGATCAAAATAATGATGTTAGTCAAGCAGATGCAGTTATTGAGAATGATATATCTTTCGAACCCAGTGCAAGGGTTCTTAATCCAGATATGGAATATCCGATTGTGCAAATTGATGATATGGTGATTACATTAGATGCCACATATAGCTTGGCGGATCTATTTGATGCGATGGATAACTCTGTGCTGGGGGATGACCTGTGGCTAAGAAAGCCTAATGGAGAGAGATTGAAGAGAAATTCGACAGTCATTAATCCAGATCAAGCGTATGGATGGGATTTAATGTATAAGGATGAGCTTGTGGGAGAGATAATTGGATCTGCACAGCAAAAAGATTATTATTCCACTAATGAAATATTTATAGAAATGGTTAATAGTCCTGTTATCATACAACACTCCCCTTCTGACAGACTTAGTAAGTCTGTAAGTCAAAACCCTACAATAGAACATGTTCTTTTTTGGAGAAATTATCGAAGTAGTGAGCCTAAAACAATAGAAACGTTATCAATGGAGATGGATGCGTTAGAAATGAGCCATAAACTAGACTATAATGGGGGAACAATGAGGTGTGGTAACGCTACATTTGTTAGAGAAGGAGAGAGCAGTTACACATTGCTTTCGGTTATTGGCCTGAACAGAAATGTTGCGATATCTAGAGGCATTCTCTAAATTGGAATAGGCATAGATCCTTGGTAGAGACGTTTTCAACGCAGTAGAAAGGATTTTTATACAGGAATTTGATGATTTGTTAGGAGCTAGATCCAAATCACTAACATTTGTGTAAGGGAGATGGTCGAAATGTATTGTACAAATTGTGGAGAAAAAGTGATACGGGGAGACAATTATTGCAAGTCGTGTGGAAGTAGGATTACTAGTGCAGCAATATAGTATCCGTTGAAGCATGCTGAGGCAGAAAGTGACAGAAATTCACGAATTTATCAAAAAGAGGTTGGAACGCCTGCCTCTCATGATAATTCCAGAGGAAAGAAAATAATCAAGACGATTATCATCTCTGGGATTATTATTGTAGCTGCTTGTGTATTGTTTCGGATAGGAAAAATAATTAAATGTGATATAGAAGATGTTGAGAGGCGGTTCAAGAGTATCCGGAATTACAGAAGCGAATAGAGGGTGGAGAATACATAAACAACTTATATAAAATTCGCATAGAAGACCGTATCCAACATGAACATGAGATCCCTTTGTATACGAAGATCTATTATCTTGTAAATATATCTGCAGGTTGTCTTCTTTGTACGGGAGTGGCTTTTATGCTGATTCTTTCATGGCGATTGATTTCAGAAGAAAAAAGAAAGAAACATCCTACTTAGAAAGATGCAGATTATAAGTGCAAGGCATGAAACAGTAGTCAGTAAATGGATAGATGTATTCGGAGAGTTGAGCTGTTGCTGAGTCACGCTTTATGAATTTCGCAGAAATAGTTTGGCAAGCGCAAAAATTCCTCTTGACGCCGCCGGCAAAACATGTTATCTTACCAATGTTGCAAACAATCAAGCAGAGTATCCACTCTCACCTCAGCGCGTCGTGAGCCACAACTCACGGATGAAATGGCGGCAGATGCTTTCTGATGTATTGCCGGATAAAGCGACTCGGGTTGATACGGTTTTAAACAGCGCAGGTACTGCGCGTTTGAAAGGTATTTTATGTGGATAGTCTGACTATCCACTTTTTTTATGGAGGGTTAAAGCCATTAAACAACTGATCAATGAACAGATCCGCGACAAAGAGATCCGCGTGATCGGAGCGGACGGAGAGCAGCTTGGAGTTATGCCGACGAAGGATGCACAGCATCTTGCAGATGAGGCGGAGCTTGATCTCGTGATGATCGCCCCGACGGCGAAGCCGCCGGTCTGCCGGATTGTCGATTACGGAAAGTTCAAGTACGAACAGCTCCGGAAAGAAAAGGAAGCGCGTAAAAAGCAAAAGATCGTGGAAATCAAGGAGATTCGTCTTTCTCCGAATATTGACACGAACGACCTGAATACCAAGATCAACGCAGCGAAGAAATTCCTTTCCAAAGGGAACAAGGTGAAGATCACCCTTCGTTTCCGGGGGCGCGAGATGGCGCACATGCGTGAGAACCAGCACATTCTGAACGACTTCGCAGAGAAGCTCGGGGAGAATGCGGTGGTGGAAAAAGCGCCGAAGATTGAAGGACGTACCATCAGCATGGTGGTTTCCGAAAAAAAGTGACAAACACGCAAGTGAGGGCTTGCTGATAAAGGAGGAAAACGAAATGCCAAAGATGAAGACCAAAAGCGCGGCAGCAAAGCGCTTTAAACTGACCGGAAGCGGAAAGCTCAAAAGAAACAAGGCCTACAGACGTCACATCCTGACGAAGAAGACCACAAAGAACAAGAGAAACCTGCGTCATGCGGAAGTCATGGATCCGAGCAACGAGAAGGTAATGAAGAAGATTCTGCCGTATCTGTAAGAAATGCCGGCGGCAAATGCAGTCCGGAAAACGGAATCGAAGTGACAGGTTACAGATACGTTATCGAAAAAAGGAGTGAATAAAAATGGCCAGAGTAAAAGGCGGTTTAAACGCAAAGAAAAAACATAACAGAGTATTGAAGCTTGCAAAGGGCTATCGCGGCGCCCGCAGCAAACAGTATCGCGTGGCAAAGCAGTCCGTGATGCGGGCATTGACCAGCAGCTATGCAGGCAGAAAGCAGCGGAAGCGCCAGATGCGCAGCCTCTGGATCGCGCGTATCAATGCGGCGGCACGGATGAACGGGCTTTCCTACAGCAAGTTTATGTACGGACTGAAGCTGGCAGGCGTGGAGATGAACCGGAAGGTGCTTGCGGATATGGCGGTCAATGATGCGGACGGCTTCACGACCCTGGCAGAGCTTGCCAAGGAAAAGGTTGCATAAAGAGACAGAGGATCGAGGCGGAACAGACACGACTGAAACTGGACACAGCAGGGCAAAGAGTAAAGGAGCGGAGACAAATGGCAATTTTGGTGACCGGCGGAGCCGGATATATCGGGAGCCATACCTGTGTGGAGCTGCTCGATGCGGGATACGAAGTGGTGGTGCTGGATAACCTTTCCAATGCCAGCGAAAAAGCGCTGGAGCGCGTGAAAGAGCTGACCGGCAAAGACCTGGTGTTTTATCGGGGGGATATCCTTGACCGGGAGATCCTGAAACGTATTTTTGCGGAGCAGAAGATCGACAGCTGTATTCATTTTGCGGGATTAAAGGCTGTCGGTGAGTCGGTGCAAAAACCCTGGGAATACTACAACAATAACATCAGCGGGACCCTGACACTTGTGGATGAGATGCGCCGTCACGGCTGCAAGAACATCATCTTTTCCAGCTCCTCTACGGTTTATGGGACGCCGGAGAAAGTACCGGTGACGGAGGAGACGCCGAAGGGGGTCTGTACCAATCCTTACGGCTGGACGAAGCACATGCTGGAGCAGATCTTATCGGATGTGCAGAATGCGGATCCGGAGTGGAACGTGATCTTACTTCGGTATTTCAATCCGATCGGGGCGCATAAGAGCGGCAGGATCGGGGAGAACCCGAACGGCATCCCGAACAACTTGATGCCTTATATCACGCAGGTTGCTGTCGGAAAGCTTGAAAAACTCGGCATATTCGGTGATGACTATGACACACCGGACGGGACGGGAGTGCGTGATTATATTCATGTGGTGGATCTCGCGGTCGGCCATGTGAAGGCACTGAAAAAGATCGAAGAGAATGCGGGACTTTGCATTTACAATCTCGGTACCGGCGTGGGATACAGCGTGCTGGATATCGTAAAAAGCTTCGAGGAAGCCACCGGCATCAAGATCCCCTATGAGATCAAGCCGCGCCGCGCTGGCGATATCGCGATGAACTACGCGAATGCCGAAAAGGCGGAAAAAGAGCTGGGATGGAAGGCCGAGAACGGGATCCGCGAAATGTGCGCAGACAGCTGGAATTGGCAGAAAAACAATCCCAACGGCTTTGAAGATTAAAAAAATACTTGCATTCATTCCGTGAGCATGTTACAATGTGTCTCACGGTCATGGTTCGTTGGTCAAGCGGTTAAGACGCCGCCCTCTCACGGCGGAAACAGGGGTTCGATTCCCCTACGAACTGTTTTTAAGAGCCCAACCCTGAAAAACACTCAGATGAAATCCGGGTGTTTTTTTCTTGGATTGAACAAAAAACTGCGAAAAAAACGCAAAATCCCTTGCATCCGCGGATAAAAAGTGTTAAGGTTACATAGGTTCATAAGAGTACGACAGTGAGAGTGGGTTTTGCCCACTCTCAAGTTTTGTGGGGAAACGGCCTTTGAAAAAAAAAGAAGAGATCGAACAGCATACAGAGGAACTCGTGATGCCGATCCTTTCGCGCATGGGGTTTACCCTGTATGACACGGAATATGTGAAAGAAGGCGCAGATTATTATCTGCGGATCTACATCGAAAAGGAAGGCGGCATCACGGTGGATGACTGCGAAGATGTGAGCCGGGAGATGAATGAGCTGCTGGACCGGGAGGATTACGTAGAGGGGAGTTATATCTTTGAGGTTAGTTCCCCCGGGCTGGGACGGACCCTGAAAAAGGAGAAGCACCTGCAGGCATCCCTTGGGGAAGAGGTGGAACTCAAAACCTATCACCCCGTTGACAAACAGAAAGAGTTTGCCGGGATTTTGAAGTCATTTGACCCCACGACCGTCACCATCGAGGAAGAGGACGGGAAGGAACGAACCTTTCAAAGGAAGGATATTGCGCTGATCCGATTGGCGTTTCATTTTTAACAAAGTTTTTCTTGATATGGAGGAAAAGACATGAACACAGAACTGATGGAAGCCCTGAATATGCTGGAAAAGGAGAAGAATATTCCGCGGGAGACATTGCTGGAGGCGATTGAAAATTCGCTTCTCAAGGCATGTGAGAACCACTTCGGGAAGTCCGAGAATATCAAGGTCAGCATTGACCCGGAGACCTGCGAGTATACAGTGGTGCAGGAGCGGACCGTGGTTTCCGAGGTGGAGGATAAAGCGTTGGAGATCAGCCTTGCGGATGCCAAAATGATCGACCCGACCTACCAGGAGGGCGACATCGTGAAAACGGAGATCCAGTCCAAGTCCTTCGGGCGCATCGCGACGCAGAACGCGAAAAACGTGATCCTGCAGAAGATCCGCGAAGAGGAGCGCCGCAGCATCTATAACGAGTTTTCTTCTCTGGAGCGGCAACTGGCGACCGGTATCGTACAGCGGAATGTGGGCCGCAACATCAGCGTCAACCTCGGCAAGACCGATGCGATGCTGACGGAAAACGAGCAGGTGCGTTCCGAGCATTTCCGGCCCAACGAGCGGATCAAGGTCTTCATTCTGGAAGTGAAATCCACCCCGAAGGGACCGAGGATCCTGGTGTCCAGAACCCATCCGGAGCTGGTCAAGAAGCTATTTGAAGAAGAAGTGACAGAGGTGCGCGAGGGCGTGGTGGAGATCAAGAGCATCGCGAGAGAGCCCGGCAGCCGTACCAAGATCGCCGTATGGTCCAATGATGAGGATGTGGATCCGGTGGGAGCCTGCGTCGGCATGAACGGCACAAGAGTCAACGCCATCGTGAATGAGCTGCATGGCGAAAAGATCGACATCATTACCTGGAGCGACAACCCGGCCATGCTGATTGAAAACGCCCTTTCTCCCGCAAAGGTCATTTCCGTCATTGCGGACGGGGACGAGAAATCGGCGAAGGTTGTGGTGCCGGATTACCAGCTTTCCCTGGCCATTGGCCGCGAAGGACAGAACGCGCGTCTTGCGGCGCGTCTGACCGGTTTCAAGATCGATATCAAGTCTGAGACCCAGGCGAGAGAAGCCGGTGACTTCATGGATTACGACGAGTATGAAGACGGCTATTACGATGAAGACGGCGAGTATATCGAGGGTGAATACGAGGAAGGTGAATACGCAGAAGGCGAATATACGGATGAAGCGTATGAGGACGAGGCCTATGAAGAAGGAGCAGCCGGAGAACCCGATGCAGCCGGAGATGATGCAGAAGCGGATGCCGATGAGGATGTGTCTGCTGTGCAGGACGAGGAGAACAAAGCCTGAGCTTTTTCGGTTGAGGAAGGATTCTGACGGGAGTTTTTCTTTTGATCCGACGCAAAAAGCGGAGGGGCGCGGCGCGTATCTCTGCAGGGAAAAGACCTGCATCGAGAAAGCCGTCAAAAAGAAAAGGATTTCGGAAGCCCTTGCGGAGAGGCTCACAGAGGAGATCGACAGGCTTGGCTGAAAAAAGAGACAGAGTGCTTTCCGCCCTTTCCCTGGCGGCAAAAGCCGGAAAGATCAAAAGCGGAGAGTTTCAGACCGAAACCGCGGTGAAGGATGGGAGCGCGCAATGCGTCCTGTTGGCGCGGGACGCGTCGGAAAACACCAGAAAGAAATTCCATGATGCCTGTGCCTATGCCGGGATTCCCGTCGCGGAATACGGTGACAGAGCGATGCTGGGGCATTGCATCGGCAGAGATTATCGGGCATCAATCGCAGTCACGGATCCATCCTTTGCGCAGATGATACGAAAAGCGCTGTCGGATGATGATCATACAGAAACAGATGGTAACAGAGGAGTAAAGAATGACGGAGGTGGCCAAATAGATGAGAATACATGAACTTGCGAAGGATCTCGGAATTGAGTCAAAGGAGCTTGTCGCATATCTTGCGGAGAACGGTGTAGAGGTCAAAGCCGCAAGCACTGCAAAAGAGGATGCGATTGCGCTTGCGAACAAGAAATACGGCAAGAAGAAAGCGGCTGCCCCTGCTTCGGACACGGCAGAAAAGAAGGCAAAGAAGCCTGCAAAAGAAGAAAAGGCAGAGAAGCCGGAGAAAAAAGCAAAAGCGCCGGAAACGACGGAGGAAAAAGCACCGGCAAAAGCGAAACCGGCAGCAAAACCGGAAGACGCCGGAAAAGCCGAAGCACCGGTGAAAAAAGCGACGGCGGAAGCGAAAGCGCCGGAGGCTGCGCCGGAGAAGAAACCGGCAGGCGATCCCGCGAAGCGTCCGGTCAGACTAGGACCTGACGGGAAACCGCTGCGTCCGAAAAAGAAAACCACGTTTGCGGTCTTTAATCCGCAGAATACCAAAAACGGACAGGATCGTCCGGGTTATCGGCCCCAGGGCGGCATGGATCAGAGAAGAGGCGGCATGGGTCGTCCCGGAGAGCGTCCGGTCAGCAGAAGACTTGCCGGAGAGCGCCCGGTCAGCAAACGTCTCATGGAAAGCGAACGTCAGGACAGAGAACGCGCCGATGCGGAACGGGCAGCAGCCGCTGCAGCAGCGCAGCAGAAAGAGGCGCAAGATCGTCCGGTAAGGGAGCAGCGCCCGGCGGGAGATCGTGTCAGACGCCCCGCAGGAGCGGACAGAGGCCCCGGCGCACCCGTCAGGAGAGGACCGGGAGAGTCCAACCGTTTCGTGCGGACCAACCCCGCAGCAGCACAGCAGGGACCGTCCGGTGATAACCGCGGCGGGAAAGACCAGGGACGCGGCAGAGGCAATCAGAAGGGCAATAACAACCGCCGGGACAATGACCGCCTGGGCGGAAAGAGACAGGAGAATTTCTTCAATCTGGAGAAGCGCAGCAACCGCAAGAAGCCGCAGCCCCAGCCCCAGAAGAAAGAGGATGAGGATACGATCAAGTCCATCACCCTGCCGGAGCATCTGACGATCAAGGAACTTTCCGACCGGATGAAGGTACAGGCGTCGGTGCTGATTAAGAAGCTTTTCCTGAAGGGCCAGATGGTCACCATGAATCAGGAAGTGGATTACGCCACGGCGGAAGAGATCGCGCTGGAGTTCAACTTCATCGCGGAGCAGGAAGAAAAGGTCGATGTCATTGCGGAACTCTTAAAAGAGGAAGAAGAGGATGTCAGCCGCATGGTGGCAAGACCGCCGGTGGTCTGTGTGATGGGTCACGTTGACCATGGTAAGACCTCGCTTCTGGACGCAATCCGGGATTCACATGTGACGGATCGTGAGGCCGGCGGGATCACCCAGAAGATCGGCGCTTATGTGGTGTCCATCAACGGCCGCAAGATCACTTTCCTGGATACGCCGGGGCATGAGGCATTTACGGCAATGCGTATGCGCGGCGCCAAGTCTACGGATATCGCGATCCTCGTGGTGGCGGCAGATGACGGCGTGATGCCTCAGACTGTGGAGGCCATTAACCATGCCCGGGCAGCAGGGATCGAGATCATTGTTGCCATCAATAAGATCGATAAACCCAATGCCAATATTGACCGTGTGAAACAGGAACTTTCCGAGTACGAACTGATCCCGGAGGATTGGGGCGGCAGCACCGTCTTTGCGCCGGTTTCCGCCCATACCCACGAGGGAATCGATAACCTCCTGGAGATGGTGCTTCTGACAGCGGATGTGCTGGAACTGAAGGCGAATCCGAAGCGGAATGCCCGCGGCGTGGTCGTGGAGGCGCAGCTTGATAAAGGACGCGGCGCGGTGGCGACCGTGCTGGTACAGAAAGGAACTCTCAAGGTCGGACAGCCTGTGGCCTGTGGCTCCGCCTATGGTAAGGTCCGGGCGATGATCGATGAAAACGGACGGCGGTTGAAGGAAGCAGGGCCGTCAACGCCTGTTGAGATCCTGGGCTTGAACAATGTGCCGGATGCAGGCGAAACCTTTGTGGTCTGCGATTCCGAAAAGGATGCGCATAACTTTGCCCAGACCTATATTTCCCAGGACAAGGAGAAGCTCCTGGAAGAGACCCGCGCGCGGATGTCTCTGGACGATTTGTTCTCCCAGATTCAGGCCGGCAATGTAAAGGAACTGGACATCATCGTCAAAGCGGATGTGCAGGGTTCTGTGGAGGCCGTGAAACAGTCTCTGGAGAAACTTTCCAACGACGAGGTGGTGGTGAAGGTGATCCACGGCGGCGTGGGCGCCATCAACGAGTCGGATGTCATTTTAGCATCGGCATCCTCCGCCATTATCATCGGATTCAACGTTCGTCCCGATCCCCAGGCGAAATCCACTGCGGAGACGGAAGGCGTGGATATCCGGCTGTACAAGGTCATTTACAACGCCATCGAGGATGTGGAAGCGGCGATGAAGGGTATGCTGGATCCGATCTTCGAGGAGAAGGTGCTCGGTCATGCGGAGATCCGTCAGATCTTCAAGGCATCCGGCATCGGCAATATCGCCGGTTCCTATGTGCTTGACGGTGTCTTCGAGCGCGGCTGCAAGTGCCGGATCACCAGGGAAGGCGAGCAGATCTTTGATGGCGATCTTGCGTCTCTGAAGCGTTTCAAAGACGATGTCAAGGAAGTGAAGGCCGGCTTCGAATGCGGTCTCGTCTTCGACGGCTTCAATGATATTGCGGAGTTGGATCAGGTGGAGGCTTACAAGATGGTAGAGGTCGCAAGATAAAAAGAGCGTACACAGGCCGAAAGGCACATGTAGGACAAAGAAGGAGCGCGTGTGAGAAAACATTCCATGAAAAATCAGCGGGTCAATCAGGAGGTTCATCATGAACTTGCCAATATTATCCGCTCCGAATTAAAGGATCCGCGCATCGACCCCATGACCAGCATTACAGCGGTGGAGGTCGCACCGGATCTCAAAACCTGCAAGGCTTATGTCAGCGTGCTCGGGGGCAAGGAGTCCCAGGACAATACCATCGCCGGATTAAAGAGCGCGGAGGGATTTATCCGCAGCACTTTAGCGAAAAATCTGAACCTGCGCAACACACCGGAGATCCGGTTTATCCTGGATCAGTCCATCGAGTACGGTGTCAATATGTCGAAAAAGATCGATGAAGTAGTCGGAGGAAAAGAATGATACAGACATTGGAGGAAGTGCTGGCCGGAAAGCAGACCATCGGGATTTCCGGACATGTCAAGCCGGACGGCGATTGTATCGGTTCCACGCTGGGCGTCTACAATTATCTTCGGACGTTTCATCCGGAAGTGAAGACGGTGCTGTTTTTGGAGTACATCCCGCAGGTCTTTTCCTTTCTGTCCCGTTCCGCGGAGGTCATTACGGACGTGCCGGAGCGCGCACCCTTTGACCTGTTCCTTTGTCTGGACTGCGGGGATTTAAGACGCCTTGGGGAGCGTGCGGTTTACTTTGAGGCGGCGAAAGAGACCCTCTGCATCGATCATCATATCAGCAACCAGAGCTTTGCCACGGAAAATTATATTTTCCCCGAGGCAAGCTCCACCTGCGAGCTGGTCTATCAACTCATTCCAAAGGACAACATTACAAAGGAGATCGCGGAATGCTTATACACCGGGATGGTGCATGATACCGGTGTGTTTCAGTATTCCTGTACACACCGTTCCACCATGGAGGCGGCTGGCTTTCTGATGGAACGCGGAATCAATTTTTCGGAGATCGTGGATCATACCTTTTACCAGAAAACCTATGCGGAAAACAGGGTAATGGGGGTTGCGCTGATGAAAAGCCGCCTCCATCTGGATGGGAAGGTGATCTCTTCCGTGCTGGATGAGGCGGATTTTGCCTCGGTGGGCGAAAGTAAGAAGGATACGGAAGGCAACGTATC
>JAFRKV010000036.1 GCA_017431515.1 Lachnospiraceae bacterium
CCGCAAAAGAACTGGGCATCATCTCCCGCTCCAAAGGCGGAGTAACGACCTGGGAGCTTCCGCCCGATTGACAAATTGACAAATTGACAGGTTTCCGGGGTACCCTTAGTCCCGCAAAAAGAGGAGCTATTACGGCTCCTCTTCTCTGTATACTGCTTTCAGTTCATTCCTTTATAGGCTTCCCGCATATCCCGATCTCCACAAAGACCGGATAGATGTAACTTGCTCCAAACACCCCGAGCTTCTTCGGTCCGGTCACCAGGCCGCCCAGCTCCAACGCCTTCTTATACGCCAGCACTACGGTTCCCCGTGTGATGGTCTTGCCGCCGCGCCGGTCGATGATCATTTCGCCCAGCTTTTCTCCGGCGGAATTGGTTTTGATGGAATACGTGAACGGCAAGCCTCTGGCCGTTTTGAAGGTTTTCCCCTCATGTTTTATTATTTCGTTCCAGATGAATGCATCTGCTTCATCCGCAACTTCATGATACCGCGGCATACAGAATCACCCGCCATCTACTTCTTCTCCGCATGGGCGCCCATCCAGATATCCCAGATGTTCTGCAGCCCTTCGTCACTCACATAGACGAGCGCGTAATACGGCTTTGCATCCGGATATATTACCGTTGCCCGGCAGAGGACGCAGTACACACCGTCCTTTTCACCGAGATAACCAACCGGTTCATAGCCGACTCCGGTCAGGCCATCCATCGCCTTCTCAAAAACCGCTGTAACATCTTCCGGCATTTCTATCGTTTCCGGGAGGCTCCAGTCGGCATCCGGTGTAGCTGCTTCAGTCTGTGCTTGCTCCTGTGTCTGTGTCTGCTCGGGCGCCTGTGTTTTTTCTTCCGCCCCGGCACACGCCGCCAGTGATAAGACCATCATGACGGCAAGAACCACCGCTGCTATTTTCTTCATATCCGTTCCTCAGCTTCTTTCATGATTCCTTCCACATCAGCGCCAATGATATCCAGTCCCACGGCCTTAATCAGCTCCACGTCCTTAATCCCGTAGTACCCTTCTGCCAGCGCCTTCACATATCCAAAGCCGAACTCGTCCGGCACATAATTCCCGCCGGCGGTTGTAACATAGTACAGCTTCTTCGCTTTGCAGAGAGGAACGGGGATGCCTGCCTCCGAATAGCAGAATGTGATCCCGACCACGTTGATCTGCTCAAGATACTGTTTCAACGAAGCAGGGAAGGACAGGTCGTAATAGGGAGCCGCCACCACGATCACATCCGCCACCGCGAACTGGCGGGCAAGATCGAGCAGGGGGTTCTCAAAGTCCCCGGCCGCAATCAGTTCATCACGATGGATCAGGAAGTCCCGGTCAACCGTAGGGAAGCTGATGGTATCGAGCCTTACCTCTTCCACGGTGCCATTCAGCTTCTCAAGCAGCCTGTCCGCCAGCCTTTTTGTCCTGGAGTCTTTGCGGACACAGGCGTTCACATATAAGATCATCTATCTTCCTCCTCGTTTTTCGTGCCAATCCTGCTCTGGCTTAAAAACGGATATGTCATCACCCCAGCAGAGGGGCCACCTCCGCCATCAGGTTTTCCTTGAAATCATCGATCATCGCTTTCCGGAATTTGAACTTTGCCATCGCATCCGGTGTGGCTGCCTTGTAAGCAGCATAATCCGCGCTGTCC
>JAFRKV010000037.1 GCA_017431515.1 Lachnospiraceae bacterium
CCGCAAGTATAGCCCCCAGCCGAGCTTCATGATCTCCTCAGAATTCAGTTCCGTCAGTTCGCGCAATCGGAGGTACGGCTCCGCATGGTCTTTCAGCCTTCTTAAAAAACGGATTTTTTCTTTCTTGCCGGTTTCTCTTTGATAAAACGGAGAGCGTTCGTAATACGACAGATAGAGTTGGTCAAGCGCGCCAAGCTGGTCTATATCCCCTGCCATATAGGTGTAGTGGTAAAACACGCCCCTCTCCATGGAAGGATAGTCCTTGCTGAAGGAATTAAACCTCGCAGGAAGGAAACACTTCTTCCCGCGAAACAGATAATTGATCACATCCTGATCCGGAAATGCGAAGCCATAGGTATTCCAGAAATCGATGGCTTCCTCCAACAGATCATGTTCTTTGCGGATCCGCTCCAGATTGAGCACAAGAACACCGGAATTGATATACTCGTTCCAGTCGGTCTTTTCCCAAAGAGGCAGAAGCGTCCTTTTTTCCGCCTCCCCCACCGGCTTATATCCGAAAAGCGGCGGATCCCAAAGTCCGGCTGCCGCCGCATCCCCTGTATCCATCTCCCAGAGATCCCTGATATCCCCATTTGCCAAAATATCCGCATCCAGGTAAATGATTCTGGGAATCTCCGGCAGAAGATCCGGCAGATGCAGACGATACAAGATCCCCTCCGAATACCCGCTCCGAAAGAGCCGTTCCTTCGAAATCCTGTCATCCTCCTGAATATCATAGAAACGGATCTGCTGTCCACGCGACTCGCAAAGCTGCCTGAATTCCTCTCTCGCCCCATCTGTCAGTGTGGCATCACAGAGTATATGAAAACGCAAAGGAGCTTCCGTGTTTTCCAGAACGGAAAACACGGAAACTCCAAGATATCTGTAGTAATCACCAAAATAGTCATGTACGGCGTAAGCTATCTCAATCATCTAAAAGCGCACAGTAGCATTTTGATATTGTAGGATTCTTTGCGTAACTGCACCTCCCGCGATCTCCTCCAGATCCTCATCATCCAGAAGTTTTTTGATCAGTTCTTTCATGAGTCTGCTCCGTATCCTTCAAATTTAAGTACTATGAGGCGAATTGAGTAAGCAGCCAGTTCTATACAGACTTGCACCTCCAGCGATCTCCTCCAGGTCTTCATCATCCAGCGGAAATCCCGAGAAACCTTCCAATGCTTCTTCTACCTGATCTTTTGTATAGCCCAGTTCCTCCGCTGCTTCCTCAAAATCCTCCAGAGAATTCAAGGCTTCCGTCTTTCCTGCATCCAGCAGTTTTTTGATCAGTTCTTTCATATACCTGCTCCTTATCCTTCAAAGCCATATGCTGCCTATCTGTTTATCTATCATCATACACGTTTTTTGTCCTATCCGCAATCTTTATTTGTCCATCTTACCCAATTTACACGACAGCAGAAAAAGCGAAAACCGTTGTTTTCTGTTCTTGTCGATCCTAGTGGTCCGCTTCAACTCCTCCTTGTGAAAATCCAGTATTTTCAGCAATTCTTTCAGTCCCTCCCGGTAGGGTTCCTGGTTCTCCAACGCCAGAATACGCTCGACGCATTGCAGCACAAGATCCAGATAGAAGCCCGCCGCTTCCTCGCAGAACTCAGGGTATTCCTGTAGAACCAGCTCATACAGTTCTTTCGCCCGGTCGGTCATATCAAAAAAATAAGGGGCAAATACGACACCGCTCAGACTCTTTTCATCACCGTCCACATGATAAAGATACCCGATCTCCTTCGTCAGATACACTTTTTCCGAAGCCAAAAGCATACGATAGGTCACCGGGATATCATCCCCCAGCATCCCTTCAAAAAAATGCAGATCCGAGGGCATCCTGTCCTTTCGATAGAATTTCGCATAGGTATTGGAGTCCAGTCCCTCTCCTGCCAGCATGCGCCGAAATGCTTCCTTCCCTTGAATCAGGCTGTCATCCCCCTGATACAGGACAATTCCATCCTCCTTGGCAGCATCCGTTTTTTGAACCATTCTGATGCCGACACAGACCGCATCCGCCTCTCCTTCCGCAAGAAGATGCCATACCCTTTCCAACACCTCCGGCACATAACGGTCATCCGCATCCATAAAACCGAGATAAGCCCCGCTGACATTTCTCAGGCCGGTATTCCGTGCAGCTCCCGGCCCGGCATTTTGCTGGCGGATTAGGCGGATGCGCGGTTCTTCTTTTGCATAACGTTCCACAATGGCGCCCGTTTCATCTGTGGAACCGTCATCCACAATCAAAATCTCAATCGGAATCCCTTTCACCGCCAGAACCGACTCTATGCTCTCCAGCACCGTATCCTGCGCATTGTACACCGGAAGTATGATGCTGAGTATCTCGTTTTTCTTTTTTTCTTCTTCCCGTCTCCGGCTGTTCTCAAGATTCAGCCTGATAATCTTTACCTGAAGATCATTCGGATAACTGCACTCTGCATGCCGGATGGCATCTTCCGCTTTATCAGGTTCTCCCAAACGAAGACAGGTCTTTGCAAGCCCGAGCCAGGGAAGAAAGTCATGAAACGCAGCTTTATGTACCATCCCGTCCCGCATATCGATCTGCACACCCCGGGCCATCCGGTAATGGCGTATGGCCTCTTCATAGAGTTTCTCTTCACGATACAGATCCCCCAGGGTGCAGTATACCATCTCGCTCGAACCAAACCGCGCCAGATACTGCTCCAGCAGTTCCCGCAGTTTCGTCTTCTGCTTTAAGCATTTCATCGTGAATATATAGTAGAACAATGCGTAATTAATCTCCTGCTCGCGGCCATCTATCCACAATTCCTCGAACGCTGTCCGCGCTTCCTCGTACCGCCTTTCCGTTGTGAGTTCTCTGACGTAATATGACCGGTTAAAGGCAATCATCCTGAAGCCTTCCTTAAGTTTCCGCTCAAAGATACGCATGTTGCGATGCTCCTCATTCACCTCCAGCTTCCGATGAAAAATCCGGATGTCCGGTCGATTCAGCACCTTCCATGTTTTCCTGATCGGAATCGCTTCGTGGATCGGAAACTCCCACTTTGCATGTAAGCTCCGCCGTATCCAACGGTCCCGTATCACCCCGCCTTCGTTCAGTATTTCTTTTTCATCCGGATCACCGGTGTAATAAAGCATCAGCACATCCGTCTCTCCCGGAAAATGCTGCTTTAAATAGCGCAGTTTCCCGATATCCTCTTTCTCCAGATTATCATCCGCATCCAGCCACATGATATAATCGCAGGATGCCTTTTCATAGGAAAAATTCCGAGCCGCCGCAAAGTCATCATCCCATACATAGTCAAAGACCTTATCCGTATACTGCATGGCGATCTCTTTTGAACGATCCTTCGATCCGGTATCCACCACGATCAATTCATCTGCGAACTGCTTCACCTTCTGTAGAATCCGTTCCAGAACCGGCTCCTCATCCCGCACAATCATGCAGATGCTTAAACTCACCGGACGGAAGGAGTCATAATAGTTACGGTTCCATCTGGCCGCCACATTGTCCGGGAAGGCAAAAAGCAGCATGTCGTTCAAAGCGATCGCCTTTCGTGTCTCGCCGCATTCATAGGCGCACTTCTGTGCTTTTGAAAGAAGCATCCTGAGGGAAGGCGATGTTTGGATCTCCGGCGGCAGCTGTTTCAGTGCATCCGGTGTGAGCTCCGGCAAACGTTTCTGCGCAGCCGGTGTGACCGTCTGATCCTGCGTGTTTTTGTAACTGCCGTCTCTAAAGAACAGTTCATAGACCTTCAGCGCGTCCTCATACCGCTTCCAATACAGGAAATTGTTTCCCGCCAGCAGACAGGTGCGGAGCAGTTCCTCCAAAGGCGGCTTTTTCTCCAACGAAACAGCAAGAATCCTTTCCGCCTCCTCTTTTTCGGCTGCAAAGATCAGATCCACATAACATTGCATCCCCAGCCAAAAACAGTCCCGGAGTTCATCGTCGCTGATCTTTTTGATATAGTCCGCGTAGAGGATGCTTTTCAGATTGACGGGTCGGTTCTCTTCTTTTCGCTCGCTGTGGCGGATCGTCACATCCGCATACAAAACCGGCTCCCGCAGCGGATAACGCTCATGCACCGCGCCGGTCCATGTTCTGCTATCCCCGCGCCGCATGATCATGTGAAAAGAGACCGGCACCTTCAGATTGTCGGGAGAAAGGTAATTCACGCAAACAGACCCGTACGGTTCTTCCCGGTCCGCCAGCTCCTTTTTCAATGCAATCAGTCTTTCCACGGCTTCCTCATCGAGGATGTGATCTGCATCCATCCACATCACGTACGCATGCGTCGCATAAGAAAAAGACCGGTTTCTCGCCTCCGAGAAGTCTCCGGTCCATGCATGCTCATACACTTTGTCCGTGTAACGCGCTGCGATCTCCTTTGTTGCATCCTTCGATCCGGTATCCACAATGATCAATTCATCCGAAAAGCGAACCACCTGCTTCAGGCAGCCCTCCAGCACCTTCTCTTCATCTCGAACGATCATGCAGACACTCAGCATATGCGCTCCCATCTCCTGCATCCAACTCTTTGAAAGGTCATGATGCTACTTCAATGCCTGGATCTGAAATCATCGATGGTTTTGTCAAGCCCTTCTTCGATCGATACTGCGGGTTCCCAACCCAACAGTCTGACTGCTTTGCTGATATCCGGTCTCCGGTTGACAGGATCATCTACAGGCAGTTTCTCGTACACCAGTTCCGAACTTGACTTTGTCTTGTGAATGATCATCCTTGCAAGATCCAGTACTGTCATCTCCTGCGGATTACCGAGGTTCACAGGTCCGGCAATATGGCTGTCTGTTTCCATCATGGAAACAAGCCCCTGAACCAGATCACTCACATAGCAAAAGCTGCGTGTCTGGGAACCGTCTCCGTAAATAGTCAATGGCTTATTTCCCAATGCCTGCATGATGAAATTTGAAACTACGCGTCCGTCATTTTCCAGCATCTGCGGTCCGTAAGTATTAAAGATTCTGACGATCTTTGTTTCCGCGCCATAAAGGCGCCTGTAATCTGAAAAAAGTGTCTCCGCAACTCTTTTCCCTTCATCGTAACAAGCCCTGGGCCCGATCGTACTGACATTCCCTCTGTACTCCTCCGTCTGGGGATGTACCAAAGGATCTCCGTAGATCTCACTGGTGCTTGCCTGCAGAACCTTCGCGCCGTTTCTTTTTGCCAGATCCAACACATTCAAAGCGCCGAGAAAGCTGGTTTTCGTCGTCATGACAGGGTCATATTGATACTGAACCGGGCTTGCCGGACAAGCCAGATTATAGATTTCATCCACTTCAAGCTGCAGGGGTTGAATCACATCCGCGTTCAGGAATTCAAAACCGGGATCGGAATACAACCCTGCAATGTTTTCATAAGTACCGGTAAACATGTTGTCAAGGCATATCACCTTTCTGCCTGATTCCAACAGTTTTTTGCACAGATGGGATCCAATAAAACCTGCTCCTCCGGTCACCAGTGTTTTCGTCATTTCAGGAAGCCTCTCACAACTTCCGGCATCTCTTCAGGGTCACAAACCGTATCATGGAGAACCGGCGCATTTCGAATGTCAGAAACCGCCTGTGGCAGTTCCCGGTTGGAAAGCTTTGCCAGCGCATCCGCCAAAGCGAAGTCATCTGCCTCCGGCTTGTCTTCTCCCAGGGCGTTCATAACGCTGCGGGTAAACTTGAAGGGGCTGGCGGTAGATGCGATCACGGTCTTTGTTACATCACCGGTTTCTTTTTTGTATTTGCGCACCACTTTGGATGCCACCGCAGTATGGGGATCGATCACATAGGAGGCGTTTTCATAAACGAGACGGATCTCTGCCGCCGTCTCCTCCTCTGTCGCGAAGCCGCTCTTTAAGTACGGCAGTCGGTCAAAGACTTCGTTCTCGATCTCATACGCGCCGGCGCCGGAGAGTTTCTCCATGCACGATGCGACGCCCTCCTGCCCCACCAGCCAGTACAGAAGCCGCTCCAGATTGCTGGATACGAGGATATCCATGGAAGGGGAACTCGTCACATAAAACGGCCGGTTCTTGTCATAATGTCCGGTCTCAAAAAAGTCATAAAGCACCTTATTGCTATTGGAGGCGCACAGCAATGTCTTGATGGGCAGCCCCATCTGCTTTGCGTAAAACGCTGCCAGAATGTTGCCGAAATTTCCGGTGGGCACAGCCACATTGATCTGCTCATCTCTGGCAATGACTTCATTCTGAAGCAGTTTTGCATAGGCATACACGTAATACACGATCTGGGGCACGAGCCGGCCGATATTGATGGAGTTCGCGGAAGAAAACTGGAATCCTGCGGCCGCAAGCTCCTGCTCCATTCCTTTGTCATGAAACATGGCCTTCACGCCGGTCTGCGCCTGGTCGAAATTGCCGCGGATGGCAGCCACCAGCACATTGCCGCCGGTCTGGGTTACCATCTGCTTTTCCTGGATCGGGCTGACCCCGTCCTTCGGGTAAAACACAATGATCCTCGTGCCCGGCACATCAGCGAATCCGGCCAGCGCAGCCTTTCCCGTGTCTCCGGAGGTTGCGGTGAGGATCACGATCTCGTTTTGCACCTGATTTTTCTTCGCGGAGGTGATCATGAGATGCGGCAGGATGGAAAGCGCCATGTCCTTAAAGGCAATGGTCCTGCCGTGGAAAAGTTCCAGATAGTAGCTGCCGTCCGCCTCCGCCAGCGGTGCGATCTCCTCCGTATCAAAGCCCGTATCATAAGCCTTCCTGATGCAGTCCTTTAATTCCGCCTCTGTGAAATCGGAAAAGAACAGCTTCATCACGTGATAAGCCGTCTCCTGATAACTCATTTCCGCGAATTCCGCAAAGGTATGGTCGAAGGCCGGCAGATGATCCGGCACGAACAGCCCCCCGTCCTCCGCAAGGCCTTTTAAAATCGCCTGTGAGGCGGTCACTTTGTCGGCTGTGCTTCTGGTGCTTTGATATAAGACTTCCATTTTCTCTCCTTTTTCCGCTATAATAAATGTGTTTGTAATGGTTCCTTCAGATGTGCTTCGCACAGGATCCTATCAGAAAGGAAACGTTCCATGCGCCCGGGTGTATATCCAGCAAAAAAAACAGATGGCACGCCCTACTTCCGCGCCTCCCTCACCTTCCGGGGCAAGCATATCAGCCTCGGCAGCTTCTCCACGGAGGCGGCGGCCAACCGCGCTTACCGTCAGGGAAAAAGCATCCTGACCGAGACGAAGGTGCAAATCGACGACCACGCGTCCTTTCCGTCCACACTGCCGCTGGAAAAGCTGATCTCCCTCTTAAACTTCCGCGACCGCGGTCTTTATTTCAAGACGCCGATCTATCTGCGCACGAACTATTTCGAATACTATCTGGCGAAAGACACGATCCTGAAATTCGACATTGATGATCTGTTCTTTTATTCCAGCCACAAGGTCCAGCGCCGCGGCAATCACCTTTTCGTCAGCGAATACGGCATGCAGACCGGGATCCTGACCCGTTACGGCATCAAAGCCTATGCCGTCGCCGGGAAGGATTATGTCTTTGCAAACGGTGATCCCACAGACTATCGCTATGCCAATATTCTCATCAAGAACGCTTACTACGGCGTGGAGCAGCTGGGAGAAGCCCCCGGTGCCGCTTTCCGCTCCAAAATCCATATCAACGGCAACTATATTGTGGGTGTCTATGATACCGCGGAAAAAGCCGCCATCGCCTACAACAAGGCCGTAGATCTCGCCAAAGACGCGGGCATCCGAAGAAACTACAGCCAGAATTATCTCGAATCCTTATCCGCCAGGGAATATGCGGATATTTACACAGCGCTGCAGGTATCAAAAGATTACCTTTCCTATCTGTCCGGTCTCCCGGCACAGTCCGAGGCGTAAGGCATTCCGTAAGCGCTCCGCCTTTTCCTTTACTGCTGGGCGTTGATGTAGTTCACCAGTCCCTCGGAGGCGATGATCTTCTGCATAAAGGGCGGGAACGCCTGTCCCTGATAGGAGGTCCCCTTCGTCAGGTTTTTGATCGTGCCGCTGTCAAAGTCGATCTCCACTTCATCTCCGGCCTCAATGTGCTCCGCCGCTTCCTTGCATTCGATGATCGGCAGCCCGATGTTGATGGCGTTGCGGTAAAAGATCCGCGCAAAGGTCTCTGCGATCACACAGCTGACACCGCATGCCTTGATGGCGATCGGCGCATGTTCGCGGGAGGATCCGCAACCGAAATTTTTATCCGCCACAATGATATCGCCCTTCTGTACCTTCGACACAAAGGTTTTATCAATATCTTCCATGCAATGCGTTGCCAGTTCCTTCGGGTCGGAGGAATTGAGATACCTCGCGGGGATGATCACATCCGTATCCACGTTATCGCCGAATTTAAACACATGTCCTTTTGCCTGCATCCTGTTTTCCTTTCCTGAAAGAATAATATTCCTTCACTATGATATCAATGACACTGCCGCACTCTGTCTCATTGCTCGCGGCAGTTCGTAGTCTTTTATATCGTCGTCGGATCCGTCAGCTTCCCGGTCAGCGCACTTGCTGCTGCCACTGCGGGGCTCGCCAGATAGATTTCCGAATCCACATGTCCCATGCGGCCCACAAAGTTGCGGTTGGTGGTGGAGACGCAGCGCTCTCCTTCCGCCAAAATGCCCATGTAACCACCGAGACACGGCCCGCAGGTCGGGGTGGACACCACCGCTCCTGCTTCCACAAAGGTCTTCAAAAGCCCTTCCTCCATCGCCTGCAGATACACCGCCTGGGTGGCCGGAATGATGATCACGCGCAGACCCTTTTTAACCTTCTTTCCATTCAGGATCTCTGCCGCTGTCCGCAGATCCTCGATCCGTCCGTTGGTACAGGACCCGATCACCACCTGGTCGATTTTGATCTCATCGATGCTATCAAAGGTATGGGTGTTTTCCGGCAGATGCGGGAAGGACACGGTAGATCGCAGCGTGGAAAGATCGATGGTGACTTCCGATGCATACTCCGCATCCGGATCTGCGTCATAAACCGTATAGGGTCTGCTGCCGTGGGCTTTGAGATAATCTTCGGTCTTTTCATCCACCGGGAAAATCCCGTTCTTGGCGCCGGCTTCGATGGCCATATTTGCGATGGTGAAACGATCATCCATGGAAAGATTGGCGACGCCGTCTCCCGTAAATTCGAGCGACTGATAAAGTGCGCCGTCCACGCCGATCTCGCCGATGAGATGTAAGATCACATCCTTGCCGCTGATCCATTGATTGGGTTTGCCGGTCAATGTCACCTTAATGGCGGAGGGCACCTTAAACCATGCCTTGCCCGTGGCCATACCGGCCGCCATGTCCGTACTGCCCACGCCGGTGGAGAATGCGCCAAGCGCACCATAGGTACAGGTATGGGAATCTGCGCCGATCACCACATCCCCCGCGACCACCAGTCCTTTCTCCGGCAGCAGTGCGTGCTCTATGCCCATCTCTCCCACATCGAAGTAATTCGTGATCTCATGCTTTGCGGCAAACTCCCGTACGCATTTACAATGCTCCGCGGACTTGATGTCCTTATTCGGCACGAAGTGATCCATGACCAACGCGATCTTGTCCTTATGAAACACACCGTTTGTCTTCATCTTGTCCATCTCGTGAATCGCAACCGGAGACGTGATGTCATTGCCCAGCACCAGATCCAGCTCCGCTTCCAAAAGCTGTCCTGCCTTTACCTCCGGCAGCTTCGCATGCGCCGCAAGGATCTTCTGCGTCATTGTCATTCCCATGGCGTTTCCTCCTCTGTAATCAATTTCGCTTCATTTTATCACATTTCAAAAAAAAACGGCAACCCTGAAAAGGGCTGCCGTTTTTTCGGAACTGCATTATTTCTTGTTTACCAGATCCTTCAGAGCCTTGCCCGGCTTGAATGCCGGAACAGTAGCTGCTGCAATCTTGATCTCTTTGCCGGTCTGCGGATTACGGCCGGTACGAGCTGCGCGCTTTCTGGTCTCGAACGTACCGAAGCCCACAAGCTGGATCTTGTCTTTCTTCTTAAGAGTCTTGCCTACGATCGTCGTGAAAGCGTTAACCGCCTTCTCAGCGTCTTTCTTGGAAAGACCGGCGTCTTTTGCGATTGCTGCTACCAATTCAGTCTTGTTCATCAATAAATCCTCCTATTGAGTAATTAATTTGTAACCATATCGTAACACTCTTCCGGCGGAAAATCCATAGCAAAACGCCATTTTTTCTATGTTTTTTATACTTCGAGGCTGATATGGTGCGGTTTTCACGTCTGTATAAACTCCGCAGTGCCCGCACGGAAGCGCTTTGCGCTCCCGTGCGACGTGCTGTCGCACTATAAGTCCTCGTCTATACAGCCTCTGGTACGCAAGCGTCCCACGGCTGTATACCCTCGGCCTTGCACTGCTCCCTTATGGTCGATCAGTTATTAATCAGTTTGTCATCCTCGTTGTTCCAGCTGTAAAGCTTGCGGATCTCTTCCCCGATCTTCTCAGCCGGATGCTCCGACGCCAGCTTTCTCATGGCCTTGAAGTGTACCTGCTTGCCCGCCGGCGACATATCCAGCAGAAATTCCTTTGCAAAGGAGCCGTCCTGAATGTCGGAAAGAATCTTTTTCATGGACTTCTTGGTCTCCTCGGTGATGATCTTGGGTCCGGTCACATAATCACCGTACTCTGCGGTGTTGGAGATGGAATACCGCATGCCGGCGAATCCGGACTGGTAAATGAGATCCACGATGAGTTTCATCTCATGGATGCACTCGAAATATGCGTTTCTCGGATCATAACCTGCTTCCACCAGCGTCTCAAAGCCTGCCTGCATCAGCGCGCAAACGCCGCCGCAAAGAACTGCCTGCTCACCGAAGAGATCTGTCTCGGTCTCGGTACGGAAGGTGGTCTCCAGAAGTCCGGCTCTCGCACCGCCGATGCCTGCGCCGTATGCCAGCGCCTTCTGAAGTGCCTTGCCGGTCGCGTCCTGGTGTACCGCCACCAGACACGGCGTGCCTTTTCCTGCCTGATACTCGGAGCGAACCGTATGGCCCGGCGCCTTCGGCGCGATCATCGTCACATCCACATCCTTCGGCGGCACGATGCAGCCGAAATGGATATTGAAACCATGCGCAAACATCAGCATATTGCCTGCGGAAAGATTGGGCTCAATGTCATTCTTGTAAAGCTCTGCCTGCTTCTCATCATTAATCAGGATCATGATGACGTCTGCCTGCTTCGCCGCCTCTGCTGCGGTGTATACCGTGAAGCCCTGCTCTTCGGCTCTCTTCCAGGACTTGCTGCCCTCATAAAGACCGATGATCACGTCGCATCCCGACTCCTTCAGGTTCAGCGCATGGGCATGTCCCTGGCTGCCGTAGCCGATGATGGCGATTTTCTTGCCCTCCAGCAATGATAAATCACAGTCCTGCTGATAGTAAATTTTTGCGTCCATTTGAAATGTCCTCCTTTTTCTTCGCATCTATATAATCATTATAAATTGATCACATCGTCAGCGCCCCGCGACAACCCGGTCAGTCCCGTCCGCGCAAGCTCCAGTATTTCGTAATCGGACAGCAAGGTCAAAAACGCATCCAGCTTGTCCTGGGTTCCGGTCAGCTCCACCACCATGGCGTCCTTCGTCGTGGAGACGATCCTGCCGTGATAGATCTCCGTCACGTTGATAACCTGCTGGCGTTCCACATTGTTGGCACGGATCTTGACCAGGATCAGTTCCCGGCAGACGGAGTTTCTGGCCTTCAGCTTTTTGATGTACTTCACATCTTCCAGCTTCATGAGCTGCTTCTCGATCTGTTCTAGGATCTGTTCATCACCGCTGGTCACAATGGTCAGTCTCGTAAACCTGGGATCCATCGTGGGCCCTGTGGAAATACTGTCGATATTGTAACCCCTGCGGGAAAAAAGGCCGGAGACATGGCTCAACACGCCGGGGTTGTTCTCTACCAAAACCGATAAAATCTGCTGTTTCATAACACGTCCATTCTAAACCATTCTATAGATTTGTCAATCTTCCACCACATCCGCTCCGGCGTCGCCGTCGCCACCGGAATTGCCGATCACACCACCGTCTCCCAAGTCCCCGGCGGCTTCCTCTGCCGCAGGCTCTTCCATGACAGCCGATCCGTTCTTCGAGGGCAATGTCTGCGCCCATGCATCGATCGCGTCTGCAAATCCCTGCTCATAAGCATCCGCATTGCCGATAGCATTTTGAATATCGCTGGCCACCGACATAAACGCCACCTCCGCCAGCAGCGACTCCACACCCATGTTGGAGTCCTTGTAAAGATTTGCACCGAAATATGGGTTTCTCCCGTCGATGTATGCGTTGGTCCAGATTGAGCCCGGTTCTCTGATCATATAGAGATAATCCGTATCCAATGTCAGGTCATAGGGGGCAAAATTATTCTTGGCCGCCTTCTGGTTGGCGCTGTCGATCTGTTCCTGGGTATACATCTTGACATACACGCCGTCCCGCACTTTATAGGATTTCTGGTTGGAGTACACTGCGCCGGATTCCTGCACCACCGTGTCTGCGATCAATCCGGCCAGTTCCGTGTCTCCCCTTCCGCTGCAGTAGATCTCGAATCCGCCCTTGGTCACTTCCTTATTGCTGTTGAAATGAATGGACAAACATACCTTCGCGCGGGAAGCGCAGGCCTTGTTGACCCGCCCGTCAGGATCATACATCGTATAAGCCATGTCCTCGTTGGGATCCTCTGTGCCGTCTCTTGTCAGCAGCACCTTATAGCCCTTTGCCGTCAGCTTCTCCGCAATGGCTGTGGCATACTGCAGCGTCAGTTGGGCCTCGGTCATATTGCTGTTGGACGCACCCGGATCCCTGCCGCCGTGTCCGGCATCAATGGCGAAGTCATAAACCTCCGCCGGCAATGCGGCCGGTTCTTTTCGCATCTCCATAAAGGGCTGCATCGTGACGGGATCCTGCCCGAATTGAAGTTTCACTTCCTCATTGCCGCCATTACGCGTGATGGTGAAATAATCCACCGGTGCCATCTTGGATAGGTCTGTCAGGCTGTGCCGCGACTCGCTCCCATCGGCATAAACCGCATGTAAAAGCACCGAATAGACCCCATCCGGCAGCGCCTCCATGCTGATCCCGGCATTGATTTCTTCTGAGGTGGTAAAGGTAAGATTGCCCAGTTCATCTGCCGTAAACACCACGGGATACGATGCCCTGCCGTTCGGATCCGGCGGCAGCGTCTCCTCGGTCTCCGTCTCCGTTTCCTGTTCCGATTCGGCTTCCTTTTTCCCGGAAAAGAGCTTTTCAAAAAAGCCCGGCTCTGTTTCTTTCTCTTCTGCCGTCTCCACATGCGGCACAAGCTTCGTCTCGTAGGCATCATGCAGTTCCAGAGAAAGCGCCGTCACCGTCTGTCCGTTCTCCGGTGTCATGGTTCCGATCAGCCTCAGCCACGATCCGTAGGTACCATAGGACAACACGGGAACCGCGCCTCCTGTGGCATCTCTGAGCCCTACGAACTCCTGCACCTCATCAAATTCCGGTTCCTTCGTCTCCGGGTTTTCTTTATGCAGCACCTTAATGAGCACAATGGCAAGCAGCAACACCAGCAGCGCGATCACCAGCAGTATCACAAGCCGCCGTATCATGCGCTGCCGCTTCCTTTTTTTGCGGATCGCCATCCGCCGTCTGCGTTCCGCTTCCGTCATGGGTCTTCTTTGACCGGAGCCGCTGCTGCGCGGATGCTGCGGTGCCGCCCCGCTGCGGGGCCGTTCCGCTCTATGTGTTTGATTTTGCCCGCCGGACTGACCCGAGGGCGGCCGTCTGTTGGGCGGGCTCTTCCGCGGCGTCATATCCGGCGAGATATGGATGGTCTTCTTTTCCATATGATTATTTTATGAGTCAGTCTTCTGTCTTTTGCACGATTTCATCCTGCTTCTTAAAAATGGCATTGGCAGGAATCACTCCCCGTACACAGGATACAGGATAGATATTCGTATGCCTTCCGATCACGGTGCCCGGATTCAGGACGCTGTTGCAGCCAACCTCCACGTAATCCCCCAGCATGGCGCCGAATTTCTTCAGACCCGTCTCGATCTTTTCTCCGCCGTTCTTGACCACCACAAGGGTCTTATCGGATTTCACGTTGGAGGTGATGGACCCTGCGCCCATGTGGGAACGGTGTCCGAGGATCGAATCCCCCACATAATTATAATGGGGCACCTGCACGTGGTTAAACAGCACCACGTTTTTCAGCTCGGTGGAATTGCCCACGACGCACCCCTTCCCGACGATGGCGCTGCCGCGGAGAAAGGCACATTGCCGGATCTCGGCTTCCTCATCAATGATGAGATACTCCCCGAGATACGCGGAATCAAACACCTTCGCGCTTTTTGCCACCCAGACATGAGGGCTTCGTTCTTCAAAGCGATCCTTCGGAAGCGTCGGGCCGCATTTTGCGATAAAGTCCTTGATCTTCGGCAGGACCTCCCAGGGATAGGTCGCCCCTTCGAAAAGAGGGGCTGCGATCGTTTCGTTCAGATCATACAGATTTTGAATGGCTGCTGCTTCCATTTTTTACTCCTTTTCCTGTCTTGGTTGCTTTTGCGGCGGTGCTTTTCACATTGGCACGGATTTGTGAAAGGATGTCACGGCTGCGGTCCGTCCGTCGTATGGCTTCAATATACTTCCGCACATACCGTTCCAGAATCTCCCGGTACTCCTCCGCCGTGATCTCGCCCTGTTCCACCTTGGACAGCCCTTTTTCCCAGCTGGCGGTCATTTCCGCATTCAGCATGGAGGGCAGCGTCTGCACCACCACTTCGTAGATCATTTCCCCCAGCCTTCCCGGCGTCAGAATCTGGCTTTTCGGATTCAGTTCCAAATAGCGGATCTTCACCAGTTTTTCGATGATTCCGGCCCGTGTTGCGGACGTCCCGATGCCTGCGCCTTTGATCTGGGCTCGAAGTTCCTCGTCCTCAATGAGCTGCCCGGCATTTTCCATGGCAAGCACCATAGACCCGGAGGTGTAACGCTTCGGCGGCGACGTCTTGCCGGTCTTGGTGGAAAAGCCTGCCACCTCCACCCGGTCGCCTTTTTTCAGATGCTCGATGAGAGAAAGGAAGGCAGCGGAGTCGTTTTCCGTCTCCTCGCTTTCTTCCGACTCCACTTCCGCAGCTTCCTCCGTCGGACGTCTGCTCTCCCCAGACGCCTCATCTTTGTTCTCTTTTTGCGGCTTGGCGATTTCAAAAAAGCCGGGTTCCTTCAGCACTTTGGCGTTTGTGAAAAAGCATTCGCTCCCGACCCTGACCGTCAGCGCGGCTTTCCGGAATACTGCCGGCGGATAAAAGATGCTTAAGAATCGTCTTACGATCAAATCATACACCTTTTTTTCCAATTCCGTCAAAGAGGGATATCCGTTCAGCACCCCCGTTGGGATGATGGCATAATGGTCCGTCACCTTCTTATCATCGGTATACTGGGTTTTATCAAGATTTGCGTAAAGTTTTTGCTCCAGTATGGCTGAGGCAAAATTTGCCGTGGGCGGGTAATGTTTTAACCCGGCGATATTTTTGCCGATCTCTTTTGCGATGGCCGTGGTCAGCACACGCGCATCCGTACGAGGATAGGTGGTGAATTTCTTTTCGTAGAGGTTCTGCGCTACTTTTAAGGTTTGCTCAGGGTTGATTTTGAATCGTTTGCTGCATTCCGCCTGAAGCTCTGCCAGATTAAAAAGCAGGGGCGGCTTTTTCTTTTCCGTGGATTTGGAAAGGGAAAGGATCTCCCCCTCTTGGAAGGTGGCCAGAGACGCGATAAACGCCTCGGCATCTTCTTTTTTCAGAAAGCCGTTTTCTTTATACAGCTTCGGCGATCCTTCATAGGCTGAGCCTTCCACCGCCTTAAACTCGCCGGAAAAAGTGTTCTCTCCTCTTTTAAAATGTCCCAGCACCCGGAAAAATTCCGTCTCCTGAAAGGCGCGGATCTCCCGTTCCCGTCTGACCACCATGCCAAGCACGCAGGTCATGACACGGCCGATGGCAATCGCCGCATATTTTTTCGTCTGTGCCTCCTGATTGATCATGCGCCCGTACTTGACGGAAAGCGCCCGGGAAAAATTGATGCCCATGGCATAATCCTCGATGGCCCGCATGATTCCGGCATTCGCCAGATTGTCATAGGCTTCGATGGGTTTCGCCTCACGAATGCCGCGCAGGATCTCCTCCTCCGTGCAGGAATCGATCCACACCCTGCGTTCGATCATGCCTTTGCGCACGCCGCCGAAGTTGCGGATCAGCTGGATAATGACCTCTCCCTCGCGCCCGGAGTCTCCCGCATAGAGGATTCCCTCGATGTCGTCCCGGTGCATCAGGGAATGTACCGTTTCATACTGTTCTTTGACATTTGAAATCACAGCGTAACGATAGGTATCAGGCAAAAATGGAAGATCTTCCATCTTCCATTTTGCATACTTCTCATCATATTTTTCGGGGTAACTCATCTCGATCAGGTGCCCGACGCACCATGTGATGACATAAGAATCGTTTTCGATATAGCCTTTGTAGGAGCCCTGCACCTTCAGAATCGCGGCATACTCTCTGGCGACAGAGGGTTTTTCCGTAATGATCAGCGTTTTTCCCATGTTATAATTCGTTCATATCGATCAGAACGATCGTATCATCCTTCTTTGCCAGTGCGCTCAGATCCATGTCAAATCCCCGTGCGGAGAACAGATAGAGATAATCTGCGGACACATGAGCCAGCTTCATCCGTTCCCTCAGTTCATCCACCATCTTCGTGGATATCTGTGTTCCGGACCAATTGCAAAGAGAGACAATACTGTTACGCGCATGGTTTTGCGCGATAATATCGATATTTCCTTTCTTGCCGATCCAGGTGCCCATCTTGGCGATCTTGATCGGAAGCTTCTCGATCTGGTTCAGCAGGTCGAGGTATTCACTGCAGACATCGATGAAGTAACGGGTCAGATAAGCATCCAGTTCCCGCTCGATGTATTTTTCATAAAACTTCTCCGGCTCCAGTGTATAAAGCTCCGAAAGATGCGGATAAACAAAATGGAACCAGAAGTTGACAAAGGTGTTGCTGATGCGGTACACACCCTTCTTGGTGTTTTCCCATCCGCCGGTTTCAAAGGAGATCACCTTCTCGATGACCTCAAACTCCATGAGGTTCTTCATATAGACACTGATCTTCGCACGGGAGAACCCGGTATCGAGGAACAGGTCATTCAGCTTGTTATTGCCGGAGGCCAGGGACGCTAAAATCGTCTGATAAACCGCCAGCTCTCTGAGTTCGGATGCGATGAACCGCTCTGCGGCGCCAAACAGGAAGCCGTCTCTGGACAAAATGTGCTTGCATACATTTTCCCTGACGGAAAGGGTACCGTCCCAACGACGCACATATTCCGGCACACCGCCGATGATCCCGTAAATCTGGACTGATTCACTGGTGGAATACTTCGGAAAATGACGTACCACATCAAGGAACGTATCGTCCGGCAGCATCACCTTTGCATCCAACTGCTTTTCAAATTGATTCGGAAGCAGCGGCACATCCTTATTGACCCACACCAATGAAGAGGTGGCCAGAATGATCAGCACCGGCCCCGGATAATACTGTTTCTTTTTTAATTTGATTAAATGGGAAAGGAACTCTTCGTCCTTCTTGACCAGATACTGGAACTCATCCAGCACCAATACCAGCTTCTTTTCGTTTCCGCTGCGAATGCGGTCAAAGAAATGCTCGTAAGTATAGTCCTGCAGCTTTACTTCGTAGTCGGCTTCGATCTTTTTGCCCAGCAGCTCCTTCTGCTGCTTCTCCGAAGCGTTAGCGCACCGGTAATAAAAGAACGGCTTGTTTTTTGCGAATGTGCGAAGCAGATCTTCTTTTTCCGAGCCTTCACGTCCGTACAGAAGGATCAGGTGATTTTCCTCTCCCTCATAGTACTTTTCAAGCTCTTGAATCTCTGTCTTTCTGGTGATCATAAACTGTCTAACTCCCCTGAATCTTGTAAACGGCTGTTATCCGTCCACATGAAGAATGCGAAAGCGCTCTGTTTCTTTGCCCCTTCGCAATCTACGCGCCTCCCCGACTACACCCGGGTGAAACGACAGGAAAATCATATCACAATTTAAGTTCATTTTCAACGTGAGAATGAAAAAAAATAAATGTTTTTTATACATGAAAAACGCCCTAAACAGGGCGTTTCTAGATATTGTAGAATCCTCTTTCAAAGAACACAAGTTATCTATTTTTCATGTAAGTACCCTTTCGCCTTCAACAGCTCTGCGGAAAGAACAGCGCCGCCTGCCGCGCCGCGCAAGGTGTTGTGGGAAAGACCCACAAATTTCCAGTCGTAGATCGTGTCTTCCCTCAAGCGTCCGATGGAGATCCCCATGCCCCGCTCATAGTCCACGTCCTTTGCGACCTGGGGGCGGTCATCCTCGGTGAAATACTGGATGAACTGCTTCGGTGCGCTGGGAAGCGCAAGCTTCTGCGGCTCACCGCTGAAGCTCTGCAGGGCTTCGATCAGCTCCTCTTTCGTCGCTTTCTTGCGGAACTTCACAAAGGCCGCCGCTGTATGGCCGTTTAAGATCGGCACACGGATACACTGACAGGTGATCTTCGGGGACGCGGCCGGCACAATTTCGCCGTTCTCGATATGCCCCCAGATCTTTAAGGGCTCTTTCTCCGACTTTTCTTCCTCCCCGTTGATAAAGGGGATGATGTTGCCCTCCATCTCGGGCCATTCTCTGAAGGTCTTGCCTGCACCGGAAATCGCCTGATAGGTGGATGCCACTACCTCATAGGGTTCAAAGTCCATCCATGCGGTCAGCGCCGGCGTATAGGACTGAATGGAGCAATTCGGCTTCACGGCGATAAACCCGTTATTCGTGCCGAGACGTTTCTTCTGATCCGGAATGATGTCAAAATGCTGTGGATTCAGTTCCGGCACCACCATAGGCACATCCGGCGTCCAGCGGTGGGCGCTGTTATTGGAAACCACGGGTGTCTCCGCTTTGGCATAGGCCTCTTCAATGGCGCGGATCTCGTCTTTACTCATATCCACGGCGCTGAAGGTAAAATCCACATCGGCAGAAACCGCCTCAACTTCGTTGACATTTTTTACCACCAGGTTTTTCACCGCTTCCGGCATCGGGCTTTCCAGCTTCCAACGGTCTGCCACCGCTTCCTCATAGGTCTTCCCGGCGCTCCTGGGGCTTGCTGCTATGGTTGTGACTGTAAACCACGGATGGTTCTCCAGTAAAGAAATGAACCGCTGTCCGACCATCCCGGTTCCGCCCAATACCGCCACACGTAGTTTTTTCTCCATAACATTCACCAGCCTTTCTCTAGATTTTCAAATGATTTTACTCGTTTCGATTTCATTTTGCAAGAAAAATCGAAAGGAAACGCAATCCCTTATGTTTCGTTCAGATATGCTTTGCACTGTGCGATCTCTTTTTCCATGGCCTCTTTTCCCGGCGCGCCATCCGTCAGGCGCTCGTTTACACAGGTTTCCATGGAAATCGCTTCATAGACATCATCCGCAAAAGCTTCGGAAAAACGCTGCAGCTCCTGAATCGAAAGATCGTCGATGGAGCAGTCTTTCTCCATGCAGAAAAGCACGATCCTCCCGATGATCCCGTGGGCATCGCGGAAAGGCACCCCTTTTTTCACCAGATAATCCGCTGCGTCCGTGGCATTGGTAAAGCCCCTGCTGGCGCTTTTACGCATGATATCCTTGCGGAAGGTGGTGGTGGAAAGCATCCCGTGAAACAGGTGGATACAATCCTTTGCCGTATCCATCGCATCAAAGGCCAGCTCCTTATCCTCCTGCATATCCTTATTGTAGGCAAGCGGCAGACCCTTCATGGTTGTCAGAAGCGCCATCAGTGCGCCGTAGACCCGTCCTGTCTTGCCCCGCACCAGCTCCGCGATATCCGGATTTTTCTTCTGGGGCATGATGGAACTGCCCGTGCTGTAGCTGTCATCCAATTCCACAAAACGGTATTCGTTGGAGTTCCAGAGGATGATTTCCTCGGAAAACCGCGACAGATGCATCATGACAATGGAGAGCGCGGCCAGATATTCAATGAGATAATCCCGGTCCGACACACCGTCCATGCTGTTTCTCGAAGGCTCTGCAAAGCCAAGTTCCTTCGCAGTGAAGTCACGATCCAAAGGATAGGTGGTGCCGGCAAGCGCGCCGGAGCCCAGCGGACAGACGTTCATGCGTTCGCGAATGTCATGAAGCCGCTGTCTGTCACGCCGAAACATTTCAAAGTAGGCGCCGAGATGATGCGCAAGCGTGGTCGGCTGCGCCTTCTGCAGATGGGTAAAGCCCGGCATGACCGTTTCCTTGTGCTCCTCCATCAAAGACAGCAGGGTCTGCAGAAGTTCATAGAGCGCTGTGGCCGTCTCGTCCACCTGCTTTCTCGTATACAGCCGCATGTCCAGTGCGACCTGATCATTGCGGCTTCTTCCGGTGTGCAGTTTTTTCCCGGTGTCTCCGATCCGTTCGATCAGCGTGGCCTCCACGAAGCTGTGCACATCCTCGAAGCTTTCCGATACGATGAGATGTCCGTCCTGAACATCCTCTGCGATTTGAACCAAAGCCTCCTCGATCTGCTCTGCTTCTTGCGCCGTCAAAATCCCCTGTTTCCCCAGCATCCGCACATGGACGATGCTGCCCTCGATGTCCTGCTGCAGCAGGCGCTTGTCAAACCGGATCGATGCGTTAAAGTCATACACCGCCTGCGCCGTTTCTTTTTCAAACCGTCCGCCCCAAAGTGTTGCCATGTTTTTCCTTCCTTTCCCTGTATGAGAACTCACATCCGCAATAATCCTGCCGATACATGCCGTATTCTTTTGAAAGTTCACAGGACCTGAGATATCCGTTTTTTTTCTTAAAGTCACTGGTCAGATAGGTCACGCCGTAAAGGGCTGCCAGTTCCTCCCCGATGGTATTTAAGCGCACCGCATCTTTCTTCGGGCTGACGGATAAAGTGGTGGTAAAAAAAGCAAACCCGCCTTCTTTCGCCTGCCTCGCAGTCTCCTCCAGCCGCATCCGGTAGCAGACACCGCAGCGTTCGCCACCCTCGGGAAGCGCTTCCATCCCGCGCACGGCCTCATAAAATTGTTCCGGATGAAACTGCCCTTCCAGGAATGAAATCGGATGCTTCGCAGGGAACTGTTTCAGAAACGCCTGCTGTTCCCGCGCGCGGTGTCGATATTCTTCCTCTGGATAAAGATTGGGATTGTAGTAAAAGACCGTAATTTGAAAAAAATCCGAAAGAAGTTCCAGCACAGAGCTGCTGCAGGGGGTGCAGCAGCTGTGCAAGAACAGTGTCGGGATGCGTCCTTCTTCCCGGAGCCTCCCGATTGTCCGTTCCATTTCGAGTGCGTAGTTTCTTTTCTCCATCGCTGCCTTTATTCTGCAGTCCGCCTCTCGCGCTTCATGTTCCCGTGGAACCAGAAGCTGAGCACGACCACACTCGCGAAGTAAAGAAGTGCCGCAAGGATCAAAAGCACCACGTTCTTGGTAAAGATGCCCAGCGCGAGCTCTCCGCCGATCACCACCACATGCAGCCATAACGGCGCCTTGTGCATACAGACAGCAAGGCCTGCCTGAATCAGTACGATGAGTGCCACTGTCACGATCGGCACCTTTAACGCAAATGCGCTGATCACAAAGACCACCACTGCGAAGATGATGTAAAGGATCAATGCGATCTCCGGTTTTCCCAGTTGTTTCATCATGAACCTCCTTCGGCACGAGGTATCGCCTCATACCAAATCCTATATGACTTTACACTCCAGAAACGACAAACGCCGAAAGCTGTCTTCTCAGCTTCCGGCATCCATCCAGTCAGCCGATAGCCGGACTCGAACCGGCGACCCACGCATTACGAATGCGTTGCTCTACCAACTGAGCCATATCGGCAAAACACAGTGCTTATTCATTATAGGAGAAAGCATTTGCTTTTGCAATCTTTTTTTACAAAAATTCGGTTCACGGGTTCAGAACATTTCCGTCAGGCTGTCAAGCAGCTTCTTCCTGGGCATGGTCTTCAGAAGACACCCCGAAGGATGCAGCGCCTTGATGCGTTCTTCCACGTCCTGATCTGTGACACCGGTCAGGAACACTACGGGAATGTCCTTTCGCTCCGGATCCTGCCGCAGCTGGTTCAGTAACTGGGGGCCGTCCACATCCGGCATTTGATAGTCAAGCAGGATCAGATCCGCCTGATTCCGCTGCAGAAAAGTCATCGCCTGTTTTCCGGAGGTGACGATATCCGTGCGATAGCGATCCTTGATCCATTCCCGAACCATGGTGGCATAAGCGGGATCGTCGTCCACGATCAGAACCCGCTTTTTATCGCCGGACTGGCGCGGTTTTTCCTGTTCCTTTGTTTTCGTTGCAGCGCCCGAAAGCCCCTCGGCCTCATCCTTGAAGGAAGCAAAGGAGGTCAGGTACGTAAGTCTGACTCTGTCCTGATACCCGGTGAGACTCCAGGCTTTCATGATCCGTTCGATGACGCCCGGTGTATCCTTTTCCGTCAGCTGCGGCAATACCACAAAAAACTGGCCCTGTCTGCACTGAAAGATCAGATCGCTCCTTCTGAGGGTGTTAATCAAGGTCTTCCCGAACTGCGCAACGATCTCCGTGAAAACGACCCCCTTCTCTTTTGAGGAAACAGAAAACAAAATCCGGTTGACAACGCCGCCGTATCTTTTCAGGAATCGGATGATGAACTGATAATTCCAGGAGAAGGCTTCCTGTCCAAGCAGCAACGTGCCTCTTCCGCCGTCCCGTTCCGAAACGATCTGCAGGACACGGGAAAGATCCCTTTCCAGGTTTTCCTCCGCATCCTCTGCCCCCGCATAGGAACGATAAATTTCGCAACCGTGCTTCCCATTTCGCTTCACCTGATACAGCGCGCTGTCGGCAAACTGAAACAGAAGCTGATAGTCCTCTGCATGGGAAGGCGCAAAGGCACAGCCGACGGAAACTCCCAGAGGGATCCCATGGTCTTTCCCCATGAGTTGATCTGCCGCCTTCATAAACTGTTCATTGACTCTCTGCACCAGTGCGGAAACCCCTGTTTCCCCGGTCATATCCAGAAAGAAGGCGATAAATTCATCGCCGCCGATCCGTGCAATGATATCCTCATTTCTGACATTGTGTTTCATGATGTCGGAAAAGGCCACCAGCACACGGTCTCCCATATCATGCCCGTAAAGGTCGTTGACCAGTTTGAAGTTATCCAGATCAAACAGCATCAGCGCACCGGCATGGTCTTTGCAGAGCGCCACAATCTTTTCCGTTCCGCTGACTTTGTTGAAAAAGCCCGTCAGCTTGTCCAGCTTCGCTTCCTCCGTCAGGCTCTGGATTGTCTTGCTGTTGGCAATGGTATTGCGGATCCGCTTAATCAGAATGTCCTGATCGAAGGGCTTGTGAATAAAGTCAGAAGCCCCGGCCTTCAGGCCTCTGCGCTCGATCTCCTGGTTCTTTTCTCCGGTCAGAAAGATCACCGGTGTCTGTTGTTTTCCGGCGGTCTCTTCCAGCAGCCGCAGCTTTTTATAGGTCTCAAAGCCGTCCATTTCCGGCATCAGAATATCCAGCAGGATCAGATCCGGATCATTTTTTTCCATAAAGGTAAGCAGATCCGTGCCGGAGCGCAGACAGCTGACGCGCATCTCATGCTTGTTTAACAGTTTTCTAGCATTTGTCAGGCTGAGTGGCTCATCATCCACCACAACTATCCAGTCACTCATGTTCGTATCTCCGCCTTCTCTTGTGTCCTTTCAGGAGTGCGGTTTTTTGCTTCATCCAGCGCTTTCTGAATCGTGTCATATATTTCATCCAGTGCATACGCCGCCAGCTTCAGGGATTCGATATTCGTGTCAAGGTACTGGTCGATCTGATCCGCCGAATCCTCCGCCGTGACCCTTCCGTTCAGGATGATCGTATTCTTCTTCTCTGCGGAAAGCATGCTGTAGTAGACGAAAATGATGAAGGCAAAAAACACGCTGACCACTACGGTCACGACAGTGCTTCTGATCTTATGCCTTTTCTCCTCACCGGCTTTGCTTGTTTTTTCATTTTCATTCATATCAGAACCTTCTATTCTTCCCTATTTGACTTCTATCAGCCGTCAAACTACAATTGATTATGATGTTGATGTCAAAAGTCACATGCCGTTTGATCGCAACATCATGATTATAACATATTGTAACCGCATAATAAATTCGTGCACTATCCTATTCCACGCTTTTTCTACGGGAGGTTTTCTTATGAGCAACACAAACCAACTCGGCATCATTTCCCTGGAATCGTATCGGGAAAAAGCATCGCGCATAGATCAGATCCTTTGTGACTGGCGCGGGGAAGACTCCTTTTTGATCGATGTGCAGTGCCCGCGTTTTGCCAGCGGAGAAGCAAAATGCATGATCAAACAATCCGTGCGTGACAAGGATCTCTTCCTTCTTGTGGATGTCTGCAACAATTCTCTGAAATACAAGATGGACGGAGAATACAACCGGATGTCTCCCGATGACCATTATCAGGATCTGAAGCGCGTGATCGCCGCCTGCAGCGGCAAAGCCAGAAGGATCACGGTCGTCATGCCTTTCCTGTATGAAGGGAGGCAGCATAGAAAGACCGCCCGCGAGTCCTTAGACTGCGCTATGATGCTGAAAGAACTGGAATTTCTCGGTGTCGATAATATCGTCACCTTTGACGCCCATGATCCGAGAATGCAGAACGTCCTGCCGCTATGCGGCATGGAGATCATCTCTCCCGCGCTTCAGTTTACCCAGGCGCTTCTGACAGAATACGAAGACATCTCCATTTCCTCCGACCGGCTCATGTTCATCGCGCCGGATGAGGGTGCGACGGAACGGGTCGTTTTCTTCGCGTCAGTCTTCGGTGTCAACATCGGTATGTTTTATAAGCGGCGAGATTATGCCAATATCATTGACGGCACGAACCCCATCGTGGCCCATGATTTCTGCGGCGGGAGCCTGAAGGGCATGGATGCCATCGTGGTGGATGACATGATCGCTTCCGGCGGCAGCATCATTGATGTCTGCAGACAGATCAAGGACCGGGGTGCAAAACGGGTTTTCATCTTCTCCACCTTCGGCCTCTTTTCCAACGGATTTGAAAAACTGGATCGGGCCTACGAAGAAAAACTCTTCGACCGGATCTTTACCACCAACCTGGTCTACCAGAAACCGGAGTTGCTGAAAAAAGAATATTATCTCGGCGTCAACATGAACCGCTATATCGCCGCGATCATTGATACACTGAACCGCAACGGCTCCATGCAATCACTGATTAAGCCGGAAAAGCGCATTCGGGAAACCATCGCCGGATATCATGCTGCCACCTGAAAAAAGCCCCCGCCAACACGGGGGCTTTTTTGCAACCTTCACATCTTCCGGATCTTATGCAGGATCACACGGGACTGCCGGATGACGAATGGGGTGCGTTTATGCGTCACGTCACGGCAGAGATCCAATGTTTTCTGCATCTTTTCCGTCATGACCAAAAGAGACTGCCAGATCTCCGGTTCGTCCGTTTTGGCGGCCAGGATGAAACTTTCTCTGGTCATGCGCATGGATTTGATCGCCTGCAGTTTTTTATTCTCTACGAGTTGAAACTCAGATACATTGTACGCTGCGCCGAGATCGTAAAGCAGGATCGGATTGCGGGTGGCAACCACATCGATTTCATCGGCGATGCGGATCAGTGAAGCCAGATAGGGAAGACAGACTGTATTCCCGTTGGGTAGAGGGTATGCATGGGGATATTCCTTTTCATCGTAAAGGTCAGTTTTGCGATGGCCTCTTGCCACCTGCTTGATGGCAAAGGTATATTCAGGCGAGGGGAAGTCGAACAGATCCGCATATTTTTCGATAAACATGCCGCTGAAATCATTATGCTTATCCCGGACAAAATCGGCGCGATCCGCTTCGGGATTTGCTGCAAAATATTCCTTTTCGCCCAGCTGGGCCTTAAACTCTTCATAGTCGTTTTCACTGATCCCCATGCCCACATCGTGTAAATAGCAGGCTGCCAGCAGGATGTAGATTTCATCCTTGTTCAGTTTTTTCACCTGCTCCTCTCCGATGATGCGGTTACAGGAATCGATGACCGTGAGGCTGTGCAGTTCGGAATGGTCGGTATATTGCGGAAACAGAAGCTTATACCGTTTCAGGATCTTTCCGGCGACAAAGACCGTGTCGCGGAATCTCTGATGGAGTCCTGCGTCCAGAGACCGCAGCGTCTTCTCCAGAAGATAATCCGTACTGGATTGAACCGCCAGATCCTGCTCCATGATGACGATGGTCAGGACATTCAGCCCCAGAAGGTTCTGATAACTGACTTCATCCGCAATGTCATATACCATGCGGATGCCGATATTCGAGAACGCATCGCCCTCTGCCACGAGGACTTTCATTTCCTCGGGATCAAAGGGGATACAGTCATCCCGGAGGCGGAGGAGCACGCCGTCCTCCATGCGCACCACGCGGATCACAAGGCTATGGGATCTGCGGTCTCCGGAAAACCCGTGACGGACCACGTTGCCTGCCATTTCCTCCAGACAAAGGGCGGTATAATAGGACTGCTTTTTCCCGATATGACGGTTGACGCAAAACTCCTGCACTGCCGTGGCTGTAGCGGATACACCTTCCATGTCGTGAATGGAAAGGGCCAGAACATTCTCCGGAGAAGCGCCAAATTCCGGCCGCAGCAACAGCCATTCATCGATGTTTTTCGGGATCCGGCGCCAATAGATCATGACGTAAATCGGTACAATCAGGATGGTCAGCACAATTCCGATGGGGTTGGCGAGCCAGACACCCAGTGCGCCCAGGACAGGCGCCAGGATCAAAGACGGGATCACCATGGAAAAGAACCCGTCAAAGAGGGACAAGATGTTGACCATTATGTTATGCCGGAGCGCCTGAAGGTAATTGGTCATGACCTGACAGATCAGGATCAGAGGAATACATAAGGAATAAATCGTAAAAAGCTGACGTGTCAGAAGATAGACATTGCTGGCGCGATCCGGGAAAAAGACCGCAGAAAGAGAAGGCCCAATCAGCAGCATCACGGCAGTGACGACGCAGCTTAAGGCGAGCCCTTTCGTCATAACGATCTTCAGCACCTGCTTAATGGAAAGACGATCTTCTTCTCCGAGAAATACGCTGACCAGAATCCGTACTACAGCGCCATGGCCAAGGCAGAAGGCGATAAACAGCCCCGCCACCATATTAAATGCAGACATGGCGGAAAGCCCGTCATCGCCGGAGTAATAGATCAGGACGCGGTTGATGACGATATTCCTGATGGCAATACAGAAAACCAGAAGCGCTCCGGGAAAACCGATCTTGAACAGCTCGCCGGTATAATGCCAGCGTACCTTTTTGAAGCTGAATTTCAGTTGCGCCTTTTTGGAAAAATAATAGGGCACAAGGATCAAAAAATAGACGATGTTGCTGACGGAGGTGGCCAGCGCCAGTCCCAGCACACCCATATGAAAGACCACGATGAGCAGAATGTCCAACACCACATTGGTGATGATCATCCCCGCAATGCCGGCATATCCGCGGGCGCTCTGCCGCTCCATCTGAAGGAAATTGGCGATCTGCTGCGCAAGAAGCATAGGCAGGATCCCGACTGCGTAACCCATAATATAGGTGCAGAGAGGCTCCGTCAATTCCGGATCGGCGCCGAGAACCGCGGCAATGGGACGTGGTGCTGCAAAACTGAGGATGGTGAGTGCGGTGCCGATCAGTAAGGTCAGTGTCAGGTTCAAGGAGAAGACGCCCTCCGTGTTGGCGTGTTCTCCTTTCCCCATGAATTTGCCGCAGAGAACAGAGGTGCCTCCGAGGAGAACCGAACCGACTGCAGTCAGTATCTGCACCATGGGATAATAAAGTCCAACGACGCCCACCGTGGATGCGCCGATGAACTGACCGGCAATGGCGCCGTCCACCAGGGTATTGATGGAGCCCATGGCGAAGATCAGGATCTGTACGGGGACCATATGAAAAAAGAGTTTTTGGATGATCCGGGTTTCCTTTTTATCCATAAGAAAGATTCCTCCGTTTCTCCCTTCAAGTATATTTCAATTCACGTTATCCGACAACAACTTTTCGGAAACCACTTGCATTCCCAAAAGCATCATGCTATGATTCATTTTGTCCACATCGGACACTCTTTTTATCTTTGTGATTCAAATCATTCTCCCAATCAACCCCAATTGTGAAAAGAAAAGGAGAATCAAATCATGACGTATTCTGCATTTACGGATGCGCTGCTTTCCTTCGTGCGTGTTGCACTGCCGGAGGGATGCACCGCATCGTTACACACTGTGATCAAAAATAATGACACAAGACTGACCGGGCTGACCATCACAGAAACCGGCCGCAATATTTCCCCCACCATTTATCTCGATCATTATTATGAGAAATACTGTCAGGGAACGGATCTGAACCTCATCGTGGACGAGATCATTCGTACCTATCAAGAGTATCGTCCGACGGAGGATTTCGACATGAGTTTCTTTACGGATTATGAAAAAGTGAAAGACCGGATCGTATATAAGCTTGTCAACTGTGCCCGGAATCAGGAGCTTCTGCAGGATGTGCCATACGTCCCCTACCTTGATCTGGCGGTGGTGTTCTGCTGCCTCCTGAAGGACAACAGGAACGGCAGCGCCACGGTGTTGATCCGCCGGAAGCATATGGAGCATTGGGGCGTGAATACGGAAGAACTGTTTGCGCTGGCCAAAGAAAATTCACCGCGGCTGCTTTCTTATGAACTGGAGGATATGAATACCCTGATGAAACGCATCTGCGGAGAGGATACCATGGAGTCGGGGCAGATGTATGTCCTTTCCAATCGTCAACGCCTGTTTGGAGCCAGCTGCATTCTGGATGAGCATCTGTTGGAAAAGATCGCATCAGACCAGCATTCCGGCTTTTACGTGCTGCCCAGCAGCATTCATGAAGTCATCCTGCTGCCGCGGAAGGCACCGGACACCTCGGAAGCCTTGTCAAAAATGGTGCAGGAGATCAACGAATCCCATTTGTCGTCGGATGAAGTCCTGTCAGATCATGTGTATTATTATGACTTCAACCAGAAAAAGCTTTGCGTGTAAACTATATTCACGGCAATCGGGCAGGAGAGATTGATTGACCTGCACAAAAAAGCCCCCGTGTTGACGGGGGCTTTTGTTGTAAAGAGCCTACTCTCTTTTTTCATTCATCAATCTCTGATACAGCTTCGCATATTGCTCCACCGAGGTATGCCAGGAGAAATCCTGCCGCATGATGCGCCGCATCAGCGCCTCCCACTCCGCCGGATGATTTTGATACAGGTCATAGGCGTAGAAGATCGTGCCGTACATCTCATGGGCGTTGTAATTGGCAAAGGAAAATCCGGTGCCCTTCTTTTCGTATTCATTGTAAGGATCCACCGTATCCTTCAGCCCGCCGGTTTCCCTCACGATGGGAACCGTACCGTAGCGCATGCTGATGATCTGGGACAGCCCGCAGGGTTCGAAGAGAGAAGGCATCAGAAACGCATCGGCGGAAGCATAGATCTTGTGGGCCAATTCCTCGGAGTACCCGACGGTGACGGTAATGCGATCCGGGTATTTCCCGGCGAAAAACCGGAACATATCCTGATACCGCTCCTCTCCCGTGCCCAGCACCGCAAACTGATACCGTCCGGAGGACAGCATTTCCTCCAGCATGTACGCAATGATGTCGTAGCCCTTTTGATCCGTCATGCGGCCGACGATCCCCATGAGAAATTTGTCCGGATTGACCGGCATCCCCGTTTCTTCCTGAAACGCGGTCTTATTGGCATGCTTTCTGTCCAAAAGATCCGGATCATCCACGCTGAAATGGGTGTACATCATCGGATCCGTTTCCGGATCATATTCCCGTTCGTCAATGCCGTTAATAATCCCGCAGAGACGGCTTCCTCTGCTGCGAAACAGCCCGTCCAGCCCCTCTCCGCCATCCGCGGTGCGGATCTCCGCGGCGTAGCTTGGGCTGACCGTGGTGACAAGATCCGCAAAGATCACACCGCCCTTCAGACAGTTCCCCTCTCCGTAAAACTCCAAATACTCTGGCGTAAACAGATACTCCGGCAGTCCCGTCATATCCTGCATGCCCCGCAGATGCCACCGCCCCTGAAATTTCAGGTTATGGATCGTGAACACGGTTTTGATGGCGTTCAGCTTGGGATCATTCTGATAGATGGTCTTTAAATACACCGGCATCAGACCGGTCTGCCAGTCATGGCAATGAAGGATGTCCGGCGCAAAATCCATATGACGGATCGCTTCCAGCACCGCCTTGGAAAAGTAGGCAAACTTTTCCATATCCTCATGGATGAGATGATAGGGCTGGGCACCGCCGAAATAGAATTCGTTGTCAAGGAGATAATAAGTCACGCCCAGATGCTCGGCTTTGAAAAGGCCCACATACTGCTTGCGCCAGCCGAGATCCACATAAAAATGACAAAGAAACACGAGATCCTTCTGCCATTTCTTTTCCATACAGGCATACTTCGGCAGAATGACCCGCACGTCATACGTCTTTCTGTCAAAGTACGCCGGCAGCGTCCCTGCCACATCGGCGAGTCCTCCCGTCTTGATGTAAGGAACCGCCTCCGATGAAGCAAATAATACATTGATCATGTTTTCCCCCTCTTTGCCAGCGTTTTCATTTCCCTGGCATTGGCAAGCACGGTCTCCGTCACAGCAACGCCCCCGAGTAACCGCGCCAGCTCTTCCACACTCTCCTCCTCCGAAAGAGAACGGATGGTGGATACCGTGGTATTGTCGCTGACATTTTTCTCTATCAGAAAATGCGTGTCTGCCATCGCCGCAATCTGCGGCAGATGCGTGATGCTGATGATCTGGTGGTCTTTTGACAGCGCATGCATTTTTTCGGAGACGGCCTGCGCCGTCCGGCCGCTGATCCCGGTATCGATCTCGTCAAAGATCATGGTCGCGATCTTGTCCTGATGCGCAAACACGGTCTTTAAGGACAGCATGATCCTGGAAAGTTCTCCGCCGGAAGCGACCTTGGAAAGCGGCTGCAATGGCTCTCCGGGATTCAAAGCGATGAGGAATTCCGCCTCATCCCTGCCGTTTTCCGTGAAATCCTCCGTTTCGGAAATCGCCGCTTCGAACCGCACATCCGGGAAGTTTAAGTCCAGGAGGGATCCGCGGATTTCTTCGCAAAGTGCTTTGGCACCGGACAGACGCGCCTCATGCAGCTTTTGGGAAAGCGAGGCGCAGGCGGCTTCCTCTTCCGAGACTGCCGCTTCCTTTTTTGCCCGGAACTGATCCAGATCGGAAAGGGTTTCAATCCTTGCTTCCTTTTCGGCAAGCGCCTGAAGCACCTCGTCGATGGTTTTGCCGTATTTATCCTTCAGCCGGTTCACCTCGCTGAGGCGCGCTTCGGTCTTCTGAAACTCCTCTTCCGAAAAGTCCGCATCCTTCAGATATCCGTTCAGCTCATGATTAAAATCGGAAAGCAGGCTGTCGATCTCCGTCAATTGACCTGCCAGCTGGGAAAGCTCCTCATCCAAAGACGCTGCTTCCGAAACCTCCCTGCAGGCGCGGCCGATCAAAGATGACGCGTTGTCATTTCCTTCGGAAACGAGGCTCTGCGCCTTCCCCAGTGCATCCAGAATCTTCCTGCCGCCGGAAAGCCTGCGGTAGTCTTTTTCCAGAATCTCGTCTTCACCGCTTTGCAGTGACGCCTCTTGGATCTCCTCCGCTTCAAAGGTCAGGAGGGACAGTTCCCGTTTTCTGCTCTCTTCATCCAGCGACGCTTCGGAAAGTTCTGCGCGCAGCGCTTTCAGCTTCTGATAATGCGTCCGGTATAATTCTTTCTCCTCAGCAAAGGAAGCCGGCAGATAGGAATCCAGAATCGCAAGATGTCTGCTCTTTTTCAGCAGCGACTGATGCTCATGCTGTCCGTGTATATCGATGAGGAATGACGCCGCCTCCTTCAGTTTGGAGGCCGTCACCGTTTCGGAATTGATCCGGGCGGTGCTGTGCCCGTGGACGATCTTCCGCGTCAAAATCACAGTACCGTCCTCCGGCGTGATCTCCAGTTCCCGAAGGCGCGCTTCATTCTCCGCATCCACGGTAAATACCAGCTCCACCAGAGAGTCCTCTCCCTCTCTCAGCAGTTCTTTCGGCACCTTCTCTCCCAGGGCCAGACTGATGGAGCCGATGATAATCGATTTCCCCGCGCCGGTCTCCCCGGTGAGAATATTGAGCCCCGGCGTGAAGTCCACTTCGGCTTCCTCAATCAGGGCAAGATTTTTGACATGTAAATATTCCAGCATGGCGTTACCCGTAGATCTGCAGCTTCCTCTGTAAAATCTCAAGGAAGCTCTTTTGGCTGAGTTTTAAGATCCGCACGCTTTCCTCCGCTTTCCGGATCTGCACGATATCATCCTGCCGGAGAGTGACCAGCTGCGTGCCGTCAAAGCTTAAGTCGATCCGCATGGAGGGATCCGCATGGGTCCAGGGCAAGGTGATCTGCAGCTCCGATTCGCTGTCCAGCACGATGCTGCGGTTATTTAAGGTGTGGGAATTGATGGGCGTCAGCAGGATCATGCTGGATCTCGGATCCACGATGGGTCCGCCGGCCGACATGCTGTATGCGGTGGAACCGGTAGGAGTCGCGACGATCATGCCGTCCGCATTATAGCGGCTGAGGAGCTGTCCGTTGACGGAAAGATGATAGGCGATCACATGCAAGGACCCTGAGCGATGGATTACGATGTCATTCAAGGCCCGGCCGGACACCACTTCTTTCCCGTCCCGGATCACGGTGCCTTTCAGCATCATGCGTTGCTCCTCCACATACTGATCCTGCACCAGCCGGTCGATGGCCGGGTAAACCGTATCCTCCTCCAGTTCGCATAGATAGCCCAGATGACCCAGGTTCAACCCGATCAACGGAATCTGCAGCCCTGTGGTCTCCCTGGCTGCCCTGATCAGCGTTCCGTCGCCGCCGATCACAAGGATGCATTCCGTGTCATTGGGAATATCTTCCATCAGTGCCTCATGATACTCCTTTTCATTGCCGTCCATGCGCAGGAACCGGCAGTCCCCGCCTTTTTTGCGGATATAGGCGCAGATCGCCTCCGTGCGTGAAAAATCCTGATCCTTCAGGACATTGGTAATGAGGTAAAAATGCTTCATGTCGCATGCTCCTTATGCGTAAGCGCCACGATTTCTTTGACGGAAAAGGAATCCTTTTCCGCTCTCCCGGCGTCCTTTTTCAAATGCGCCAGGTACTCGATATTGCCCTCCGGTCCTTTGATGGGGCTTCCCGTCAAACCCGCGGCAAAAAAACCTGTTTCTCCGGCAAAGGCAAGGATCCGCTCAATCACTTCTTCATGTACCTTCGGATCACGGACAACACCCTTTTTCCCCACCTTTTCTTTCCCGGCTTCAAACTGGGGCTTGATGAGACACACCATCTCCCCCTCCGGCTTCAGTAGAGAAAACGCCACCGGCAGGACTTTTGTCAAGGAGATAAACGAGACATCCGCAGAAGCAAAATCCAAGGGCTCCGGGATCTGCCCGGTCGTCACATAACGGATATTCGTTTTTTCCATACAGACGACTCTCGGATCATTTCGCAGTTTCCATGCGAACTGTCCGTACCCCACGTCCACCGCGTAGACCTTTGCCGCGCCGTTTTGCAGCATACAGTCTGTGAAGCCGCCTGTGGAGGCGCCGATGTCCATGCAGACCTTGCAGGTAAGCACAATCGGAAACGACTGCAGCGCTTTTTCCAGCTTCAGCCCGCCGCGGCTCACATAGGGAAGCGCATTCCCGCGGATTGTGATCTCGGATTTCTCCGGGTCAAACAGATCTCCGGCTTTTTCTTCCCGGTTGCCGTTGACGTAAACGGTGCCTTCCATGATCATGGTCTTTGCTTTTTCACGGGAAGGAGCAAGCGCGGACTCCACCAGGAGCACATCCAGCCGCTTTTTCATAATTTTTCTCCGAAATACTCCCTGCGGATACGGTTGACAACAGAGTCCTCATCGATCCCCACTTCTTTTCGCAGGATGTCCACATTCCCGTGCTCCACATAACAGTCGGGAATGGCGATCTCCATTGTCTGAATCGGCAGGTCATGCAGCTTCACATAGTCCGCCACATGCTCCCCCAGACCGCCGGACAGTACGTTTTCTTCCAGAGTAACCAGAAGCTTGTGATCCGCAGCAAGGGCGTCAATGCATTCCGTATCAAAGGGCTTTGCGAATCTGGCATTGATGAGCGTGCAGGGATGTCCCAGCTCCTTCAGCCGGTCTCTGACAAGTTCTGCGGTTTTGACCATGCTGCCGTAAGCAAACAGCGCAATCTCCGATTCAGAAAAAAGCATCTCGCTTTTCCCGTAGGAGATCTCTTCCCTGTATTCCTGGAGTCCGTCATGGGCTGTGCCACGGGGGTAGCGGATCGCGATGGGTCCCGGAAACGCCACGGCATATTTCATCATATCGGAAAGCTCCCATTTGTTTTTGGGCGCCATCATGACAAGATTGGGCACGGTATTGAGATAGGAAATATCAAAGATGCCCTGATGGGTCTCGCCATCGCTCCCGACGATCCCTGCGCGGTCAATGGCAAAGACCACATGGAGATTCTGGATGCAGACATCATGAATGATCTGATCATAAGCTCTCTGCAAAAATGAGGAATACACGGCAAACACCGGAATCAGTCCCGCAGCGGCAAGGCCTGCAGCGAAGGTCACGGCATGCTGCTCCGCGATCCCCACATCAAAGAAGCGTTCCGGAAAGAGATTATGAAACCGCTTTAATCCGGTGCCGTCCTCCATGGCCGCCGTTATGGCCACCACGTCCGGATTACGGTCTCCCATTTTTCGCATGACGGTGGAAAACACATCCGTGTAATTGGCTTTGGTGCGCGGTTTCGAGGGAAGCCCTGTCTCGATGTCAAAGGGCTCCGCGCCGTGAAATCTTGCCGGATGGCGCTCAGCGGGCAGAAATCCTTTGCCCTTTTTGGTGATCACATGAATCAGCACCGGTCCGTCGATGTTCTGCGCTTCCCGAAATACCTTCACCATGGTATCCACATCGTAGCCGTCAATGGGTCCGAGATAGATGATCCCCATGTTTTCAAAATACATGCCGGAAACGAAATTGGACTTGATGCCGTTCTTTGCACGGCTGATCTGCTCCACGATCCGGTCACCGTAGACGGGAATACTGGACAGCGCATCCTTCACACCGGATTTTAACCCGCGATAAAAGCCTGCCGTCCGCACCCGTGCCAGATACCGGCTCATGCCGCCCACGTTCTCGGAGATGGACATTTTATTATCATTCAGGATCATGATAAAATTCTTTTTCAGCTTGGAGGCGTTGTTCATGGCCTCATAGGACATCCCGCCGGTGAGGGCGCCGTCTCCGATCACGGTGATGACACGATAGTCTTCGCCGGTCAGTTCCCGCGCCGCCGCATACCCGAGCCCCGCCGAAATGGACGTGGAACTGTGTCCCGTGTCAAAGGCATCGCAGACACTTTCCTTGCGTTTGGGGAAGCCGCTGATCCCGCCGTATTTCCGCAGTTCATCAAAATTGTTCTTGCGCCCGGTGAGGATCTTATGGGTATAGGATTGATGTCCCACATCCCAGATGATCTTGTCCTGTTCCGGATCAAACGCCAGATGCAGCGCCACCGTCAGCTCCACGACTCCGAGGTTGGAGGCCAGATGACCGCCTGTGACGGAGATTTTGCGGATCAGAAACTCCCGGATCTCATCGCAGAGCTCCGGAATTTCTTCCTTCGGCAGCATTTTGATATCATTCGCTTTTTTGATTTTTTCAAGCACCACTGTCTTGCCCAGCTTTCGTTCTTACTTTTTCCGATCAATCAGAGATTGGATCAGTTCCTCCAAAAGAAGGCTCTCCCGCTGCAGCGACCGGAGCTTTTCGATGGCATCCTTAGAAAGCGCCTCGATATGCTCTTCCGATTTTTTTACCCCCTCAAAGGATACATAGGTCGCCTTCTGATTTTTCTCGTCGCTTCCGATGGGTTTCCCCAGCTCTTCCGGCGTGGAAGTGCAGTCCAGGATGTCATCCCGGATCTGAAACGCCAGTCCCACCTTCTGGGCGATCTCGCTGATGATGGCCACCTCTTCATCGGAAGCCCCCGCAAGGATTGCGCCGATCATCATGGACGCCTCGATCAATGCGCCGGTCTTCAGCCGGTAGATAAAATCGATCTGCTCCCGGGAAACATCTCCCGTCAGGTCTGTTTCGATGTCTACTGTCTGTCCGCCGATCATGCCGTGGATGCCGCTCTTGCGGTACAGAAGCGCTATGGACGCCGCGATCCGGTTGACCTCCTGCGGCGCCAGGGAAAAGGCTGTCACCACCGTTTCCATGGAATAGTTCAAAAGAGCGTCCCCGGCCAGGATCGCGATTCCCTCGCCATATGCCACATGGGTCGTGGGCTTTCCGCGGCGCAGCTCATCATTGTCCATCGCAGGCAGATCATCATGCACGAGGGAATAGGTATGGATCATTTCCATCGCGCACATAAACGGTCCGATCACTTCGCTATCTCCGCCGAACATCCGGTAAGTCAGGAGCATTAAAATCGGGCGGAGCCGCTTCCCGCCGGCGCGCACACTGTAATTCATCGCCTTCATGACTTTGCTCTGCAAGCCCGCTTCCGCCGGAAGATACCGTTCCAGCAGCGCCTCTGTTTCCTTCGTCAGACTTTGCATCTTTGTTTCAAAGCTCATTCTCCGAAGTCCTCCAACTCACCGTCTTCCGTCAGCGCCTGCATTTTCTTTTCCACGTCTTCCATGGCTTTCTGGCAGGCTTTGACGCGCTTGACTCCATCCTCATACAAGGAAAACGCTTCCTCCAATGTCAGATCATCCCCCGACAGTTTCCCCACCGTCTCTTCGATGGCGGTAAGCATTTCCTCGATCGATTCCGTCTTTTCCGTTCCCATAATGTCCCCTTTATATTTCTGCCGCTGTGCCCGGTTTGATCCGCAGCACTTCGGTCTCGGCTTTCCCGTCCGTAAAATAGAGGTTGACCTTCTCTCCCACAGCAAGCTCTGTGACACTTCGTTTCGCTTTTCCCGTCTGATCGCTGATGAAGCCGTACCCCTGCCCCATTTTTTTCAGAGGGGATGCGCTGTCCATCTTTTCCGCCAGAATCATCAGCTGCTGCCGGTAGCGCCCCATGACTTCCTTTGCGCAATAGGTAAGTTTCGTGCGGCTTTCCTGCAGGCGCTGCTGCTGCGTAAGCAGCCGCTGCTTCGGACCCGCTTTCTGCAGCCGCATGGCAAGTAGCCGGATCCTTTGCTGATCTGATTGGAGTCTGCGGGAAAACAGCCGCTGCATGGACAGTCTGCTTTCCTCAAGGCTTTGCAGCGCCCCATGGAGGTCAAACACCGCGATTTCCGCTGCGGCTGACGGCGTCGGCGCTCTGAGATCTGCTGCGTAGTCCGACAATGTCGTATCCGTTTCATGTCCCACTGCGGAAATGACCGGTGTCTCACACTCAAAGATCGCGCGCACCACCGGCTCCTCATTAAACGCCCATAGGTCTTCGATGGATCCGCCGCCGCGTCCCACGATCAGGATGTCAAGCCCCATGCCATCCAGCCGTCGGATCCCTTTCACAATGCTTTCTGCCGCTCCTTCGCCCTGCACCTTCGCCGGACATAAAATCATCTGTACATAAGGATTGCGGCGTTCACTGATGTTTTTGATGTCTTGTATGGCGGCTCCCGTGGATGCCGTCACGACACCGATCCGCTTCGCATAGCGCGGAATTTCCTTCTTATATTCCGGGGCAAACATCCCCATTTCTTCCAGCTCTTCTTTCAGCTGTTCGAATCGTTCAAAAAGCGCGCCCTCTCCATCCCGCTCGATCTGTCTGGCATAAAGCTGGTACTTCCCGTCCCGTTCGTAAACTTCGATGGAACCAGTAGCGACCACGAGATCCCCGTCCTTCATGGGAAAGGCGAGCCCCTTCCGGCTGCCTGCAAACATCACCGCAGCCAGCGCGCCGCCTTCATCCTTCAGGGTGAAATAAAGATGTCCGGAGGAATGGTATTTCACATTGGAAACCTCTCCCCTGACACTGATCCGCCGCAGCATAAAATCCTGGGCAAATAGATCCTTCAGGTAGTGATTGATCTGACCTACCCCGTAGACGCTTTTGTTCATTCCTGCTCTGCCGCCACCTTCGCCAAAACCCCGTTCACAAAGGAAGACGCTTCCTCTGTCCCGTACTCCTTCGCAAGTTCCACCGCCTCATTGATGGCGACGCCGGTGGGGATCTCCTCATCATACAGGAGTTCATACACCGCAAGCCGGAGAATGGTCAGCTCCGCCTTGCCCATGCGGCTGGTTTTCCACCCCTTCGTCCGATCGTTGATGATGGAGTCGATCTCGGAAAGTTTCTCCAGGATGCCGTGGTATTTGGCTTTGATCTGGATCAGGTCCTGTTCGGATGCTTTTTTCAGCGTCTCCGCAAACAGCCTCTCCTGCTCCTGCAAGCCTTCCGTATCATAAAAATCCGCCCGGAACAATAGTAAAAATACCTGTTCCCGCAGCTGATGTCTTGTCATAAACGTTCCTTTCTGCACCACCTGATCGTGCTGCCCCTGTAAAGGAAAAATGAATTGTATTAACAAGAGAGGATGTCCTTCAGACATCCTCCCGCCTTATCCTCTCTCAGTCGTTTTCGGAAGCCATGTCCACCGTCGCGATCTTGACATTCACAACGGAGATGGATAATCCCGTCATATTCTCAACCGCGGATTTCACACGTTCCTGTACCTTCTCGGATACCTCAGGGATGTTGTATCCGTAGGAAATATTCAATGCCAGATAAACCTCAACGGAATGATCCTGCATTTCGATCCGTACACCCTTGGAAAGGTTTTTCATCCCCAGCTTGCTGACAAGCTCATTTGTGATATTGCCCGCCATGGAGCTGACGCCTTCTACCTCTGTTGCAGCAAGACCTGCGATGATCGCGATGACTTCATCGGAAACCTTGACCTCTCCCATCTCGCCTTCCTTGATCCTGACTGCTTTTCGATCCTCCGCCATTTGATGGCCTCCTTATTCTTCCTCACTCATTCAAAAACGCGAAATTGCGTCCTCGGTTATTATACCAGATTATCCCCGACGTTTCAACGAAAACGGAAACCGTCCCCGTTCCTTCCTAACCTTGGCTTTGACCGCTTCCTTCGTGCAGTGCGCAAAGAGTTCTTTGCGATCTGCCAGGCATTCCATGCAAAAATCATCCCGGCTCCGGTTAAGTCGTCCGCAGGTGCACAGCCACCCGTCATTTCTTTTTTCCGCAAAGCAAAGGGCACGGTCGGAAAACCGCTGCAGGTACTCCTGACACTCCTTTTCCTTCGCCCGTTCCGGATCCAGCGCGTCGTAAAAATACAGTTTCTTATGAGGCCGCTGTTTCGGTCCCTGGTCCCCGTCCGCAAACACGACGGATTCCGTTTCGATCTCGATCCCGGCAGGGGCTCCCTCCACTGCACACCGGAAGGGCGTCGACATCCGCATGGCCGCTTCCAGCTTCAGATCGGAAAGGGTAAAAGTCAGAGATTCCTGTCCGTCAAGCAGAACCGGCTGCTCATTCGCGCTCACCGCATGCATGACGAAGGTGGCCTGTTTGATCGCCCTCCCAGAAATGTTGTTCAGATCGATGGAAAGCAGCAGATTCCCATGTTTGCATCTGACATGGATATCATTGATCCTGATATAGGCATGATAATCCACCATGTTCTCGCGTTTGATCATGTCACATCTCCTGTCATCGCCAATAGCTCCTGCTCCGTGATTACCGGGATCCCCAGCTCTTTTGCCTTGGTGAGTTTGCTTCCGGCGGCCTCGCCCGCCACCACATAATCCGTTTTTTTGCTGACGGATCCGGTGCATTTCCCGCCGTTTTTCTCAATGAGCTCCGTCGCCTCTTTGCGTCCCAGCGTGGGCAGCGTCCCCGTCACGACGATAGTCAGTCCTGACAGGGCGTCCCCTGTGACCGTTTCTTTTGCGGTCAGATTGACGCCTGCATCCGATAGGCGCTGCAGGAGATTGCGATTTCCTTCCTCCGCAAAAAAATCCACGATCCCGCGGGCCGTAATCTCACCCACATCCGGCACTTTCAGGAGGTCATCCACAGAAGCCTCCGCCAGCGCAGACAGGGAGGGGAAATGCTTCATGATCACGCTTGCCGATGTCCGTCCCACATTGCGGATCGCAAGCGCCGTCAGCACCAGCGCCGCGTCATTTTGCTTCGACGCCTCGATGGCCGCAAGGAGCTTATCCGTATTCTTTTCTCTGCCAAGCAGTCCGGAAGCGATCAGTTCATCCCGGACTTCACGGAGTCTGTAAAAATCCGCGCAGTCTTTTAAGTACCCCTGATCCACCAGGTCATCGATGAGCCTTGTCCCGAAGCCCTTGATATCCATGGCGTCCTTTGACACAAAATAAGAAAGGGTGCGCTTCCGTTGCGCGGGGCAGGATGGATTGGTGCAATAAATATCGCAGGTGTCCTCTTCCCGGTGTAAAGGATGTCCGCAGACAGGGCATTCCCGCGGGGCGGTATATTCTTTCTCCCCCGGCGTCGTCACGGAAACAATCGCCGGGATGATCTCTCCCTGCTTCCTGCAGATCGCGCGGCACCCTTCGGAAATCTTTTTTTCATGAATGAAATCGATGTTGTGCAGTGTCGCCCGCTGGACATTGGTGCCGCACAACCGGACCGGCTTTTCAAACCGCCCGCGGAAAGTCAGCTTCCCGGTGCGTCCCACATCCACCTCGATGGCCTCGATCACCACTTCCTTTTCCTCCGGCGGATATTTGAAAGCGATGTGCCCCGCGGAGTACTTGCTTCCTGCCGGGAAATCCGTCCGGTAGGCTGTCTGATCGATCTTCACCACCGCGCCGTCCAGATCATAAGGGAGGTCTCCTCTGGATTCTCCGATCCGATCGATCGCCTCCAAAACCTCGGAAGCCGTGGTGCAGCGGTAATGCCGGACAGTGGGAAGCCCCATGGCAGAAAGCCGTTCCAGTCCTTTTGTGTGGGATGGGAGGAGCTCTGCGGCATCGCCTTTTGCATCCTGAATGTTAAAGATGAACATCCGCAGCCCCCGTTCCTTCGTGATGGAAGGGTCAAGCTGCCTTAAGGTGCCGGCCGCCAGGTTCCTGGGATTCGCGGCAAGTTTCTTTCCCAGATCTTCCATTTTGACATTATAAGCATCAAAGGCCGCATGCGTCATGTAGACCTCGCCCCGCAGCTCCGCATAGTCCTGAAAGCCGATCACAGCAGGCACATCGGGGATCGCCTTCGCATTCAGCGTGACATCCTCCCCCACCAGGCCGTCGCCTCTGGTCTCTGCGAGAGTCAGCTTCCCGTTCTCATACCGCAGCGTCATGGAAAGTCCGTCAATCTTTTCCTCCACGGAAAAGACCGCATCGCGATGCATGGCAAGCACCTCGTTCACCCAGGCCGTCACGTCCTCCTTGGTAAACACATCCTGTATGGAAAGCATGGGCACTCTGTGAGTCACTTCCACGCCGGCTTTCCGCTTTGCAGTGCCGCCGATCTTCTGGGTCGGGGAATCCGACGTCACCCAGTCAGGATGCGCGCTTTCCATCTCCTTCAGCTGTCGCATCAGCGCGTCATATTCAAAATCGCTGATCTCCGGCTGATCCTCGTTGTAATAGAGTTCCATATGGTGGTCTATGGTTTTCTTCAGCGCTTCGTAAGCACTTCTTTCCTCGTCCATATTGCTCCTTCATCAGGTGGCAGTGGTCTTTTCGCTTGCCATTGTGCGGAGGATCCGTTCTTCCTCTTTGGTCAGTTCCCGCACCTCGCCTGCTTTCATGCCTTCCAGCGTCAGGTTGCAGATCCGCACTCTGACGAGCCGTTTCACACGGCAGCCAAGTTCCTGACACATCCTGCGGATCTGCCGGTTCAGTCCCTGGGTCAGAATGATGGAAAAGGTGTCTGACTTGATCTTTCTGACCTTGCAGGGTCTTGTGGTCCGATCCAGTTCCGAAAGATAGACCCCTTCCGAAAGCTTCCGGATCAGTTCCGCTGTCACCGGGCGGTCGATCTGCACCTCGTATTCCTTTTCATGATATGCGCCGGGCCGCATCAACTGCTGGTTCAGCGCGCCGTCATTGGATAACAGCAGCAGCCCTTCCGAATTTTTATCCAGTCTGCCGAGATAAGTTACCCGTTCCTGCAGCAAAATCGCACGGAAAAGGTTGTTCTTTTCCCGTTTTTCCTCCGTACAGACGACGCCGGCGGGCTTGTAGTAAAGGTACACTTTCTTCTCCGTTTTCACGGAAATGACCTCACCTTTATACTCTACCACATCTGTTTCAAAAACGGTATCCCCAAGGCCTGCTCTCTGTCCGTTGATCCTTACATTGCCGGCTGCGATCTCTTCATCCGCGCGGCGTCTGGAGCAGATACCGGCTTCGCTCAAAAACTTATTGATCCTCATGTGTTCCTCCTGATAAAGAAAAGCGGAGACAAAGCTGCCTCCGCTGTGTTTTGTGATTGCTCATCGGAAAGGATCCGGCCTTAGCTCAGCAGATCCGTCCGGATGTATCCGGTCTTTCCGTTAAATTCCACCTTGGACCACCCGGAGCTTTCGTTGGAAAGCACCTTGATCTTGTCGCCGGTGTAAGCGGTTCCGATCTTTTCGGAATCACTGCTGGCGGACGAACGGATGGTTACCACATCATGCTGTGACAAGGTCACCGTTCCGGAGGGACCGTCTGTGGTGGTCTGGGTATCATTCGTATCCGTCTGTTCCTGAGTTTCCTCCGCTGCAGCCGCCTGTGTTTCTCCCGCGGTATCCTGCCCGTCCTTCTTCTTCAGATAATCCCCGATGATGTAACCGTTGGTCCCGTTATAAGCCACCGCATACCAGCCGTTGCCGACATCGGATACCATGGCGACCTCCGTGCCTTCATCCAGCGTGGAAAGGACTTGTCCGTCCTGGGAAGAATCATCGCGCAGATTGACGCGGTTAGTGGTCACCAGGATCACCGGTGCATCCGCCGTCGGCGTCTCCGCTGCAGGCTGCTCTTCTTCCGGGGTCTCTTCCGCAGGCTGCTCCGTCTCCGTGGTCTCTTCCGCTGCAGCGGTTTCCGTCGGATTCAGGCTCTTTGCCCAGGTGGCATACGCATCCGCAATGGTGGTGTTGATCAGAGTGTCCAGATTCGGATCAGAACTGATCGCTGTTTCATACTGCATCTGCACATCGCTCTGAAGCGCAAGCACATCCTCCTGCGTCTCAAAGGACTGGATCAGCGCATCGATCGCGGGATCCGTGGGCTGCTCCTTGGTCAGGGAGTTATACTGGCTGTAGAGATTGTTGATGCAATAATTGCCGTCGGCGTTTTTCTCAACATAGAAGAAATCCAGTCCCGGCGCCGGTGTCTCCACGCCGTTAAACTTGATCTCCAGATAAACGCTGACCAGATAAGCGTCTTCGGAAAGGCCGCTCTTGGTATAGCAGGCCAGATTATCGTAACTGTCCACATAGTTGGAATACATCTGGATGAAGCTCTTCTCCCCGTCGCTGATGGGTGTCGCCACGGTTTCCAGATTGGTGATGTCGCCGTTGGCATAATAGGTATAATAATTGCGGATCAGCTCGTTGATCTGCTCATCCACATCCACCTGATACGCTTCCGCCGTCTCGTCACTGAGCTCATGCACCGCCGGCGCATTCCCGTTTCCGGCATTGCCCGCAGCTGCGTCAGATGGTTTTGTAAACTTCACCACAAGCACCGCCAGCAATACAAACAGCGCGCCTGCGCCTACATAACGTCCATATTTCTGAAAAAACACGGCAATGACCGCGAGGATTTTTTTAAGCTTTTCCATAGATGTTTGTTCTCCTATGTATAAGAACGCCAAAAGTGCCCTGCATGGAACACGCATGTGCACTTTGCGTGGTAAGGCGTCTCGACACGCCAGCGTGTCAGAACGCCTCGCCACGCAAAGGTCACAATGTCGCTTCGCGACATGTGACTTTTGGCGTTTGCTAACTCTCCTGCTTCTACTCCAGTCAGTACTGCAACCGGCGGGAATCGAACCCACATTACAGGAGTCGGAGTCCTGCGTTCTATCCGTTAGACTACGGTTGCAAAAATGCCGAACAAACGGCACTATGCTATGTTAACAAAAAAACAGCAAAAATGCAAGGAAATTAAAAGAAAATTTCATTAAGATCCGGAGAGGATGTTGCGTGCTTCCGAAAGATCCGAAAAGATGTAGTCTGCAAGGGAGCGGATTTCTTCATCCGGCTCCATCAGGTCGATCACCATTACCGCCACACAGCCCGCCGCATGGGCGGCGCGGATCCCGTTAAAACTGTCCTCAAATACATAACAGTCCTGCGGGGAAAGAGAAAGCTTTTCCGCGGCTTTCAAAAAGATCTCCGGATCGGGTTTTGCTTTTGTCACTTCGTCTCCGCAGATCACGGTATCGAAGTATGACGCCAATCCGTTGTGTTCCAGATTGTCCTTTACCTGCTCGTGGAAGGTGCTGCTGGCCACCGCGGTTTTGATCTTCTGTTCTTTGAAATACTGCAGGATCTCCGTGACGCCGGGCTTGATCGGAAGCGGCTTCTGCTGCTTCACATGCATCCGCTCATAAACTTCTGTGGTAATGCGCAGCGGATCATCCGTATGATAAAACCTTCTGACTGCTTCATACACGCCGTCCTTGGAAGCCCCGGACACATAATACGTAAACTCCGGCGGAAGCGTAATCCCCATCTCCGATGCCACTTCGCGCCAGGTCTCCTGATACATGCGCTCCGTGTCAAAGAGCACGCCGTCCATGTCAAAAATCGCACCCTGCTTCATCCGTGTTACCCTTCGTACTTATGAATGTAAACGCAGTTGGGTTTGTTGATCGGCACAGGCTTGCTCTCCATGAGCATGTAGCCTTCTTTGAGATTGAGCTGCATGGTTGTGATCTCATCGGTATCGTTGTTGAGACACATAAAGAATTTGTTGTTCGGATAGATGGATAGCACCTTCGGATAATCGCCGCTGATCTTGTTTTCAAAGAAGTAAGTCAGTTTTCCGCCTCTGGCGGCAATCTTGAAGATGGTCGCGGTATTCACGCCGGCGTCCGTCACAATGAGGAACTTTCCGTCACGGGAGACTTCAATCCCCGATGCGGAACAGACTCCTTCTCCGTCCTTTTCCTGACTGGTCTTGATCGACTGTATTTTTTCAAATTCCGGTGCTTTTTCATCCGCCTTATAGGAATAGACCTCCACCGTATTGGTCAGTTCGCAGAGGATGTAGGCGCACTTTCCGTCTCTGCTGAAGCGGATCATGCGCGGTCCCGATTCCATATCCAGCCGCAAGATATCCGTGAGAATCATCTTTTCTTTTTCATAATCCGGCGTATAGATCTTGACCTGATCCAATCCGCTGTCCACCGCGCAGAGAAACCGCTGGTCCGGCGTCATCTTGACACAGGTGACATGGGGCACAAAGTTCCGCGCCGCGACACTTCTGCCCATGCCCTTATGGAAGACGCCGTCCGCAATCCCGACGATGCTGCCGTCTTCGGGATTCAGCTTCATCATGGTCACGCGCCCGTCATGAAAGCCCCCCACAAAGAGAAACTGATCCTTCGCGTCCAGCTCCACATAACAGCCTCTCATCCCGCCGATCCATGCCTTATTCAGCGGTTCCAGATCTCCGTCCTTCAAGATGCGGAAAGCCTCAACCCCTTCGTCTGCAATGGAATAGAGATACTTTTTATTGTTGGAGACAATGAGATCCGAAGGGTTATTGATGGGAACCACCTTGCGTTCCTTCATGAGCCCTTTCTCTATATCCAAATCGTAAAGATGGATCCCGATGCTGTTTTCATGGGTGTAGGTGCCTACATAGGCGATATACTTTTCAGCCATCTTTCTCTTCCCTCCTCCAAATGTTTACGATTCCTCTCTTCTGCGAAGCACATCCCAGGGTTCCGCTTCCTGATCCAGCGTCACAAGAAGCCTCTGTTTCGCATGGGGCGCCGATGTCATCTCCGTTCCGTCCTCCGCGCGAATGCGTTTAACCTCGGCAAACAGATTCCGCCCGTCGGGCTTTAGGATCTCCAGGGTCTCGCCCACGGAAAACTTATTTTTCTGTTCCATCAGAAAGGAGCCGTCATCCCTGCGTTCCCCCGCCGTCCCGAGATACGTCGCGCCTTTTTCATAGGTGCTCTCTGTATAGATCTGCGAAGACGCATCCGGTTTCCCGAAGAAAAATCCGGTGCCGTAGGGTCTGTGGGTGCAGGCGCAGAGCTCCTTTTCATATTCCGGAAGCTTTTGCCTGTACTGCGATTCCGAGGTCAGGTAATCCGTGATCGCATTGCGGTAAGCCCTCGCCACCGTCGCGACATACAGGGCTGTTTTCATTCTACCCTCTATTTTGAAACTGTCAATCCCCGCAGCAAGAAGCGCCGGCACGTGTCCGATCATGTTGAGATCTCTGGAATTAAAAAGAAAGGTGCCCCGCTCGTTTTCAAAAACCGGCAGATACTCCCCGGGTCTGGACTCCTCCATGACGGCGTAATTCCACCGGCAGGGATGGGTGCACTCTCCGTGATTGCTGTCCCGCCCGGTGAAATAATTGCTGAGGAGGCATCTGCCGGAATAGGAAATGCACATTGCCCCGTGGACAAAGGTCTCGATTTCAAGTTCCGGCGGAATGTTCGCGCGCAGCGTTTTGATTTCCTCCAGTGACAGTTCCCGCGCAGTTACCACCCGTTTCGCGCCCAGCGCATGCCAGAAACGAAAGGTCTCGTAATTGGTGTTGTTTGCCTGTGTGCTGATATGCAGATCGATCTCCGGGCAATGGGTTTTCGCCAGAGAAAAAATACCGGGATCAGCGATGATGAGGCCGTCCGGCTCCATGGTGCGCAGTTCTTTAAGATAAAGTTTGACGCCCTCGAGATCCGCGTTATGCGCCAGGATATTGACGGTGACATAGACTTTTTTCCCGCGTTCATGACAGAAGGAAATCCCCTCCGCCATTTCCTCCGGCGAAAAATTCTTCGCTTTTGCACGCAGTCCGAATTCGTTGCCGCCGATGTAGACCGCATCCGCGCCGTAATGCACGGCCACTTTCAGCACCTCGAGACAGCTGGCCGGCAGCAGAAGCTCCGGCGTTTTCCGTTTGGGTTCAGGCATTCTTCTTTCCTTCTTTTTTCTCTCCGGAATACACGCTGATGGCAACCCCGTCTTCCACGGGAAGGATCGTCGTCGTAAAATCAGGATCCCGCATCAAGGTCAAAAGATATTCCCGCATTCTCTCATGGATCGTCCGATCCCGCCGCGTCACGGCAAACCGGGACTCCAGCACATCCCCGTCCTGCAGGACATTGTCGGAAAACAACACGCCTCCTTCGGCCATGCACCGCTTCACCTCGGGCAGGAGCATCGGATACTGCCCCTTCGCAGCATCCATGAGTACAAAATCAAACCGTCCATCCGGCAGCGTCGGAAGGAGGTCTTTTGCATCGCCTTCCAGCAAACGAATGGGGGCTGTCGACTTTGCAAACAACGCTTTTGCTTTTTCAATCCGCGGGGGAAAATTTTCGATCGTGACCAGATCTTTGAGACTGCTGACATGCTCCGCAAAAAACATAGCGGAAAACCCCACGCCGGTTCCGATTTCCAGAATCCGTCCGGGATTTTTCATGGAAAGCACCACCTGTAGAAGCCGCTGTGTCTCCTTGCGGAGGATGGGAATCCCGAGCGACCGCGCTTCCTCTTCCAGTGCCAGAAGCGCATCACTGCAGGGATTCTCCATGGAAGAAAGAAACACCGAAAACCGCTGCGCATCTATCATGGGGTCTCTCCCAATTCACCCGTTTCATCAATGGTTTCCGTGTCTCCCTCCATGGGGGACATGGCCGATGCCATATCATGCACCGTCATGGAAGTATTCAGCGTATAAGTGCCGGGGGCAATCTCGTCGTAATCCGTAAGCTTGTACTGGATCAGAAACAGCGTTGCGTCATTCACAAGGCCTTTCTGCTCCAGCATTTCCGCCACCTCTTTTTTGCTCATGTCGGAGCGCACGAGTACCACCACGTCTTTCCCGGGAGCCTCATCCACGGCGGTTTCCGTAAAAATGCGATAGCCGAATTCATAAGCCTTCTTCCCGATGGAAAGAAACAGCATCAGGATCAGTATGGTGATCAGCACCGCAATGCCGATCCGGATTATGCGAAAAATGATCTTTCTGGTCTTCATCGTCAGTCAACTCATACTTCCATAATGATCGGGATGATCATCGGCTTCCGTTTGGTCTCTCTCCAGACAAATTCGCCCATGGCATCCTTGATCTCGGATTTGATCTTCCCCCAGTCCGTAATATTTTTGCTCTGGATTTTATCCATGGTCTCATTCATGGTCTTTCGCGCTTCTTCCAGCAGATCTCCGGATTCACGGACATAGACGAAGCCCCTTGAGATGATATCCGGACCCGCCAAAAGCCTTCCGCTCATGCTCTCCAGCGTCATCACGATGATGATCACGCCTTCTTCAGCCAGATGCTGCCGGTCCTTCAGCACTACATTTCCCACATCTCCCACGCCGAGACCGTCCACAAATACTTCCTGACAGGACACATGATCCACCACCTTGGCATGATCCTCGTCAATCTCCAGCACATCTCCCGTTTTCAGCAGAATGATATGATCCTTCGGTACGCCCATATCCTCTGCGATGGCTGCCTGCGCCTTTAAATGCCGGTATTCGCCGTGTATGGGAATGGAGTACTTCGGGCGGACAAGGGAATAGATCAGCTTGATATCCTCCCGGCAGGCATGTCCGGAAACATGCACATCCTGGAAGATCACCTCCGCGCCCTTGATAAACAGCTCGTTGATGATATTGTTCACTGCCTTCTCATTTCCCGGGATGGGATGGGAACTGAAAACAATCAGATCCGACGGCTTGATCTGGACGCGCTTATGCGTGCCGTTTGCCATCCGCGACAGCGCTGCCATGGATTCGCCCTGGCTTCCTGTGGTGATCAGCACGGTCCGCGCCTCCGGAATGTCTTTGATATTGTCCATGTCCCCCAGGGTATTGTCCGGGATCTTGATATAGCCGAGTTCGGACGCGGTCTTGATGATATTGACCATGCTGCGTCCCTCGACAAACACCTTGCGGCCGTACTTATGCGCCGTGTTGATGATCTGCTGCACGCGGTCCACGTTGGACGCAAAGGTGGCGATAATGATCCGCTTCTTTTTATGATCGGCGAAAATATCCTCCAGCGCCCTGCCGACGGATCGCTCGGATTGGGTGAAGCCCTCCCGCTCCGCATTGGTGCTGTCGCACATCAGAGCCAGCACGCCTTTTTTGCCGATCTCGCCGAACCGCTGCAGATCAATGGGATCCCCGAATACCGGTGTATAATCAATCTTGAAATCGCCGGTATGCACCACGGTTCCCACCGGCGAATAGATCGCCAGCGCCGCCGCGTCCTGGATGCTGTGATTCGTGCGGATGAATTCCACCCGAAAGCATCCGGAATTGATATGCTGCCCGTAGGTCACGACTTTCCGCTTCACATCGGAGAGCATCCTGTGCTCCTCCAGTTTGTGCTCGATGATGCCCATCGTGAGCTTTGTCGCATAGATCGGCACATTAATCTCCCGCAGCACATACGGAATGGCGCCGATATGGTCCTCATGGCCGTGGGTGATGAAAAAGCCCTTCACCCGATCCAGATTGTCCCTGAGATAACTGATGTCCGGCATCACAAGATCAATGCCGTACATGTCGTCCTCGGGAAACGACAGCCCACAGTCCACGACGATAATACTGTCTTCATATTCAAAGGCAGTGATATTCATGCCGATCTCTTCCAGACCACCCAGCGGGATGATCTTCAGTCCCGGCTTCTGCTGCCCCTGATTCTTTTTTTTACGCAACGATAAACCTCCGTTTCTTCTCTTTCACATGCCCATAACTGCAAAGAAGCGCTTCTTCCCGTTCCAAAAGAGCGCGAAAAAGCCGCTTTTTCCAGCATGGTCTATATGTACTAAAATACAATATCCGTGTCTTCCATCAGCTCCGCAAACACCTTCCCGATGCTTGCAAGCTCCTCTTCGTCCTCCACAAAAGCATATCCTGCCTCCTCTGCGGAAACATCCGAGATCTTGCGCAGAAGATAGGCTTCTGCTTCTTCCTCTTCGGATTCCACGGCAAGGATATATTCTCTTCCGGAAACGACAGTCTGCTCCAGGACATAGAAAGAAAGCGTCTCTCCGGTCTCAGGCGCGGTAAAAGTGATCTTATCCATAACTTCAGTTCTTTGCGGCACGCGCATCCAGATATCCCCGCAGAATCAACTCTGCCGCGATCCGGTCCACATGCTCCTTTTTTTCATCCCAGCGCAGTCCTGCTTCATCCATGGCACGATCCGCTGCCACCGTGGTCAGACGCTCGTCCCAGAGTATCACCGGAATCCCCGTCCGTTTCTCGACAAGAGATTGAAACTCCCGCGTTTTTGCGCATCGGTCTCCTTCGCTCCCGTCCATGTTTTTGGGGTATCCGAGGACAATTTCCGTGACATCTTGCTCCGACACAATCTGCGCGATTTCCGCAAGCGTTTTCCGTAGCTTCTTCTCGGAGTCACGCCTGATAATGGAATATCCCTGCGCCGTCAAAAGCAGCTCGTCTGAAAGCGCCACGCCTACGGTTTTGGATCCGTAGTCAAGTCCCATGATCCGCATCGGGTAATTACTCTTCCCAGCCGCTGGTATGAATGTATTCTCTCAGGACCTCCTCCACGAGTTCCTCGCGCTCCACCTTCATAATGAGGCTTCTGGCGTTGTTATGACTCGTGATATAGGTCGGATCTCCGGACATCACATAACCGACAATCTGGTTGACGGGATTGTATCCCTTTTCCGTCAACGCCTTATACACCAGCTCCAGCACTTCGCTGACCTGAATCTCCGGCTCACGCTCCACTTTGAAATACTGGGTGTTACTTAAGTCCGCCATTTCTTTTCTCCATCCTTTTACGTTGATGACTCCTGTCTGTTCGTAAAAACCGTTCTGAACAGATACCATTGCCCCCCATGTTCATGGGCATTCCGAAAAATGTAACAATATCGTAACATATGCAAAAAAGATTTTCAACCCATTTCCGCTTTTGTGGGATAAGACGCGATCGCGCCTTCTTTTTGCACGCTTTTGCCGCAGTAGGTATTGGAAAAAGCCAGCATGCTTTTCAGAGTCTCCTCCGTCAGCTGTCCAATCGTTTCTGCCGTCACACCCTCTTCCGCAAGTTTATACAAAAAAGATCCGATAAAGGCATCACCTGCACCGGTGGTATCCACGGCCTTTACTTTTTCGGAGGCCGCCGATGCCTTTGCATGTTTGGTATAAGCGCGCGCCCCGGCAGCGCCTTCCGTATAGACCACAAGTTTGACCTCGCCGGCGAAAAGAAGCGGCAGCGCTTCCTCAATGGTTTCTTTCCCGGTAATAAACGCGATCTCTTCGTCCGAGACTTTCAGAACATCCGCTGTCGGCAAAAATGCCAGCACCGCATTTCTCAGTGCTTCCTCCGATGCCCAGAGGTTTTTACGCAGATTCGGATCAAAGCTGATGAGAAGCCCCGCTTCCCTTGCATACTTTACCGCCTGTTGATGGGCTTCCTTCATGGGGAAATCCCCCAGGGACACCGAGCAGAAATGCAGTGCGAAGCCCTCTGTAAAAAAGTCCTTTTTCACATCCTCCGGGTTATAAAGCATATCCGCGCCGGGCTTGCGGTAAAAACTGAACTCCCGGTTGCCGTCCTGCTTTAAGGCCACAAATGCCAGGGACGTATTTGCCTTCTCCGTGCGTTTGACGAGGGAGGTGTCGATCCCGTAATGCTTCAGTTCGTTTTCAATCTTGTCTCCGAAAGGATCCGCGCCCAGCTGCGTAATCATCGCAGAAGGCCCGCCCAGCTTCGTATAGGCGCCGCATACATTGGCGGGAGCACCGCCGACTTTTGGCATAAAGGCATCCACTTCCGCAATGCCGACTCCGGTCTGCTGCGGGATAAAATCAATCAATGCTTCACCGATGGCATAGAGCTTCTTCATGCGTGTGTTCTCCTCTTTAGGGAATCTGCGTCTCCAATACCTTCACTGCTTCCGCAAGCGCCTCGTCGATCCCTGCCGGATTCTTGCCGCCGGCCTGCGCCATGTTCGGTCTGCCGCCGCCACCACCTCCGACTTTTCCGGCAATGGCTTTGATGAGGTTTCCTGCGTGGGCGCCTTTCTTCTGCGCGCCGTCAGATGCTTTCACCACAAGACTGACTTTGCCGTCTTTTGCGGAAGCAAGGACCACAACCCCGTCCGCAAGCTTGTCGGAAAGCTGATCGGAAAGATCTCTGAGGCCGTTCATTTCCACATTCGGTACGGAAACCGCAAGGAGCTTCACGCCCTTGACTTCCTGTACCTGATCCATTACGTCCGCCACGGCTTCTTTTGCAGCCTGGCTCTTGACCGCGTCAAGTTCGGAGGACAGCTGTTTGATCTCCGCGTTCAAATGTTCGATCTTTTTCACCAGATCCTGCGGTGTGGTCTTCGCAGCCCGCGCGGCTTCATTCAAGGTCTCCTCCACCTGTTCATAGTAACGATAGACGTTTCTTCCTGTCAGTGCCTCGATCCGTCGCACTCCGGCCGCGATACCGCTTTCGGAAACGATCTTGAAGTTGCGGATATCCGCCGTATTTTTCACATGGGTTCCGCCGCAAAGCTCCTTGCTGTAGTCTCCCATGGAAACAACGCGCACGGTATCTCCGTATTTTTCATTGAAGAGCGCCATTGCACCGGTTTTCCTCGCATCCTCCATGGACATCTCCGCCGTCTCCACCGGCAGCGCATCCCGGATCCGGTCATTGACCGCCTCCTCCACCTGACGGATCTCCACATCCGTCATTGCCTGGAAGTGGGAAAAATCAAACCGCGTCCGTTCCGCGTCCTGATAGGAACCGGCCTGCTCCACATGAGTTCCCAGCACATCCCGCAGGGCTTTCTGCAGCAGATGCGTCGCAGAGTGGTTACGGCAGATATCGCGCCGGCGAATTTCATCCACCCGCAGCACAACACGATCCCCGGTTCTGATGGCACCGGTCTTCACGACACCCACATGCCCCACTTTCTGACCCACCAGCTTGATGGTATCCGTCACTTCAAAAGTACCGTTGGGGCCTTCGATGAAGCCGGCATCTCCCTGTTGTCCGCCCATGGTGGCATAAAACACGGTCTCGTCGGTTACGATCGTACCGCTTTCGCCTTGTTTCAGCACGTTCACCACCTTCGTGTCCGTCGTCATCGCCTTTACCTCGGACTGATTTCTCGTGCTCTCATAGCCGATAAAAGTCGTGGTAAGAGACGGATCCAACTGTTCATAAACGGTAGCGTCCGCGCCCATGTAATTGGTGGTCTTCCTTGCGGAACGGGCCATGGCTTTCTGTTCCTGCATGCGCTTTTGAAAGCCCTCCGCGTCATACGTAAGCCCCCGTTCGGCAAGAATCTCCTCGGTCAGTTCCACCGGGAAGCCATAGGTATCATAAAGTTTGAAGATGTCGTCACCGGAGAGCACCTTTTCTCCTTTTGCCGCCATCTTTTCCTGCATCTCAGCAAGGATCGCAAGCCCCTGGCCGATAATGGTTTTCCCGAATTTCTCTTCCTCCTGGGAAAGCACCTTCAGGATAAACTCTCTCTTTTCCTCTAATTCCGGATAACCGTCCTTGCTTTCCGCGATCACGGTTTTACTGAGGGTGGAGAGAAACGCCCCGTCAATCCCCAGCAGCATGCCGTGGCGTGAGGCCCGCCGGATGATCCGTCGCAATACATAACCGCGGCCTTCATTGCTGGGCAGAATCCCGTCGCTGATCATAAAAGTCGCGGAGCGGATATGGTCTGTGATCAGCCGGATTGAAATATCATGCAGAGGATCGGTCTGATAGGTCTTGTGCGAAAGTGCACAGACTTTGTCCCGAATCGCCTTCATGGTATCAATGTCGAAGACGGAGTCCACATCCTGCATCACCACCGCAAGACGCTCCAGCCCCATCCCGGTATCGATATTTTTCTGGGAAAGTTCTGTATAATTGCCCTTGCCGTCGCCTTCGAACTGTGTAAAGACATTGTTCCAGACTTCCATATAGCGGTCACAGTCACAGCCCACCTTGCAGTCCGGTTTGCCGCATCCGTACTTCTCGCCTCTGTCATAATAGATCTCAGAGCAGGGACCGCAGGGTCCCGCGCCATGCTCCCAGAAATTATCGCAGGCGCCGGTTTCCGGATCGCGGTAAAACCTGGTGATCTTCTCTGCCGGAATCCCGATCTCGTCCTTCCAGATGGCGAAGGCTTCTTCATCCTCGCCGTAAATGGACGGATACAGGCGCTCCGGATCAAGCCCCAGCACGTCGGTCAAAAATTCCCAAGACCAGTGGATCGCTTCCTTCTTGAAATAATCCCCGAAGGAAAAATTTCCCAGCATCTCAAAAAAGGTAAGATGCCTTGCGGTCTTACCTACGTTATCGATATCACCTGTGCGGATACATTTCTGGCAGGTCGCCACGCGCTTTTTCGGCGGGATCTCCTGCCCGGTAAAATATGGTTTCAGAGGCGCCATGCCCGCATTGATCAGCAAAAGACTCTGATCATTATGCGGGATCAGCGAAAAGCTTTTCATCACAAGATGTTCCTTGCTTTCAAAAAAATCAAGGTATTTCCTGCGCAATTCATTCACACCGTGTTTCATTTTTCAGTTTTCCCCGATTCTTCTATGCTTTCTGCCGCAGCTGCTTCTGCTGCTGCCAGCTTTTGATTCTTACGGGCGCGCGCCTTCTTCCCGACGATGATCCCGAGAAAAGCCACTCCCGCAAGGATCAGCGCTTCGATAAGATACTGCAGAAAACTCCCGAAGAACGCTGCGACACTTCCTTCTAATACTGCTATCATAGCGATGTCCTCCTTAATAGGATTTGTCCATAATCCTTGTTATTATACCCGAAACGCCAAGTCATTTCAACTGGCAGGATTTTGGCTTTGATGCTCACTTCACTTCATCCACCAGCAGGTTGTCGCCGTCGGCGGCGGTGGTGGCGAGGGTATCGCAGCGTTCATTTAAGGGGTTGCCGTCATGGCCTTTCACCCACTCAAAGGTGACCTGATGCGGCTCCATCAGGGCAAGCAGTTTTTTCCATAGGTCCACGTTTCTGACCGGTTTTTTGTCGGATTTTTTCCAGCCGGCTTTTTGCCAGTTGGTGATCCACCCCTGTCGGAAGGCGTCCACCACATATTTGGAATCCGAAAAGATCACGACCTCGCAGGGACGGTTCAATTCGGACAGGCCTGCGATCACAGCCATCAGTTCCATCCGGTTGTTGGTGGTTTTTTGATACCCCGCGGACACTTCCTTTTCATGAAGCTGTCCTTTCGGATCCGTATATTGCAATACGGCACCGTATCCTCCCGGTCCCTCCGGATTTCCCCGCGCCGCGCCGTCTGTGTAGATGATCACTTTCATAATATCAAAACTCACTCCCCTATTGATCTTGAAAATGCAAATAAGTTCAAAAGCGGCCTGCGATGAAATCGCATCACCCTCTTCATCATATCACAACCGGCATGGACAGGAGACACATGATTTAAAAAAATAGGATGACTAATGGCGTACAGCATTTTGCTCCCGTCTTTTTTCGTTGTATAACGATATGGTTTTCCCGTTTTGAAATTCATTTAAAAAGCTGACTTTTTTTTCATGACCTCCTACGATCACACCCACCTTGTTTTCAGGAATATTATGGCTAAGATATAATTCCCTTACCTCTTCCGGAGACGGCAAAAGATCTGTTTTTATGGTGTTCTTGTCTTTTACCTTTTTGAGCATCTTTTCTTCTGAGCTGTAAAAACTTGTGATCTCCAACTCCAACAATTCTCTGCGGGAGAATGGTCTTTCTCTGGTTTCCTCCCTGAAAAACATGCTATTTCCCGAGTCATAGATCGGCGCAACCCCTATAAGCCTTCTATCGTCTGCATTTCTTATTACTCCCATGTTTAAAAGATGCTCATCTGTATTTGTTATGGCAAAATCCGTCAATGTCTGATAATCCATATATCTTTGCATTTCATCTGCATCTACCCCGTTTTTGACGGATAGATTGATATAAGCGTCGTACATGGATATGCGATTGTCTTGTTTTTGGGAACTTACAATTTCGTATGCCGAAACCAACTCTATCGTTTCTGACGTAAAGGCATCGCATTGGCTTTGCAAGTTGCCGTCCTCTGTATGCGACACGCTGTATTTTACGTATGGTACTCCAGAATCCTGCCGTTCATGGATCATGGTTGCCAACAACTCATTTACAGCCTGCTGTCCATAATGCTCACTTGCCTTTTTAGTTAACATTGGTGTGTCGTGATTGAGATCCCAATACTTTTCCATTTGACCTCCCAAGGCCGCATTTGGATCATAGGAAGTAAAATTGTGATAGGGGATTTTCCCTTCATTAAACTGTTTTTGCCTATGCAATGAAACATTGCCCCAGCCCAGTTCGCAATCCACCGGACAGATCCAGTAAGTATCCGTGATGCTTAAGCCGAGGTTCTTTACCATGTAGTCCATATTCCCATTGCTTCCGGATTTTTTTACCGCCTCCTCAATCATTCTTCGCGAGCCCGGAACCGCGCGCTGCATCCACCAGATTTTCATATTCTCAACCGTGGAATTGCCGAGAAAGGGATCCATTCCGGTATGAAAGCTTTTCCAGTTCATTACCTTTCCATCCGTTTCATCGATTTTTATCAGCCCGCAGACTTCATCTTTATGCTTGAGAAAATAGTTTGCCATAATAAGCGCCTGCCTCCTCTTCGAATTCAAAATTGCTTAAGAATTCATCAATTTCCATTTCTGCTACGAACCGGTACGCATCGATCTTATCCGGAAAATGAAGTTTGTTTTTTGTATCGAGCGTGACATCTTCGCCATGATAGCGGAATGACACTTCCATTGTCTTTCCATTCCAGTTCCAATGGTAGTGTATATTTCTATATTCTCCTGCCATTCTATCCATGACAGGATATGGATCCAGCAATTCCCCTATTTCTACTCCTGTCGCCTTTGCAATCTTTAGGAGTGTAGATGCGCCGCATTTATTAACCTCATGCTTTTTTTTCATGAGACCGTTAATTGTCGAATAAGGCACTCCTGATCTTTGTGCAAGTTCGTATTGGGATTTTGCTTTATTTTTTATGATTGTGATAAACCGTTCGTTCATGATTGAATTATAACGAACTTTCGTTATATATGCAATGATTATTGCATGATGTCTGGGGCAAAAGTCACCTGCCGCTTTTGATCTTAACACCAATTGGAAGCAAAAAAATAGCCGCCCTGCCACGGGATCGGCTATTTCTTGATCTGGTATTTTAGTCTAACTGATTGTTCAGTTTCCGCTATTCTGTTCTTCCTTGAGGAACTCTTCGAATTTCTGTTTTTGCTCCTCTTCAACCTTTTTGATCTCCTCCATGATGACCTGCGGCTTGCCCTCGAAGTTGCGCATTGCTTCTTTGATGCAGACATAATCGCCGATACCGTTTACAACCGTGTTCTCCCTGGAGCCAAGGTTTCTTCGGTTGATGCAGCAATTTCTTCGTCCTCTGAGGGCGGTATCGTAACCGTATCATTCTGAGTATCCATTTGGACATCCGATGCAGAGACCGGTTCAATGTCGGTATTGGGTTATGAACACCCAACAAGTACAGCAGCCACTGTTGCTGAAAGGACGACTCTTAACAGTTCGCTTCCTTTCACTTCGTCATCTCCTTTTTTATGCATAACCTAATCAAAATTCAAACACCTGGTTTTCCTGCGTAATATCCACAATGCGATCCGTGAAACTCTTGTTGTCGCTCCTCGACTTGTAAAGAGGGATCAGTCCCAGTTGCTGCCACATATGCATCGGAAACACATGATCCGCCATCACCTTTTTCATGAAATAATCAAACCCCAGAAACTGGTCCGGTCCGAGTCTCGGATCCATCACCACAAACGCATAGTTGACAAGTTTCCCTTCCAGATAGCGTAATTGGTGCTTGTATTCTTTTTCCGATCTGCCGTTTACCAGTTCTCCGACGCCCTGCATCTGCCACCAGTGGAGATCTCCGGCGTGATAGATCGTCCGTCCTTCCGCCTCCACCACAAAAGCAACTCCTTCATCCGTAGAACGCAAGGTGTGGATCTTCAGATCGTCCACTTCATAATCCGAGATCGGCGTCACGTACTTCACGCACGCTTTGACCTGCTCAGGCGAAAAGCCGTGTTTTTTCAGGAAGTTTCCGGACATTTTCGTATCTTTGGAAAGGATATAACGGACATACGGTTCCCTTTCCATCACGTGGAGAATATCCATGTCAAAATGGTCGCGGTGTTTATGGCTTGCGAAAAAATAGACCTTCTTTCCCGCAAGATCAGGCAGATGTCCCGTAAACGGATATTCCGGCATCCGCGCAGGATCGAAATAATCGAAGATGAGGATCTTCTCTTCAAATTCAACCGCAAACGCACTGTGATGAATATAATGTATCCGTATCATACGCAAATTCCCCTAAAACAATCACTGCCGTTTAGGTACCGGAAGATCTCTTCCGTCCGAACAGCTGCATCTGCTTCGCAATCTTCTTCGCCAGCGCCGCATTGCAGCTTCCCTCTTTCGCGCGCCACTTCCAGTTGGTGCCGAGGGTGGAGGGAACATTCATCCGCGCTTCGCCGCCGAGGCCCAACAGATCCTGCATCGTCACGATCACGGTGTCTCCGACGGAACTCCACGCGCCGCGCATCATACCCCAATGATACCCCTCTTCCTTTGTCAGATTCAAGTACTCTTTTGCGTTTTTCACGCTCTCCTTCGGCGCGGATTTCATCCAGCCGTTGATCGTGTCATTGTCATGGGTGCCGGTATAGACCACGCAGTAAGACGGATAATTATGGGGCAGATAATCGCCGTCCTCTCTTGTGTCAAAGGCAAACTGCAGCACCTTCATCCCCGGGAATCCGGAATCCTTCACCAGCTGCATCACAGACGGCGTCAGGTATCCTAAGTCTTCCACGATGATGTTCAGTTTCCCCAGTTTCTTTTCCAATACATGAAACAGTTCAATCCCGGGGCCTTTCATCCATTTTCCGTTTTTCGCGGTCTTTGCTTTTCCGGGAATCGCGTAGAAGGAATCAAAGGCGCGGAAATGATCGATCCGCACGGTGTCGTATCGTTTGGAAAGTCCCTGCACCCGGCGGATCCACCAGTCATAATCCTGTTTTTTCATCACATCCCACCGGTAAAGCGGATTCCCCCAGAACTGTCCCGTGGCGGAAAACGCATCCGGCGGGCAGCCCGCCACCTTCGTCATGGCCAGCTTCTCATCCAGCATAAAAAGTTCCGGCTCCGTCCAGACATCGGCAGAGTCCGCCGCCACATAGATCGGCACATCCCCGATGATTTTGATCCCTTTGCTGTTGGCGTATGCTTTGAGTTTCTCCCACTGTGCAAAGAACAAAAACTGGATCGCCTTGTAAAACGCGATCTCTTCGGCGTATTGTTTCCTCGCCGCTTTCAACGCTTTCTCCTCCCGGAATTTCAACGGTTTTTCCCATTCCATCCAGGATTTCCCGTGATGCGCGTCCTTCTCTGCCATAAAAAGCGCATAGTCATCCAGCCACGCCTTCTGCTTCCTGCCGAATGCCGCCAAAGCCTGGGGCTGTTTTTTCGCGAGACGGTCACAGGCGATCTTCAACACCTGAAAACGGTTTTGATACAGGATGCCGTAATCCACCGCTTCCGGATCATTCCCCCAGGGATACCGCAGGATCTCCTCTTTTTTCAGAAGACCGTCCTTCACCAGCAGATCCAGATCGATAAAATACGGATTTCCGGCATAACCGGAAAAAGACTGATAGGGAGAATCGCCGTAGCTGGTGGGTCCCACCGGAAGCATCTGCCAATACGTCTGCTCCGCCTTTTCCAGAAAATCCACAAACCGGTATGCTTCCTTTCCCATCGTGCCGATCCCGTAGGGTGACGGCAGGGACGACAAATGCATCAAAACGCCGCTTGTTCTCATAAGTCATGTCCTCCTTCATTCATAACAGTCCGCAAGTCCGCGGTTGGGAAACGCCATCCGTCCCTCCGCGGAGCAAAAAATCCAGAAAAAAAAGTGTTCCGTCGCATCAATGGAGTGCCGGTCCGCACCGGCATTCAGCGCCACATAGCTGCGATCCGACGATGAGCGATCCGGCAGTCCCGCCGCCTTTCCCTGATAATACAGATACTCGCTGGGGTACCTTACCTTCTTTCCCAGCATCGTGCCGGAAAGCTCTGCCGTATAATCATCCCAGACATACGCCGTCTTCTGATCCGGCAGGAAAAACGCCGTCGGGATCTTCTGCCCCGCCATGACCTGCTGCAGCCGGATCTCATACTCCTCCGGCGCCACATATTCCACCGTCACGGGGATCCCGCTTCTCCTGGAAAACAGTTCTCCCATCTGCGTCCAGATGGACTGACAGTCACTGTCCGTATGCAGGTAGTAGATATAGGCGTCCTCCGGTTCTCCGGTCTCAATGACAGTCGTTTGCTGCGCAGCCGAAGTTTCTTCTTCGATTTCGGTTTGGCCGCCGCAGCCGCAGAGCAGCAGAAAGGCTGCCACCAGCGCTGCCGCAATCACTCTTTTATTCATAGGTCTTCCAAAGCCAGCAGAAGGCGTAAGGCGGCAGTTCGATCCGGTTGGGATCCGCTTTTTTATTTTTGAACAGGTCCTTATAAGGCTCTGACTCCCCTGTCCAGACGATCTGCGGCAGATAACTGAAGTTGAAAAATGCCAGCAGCTTCTCGCCCTCATAGTAGCGGCCGATCCCCAGCACATGATCATTTCCCAGCGGAATGATCCAGGTGTCCGCGCCGCTTTCAAAGACCTTCCGTTCTCCGCGCAGCCGGTACAGTTTCTCCAGTGCCATATAGATCCGGCCTTCTCTGGTGTTTTTCTTCCTGCGGTTTTTCGCCGCATCCCAGTCGAATTTCCCGCGGTGGAGATATCTGCTGTCGCTCCATTTCAGCGGATTCTCGTGATAGGTATAGTCATTGAGCTGACCGATCTCATCACCGCTGTAAAGCACAGGAATGCCGGACAGCGTAAAGAGAAACGCATGGAGCATGATGTCAAGATCGATGCCGCGCTTTTCCTTCTCAATGTTTTTCTCATATTCCGCCGCCTCGATCCCGCAGAGGGACGCCGTCGTCCCGCAGAGTCTGGCATCTCCCAGCCTGGGATCGTCATTATAAAGTTCTCCTCTGGATTCACTCCCGTAGATATACCCGCGGAAGAAATCGTTCAGGAATTTTTTATGCTCTTTTTCCGTGATACCGAAGCCTTTTAAAAAGCCGAAATCCAGTCCCCACCCGATATCATCGTGACAGCGCCGATAGTTCAGGAATACATAATCCTTCGGCAGCGCAAACACGGTGCCCAGCTGGTGCTGTAAGAGCCGCACGTCCTGTGTCGCCACGGTATGCCAGGTGGTCGCCATGGTGGTCACATTGTAAAGCATATGACATTCCGGCTTCTCCACGCTTCCGAAATACGGCACCACTTCCTTCGGTTCCATCACCACTTCGCCCAGCAGCAGCGTTCCCGGACAGACGATCTCCGCCGCGATCCGCATCATCCGCACCAGCGAATGCACCTCCGGCAGATTACGGCAGGTGGTGCCCAGTGTCTTCCAGATATAGGGCACCGCGTCCAGACGCACGATATCCACGCCGCAGTTGCAAAGATACAGCATATTCGCGGTCATGTCATTAAAGACGGTGGGATTGCGGTAATTGAGATCCCATTGATAGGGATAAAAGGTGGTCATGACCACCTGATTCGCCTCCGGACACCAGGTGAAATTCCCCGGCGCCGTCTGCGGAAACACCTGGGGCACCGTCTTTTCATATTCGTTCGGGATATCCCAGTGTTCATAAAAGAAAAAGCGCTCGCGGTATCCCGGCTCTCCCTTCTTTGCCCGAACCGCCCAGTCATGATCCTCACTGGTATGGTTCATGACAAAATCCAGACAGACGCTGATCCCTTCCTGATGCAGTTCGTCGGAAAGCGCCGCCAGCTCGTCGATATCCCCCAGTTTCGGATCTACGCTGCGAAAATCGGAAACCGCATAACCGCCGTAACTGCGACCCTCCGGACTCTTTAAAAGCGGCATCAGATGCAGATAATTCACGCCGGTTTCTTTGATATACGGCAGCTGCTCCCGCACCCCCTCCAGGGTATCCGCAAAGCAGTCCACATACATGAGCATCCCGAGACGTTTGTTGTCACGATACCACCCCGGATCGGCGGTTCGCTTTTTATCCCAGGCCTTCAGGGTTTTGCTCCGCATTTTTTCGTACTTTTCCAGCATGGAGCAAAAGTAGGCAAACGCCTGCATATCATTGTGGTACAATTCACAATACAGCCATTTCAGTTCATCGTAATACTGCGCAAGCCGTTCATTAAAACCGTTTGTTTTTTTCTCCGCCATCTTGTTCACCTCAAATAAAAAATCGTTCCATGCGTAACGTCGTTTCTTCTTTCCCGATTCCGGGCAAAAGCACCGTGATCTCCTCCTGCTCCTGTGCAAAGTTCTCCGAGCGGATCTCACCCGTTGTATCGCAAAACAACTCGCAGCTGTAACGGTCCAAAAGCAGGGTGTAGCTTTTGGCCTCCCCTTTCAGAAGCACAAGGGAGGCATGCTCCTGCGTCTCTGTACGGATCCTCACTTTTTGATCATGCGCCAAAATCCTGGTTTCTTCCTGCTTCTTCGCCGATGAAAACAATTCCCTCACCGGACGTTGCAAAAGCCTTCCGTCCTGCAGAAAAAGCTCCCGCGGCAGCGTCATCTGTCCTGCTGTTTTCCGGCCCTTCGTCTTCTCTTCCACGGTGTCCCAATTCTGCATCCAGCCAATCAGAATGCGGCGTCCGTCTGATGCCTCGGTGGTCTGTGGCGCATAAAAATCGGGGCCGAGATCGATCTGCTGCATGCTCCTGGGATGAAACCGCCAGGTCTTTTCATTCAGTTCCCCGAGATAGGCGACGCTTTTTCCTCCCATGGGACTCACAAGCAAAACAGTCATTCCGTCAAGGCGGAAAAGATCCGGACATTCCAGCATCACACCGGCGCCTTTTTCTCCCTGAAACAGCACGGACGTAAAGATCCACGTTTCGCTGTCATCGGAAGAAAAAAGCAGGAGTTCTCCGTCACCCTCCGCGTTTCTGGCCGATACCAGCATGCGGTAAATCCCGCTGTCCTCTCTCCATACCTTCGGATCACGAAAATCCTGCAGCGCATATCCGTTCGGCAGCTTCGACGGATCGATCACAGGATTCACCGTAGATTTTTCGTAATCCCTGCCATCTCCCCATGCCATGCATTGCACCTGCAGTTCTTCAGCCCGGGTCACGCCGGTATAAAAAAGCTTCTGCCGTCCGTCCTCCATGGTCAGCGCGGTTCCGGAGAAACAACCGTCTTTGTCATAGTCCTGATCCGGCGCCATGGCGCAGGGCAGATACGCCCAATGCAAAAGATCCGATGAAACCGCATGTCCCCAGTGCATCAGTCCCCAGGTGGTCTGATAGGGCGTATACTGATAAAAGAGATGATACCGGTCTTGGTAAAAAGAAAAGCCGTTGGGGTCATTCATCCAGCCGCAGTATGGGGTCAGATGCACATGCGCCCTTTCCTGATCCGTAATCTCCTTCGCCCTTTTTTCTTCGTACGCTCTCGCTTCTTTAAGTGGTCCCGTCATCTGCTGCATCCTCTTTTGTTTGCGCCGGTTCCTCCGTTTCAACCGTTTCGGCCGGGTCCTGTTCTACTGAAGCTTCGTCATCTTCTTCCTTCCGCGCAATCATCTTTTTGATCACCGGATGGTACACCAGCGCCGAAAAATACGCCGGAAGCGACAGCCCGAACAGGAAAAACAGTGGCAGTAATTTCCAGGACTGGGAAAGCACAAAGGTGGTCACAAACCAGATCGCGGCCATCAAAAGCGTCCGCGGGAAGGATCCCAGTCCAAGCCGGATCGCATTGCGAAACGCACCTGCAAAGCCGCAGTCAAACCGGGCCAGCACAGGAAAAATCCAAACGAATAACAGGTAACTGATGAATAACAGTACCCAGAGCGGGATCATCAGCATCCGAAGGGGACTGTCATTCTGTCCCACCAGGGCGTGATAATCAAACCAAAGAAAGGCTGCGATCAGCAGAAAGACAATCCAGACACCCGTGGAGGTTTTCAGGTTTCCGCGAAACTGCGCGAAGTACCGTTTCCACAAGTGTCCGTCTTCTCCCTCCATCATCTTCATGATCATATAATGCATGGAAGAAAGCGCTGCACCGATGGTGATGACCGGAATGCAGCAGATCGCCGTCATGATATTCAAGAGTAATAAGGTAAGCAGATTACTTAGAGCCCGCATAAGCGGGCCCTCAGCACTAAAGAATTTCATGTAAATCTTATCCCTTTACGGCGCCCTCAATCATACCGCTCATGATCTGTTTCTGCGCGATCAGGAAAATAATGATCATCGGCAGAATCGCCAGCAGCGCGGCTGTCAGGATCAGATCCCACTGTTTGACATAGGAACCGACGAACGCCTGCACTGCCACCGGAAGGGTTTTCACCTTTCCGTTCTGACCGAGCATCAAAGACGGCAGAAGGTAATCGTTCCAGATCCACATGCCGTTCAGGATCGTCACCGTGGTAATGACCGGCGTCAGCAGTGGGAAGATCACGCGGAAGAAGGTTCCTTCCGGAGAGCAACCGTCGATGGAAGCCGCTTCCTCAAGATCATACGGAACACCCTTGATAAAGCCGGCCAGGATAAATACGGTCATAGCCCCGCCGAAACCGCAGTACGCGAAAACGATGCCCGGGATAGACTGCAGCATGCTGATGCCAATGAATTTGCCGACATCACGGAATGTGGAGATCAGCGGAAGCATGACCACCTGGAAAGGAATGATCATGGATGCGATAAATACCATGTAGATCGCTGCCGACCATTTTTTCCGATTGTTGCGGCTGATGACCCATGCCGCCATGGCGCCGAACAATGCAAGCAGCACCAGCGAGATCACCGTAATCACGGCCGAAGTTCCGAACGCATACCAGAAATTGAAATTGGAGTTCGTGATGACCGCGTTCAGGTTTGTGATCAACTGTTTAAAAGAGGTTCCTGCAAAACTGATGGGGTTTTCCACGATGGAGCTCTGTGCCTTGAAGGCGTTCAATACCACCAGATAGAACGGGAACAATACATACGCCGCCACACCGATGCCAATGACGGTGCAGAGAACCGCACGGACTTTTGCTTCTTTTCCTACCTGTCTTCCTTCACCCATTACAGTTCCACCTCCTTCCGGTTGGAAATACGCACTTGAATCAAAGAGACAACCGCAAGGATAATAAAGAACAAGACTGCTTTTGCCTGTCCCAGCGCGTAACTGTTTTTCGAGATAGCCGTATTATAAATATTCAAGGCCAGCATCTGCGTACCGTTGGTCAGATAACTTCCCATGAAGTCGGGAACAGAACCGGTACCGTTGGTCAACGCCATGTTCACATCGAACTGTTTGAACGCGGACGTCAGTGTCAGGAAGGTGCAGATGGTAAAGGTCGATGCGATCATCGGGATCTTCACCTGGAAGAGGGTCTGGATCGGCGTAGCGCCGTCGATCTTTGCCGCTTCCAGCACATCTCCCGGGATCTGTGTCAGACCCGTGATATAGATCAACATGATATATCCCGCATACTGCCAGATATATACGATTACGATCGCGAATAAAGCGGTGTGTGTCTTCACCAGCATGGAAACATTGCCGGTCAGACTGTTCAACACATTGTTAAATACGAACTGCCAGATATAGCCCAGTACGATACCGCCGATCAGGTTCGGCAGGAAATAGGAAGCACGGAAGAATCCGCCGCCTTTCAGACCGGACGTGCAAAGCAGCGCCAGAAGAAATGCCACGAGATTCACCAGCACCATATTCAGTGCCACGAAAATAAACGTGATCAGAATGGACCAGATAAAGGACGGATCCTTAAACATGGCAATATAATTCTGGAATCCGACCACCTGGGTAAACTTGATACCGGTCCAGTCCGTGAACGAATAGCAGATGCCAAGTACCAGCGGAATGATCACGGTGACCACAAAGGTAAATAATAACGGAAACAGGAAGATGAAATAAACGATCTTCCGGTGATGCTTCAGGGTCGGGAACAGATAAAGCCCGACAAAAAAAACAATGATGCCGATCACAAGTAACGGACCGCGCGCTGTAGATTCGCTACCGGTGAAATCCATCGCCAGCGCCGCAATCAGCATTGCAATACCGGCCAGGAGGATTCCGATCGAGAGCACTTTTTTCCCAACACTTTCCATAGAGTACCCCTCCACAATCCAAGATGAACATGCATTGAGGCTGCAGCGTTTCCGCCGAAGCCCGTAACTTTGGTCTGTCTTTTATGATAAGGGGCGGCAACTGCCGCCCCTATCAAATTCATAATCCGAATGGATTAGTTTGCGTAGTACTCGGAAACCTTGCTGGAAATTGCCTTCGTGAAGCCGTCAGCATCCGGAATGACACCAAGCGCATAGTCGGTGTAAAGCTGGCCAAGCGCGTTCTGGTCCAAACCTGCTTTGTTCTTCAGCCAATGCCAAGCGGAGGTCTTGCCTGCTGCGGTGTAATCCGAGATGGTCTGTGCGAAGGGATCCTCAGCCACAAACGTGCAGGACTTGAACGGGCTTACGAAGCCGGCCTTCATCACCAGGATCTCCTGTCCTTCGTCCTCACTCAGCCACTGCAGGAATGCAAGGGAAGCATCCTTGTTGTCATTGTCGAAAACTGCCCACCAGGACGGGGAGTTGGTCAGGATCGTGTCAATCCCTTCTTCGAATGCATAGGGGATCATGCCGCACTTGAAGTTGCCTGCTGCTGCATAGTCATCCTTGTACTGATCTGTCATGGAAGCGCCAATCCAGGAACCCTGGGTGACGAACGCATACTTGCCGGATGCGAAGCCCTGCACCTGGTTATCATAAGTGCCGGATACGCCGTTGGGATCGGTGTACTGGTTGAACAGCGCAATCATCTCTGCATAATCTTTGAAGCGGTTCTCGTCGATCTTGCCTTCTGCAAGCTGATCGGAGTAAGTCGTGTCATCTCTCTTCAGACCTGCGTCCAGATAGTTTGCGAAGCTGTGGGAACCGGTGGACCAATACAGATCTTTCGGCTCGGTGTACCAACCGATGACTGCGGTCAGTCCCAGCTCATCCTTCTTGGAATCGATGGTCTCGAATGCTTTCTTCATGGATTCCGGACCGGTGATGGACTTCGGATCAACGCCAGCCTTCTCCAGAATGTCTGCATTGTATGCAAGACCGATTGCTTCTGTGGTGTACGGGAAACCGATGGTGCCGTAATCTTTGCTTACATAAGCAGCATCCGTGTCGCTTGCCCACTTCTCTCCGCTCATGTCAACCAGCATGCCGTCCCAGTTGCCAAAGTCATCGTCGCTGCCGCAAACGAAGATGTCGGGCATGTTGTCTGCCTGATAATAGCCCTTCAGGGTATCCTGGATGTTGACACCGCCACCCATGGACTCGATCACAACCGGAACACCGGTCTCTTCCTCATACTTTGCTGCTGCTTCCTTCAGCATCGAGTCAACCTCGATCTTTCCGTTGACAAGACGGATCCCCCCTTCGGGAGTGGTCGCCGCTGCTGTGTCAGCTGCTGTGTCAGCTGCTGTGTCAGCGCTTGCATCTGCTGCCGGTGCTGCTTCCGTCGCTGCTGCATCTGCGCTTGCATCTGCCGCCGGCGCTGCTGCGGTCTCGCCGCAGGCTGCCAGAGAAGCTGCCATGATGCCTGTCATCAGTAATGCCAAAACTCTCTTTTTCATCTTTTTCCTCCTTCGTAAATGTTGTGTACCTTTTCCGCAAAAGGAAGATTACCTTTTGCGTTTAAGTTCACCTATTATGATAAACCGATCATCAAAAAAAGCAAGTCTTTTTTTGTGATTCGTCGTTTCTCACAAATAAGACTCGCTTCTTTTGTGCTTTTTGCTGTCTCGAAATCGTTTTCGCGGAAACATCGGCCAGGATCCGCTGTTTCCGGTTCGTCAGAATTCCTCTTTCAGGTTCTTGACGCTGCTGCGGATCAACAGCTCCGCCGGCATGATCACCTCATTCTCAGCCGGACTGTTTCCATGAAGAAGATCGATCAGCGTTGTGGCTGCAAGCTCCCCCTTCTCGATGATATCCTGATGCACCGTCGTCAGCGGCGGCCGGCAGAGCTTTCCGCTCCGGCTGTCATCAAATCCCACCACAGAGAGCTGCTCCGGCACCCGCAGCCCTCTGGCAAAGCAGGCATTGACCAGCATCGTTGCATAGGTGTCCGAACAGCAGAATACCGCGGTAAACCGCTCGGCCTTCTCCGCCAGTTTTTGAAAGGACTGGTCGATCTCGTCTTTCCCGGAACGCAGCTGCAGCACGTTTTTGTCGCTGTACTCGATCCCGGCTTCCTCCAGCGCTCTCCGATATCCACGGAAGCGCTCCAGATCGACGCCCGAGATCTTATCCGACAGGAACGCGATCCGTTCATGTCCCATCGTGATCAGATAATGCACCGCCTCGTAAGCGCCCTTTTCATCCTCTAGTCCGATATTCACAAAGGAGTTTTCAAACTGCTCGATCGTCTCTTTCTTAATATAGGTATCCACGCAGACCACAGGCTTCCGGTATTTCTTATAGATGCGGAGCGCATCGTCGTCCTGCATCCAGAACAACACCAGCCCGTCGGCATTCCACGTGGTCACATACTTGATGATCTCGGCAATATCATCGGAGATATAGAGCATCATAAAATAACCGGCCTCCCGGATCACCTGCTCAATGCCGCCGAGCAGCTCCGACACAAACGCATCCGCCAGAATATGCTCAAACCGGTCTTCCACGGTCTTTAAGACCACGCCGATGATCTTGGACCGGCTCTGCGCCAGGTTTCGCGCACTGATATTCGGGACGTACTCCACTTCCTCCAGAAACTTCTGCACCCGGGCAATCGTCTCCGGCGAAACTTCCCCTGTCTTTCCGCGAATCACATTGCTCACTGTCGTCGGGCTCATCCCAAGACGGTTGGCGATCTCCTTGATTGTGATCATATCTTTTTACTCCCTTAATGATTGTTACGAAATACCCGGGACATCCATGTAGTCAAATCCGTTTTCGCTGAGCCCCCAGGCGATCTTCGCGGCGCCGCAGAGCGTCGTGGACAGCAGCGCTGCCGAGCGGGACAGGATGTAGATGATACTGATATAGCGAAGGTTCTCCGCATAACCGTCCCGGTTTTTTTCTTCTTTGTAGATATCTGCAAGGAACCGCTTGGAGGTGTCTGTGGGATCATAGTTGATCCGCTCCTGCTCCACGTAAAAGATCCTGTCTTTGAGATCCGATCGCATGAAGATGTCAAAGACCTTGTCGTCTTCCGTGGCCAGGAAGATCCCGTCGTAGCCGCCCTTTTGGAATAACGCGCTTGTTTTCTCCAGAATCTCTTCACCGGACAGCGGACGCATCAGATAGTTCGCAAGCTTTCCGGAAAGCTGCATATTATAATCCGATCCTCTCCCGACGACGCCGATGTAGTTCTTCACGCCCTGCGGAACGACCTTTGCCGCCTGCTTTTCGCAGAAGTCTATCACATCCGGCTTGATATGAAGGTATTTTTTGATGAGTCCCGGGTAGTCGGCCAGAATGTCCTGCTCGTAAAGATACGGATTCTTGGTCTTCATCCCGTCATACGCCAGCAGAACGTTCTTGCTGTTATAGACATCCTCCACAGAGAATTCGGAAACAGGTTCGAAATACATGTCCCAGACATTTCTGCCGTCACCGTTTGCAAACTGATTGACCTCGCCGTAGATCCCGAGATCCACCACCGGATACAGCTCCTGCCCGGTTTTTTTGATGACCTCCAGTTTGTTTAACACATATCGGAGCACGCCGGCGATGCCTTCATGACCGATATGGGATTTGATCAGGATCAGCTTTTTATCCGGATTTTCCTCGCCATAGCTTGCGGTCTCCGTCAGCCAGAGCATGCCGTTCATCATCTGCAGGGAATTGTAAGTCATGTCCCGGATGGAATCCTTGGAGATCAGAAAATCCCCGTCCTTCACCACCGTCATGACGTCTCCGGGGTGATCCGCACGGATCTGTTCCGCTTCCTTCTCCTCCACGATGGAAACCTGAGATTCCCCTTTGAAAAAGAGCGCCGCCTTTTCATCCGTAAAGAACAGCTTCTTTTCCGGGAAACGCTGTCTGATGATCCGCGTGATGGCATAGGTATATTCATCGATCTCATCAAAAATGAAGTGGTTCGCTCTCTTCAGCATCGTGTCATCGATAGGCTCTATGTCATAGGTGTAATGCCAGAATCCGCTGCTGGGCCCCATCTTGGACTTCACCACGATCTCTCCGCCGCAGTGGTTCGTGGCAAACATCAGCTGGTAAAGCGGTTTGTTTTCCGCGTCCACCACCGTCACCGGATCCTCCAGCATCTCCGGATGCGCAAAATAAAAGTCTCTTGCGTCCAGAAACACATGGTCACTTTCTTTGATCTTCTTTTTTACAAAGGATGCGCCCTCTGCGAGTGTCAATACCTTTACCATGTCTGTACTCCTCTATCCTAAGCTCTCTGCAATCATCCCGTCAATCTCCGGAATTCGTTTCATCACTTCTTCATAGTAGTCAAGGAAGCGTTCCCGCCCCAGCGCTAGCCACCGGTCATGGGTCTCCTTCGGATGGTTCGGATGCAGCTCCGGGAAAAGCAGCAGCTTAAAGCCCAGCATCCAGTTGATGGTTTCATTGAAGAAGTTCTTCTTTTCCTCATCCGCCCCGGTAAAATACTGGTCCACAACACTGTCCCATAATTTTGCCAGCTCCGCAACCTCCAGACCGAAAAACTTTTTGGTCACCTCCGGATGCTCTTTTCCGACTGTGGCGCCGGAAAGCACCAGATCATAATAGGACGCGATAAAATCAAACAGCGGATTCCCGTAGCCGATCTCTGCCATGTCCAGCAAAATCAACTCCCCGAAGACCTCTCCGATGTTGTTCGGATGAAAATCGCCGTGTACCACGTTATCCCGGTCCGGCACAGCATGCAAAAAGGCCGTCATCTTTTCCCGCTCCTCCGCGGGCAGATAGTCCGCCTTCTCGATAAGCGAAAGAAAGGCCTCCTTCACGCTGTGCAGCTCATGCAGTTCGTCCCGGATCTCATGCATCTCCTTCAGGAGCTGCGCAAATTCTTCCGCATACATGGCGAAATTATCATAATCCGCATAGACCAGGCTGGCAAGGCTTGTGGTCTCCATGCGTTCAAACATGATCCCCAGCCGTTCTCCGTCTGTCACGACGGAATAGCAGATGGCAGACGGCACCCCCAGCGTCAGCGCGATCTTTGCGTTCTGCCATTCTTCCCGGATCTCATCCGCCGTGGTTTTGTTGGAAAACATTTTGACAATGGTATCCTTTTCGATGGCATAGACTTCCCCGTTGGAGCCTCTTGCAATGGGGTCAGTCGTGATCGGATCAATCTTCATGATCTGCCGTTCGATCCGCATTTTCTTCACAAGTCCCGTCATATCCAGGACCTCATAGACCTCCGGCCGCACATGGATGAGGGAAAGCTCCGGCCGCTTTTTCGCCAGGGTCAGGATCAGCCGCAGTCCCGAGCTGGAGAGGTAATTCGTATCTGTCAGATCCGCGACTGCAGCGGTGTCAGCGGGCATCGCGTCCAACTTCCGCGAAAAAATTTCCAGATATTGTGCCGTATTCGTCGCATCCAGCCGTTCCGGAAAATGAATCATGGTAGTCTGTCCGTTTTGTGTGTCCATTTCAGTGTCCTGCCTTTCCTTCTAAATAGTCCACTGCGCTTGAAATCAATCCGATATATCGTTCGATGCTCTCTTTGTCATAATTGCTGACGGAATACCGGACGGAGATCCTGATCTCATCCTCACCGGTATTATCTATGATGCTGATGCTGACAGATCCCGGCATATTGCTTCTGTCCACCAGATCCAGGTTTTCCTCGATCAGGGGATTCGGCTTCGCTTTCCGGTAAACATCCTTCTGATAAATATACCGCACCATGTCCGAACTGTCACCGATTTCCTGCTCGATGTAGGAATACTCCGGTGCCGCAATGCCGCGCTGTACCTGTTCTTCCATGGCTGACAGCATTTCCTTCGGATCCGCGCCGTCAGGAGCGTGAAGACACATCGTCATGTTGTTCACCAGAAGTCCGAAGGCCGACACGCGTTCATGGTCATCCCTGCATCCGTAGATCATCGTGATGAAAGCATGCTCCGTTTCATTGTACCAGGCTTCCGCAAGGGCGCAGGCAGTGAGATAAAAATTACTGTCTCTGTTGGGTCGGCGTTCAAACTGCCGTTCCATCCGGATCAGGTCCGCCTTCCTTTCCTCCGAATCTCTGTCTTTTTTCAGTCCCAGCGGCGTGCCCGCAGCGCGGACGGCATTGAATTTTTCCCGGAAGGCTTTTTCCGACGCCTGATAATCCGTGCCTCCCTTTGCCTGAAACAGGCGCTTGATGACAGCATAGTAATAGTCTTTTTCGATTTCATAATCCGATTGGACAAGGGTCTTCATCAGGTCCGTGCTGAAAAGGCGCATGGCGGAACCATCCGTGATCACATGGTGCACCGCGCCGAAAAAGAGGAGCGAACGTTCTGTCTGATATATCCGGAACCGGTAGAGCCTGCCGTTTTCAATGGGAATGACGGCCCCAATCTCCTTTTCCTTTTCGGGGAGATCCGCCTCCGTGATCCTTTCGATCTCCACCGGCTCATAGAAAGAGGCGTCATATTTCTGCCGGTAATTGCCCTCCTGATCCCGAAAGATCCGCATCTGAAGGCCCGGGTGCGCTTCGATCACTTGATTCAGCGCCTCCGCAAATTTCTTGCCATCCACCTTGCTGCTCAGCCGCCAGCCGAAGTATTGATTCAGGAAGCCGCTCTCCGGCGCATAGGACTGGCAGTAGATATTCTCGAGCTGTCCCGGCAGCAGCGGAAAGGTCTCCGTCATGGCCTCCCGGTTTTCTTTTTCGTTTTCCTCTTCCGATCGTTTCCGCTTGCAATGCATAGCAAGCGCTGTCGCGGTACGATATTTAAACACCTGCGCGGCGCTGATATCCAGTTCATCGCACAGACTGACAAATTGGATGCATCGCATGGAGTCGCCGCCGGACTCAAAAAAATCCTCATCCGCCCCCACTTTCTCAAGGTTCAGCGCCTTTGCCATGTTCTCGCATAGGTACCGTTCTGTTTCGTTTTTGGGTGCAACATAGGGATGATCCGCTCTTGCCGTCGCCGGCGGTTTCAATGCCTTTTTATTGATCTTGCTGCTGGCGTTCAGCGGGAATGCCTCCAGCGGAACATAATAGGTCGGGATCATGTAGCGGGGAAGGATTTCCTCCAGTTTGTCCTTCTCAAACTGCAGGGTCTCTCCCTTGAGCAGCCCCTTCTTTTCCGCTTCCTCCCTAAGATAATAAACCGCCACGTAAGCGCGGCTGCTTTCCGCAAAGCCTTTGGCGACCACCTTTTCCAGACCGGTGCATTTCTCCACGGCAGCCTCGATCTCCGCCGGTTCGATCCGGTTTCCGTTGATCTTAATCATGTCATCCGCGCGGCCCACGATGTAATAAAGCCCGTCCGCGTCTCTCCTGCAGATATCCGCCGTATGAAAATACCCGCCCCGCTTTGCCCGCGCGGTGAGCTCCGGCTGGTTTAAGTACCCCCGGAAGAAATCATTTTTGATGCAAAGCTCTCCTGTGCCTTCTCCTTCGATGATCTGATCATCGTCATCCACCAGCACAGCTTCCACTCCCGGCAGGGGCCGTCCGATGGGCGCCACATCATAAGCCTTTTCCAGGATGCAGTTCATGACCGCAAATCCGGCCTCCGAGCAGCTGTAGGTATTCAAAATCGCAGGCGTCCCTCCCGGATAATAAAGCCCGTTCGCGGGTTCCGAGCCGGTGCCGATCACCTTCAGATAAGGGCTGGGATCCTTATAGATCCGGATATAGGACGGCGGCAGGTAAAAGGAGGTCAGCTTCTTTTTCAGAATGAACTCTTTGTAATAGTTGAAATCCCGGAGTTTCTCCTCCGGCTCCAGGAGCGTCGTAATGCCGTCCATGGTGTTGTAGACCAGATTCAGCAGCGTATGCACAAAGGAAAGGGGTCCCGTCAGCGGCTTTTCATCCGGCAGAGACGCTTTTCTGTTTGCCGGCACGCTGGAGACGCATCGTTCGATGTTGCCGTATTCATGCATAATGCCCTTCGGCGTCCCCGTGGAGCCGGAGGTGTACACGACGTAGGCCAGCTGATGGGGCTTTGTCTCCTCATAGCCCTCAAGAGGCTCTGCTGTTTCCATGATGGTATCAAAGAGTGTCTGATCCAGTACCAGAACGCTGTTGGTATCCTCCCGGATAAAATCAATCCGATCCTTCGGATAATTATCCTGCACCAGCACAAAGGCTGCCCCCGCGCGCCACACCCCCAGCATGCAGCTGAAGAAATGCAGTTCCTTCGGCATCAGAATCTGAACGATCTGTTCCTCCCCGATGCCCTTTTCTTTCAGATACCGGTAAACCTTTGCGGCTTCCTGATCCACTTCGGAAAATGTGATACTTTCCCCGTCAAAAACGAATGCGGGCTTGTCTCCCATGGTTCGGATGGTTTCCGTCAAATAATCAAAGTACAACATCTTTTCCCTCCAGATAGTCTACACTCTTGAAAAACAGCTCCGCATAACGCTCCGCGCTTTCCTTCGCATAACAATCCTTCACATAAGTAATGGCAAATCCGATCTTGTCGTAGGTGCCGTGGTCAAAGAAGGTGACGCCGAAGATTCCCGGCATGATCATCGCATTGGGAAGCTTCAGTTTCTCCTCCACAAGGTCTGTGGTATCCTGCCCCCCGTTATCGTCCCTCTGGTAATTGAAGCGGAGCATCCGGGAGGTATCTCCGATCCTGTCATCCGCATAGGAATACTCCGTATGGGTCATCGCATACTCATTCTGTTCCTTCATCTCCTGCAGCAACTCTGCGGGCGGTTTCTTCGTGTCGAGTCCCAATGCAAGAAAAGCCGCCAGATATCCTGCCGCAGCAAGCCGCTGGGGATCATCCCGATCGGAATAGATCGTGAGGAGAAACGCAAAGTCTGTTTGATTGTACCATGCCTCCGCCAGAAGCGCCGCCGTCATATAAAAGACCACGTCCCGGTTCGGCTTTCTTTCAAACGCATCCTTGAAGGCGAGCAGCGCGGCATTCCTCTCCCTTGCCTCCCGGTCCGGTCGAAGCCCCAGCGGAATGCCTGCTTTCAGATGATCGTCAAACCGTTTTCCGAAATAGGATGCCGCGGTTTGATAGGCTTCTGTCTCCTTCGCTTCCTCTGCGTCTTTTAAGATCGTAAAATAGTAATCCGGCTTCCCTGCATACCCCTCCTGCTGATAACTGTCCAGGATCTCTCTGCGCAGCATGTCAACGGAGGCCCCGTCCGAGATCACATGGTGGATGATCAGGTAAAGGTAGAGCGCCTCTTCGGTTCGGATCACACCGCACCGGTAGAGCTTTCCGCCTTCCACCTGAAACGGTGCCTTCAGCGTCGGCAGCTTCGTCCGGAATTTTTCCTCCGTCATCTCTTCGACGGAGACCTCTGTCAAAAGGGTTTCGTCATATTTCTGGCGGCAGATGCCGCTCTTAAGATCTTTACACAGCCGGACATGAAGACCCGGGTGGTGTGAGAGCACTTCATTGACGGCACGGCAGAGCCGGTCGGCATCCGCTTCTTTTTTCAGTTTCAACGCAACGGGAATATTCAAAAAGTCCGACTCCGGCGCATAGGCCTGAAAACAGAGATTCTGCTTCTGCCCCGGCAGCAGCGCCCAGTCTTTCTTTTGCGCTTCCAGATTTTCCGCCGCAAGCTCTGCGTCGGAGCGCTTCTTTTGCACGTGCTTTGCGATCTCCTTCGGCGTCTTGTATTGAAAAATCAGTTTGGAACTGAGGGCAATCTCCTCGCATTCGCTGACCAGTTCGATGCATTTCATGGAATCGCCGTACAGCAGGAAATCATCCTCCGCGCCGACTTTTTCACGTCCCAGGGCCTGCGCCATCTTCTCGCAAAGGTACTTTTCCATATCGTTTTCCGGGGCCACATAGTCCGAAGCCAATGCTTCCGCGTCCGGCACCGGCAGCTCCTTGCGGCTCTTTTTCCCGCTGGCGGTAAGGGGAAAGGCATCCATGGGCACATAGACAGAAGGGATCATATACTGGGGAAGCCGCTGTCTGAGGGCATCCTCATCCACCTTCAGATGATTCCCGGCAAGAATCCCCAGCTCCATGGCCTGTTCCCTGATAAAATACACCGCAACGAAGCTGCGGCCATCCTGGGAAATGCCTTTTGCCATGACTTCCGGAAGCCCCGTTACCTGTTCCACGCCCGCTTCGATCTCGGCCGGTTCGATGCGGTTGCCGTTGATTTTGATCATGTCATCCGCACGGCCCACAATATAATAAAGACCGTTCGCATCTCTCCTGCAGACATCCGCCGTATGGAAATACCCGCCGCGTTTTGCATGGGCTGTCAGTTCCGGCTGGTTTAAGTATCCGCGGAAGAAATCATTTTTGATGCAAAGCTCTCCTTCGCCGACACCCTCCACGATTCTGTCATCTTCATCCATCAGCACCGCTTCCACTCCCGGCAGCGGACGACCGATGGGTGCCACATCATACGCTTTGTCCAGAATGCAGCTCATGACGGCAAAGCCTGCCTCCGAGCAGCTGTAGGTATTTTTGATGGCCGGAACGCCTCCCGGATAGTAAAGCCCGTTGGCCGGCTCCGATCCCGTGCCGATCACCTTGAGATAGGGGCTCGGCTCTTTATAGAGCCTGATATAGGATGGCGGAAGATAAAAGGAGGTCAGCTTCTTCTCCAGAATAAAATTCCGGAAATAATTGAAATCCCGCAGTTTCTCCTCCGGCTCCAGCAATGTGGTGATGCCGTCCATGGTATTGTAGACCAGATTCAAAATGGTATGGACAAAGGAAAGGGGACCCGCCAGCGGCTTTTCTTCCGGGATATCCTCCCGGTCTTCCTTTGCCGGCACACTGGACACACATTTGTCCACGTTCCCGTATTCATGCAAAATGCCCTTCGGCGTCCCCGTGGAGCCGGAGGTAAACACCACGTAGGCCAGCTGATGCGGATCTGTTTCTTCATATCCGGCAAGAGGCGTCTCTTTCTCCATGATCTCGTCAAAAAGCTGCTGATCCAATACCAGCACGCAGTTTGCATCCTTCCTGATAAACTCGATCCGATCCTTCGGATAATCATCCTGCACCAGCACAAAAGCAGCCCCCGCGCGCCAAACTCCCAGCATGCAGCTGAAGAAATGCAGCGCTTTCGGCATCAGGATCTGGACGATCTGCTCCGCGCCGATCCCTTTCTCTTTGAGATAACGGTAAACCTTCGCCGCCTCCGTATCCAGTTCGGAAAACGTGATACTTTTCCCCTCCGCGGTAAAAGCCGGCTTATTTGGTTTTTCTTTGATAACCTCATTCAGGTGGTCAAAATACAGCATGGTCATGTCTCCTCAAGATTCCTCAAGATATTTCACAGCGTCATTAAACAGCTCCAGATACCGCTCCATACTCTCCTTCTCATAGCAGGCCAAGGCGTAGCGCAGGAACAGATGGATTTTACCGGATTGTTGACTATCCACAAAGGACAGCCCCATGACCCCGGGCATCACGGAGGATTCCGGAAACTTCATGACCTTTTCCGGAAGGTCTGTCTCCCGGATCCAGCCCAGGCCATCCTTCTGATAATTAAACCGCATCATCAGAGAAGCGTCACCGATCTTGTCCTGCATATAACTATACTCGGTATGTGCTCTTGCGAACCGGTTCTGCTCCTTGATCTGGGAAAGCAGCGCCTCGGGAGATTCGTCTCCTCCGAGGACGAGTCCCAGTGTAAGCATCGCGGCGAAAAAGCCTGCCGAGGCGCTTCGCAGCGGGTCGGGCCGGTCTGCATTGATCGCCTGCAAAAATGCGAACTGGGTTCCGTTATACCAGGCAGCAGCCAACACCGCCGCAGTCTTCAGGAAATTGACATTCCGGTTTTCCTTTCTTTCGATAGAATGGAGAATCGTTGCCAGCGTCCTGTCCTTTGACTCATGATCGATGCGGACGCCAAGCGGGACGCTTTTGCTGCGTTCATCAAACAACGCGCCGAAATAGGACCTGGCTTCCTCATAGGACTCTGCCTCTTTCCGCTCTGCGTGCTGCTTCAGCAGATAAAAGTAATGATCCTTCTCCCCTGCATAAGCGCCTTTCTGATAACTCTGAAGAAACTGCAGCATCATGAGGTTCAGGGCGCTCAGATCCGTAATGGTATGATGCAGAACCATATAAAGATAAAGACCTTCTTCTGTCCTGATGAGTCCGCATCGGTAAAGCCGTTCCTTTCCCAACGAAAAGGGTGCATTCAGTTCCCTGATCCTTTCCGGCAGCGCCTCCTCACTGAGCTCCTCGGTCCCGGCCTGCACAGCAAAAGACGGCTCATATTTCTGATAATAAATTCCGGTATCCTCATCCGCATAGATATTCATACAAAGACAGGGATGTTCCTTCAGCACCAGATTCACGGCATCTTCCATGCGTTTCTGGTCCACACCCGCTTTCAGCTTGATCATGCTGTGGAGATTCAGAAAGCTGTCCCCAGGTGCATAGCTTTGTGCGTAAACGTTCTGCCTTTGCGCGGGAAGCAGCTCCCATTCCTTTGCCATTGCTTCCCGGTTTTCTTTGTCATAATCAGGCATCCTTCCTCACCTCCACTCCTGCGCACTGCAGTTCCTCCGAAAATCCTTTGAAATACGCACCCGTGTCAAAGCTCTGGGAGATCGTGATGATCTGGTCCTCTCCCACGCGGTTTAAATACACCGCAAAGGGATATCCCCCCGCCGCATACCGATGGTCCTCCAGCACCCTCCCGGGCGACGGCTCATAGTATTCCTTCCCCACATTGGTCACGATCATGGACTGATGGTAAAGCGCCGCCACGTCCGGATCCATTACGCCGGTCCGAATCCGCTCTTTCAGGGCCGACAGCTGCCATCCTACGGCATCCACCGTCAGCTGCGCCTCCAGTCCTTGCAGCATGGCCTCCACGTCCTCCGCGCGAAGTTCCCGTTTCAACTGTTCCGGTTGCAGCATGAGCGCCGCCTGAGGCAGGCTGAAATTACGAAGTGCCTCCTCTTTCCCGCAAAGAGATCGGGTATTCACAGGACACCGCAGCGTGACGGGGAGGGTGTTCTCCGGGTGGAGCCTTGCAATCACGCGTCCCAACAGGAAATACACATAAACGCATTGCAGTTTTCCCAGGGGCAGTGTCAACCGGTTCGCCTTTTGAAACGCCTCCTCACTGATGGGAAACGCCTTTCGCGTTGCCTCGTAAAACGCCCTCGCATGTATTTTGATCCGAAAGACCGCTTCTTTTTTCTCCGCGGCAGACTGTTCCGGAAATTGAAAGACCTCTGTCGGGATCAAAGCCTCCGGCTTTCTGCCGGGGCATGGAAAGATCGGATCCTCCAGCAAATCCGCTTCCGTGTCCCAGACCTGTAATGCGCCCGTTTCGTCGGCATAAGGATGGACATATGGCTGTTCATCCACCTGTCTGAAATAATGATACAGCAGCAGACAGGTAAACAGTTTTTTCCCGCATTCATCCGTCAGGGCATGGGATACGCCCACCTTGAGCCGGTCTCCCTGTGCGCAAGTCCAGACCAGATCTCCTCCCAGCGCGGCCGGGTGATTTCCTGCCTCCGTATCGGAAAAGCCTTCGGTATTTCCGGTGCTCTCGTGGGGGGTAAAGAAAAGCGCGCCGTCCTGCAGCTGTAATCCCTGATCAAAAAATGGACAGTCCTTGAGTGCGGCTTTCCAGGCGTTTTTCAGGCACCGGATGTCAATCTCGTGATCGAGGCGCAGCGTGTTCTGGTTAAACAGCCGGTTCTCAAGATGCGAACGAAAAAAATAGCCCGATGTGTTATCTTTCATGGTGACTCCTGTCCTCTGCGAAAGGCAGCGGGGCAATGCCCCTTTTTCTGCTGCGGTCAGGCCGCGGAGGTCTCAAACTGGCTGTTGTAGAGATCCGCGTAAAACCCTCCCTGTTTCATCAGTTCTTCGTGATTGCCGCTTTCGAGGATATCTCCGTCCTTCATCACCAGAATCAGATCCGCGTTCTTGATGGTGGAAAGACGGTGCGCAATGACGAAGGAAGTCCGCCCCTTCATCAGCTCATCCATCGCTTTCTGGATCAGGGCTTCCGTTCTGGTATCCACAGAGCTTGTCGCCTCATCCAGGATCAGCATCGGCGCATTTTCCACCATCGCCCGCGCAATGGTGACCAGCTGCCGCTGTCCCGCGGAAAGCCCCGCGTTGTCGGAAAGCACGGTGTCATAACCATCGGGCAGGGTCTTGATAAAATGATGCAGGCCCACTGCCTTGCAGGCGCGGATGATCTCTTCATCGCTCCGGTCGGTTTTGGAATAGCGCACGTTTTCTTTAATCGTTCCTTCAAAAAGCCAGGTATCCTGCAGCACCATGCAGAAGAGATCGTGGAGATTCTCTCTCGTCAGTTCATCGATCGGCACGCCGTCAATACGGATCTTCCCGGCATTGAGCTCATAGAAGCGCATGAGCAGATTGACCATGGTGGTCTTTCCGGCGCCGGTTGGCCCGACGATGGCGATCTTCTGTCCGGCTTTCACCTCTGCGGAGAAATCGTGGATGATGGTCTTTCCCTCGTCATAGCCAAACCGCACATGGTCGAAAGAGACATCTCCTCTCACATCCGTTAATGTCTTCGTCTTTTTGCTCTCCTCCTCCATCTCCGTTTCCCCCAGGAACCGGAAGACCCTGTCGCTGGCCGCCGCTGCAGATTGCATGCTGTTGGCAGTTTGCGCGATCTGGGAAAGGGGCTGGCTGAAATAGCGGATATAAAGCATGAAAGCCACGATAACTTCGAAACCGATCACCTTTTGCATGGTCAGCACCGCGCCCACCACGCAGACCACCACATAGCCGAGATTGCCAACAAAGTTCATGATCGGCGGCATCATGCCGGAAAAGAACTGGGATTTCCATGCGCTTTGATAAAGCTTCGTATTCATGGCGGCAAAGGCTCCCTTGGCCTGCTTCTCGCCGTTAAAGGCTTTGATGACGGAATGGCCCGAAAAGGTTTCCTCAATATGCCCGTTCAGCGCACCCAGACCGTATTGCTGCATCAGGAAATACTTCTGCGACCGTTTCAGGATCAGGGACATCAAGGCGAATCCGATCAGGGTGGACAACACCCCCGCTATGGCCATGATCCAGTTGGTGACGAACATCATTACAAGGCTCCCGACGAACAAGGTCAGCGCGGAAACCAGTGATCCCAGGCTCTGATTCATGGCCTGCACCAGCGTGTCCACATCATTCGTCACCCGCGACAGCACATCTCCCACCGTGTTATGGTCAAAATACCGGAGGGGGAGCTTGTTGATCTTCACGGAAATATCCCCGCGAAGACCTTTGGAAGCCTTCTGTGTCACCACTGCCAGGATCTGCCCCTGCAGATAGCTGCACAGAAAGCCGATGGCATACAGGATCAAAAGGGAAATGGCGATCTTCACCACGCCTGCCACATCAATGGTGGTTTTCAGGCCGTCCGTGATCAGCTTTGTGATGGCGGAGAGCCTTCCCGGTCCCAGGAGGTTTAAGATCGTCCCCGCAATGGAAAGGAGCGATGCAAATATGATCAGCGGAAGATACCGTTTCATATAACGGATCAGCTTTCCCATGGCGGATTTGAAATTCATGGATTTCATTTTCTTCGCCATGTTCTTTTTCATTTCAGGCGTGAGTTTTCCCGGATCGACACCCGCTTCCGTCATCTTTTCCATCATTTTCTTTTTCAGCGCTTCTTTCTGCGCTTCTGTGAGTTCAGGCATCTTCAGGTTCCCTCCTTCCCGTCGTTTTGGTCAGTTCTTCTTTGGAAAGCTGGGATTCCGCGATCTCGCGATACACGGCGCAGGAAGAAAGGAGTTCCTCATGCTTTCCCTGCCCGACGATGAATCCCTCGTTCATCACAAGGATCCGGTCCGCATCCATGATCGTTCCGATCCGCTGGGCAACGATCAGGATCGTCGCGCCCTTTGTTTTCTCCTTCAATGCTTTCCGCAGCACGCGGTCGGTCTTATAATCCAGCGCAGAAAATGAATCATCAAAAATGTAGATCTCAGGATTGCGATAGATGGCTCTGGCGATGGAAAGGCGCTGCCGCGGGCCGCCGGAGACATTGGTGCCGCCCTGGGAGATGGGCGCGTCAACGGTGCCTTCCATTTTGGAAACGAATTCCGCTGCCTGCGCCGTCTCAATCGCTGCCTGTACCGCCTCTTCCCCGCCGGGGGTGCTGTCACCGTATGCCACATTGGAACGGATAGTGCCGGAGAACAACGTGGACCGCTGCGGCACATAGCCGATCTTTTTCCGGAGGGCGCTTTGCTGATAGTCTTTCACATTGACGCCGTCCACCAGCACTTCCCCGCCGCTCACATCAAAGAACCGCGGAATCAGATTGATCAGAGAGCTCTTGCCGCTTCCGGTGGATCCGATGATCGCCACGGTCTCTCCCTGATTTGCCTCAAAGGTCAGATGATGCAGGATGTCTCCCTCCGCATCCGGATACCGGAATGACACATCGCGAAACTCCACTTTCCCTTTGACGCCGGGTGCGCCTTCCGTGGCAGCGCCGTCCTGCATTCTGGTAACGGTCCTCAGCACCTCCTGGATCCGTTTCGCGGAAACACTGGCCCGGGGCAGAATGATCATCGTGATGGTGATCATCATAAACGCCATGATGACCTGCATCGCATAGGAGGAAAACACCACCATCTCGGAAAAGAGATTGACCCGCTCCTCCATGCCGGCGGCATCGATCATATAGACCCCCACCCAGTAGATGGAAAGGGTCAGGCAGGACATGATAAACGCCATCCCTGGCTGCATGATGGCCATGGTCCTTTGTACGAAAAGGTTGTTCCCGGTCAGATCTTCATTGGCTTTCCGGAACTTTTTCTCCTGATATTCTTCTGCATTGTAAGCCCGGACAATCCGGATACCGGAGAGATTTTCTCTGGTCACGCGGTTCAGATTGTCCGTCAGGGTCTGGATCTTCATGAATCTGGGAATCACGATCGAAAAGACAATGGAAAGAAGCGCAAGAATCAGCACGACTGCAATGGCAGTCGCCGTGGTCCATTGCCAGCTTTTGCCGGAGATCTTGACCAGCGCCATCACCGCCATGATGGGCGCCCGCACCAACACCTGCATCCCGAGGGCGATGACCAGCATCACCTGGGTCACATCATTGGTGGAACGGGTGATCAGACTTGGGGTGGAAAAGATCCCAATCTCCTCCATCGTGAAATCCATGACCTTGTCATACACCGCTTCCCTGAGCCGCATGGAAAGGCCCGCCGCGATCTTTGCCACACAGAAACCGACAATAATGGAAGACGCAAGGCTGCCAAATGCACATGCAAGCATGAAGCCTCCTGCCTTCAAAACTGATGACAGCGGCGACCCTTCCGTCTGCACCAGTTTTGTGATGGTGGACATATTATCGGGGAGTTTCAGGTCGAACCAGACCTGCGTCAGGATAAAGATCAGGCCGAAGACAATGTAGCCAGCCTCTTTCTTTTTCAGATAGCGAAACAGCCGGAGTATATTCATGCTCTGCCTCTTTGTTCACGTTGCCGTTCTCTCATTTTCATACATTTTTTAATATACCATAATCCGCACTCTACTGCCACTATTTCACACCGCTTTCTTTTTTTTTTAAAACGGGTTGACTTTTTTGGAAAACGTACTATAAATGGAATTATACTTTACCGTTAAAGGAAACGACATTTCTTGTTTCCCACACTTCACAAGGAGGCACGCGCATGAACGAAAAAAAGGCATGGTGGAAAGAGGCAGTCATTTACCAGATTTATCCCCGCAGCTTTGCGGACAGCAACGGCGACGGCATCGGTGATATTCCCGGGATTACGGCGCATCTTCCTTATCTGAAAGACCTCGGCATCGATGTGATCTGGCTCTCTCCTGTCTACAAGAGCCCCAACGATGACAACGGCTACGACATCAGCGACTACCGCGACATCATGGATGAATTCGGCACCATGGCAGACTTCGACGAGATGCTTGCGAAGGCCCACCAGCTGGGTCTGAAGATCGTCATGGACCTCGTGGTGAACCACACCTCCGATGAGCATGCGTGGTTTGTGGAAAGCCGGAAAAGCAAGGACAACCCTTACCGCGATTACTATATTTGGAAAGAAGGCAAAAACGGCGGTGCCCCCAACAATTGGCAGTCCGCTTTCTCCGGCTCCGCATGGGAGCTGGACGATGCCACCGGCATGTACTATCTCCACTGTTTCTCGAAAAAGCAGGCGGATCTGAACTGGGAGAACCCGAAGGTGCGGGATGAAGTCTTCGACATGATGACCTGGTGGTGCGACAAAGGCATCGACGGGTTCCGCATGGATGTCATCAGCATGATCAGCAAGGATCCGGCTTATCCGGACGGCGAAGTCAAAGACGGCATTTACGGAGATTTCGGGCCCTATGTCTGCAACGGACCCCATGTCCACGAATATCTGCAGGAAATGAACCGCCGCGTCCTCTCCCGCTACGATATCATGACCGTCGGCGAGGCGGTCGGCGTCACCATCGATGAGGCGAAAAAATACGCTTCCAACGACGGCAAGGAGCTCAACATGGTCTTCCATTTCGAGCATGTGGATGTGGATGCCACAAGCACCCCTGTTCTCGGAAAATGGGGTTACGAGCATCCCCACCTTCGCCCCTTCCGCGAGATCCTGAACAAGTGGCAGCTGGAGCTGGAAGGCATTGCCTGGGGGAGTCTGTATCTGGACAACCATGATCAGCCCCGCGCCGTTTCCCGTTTTGGAAATGACGCGCCTGAATGGCGTGTGCTCTCCGCCAAAATGCTGGGCACGCTGATCCACATGATGAAGGGAACGCCTTACGTTTATCAGGGAGAAGAGCTGGGCATGACCAATATGGTCTTCCGGTCCAAGGAAGACTTCCGTGACATCGAAGAGATCAACGCTTATCGCCAGTATGTGGAGGAGCATCATATGATCTCTTCCGAAGAAATGCTGCGGTGTTTCTCCGCGGTGGCGCGGGACAACGCCCGGACGCCCATGCAGTGGGATGACAGCGAGAATGCCGGCTTTACCACCGGAACACCCTGGATTCCGGTGAATCCCAATTACACCACCATCAACGCGAAGGCGGCTGTGAACGATCCGGATTCTGTTTTCCACTATTACCAGAAGCTGATCCGGCTCCGCCATGAAAACCCGATTATCGTCTATGGCACCTTCCGTCCGCTGCTTCTGGAGAGCGAGACCGTCTACGCCTACGAGCGGATCCTGGACGACCAAAGGCTGATCGTGGCCTGCAACTGGACCGACCAGCCGCAGCCCTGCCCCGTCTTTGACGGCACAGACGCTCCCGACCTGATCTCGAACTACGAAACCCACGTCGCCGGTCAGCTCCAGCCCTACGAAGCACGCGTTGTACTTGTTTAAACGGAGGAAAATTCATGAAAAAACAATGGTGGCATGAAATGACAGCCTATCAGATCTACCCGAAAAGCTTCTGCGACAGCAACGGCGACGGCATCGGTGATCTGCCCGGCATCATCAGCAAACTCGATTATTTGAAGGATCTCGGGGTGGATATCATCTGGCTTTCCCCGATCTATGTCTCGCCGCTGGCGGACCAGGGGTATGACATCGCGGACTACCGGCAGATTGATCCCAGGTTTGGCACCATGGAGGACATGGACCGGCTGCTTGCGGAGGCCCACAAGCGCGGGCTGTATATTCTGATGGATCTGGTGGTCAACCACTGTTCCGATGAGCATGAGTGGTTTCAAAAGGCCTGCGAGGATCCGGACGGAAAATACGGAAAATTCTTTTATCTGGCCGATGTGAAGGAGGGCGAGCCCCTTCCCTGTAACTGGCGTTCCTACTTTGGCGGTCCGGTCTGGGATAAGCTGCCCGGGCATGATGACAAATACTATCTGCATGTGTTCCATAAAAAGCAGCCTTATCTCAATTGGGAAAATCCAGAGTTGAGAGAAGAAGTTTATGATATGATAAACTGGTGGCTGGACAAAGGTCTGGACGGGTTTCGTCTGGATGCCATCATCAATATCAAGAATGCGCTGCCCTTCAAGGACTATGAGTCGGACCGGGATGATGGTCTCTGCTCCGTCCATCATCAGCTCCATGAAGCAGTCGGCGTCGGCGACTTCCTGCGGGAGATGCGTGACCGCACCTTCCGTCCCCACAATGCCTTTACCGTGGGAGAAGTTTTCAACGAAAAGCCGGAGGAGCTGCCGGACTTCATCGGAGATGACGGCTACTTCTCTTCCATGTATGATTTTTCGGAGACGGTCTTCGGCCAGAGCCAGAAGGGATGGCAGGAGAACCTGGACATCACCCCGGAGGATTATAAACACTGCGTTTTTGAAACACAGCAAAAGGTGGCCGATGTGGGCTTTATCAGCAACATCATCGAAAACCATGATGAACCCCGCGGCGTCTCCCGTTATATTCCGGAAGGCGATCAGTCCGTGACCAGCAAAAAATGTCTTGCGACCACCTATTTCTTTTTGAAGGGTCTGCCCTGGATCTACCAGGGGCAGGAACTGGGGATGGAAAACCTTAAGATCACTTCCATCGATGAGGTGGATGACATCAGCTCCATCGATGCGTATGAGGTGGCGTTGAATGCCGGATGGAGCCCGAAAGATGCGCTGCATCTGATTGAAAAATACGGCCGTGACAATGCGCGGACGCCCTTCCAGTGGAATGGCAGCGAGAATGCCGGCTTCACAGACGGCACGCCATGGCTGCGGGTCAATCCCAATTACAAAACCATCAACCTCGAAGCGGAAAAGGAGGATCCTGACTCCGTATTCACCCATTACAAGAAACTCTCTGCGCTGCGGAAAAGCGAGGAATATAAGGACGCCCTCGTATACGGCGATCTGATCCCCTATCTTCCGGAGCAGAAAAACCTGATCGCTTATTACCGGAAGGGAGAAACCCATACCATGCTGATCCTCTCCAACTTCCAGAATGCGCAGCGCTTGGTGCCGCTGCCGAAGCCGGTGAAAACGGTCGTGTTGAATAACCTTCCGGATGCGGCGGTCGAAAATAACGCAATCATGCTCGGCGGTTATCAGTCCGTCGTGCTGGAGCTGTCTGAATGACAAAGGATGAGTTCAAAAGCAGAATGAAGCATAACCTTGAACGGATCGGGATTTCCTTCCGGTGGATTCTTTTCGCTGTATTTTCCGGATTGACCATCGGATCCGTCAGCACGCTCTTCTGCTATTGTCTCAAATATGTCAACGGTGTCCGCGCCTCTTTCCCGTGGCTCATTTTCTTACTGCCGGCAGGCGGCATCCTGATCGTCTTCCTTTACCGCTTCCTGCATGAAGAAAACGATACCGGCACCAACCTCATCATTTCCGCGATCCACTCCGGAGAGCAGGTGCCGCTCCGGCTGGCGCCTTCTATTTTCCTGTCCACGCTGATCACACAGTTTGTCGGCGGATCCGCCGGAAGGGAAGGTGCTGCTCTCCAGCTGGGCGGCAGCATCGGCGGGAGCCTGGGCAAGCTTTTCCGTTTGGATCAAAAGGATCAGCACATCATGATCATGTGCGGCATGAGCGCGGCCTTTTCCTCGATCTTCGGCACGCCGCTGGCCGCCGCTGTATTTTCCATGGAGGTGGTTGCGGTGGGGATCATGCATTACTCCGCGCTGCTGCCCTCCGTCATCGCTTCCCTGCTCGCCCACGGCGTTTCCGTTTATTTCGGATTCCCGGGTGAAAAGCTGACGCTGTCCGGTTTTCCCGACTTCTCTGTCAAGACGGCGCTGATCATCGGAGGTCTTGCGATTCTCTGCGCCTTTGTCAGCATTCTGTTCTGCGTGGCGCTTCATCAGTCTGAAGCGCTCTTCGACCGTTTTTTTAAAAATCCTTATCTTCGCATCGCCGTCGGCGGCGGCATTTTGATCGTGCTGACCCTGCTTGTGGGAAACCAGCGCTACAACGGTGCCGGGATCAACCTGATGAGCGATGCCTTAAAGGGACATGCCCTGCCATATGATTTCGCGTTGAAGATACTCTTTACGGTCATCACCATCGGCGCCGGCTTTAAAGGCGGTGAGATTCTGCCTTCCCTCGCCATCGGCGCCGGCTTCGGCTTTCTGTTTTCCTATGTCACAGGATTTGATCCCGCGTTATGCGCCGCAATTGGCATGACGTCCCTCTTCTGCGGCGTCACCAACTGCCCCATCACATCCCTCTTCATCAGCTTTGAACTCTTCGGGTTTGCCCCAATGCCTTACTTCCTCATCGCCGTCGCACTCTCCTACATGCTCTCCGGCTATTACGGGCTGTACCGCAGCCAGAAGATCATCTATTCCAAATACAAAACGAACTACATCAACAAACACACGCATTAAAAAACAGTCATACCGAAATCGGTATGACTGCTTCTTCTCTGGAAAGTACAGGGCTCGAACCTGCGACCTTTCACACGTCAAGCGAATGCTCTCCCAGCTGAGCTAACTTTCCATCCGCTCCTTATTTTAACATATTCCACCGAAGATGCAAGCATCAATTCGTACCGTCCGATGACATTTCTCCAGGCCCGTTATTTCTCGTTTTTCTCCGCTTCCATGAAATAGATCCGCGACGCGAAATCCGGGAAGAACCGGACAAACTCGTTGTAGCCTGTGGTCACAAAGGCCTGCAGCAGCGCGACCCCCGCTTCCATCAAAAGGTCCCCCGACACATGATACTCTTCCTTTTCCCCGTCCATCTTCACAAATTTCGCCACCATGTCCTGCATCAGTGATTCATTCTTAATATGCACCGGCGCCACCATGTTGACCAGATCGCCGAAGGCCTTGATATTATGCTTCAGCACCCGGTTGTAAAAATGATACAGGGTCTGCGGATCCAGCCCTTTTGCGTAATAGGTATGGCTGGCAAAGTTGGGCGTCATCAGCTCATGCATCAGGAAGCCCACTGCTTTTGTCTTGTCCTCGGACACGACGGTCCACTCGTGAAGGTTGCCGTTGCGGCCGCGATAAAACGCCCCGAACTGCATGGTTTTGCGCCATTTCTTATACAGCGCCACCTGCGCCGTAATGGCCTCCAGTTCTTCTTTTTTCATATCGCAGAGGTTGCATTCATAGCCCAGCACACCGAATGCCGCCACGTTGAATCTCGTCTCCAGAGGCGTGTTGCGCAGGGTCTGATGATTCGGACAGGTGCTCACATGGGCGGACACCGTACTCATGGGATAGCCGTAACTGTAATTTGTCATCATGCGCACGCGGCAGAGCGCATCGGTATTGTCGCTGGCCCAGATCTGCGGAAAGAAGCATAGGATTCCCAGGTCAAACCGGCATCCGCCGGAGGCGCAGCCTTCAAACAAAATGTGCGGGAATTTTTTCGTCAGGGTGTCCATGATCCGGTAAAGTCCCATCACATAGCGGTGGAATACTTCCCCCTGCTTTTCATCCGGAAGATAGGGCGAATAGACATCGGACATCAGCCGGTTCATATCCCACTTCACATAAGACACGCCTCTTTCGGAAAAGACCTTGCTCATGGCCTCGATCACATAGTCCTGCACCTCAGGATTGCAAAGATCTAAGATCCGCTGGTTACGGCCCTCGGAGTGATCCTTCCCGGGCACCGCCAGCGCCCAGTCCGGATGGGCGCGGTAAAGATTGCTGTCCGAATTAACCATCTCCGGCTCCACCCAGATGCCGAAATCAAGCCCCAAAGCCTTCACCTTTTCCGCGAGACCCGCGATCCCGTTCGGCAGCTTCTTCTCATTCACCGTCCAGTCTCCGAGGGACCTCGTATCATTATCCCGCTCGCCAAACCACCCGTCGTCCATGACGAAAAGTTCCATCCCCATCTTGGCCGCCTCGGAAGCGAGTTTCAGGAGTTTTCTCTCATTGATGTCAAAATAGGTCGCTTCCCAGCTGTTTAACAGCACCGGGCGTTCTTTTTTTGCCCACTCGCCGCGCACGATATGGTTCTGGACGAATTTATGCATATGGCGGCTCATGCCGTTAAACCCTTTGCAGGAATAGGTCATCACAGCCTCCGGCGTTTCAAACGATTCCTCCTTCTGCAGCGCGAAGCCAAAATGCTGCGGGTTGATGCCGGAGACCACCCTCGTCTGATAGAACGCGGACCCTTCACACACGGTATAATGATTGCCGCTGTAGATCAGATTGAATCCATAGCAGCTGCCGTGATCCTCCGTAGTGCCCTTCCGCGACAGCATTGTAAAGGGGTTCGCGCGGTTGCTGGAAACACCGGTATAGGTGCTGACCACGATCTTATCCGCCCCGACTTCCCGCGCAACCTTTTCCGTCATGTCGCGGTTATGGGCGCCGTGGAACGAGGTGAACACATAGTCCGTATCCGAAAAATCCAGCTGCATCGAGAGCAGCCGCTTTACAAGAAGCACCCCATCCTCATGACTGATGAGCTCCGCCCGGCGCGTAATCACATCGCATTCCGGGAACACATAGTAATGCAGCCGCAGCTCCGTGTCATAGGAATGATCCTTCAGAAACAGGATCAGATGCTCCACCGCTTCCTCCGACCCATAGGACCCCGGCAGGGTCTTCATGGGCTCCTTCCCCTTCCGGATCTCGGAGGATGCAAACCGGAAATCGGAGGTCACGCTGCCGTCCGGATGGACCAGTTCCAGATAGGGCTCACGGTAATCCCCTTTTCCGTAACCGGAAAACTCCAGCCGCTCGTCCTCCAGGGTCAGATGGAGATGCTCCTGATCCAGCACCACCGTATTGCTGGCCGCGAACGCATGCTTCTGCGTCAGAGCCTCCGCGTTCACGTTGATTTTGCGCCCGTAATAAAGGTGCTCCAGCTGCCCCGTGGGCAGCACCCAGAATGCATAGGTGGTATGCCTCGTATGCAGTTCAAAGAGGTTGTCACTTTTTCGGATCATCTCACTTGCCTCCCCTCATCCATTCACCCGGATTTTTGATTTTTATTTCCCGGACCTGTCTCATCCGTTTATCGATCTCAGATTTCGTCGGTTCCCTTCAGTTCCTTGATGCGGCCGAGGATCTTCTTTTCCCCGAAGGCAAAGAAGATGCATGCGCCGACCATGCAGGTCACAAAGGCAATCCATGCCGTGGTACGGTAGCTCGTCTCCAGACCGGACACGGTCACACTGGTAAATACCACCATCGCCAGCGCCTGCCCCATCTTGAAAGCGAAGGTGCGCGCCGCAAAGAACATGCCGCTGCGGTCTTCTCCGGTCTCCAGTCTCGTCAGCTCCGCGATATCCGCAACGCAGGCCTGCGGCAGGATACCGAGGATCGCCATGGGAATCGCCGCCACGATCGCCACGATAAAGCCGAAATGCAGCCCTTCTCCGCAAAGGGCGGTGATCAGGAACACCACGCAGTACATAAAGAACCCGGTGATGATGAGTTTCTTCTTGCCGATCTTTTTCGCGAGAATATTGACCAGCGGATACAGCATGACACTGACGGCGGTCATCGTCGCTGTCAGGACAAAGGTCCAGGTATCCTCGATCTTCATCAGTTTCGTCTCATAAAACGCAAGCCCTGTCTGGAACAATGTCAGCGCAAAGAAATAGATCACATCGCTGTAAACAAAACGGCGGAACTGCCCGTTCTGGAAGGTCTTGATCAGAGAGGCAAAGGGCTTGGTCTCACTGGGTTTGCCCTCGATATAATCACGCTCCTTGATGTAGAATGCCGGGAAAAGCATCGCCGCACACGCAATGGCAGCCATAATGGCCACCGCAAGACGGATGGAATTCTGCTGTCCCACGGAAGGCTCCAGCGCCCCTGCCAGGTTCGGCAGCAGGAAGGAAATGCTCTGTCCCACGATAAACGTAAAGGAAATAAAAGTGGAAACATTGATTCTGTGCTGCTGGGTATCCCCGAGCTCTGCGATCAGCGCGTTATATGGCGTGCAGAACATGGTCATGAACAGGTAAAAGACCATCAGCAGGATAAACAGGATCGTATCATTGACGATAATGCTGCCTGTCTGGGGAAGTGTAAACAGCCCGACCATGCACAGTGAAAACGGGATTGCCATCACCCGCATAAAGGGCACGCGGCGTCCGCTCTTATATTTGCTCCGGTCAGACCAGCCTGCGATCAGCGGGTCTGTGATGGCATCAAAAATGCGTCCCAGCGCAAGTACAAGACCAAACAGGGTCAATTTGAACAGGATCGGATCCTGCGTGATGCCTGATGCGAAAAGCCCGGTATTCGGATTCTTGGCATCCGGTGTGCCCGTGTAATAGTACACCATCCAGTTGGATACCACGCCGGACAACAGGCTCCACCCGAACTGTCCCAATGCGAAGATCCAAAGCAGCTTGTTGGTGATCGGCTTTAACGCCTTGGTTTCTGAACTCATGTTTCTTGTTCTCCTCTCTTCCTCTTCTCTGTTATTTTCTCAGCCCCATGGCCAGTTCCACTACTTTATAAGCCCCGTCATAGATCCCGATGGACTTGTTGGTCAGAATGTTGTCGCACATCCCGTTCAAAAGATCGTCTTCGTTCAAAAACAGATCGATCATCTGCACCGTATGGGGGATGTCGCGGCACTCCAGCGTCCCGTCTCCGATCTCCGCGGAATGGATCGCGCCCCACATTTCATGCTTACCCACGCGGCGGATAAACAGCTTCGGAATCGGATAAAAGGCCAGCTCCGACGGCTTCGTCACCAGCACATCCGCGCTCCGCATAAGGAGGTTGGTGCAATAGACCGCTTCAAAAATATTGGCATGATAGAAGCCGTGGATCCCGGTCACATCGCCAGTCAAGGCGTTTTCCGCGAAGCTCACCGTGTCCTGCCAAGCGTCAAAATGCTCGACAGAAAGCGCTTTCATCTCCGGAATCTCGCTCTGCAGCGCGTCCCAGACATTTTTATAATCTCCCACGTTCACGTAAAGGGCTGCCCGGTTTTCCTTGATGGCCGGCAGAAGGTGCTTGATGATCGCTGCAAATATTTCCTTCTGGGCGCCCGCGCCACCGATGGTCAGGAGAAAGCGCATGGGCTTTTTGTTCTCTTTTCGCGCCTTTCTCGCAGCGCAGTCCGCTTCGATATTAGCGGTCAGTTCGTGATCGATATAGTGTCCGGTATAGACAAGCGCATCCTTTGGCATGGGCCTTAACACCCGGTCCTTTGCCATGCCGTTGCAGATCCGGTAGCCCATGTATGCATTGTGGCACTGGATGGTGTGAACGGAGCCTTCGGAAAAATGCAGCGCCATGGGCCAGTTGTCCGGGATCGCATTCACGACATAACGCATGCCTGCATGGATCGCTGCCTGCGCCGGCCAGACATGGGTGGCTACCACCGGGATCTCCTTCGGCACATTTTTATAAACCGGCGCCATGAGCTCCGCGTTTTTCTGGTCGGAGGAATTGTAGGTAAGCGCCCGGAAGCCTTCGTAATTCACCGGTTCCCAGATCAGCTTGTTAAAGATCGGATTCTTTGACAGCCTGGATCCCAGCGAATACAGGTCGTTTTGCGCGCTGATGACCTTGGTGCAGGTCGTCTGGGGATAGCCGTTTAAGTCCATCCAGTAAGGCGTATAGCCGAGATGGTGCGCCGCGCTGGCAATGGCCATGGAGATCCGGTAATGTCCGAAGCCCATGCGGATATTGCCGACGATCAGTCCTTTTTCGGTATCAAACCCTTCTCCGCCGTCCGTGTCCTTCAGCTCCACGTTTTTCACGCCCAGCGACGGTCCGATATAAGGGTTCTCCGTCACATTCGGCCGGTAGTCGGCGTTGCTGTCATCGCCGAATTTTTTTTGAAACTTTGCCTTTGATTTTGCCGCCTTCCGGACGGCGCTTTCCGGAAGCTTGTTTCCGAAAATCACACTGGATCTGTCCTGCATCTCTCTCTCCTTCTTTTCTACAGCTCTTTCTGTTTTTCAAGCAGCAAACCGTCCGGCCTCCTCATCCTGTCACGCTGCATTTGGATCGTGTCATTCGCTCCTTCACCTTAAATCCGATCACCGTATCTTCCTCGCCGGGGATGCTGATCGTCAGCCTCGCCGGTCCGCCTGCGCCGATGGTGCGGACATAGGTCCCTGCCATGCCGCCGCGGAAAGCGCTTACCTTCGGTCCGATGATCTCGATGGGTCCCTCCGTGGAAAAGGTGACAGGCTCTCCGTAGAAAGGCAGCGGCGCGCGGCTCTCATCTGTTGCGGTCAGCCGCACGGAAGCCACATCATAAGTGGTCTTCTCAATCAGCTCCGTATGGCTGACGGTGGTGCAGATCCGCGCCTTCTCCACCGGCTTCCGGTACAACGTCCGAACCACTCTGCCTTCCCTGATGGCTTCGAATTTGTATTCGGTCACCTTGCCGCCCCAGTCGCCGATGTATTTCTGGTAAAGATCCACGGCGTCCTCCGGCTTCATGCGGTAAAAGAGCATCATTTTCAGCGCGATCATTTTAATCTTTAGGGGGAGATTCGATAAACCGTTGATCGCCGCCGTGTTCATGGCCAGTTTGATCTGCTCCGCCTGGGAATCCGTAAAATGCTCTCCCTCCTTGATCCGATTGCCGATGTAATCATCCAGCAGGATCGGCCCGTGGGCAAGCCTCGTGAAGGGCGAGTCCGATGCCTTAAACTCTTTGATAAAAACGTCGTTCTTGTACATCCGGACGCTGTCCGCATTTGTGATGATCCAGGTGTCATTGCGGACACAGGCCGGATGCTCCCCAATATCCATGGATGAGCTTACCGCCAGCACCGGTTCGTTTTCCTGCTGGCTGTGATAGACCTCCGCCGCCAGCTTCGGATTGCGGAACATATCCATCACGCCGTGATAGCAGATCCGGTCTCCGCTTCCGAAGTCCTTATGGGTATTGTAGTCAAACATACACCAGCCGAAGGCGCCTGCGATATCGGGATACCCTGCGATGGCATCCAGGACCGTCGCATGTCGGATCGCATGATTCTTTCGGTGTTCCTCCGCGTCGAAGGCCTTGGTGGGATACATATGCCCGCAATATTCCGTCACCAGATAGGGTTTGGATGTATCACTGGTCACCGCGCTCTTCGCTTCGCAGCCCGGTGTTTTCCCGTCATGGGAAAAATCGTTGTAGGTATAGACATCTTCCAGCAGGCTGCTTCGCTTATTCGCCCGGATCCCGCCGGTCTGACGGGTGGGATCCAGGTGATGCGCGACCTCATTCGTTTTCCGGTAAAAAGCATCGTCATCCTTGGACTCGTTGATGCGCACACCCCAGAGCATGATGGACGGGTGGTTGCGATACTGCACGATCATCTCATGCTCGTTTTCCACCGCCTGCGCTTTCCATTCCTCATCACCGATGTACTGCCAGCCGGGCATCTCCATCAAAACCAGCAACCCGATCTCATCACACTCATTGATGAAGTACTGGGACTGCGGATAGTGGGAGGTGCGCACCGCGTTGACCGCCAGCTCCCGTTTCAAAATCCTGGCATCCTCACGCTGCATGGACTCCGGCATCGCATAGCCGACATAGGGAAAACTCTGATGGCGGTTTAAGCCGCGGATCTTGAATTTCCGACCGTTCAGATAATAGCCGTCGGGCCGGAATACGCTGTGCCGGAACCCGATCCGGACTTTCTTTTCATCGATGGCGGTGCCGTTTCGCAGCAGCTGATATGTCACCTCGTAAAGCACCGGACTTTCTACATCCCAGACCCTGATCTGCGGCACGGCATAGTCTGTCTGTACCAGACCGTCCGTCGCTTTGATCTCGGCGAGGAATTCTCTTCTGCCATAGCCTTCATTCTGCAGCACCGGGCAGAGATTGGTGGGGATGCGCAGGATCGACTGCCGTAAAAAGAGATCCTCCGATTCCGCATGCACCCGGATCTCCGACGTCAAAGTCCCGTCAACCGGACGTTCCTGCGCCGGGTCATATTTATATTCCTCCGGGATCATGGGCTTTACGAAAACATCCTCGATATAATCCCGTTCCTTCAGATCGAGATAGCAGTCCCGGTAAATCCCCCCGAAGGTCATGTAATCCACCACAAGTCCGAAGGGCGGGATGTTGCGGTCTTCCCTGCTGTCCACCTTCACGATCAGGATATTGTCCGCGTCATGATGCAGCCGCCCTGTCAAGTCGGTCGTAAATGCCGTATACCCGCAGCGATGGGTGGCAAGGAGCGTTCCGTTGAGATACACTTCCGCGATATGCGCAACACCCTCCATGGTAAAAAAAAGACGTTTCCCTTCATAGGTTTCTTTCCACGGGATCACTCTGCGATATGCGCTGACCATCTGATACAGGCTTTCGTCGAAATAATGAAACGGCGTCTCCTTCACCGTATGGGGTATCCGCACTGTCTGCATGCCGGACGCATCATAGGAGGCGTTCAGCATCTCCTCTTCAAAGGTCTCTGCGAATTTCCAATCCTCATTCCAATAGATCCGTTCAGCCATTCTGCCTTTCCTCCCCCCCCAAAAAGACTGTCTGAAAAATCTTATTTCACGATTCCCTGCATCAGGATCGAGACCACCTCTTCCAGCGCATCACTGTAAGAAATGCCGTTATGGATCAGGATGTCTCTCTGAAAAAACTGCTCCAGCGTCGCTTCAAACATGGTTTTCAGCACCTGAATATGAATCGGCCGGAATACCCCTTCCTGAATCCCCTGTTCGATCAGGCTGATGGTGGTTTCCCATCCGTTTTCCAGACGCTCCTCCACTTTTTTATAGATCTTCGGATAACGGTCCTTAAGCAGATAAAGCTGGCGGAAATCGATGTCCTTGTATCCGTCCGGCAGCACGCCAAGCAGCCTTCTCAGCCGTTCCTTGGTGTCCAGTGTTTTATCCTGCAGCACCTGCTTTTCGCTGTCCTTGATCTTGTCAAAGCAGTAATCCACCATGGCGTAAAACATGGATTCCTTGTCGCGGAAAACCGTGTAGATTGTCTTTTTGCTCATGGATAGTTCTTTTGCGATATCATCCATCGTGAACTTGAGTCCCTTTTGATTGAAGACCGTAATCGTTGCCTCCAGAATTCTTTCTTTGACGGATAATTGATCCATATTTTCCTCTGCTCCCTTATTTTCCAGTACTTTCTGGCAGGAAACGGTTTTCCGTTTCCACGTTTCTATCATCATAACATCAAAAAAAGCGTTCCACAAGAAACGCTTTTCACAAAAATAGTTTTCATTTTTGTGCACATTGCTCAGCCGAACCAGTTTTTGATCTGATTCAACGCCTTCGCATTCTTTTTGATCTCCTCCGTATGGGTCTTGAGATAAGCCTCCAGCCCTTCCACCTCTTCCTGCGAGAACCCTTCCTGCTTGGTGATCCGTCCTTCCGGGACCACCCCCTCGGCATACTGAAGCGCCCCGTCCCGTTTCCGTTCAAACCGGACACAGACCGCATTGCGATTCTCTCTTTGCACCACACCGGAATAGGTGAAGGTCAGTTCTTCATTGGGATTCATTACGCTGCTCCACTCCGCCTTTCTATACGGCAGTCCCTTCCTCCGCTGATGTCACATCCGCAATCTTCACAGCCTCCACCACGACGACGCAGCGGTTCTTGATCTTGAAAAAACGCCCCTTCTCGATTTCAGTATTGCGGAAGGTTTCCCAGCTCTCATCAAACTCCGCGGACGTGTCCGCGATCACGCGCCACGCATATCCCTCCGGCGGATCCGGCATCGTGACCTTGAGATCCTCCCAGAAGGTGTTGATGGCGACGTAGATGATATCATCCTCATCCTCATGCTTCTTTTTCCCGGCATACATGATGCCGATCAGATGTGTCTTATAATCATAGGATTCGTTATAAGGATAATCGTTATGGATACTGATGTCAGGAAACCCGGATAGCGCTTCTTTCTGACGTTTGCGGATCACGGGATGGTCTTTCCGGATCTTGATCATCAGCTTCGCAAATTCAAAATTCTGCTTGTATTGATCCCGTCTGGTCCAATTCAGCCAGGAGATCGGGCTGTCCTGACAGTAGGCATTGTTGTTGCCGGACTGGGTATTGCAAAACTCATCCCCCGAGTAAAACATGGCAGGACCGCGGCTCACCATCAAGGTCGCAAAGGCATTGCGGCACATCCGCTCTCTCAGCTCATTCACCTTAGGATCGTCGGTTTCCCCTTCCACGCCGCAGTTCCAGCTGCGGTTGTCATCACTGCCGTCGGTATTGTTCCAGCCGTTGGCATCGTTATGTTTCTGATTGTACGCATACATATCGTACAGTGTAAACCCGTCGTGACAATTCAGAAAATTGATGGAGGCCGTGTCACCGCGGTGCTCCGGATGATAAAGATCCGTCGACCCTGTGATCCGGTTGATGGCATCTCCCGCTTTCCCGTCATCGCCTTTTAAGAACTGCCGCACATCGTCACGGTATTTGCCGTTCCATTCCGCCCAGCGCCTGTATGCCGGGAAATTGCCGACCTGATAAAGGCCGCCCGCATCCCATGCTTCTGCGATCAGCTTCGTCTTGGCAAGGATCGGGTCTCTTGCCAGTTCCTTCAAAAGCGGCGGATCCTCCATCGGGGCGCCGTTCTGATCCCGTCCCAGGATGGACGCAAGGTCAAAACGGAAGCCGTTCACGCGATACTCCGTCACCCAGTAACGCAGGCACTCCACGATCATCTGCTGTACAATGGGGTGATTGCAGTTCATCGCGTTGCCGCAGCCGCTGAAATTATAATAATACCCTTCCGGGGTCAGCATGTAATAGATCTTGTTGTCGATTCCCTTGAAGCAGAAGGTGCGGCCGTGTTCATTTCCCTCCGCGGTATGGTTAAAGACCACATCCAGGATCACTTCGATCCCGTTGGCGTTCAGCTCGCGGATCAGTTTTTTCAGCTCCGTCCCCTCCCGTCCGTGGGTATCATGGGCGGAATAGGCCGTGTTCGGTGCGAAAAAGCAGACCGTGTTATAGCCCCAGTAATTGTACAGCCGCTTCCCGTCGTTGTGACGGTTGTCTTCCATCTCGTCAAAGCAGAAAATCGGCATCATTTCGATGGCGTTGATGCCCAGCTCTTTTAAGTAGGGAATCTTTTCCCGAATCCCGGCAAAGGTGCCCGGATATTTCACATGGGAGGATTCATCTCGCGTAAAGCCTCTCACATGCATCTCATAAATGATCAGATCCTCAAAGGGGATATCCGACTGCTTAAAGAGCCCCCAGTCATAGTCGTTTCTGACCACCCGGGCCTTGTAGAAATCACCCTCCACATAGCGCTCGCCCCAGACTCTCTGTCCTACCACGGCCTTTGCATAAGGATCCAGAATCATGTTCTTCTTCTGGAAACGATGCCCTTTTTCCGGTTCATAGGGACCGTCAAAGGAATAGCAGTATTCGAACTCCTCGATGTCCAGATCATACACGATCATGGAATACACATCGCCGATCCGGCAAAAGCTGGGGAACGGAATCCTCGCATAGGGCACCGTCTCGGAATTATGAAACAGCACCAGCTCGCAGGAAGTCGCATAGTGGGAATGAATGGTGAAATTCACGCCCTCCGCCACGGGATACGCCCCGTTCTGGGCGAAGTTGCCGGTGCGTACCCGGAATCCCGCGATGGTCGCTGTCGGTTGTTCTCTGTACAAATGAATCATAGCGTCTTCTCAGGAATCAAAGGCTCTCCTGAATCCTATCCATTATTTTTCTGGTTTCAAACAAGATCTTCTCTTCGTCCAGCGTCTTCATCTCGCCGTTTTCCATGGTGATCTGCCCGTCGATGATGACCGTCTCCGCTTCCGACCCGTTGGCGGAATAGGATAGAGCCGCAACCGGATTGTTCACCGGCCACATGGAGGGACGTTTCAGGGAAAAGATGGCAAGATCCGCTTTCTTTCCAACCTGGATGGATCCGGTCTCCTTCTCCAGCGACAAAGCCTTTGCCGCGTTGTCCGTTGCGAAATGCAGCGCCTGCTGCGCGCTGATGCACTGCGGCGACGCATGTGTCCCTTTATGGATCAGGGTCATCAGACTCATTTCATGGATCAGATTGAGGGTATTGTTGCTGGCCGCGCCGTCCGTTCCGATGCAGACATTGATCCCTGCCTCCACCATTTCCGGCACCGGCGCGAAGCCGTTGCCCAGCTTCATATTGCTGGCCGGACAGCTGACCACGCTGACATGATGGCGGCTTAGGATTTCCCGATCCTTTTCATCGATCTGGACGCAGTGTGCCGCGATAAACGGATGCTCAAACAGCCCCGTGCGTTCCGCCAGCTCGATGGGCGTGCAGCCGTAATCCTTGGCGCAGTTCTCGATCTCGGTCTTGCTCTCGGACAGATGCATGTGGATGCCCATGTTTTCTTTTGCGGCTTCTTCTGCGATAATGCGCAAAAATGCCTCGTCGCAGGTGTAAGGTGCATGGGGTCCGAGACGGAAGGTCAGGCGGTCACAGTCACGGAACGCGTCTCTCTCCTCATAAGCCTGCCGGAGTCTGGACTGTCCCGCTTCGTCATTTCCCGAGCCCACCAGTCCGCGGCAGATCACGGCGCGCATGCCGGATTCCTTCACTGCCTGCGTCGTCTGCATGATATTCATCTGCATATCGTTGAAGCAGGTGGTGCCGCATTTCATCATCTCGAGAATCGCAAGATTCGCCCCCCAGTAAGCATCCCGGTCAGTCATCTTCTGCTCGATGGGATCCACCTTGCCGAACAGCCAGTCCATAAAGGAAAGGTCGTCCGCCACATTGCGCATGAAGCTCATGTAGGAATGGGTATGCGCGTTGATGAGTCCCGGTGTCAGCAGCCGGTCTGTCCCGTCGATCGTCTTCTCTGCCTGGAATCCTTCCGGCGCTTTGTCGATCCCGGTGATCCGGTTGCCTTCCACATAGACGTCCGTTTGTCTGACCTCGAAATCTCCTGCCGGATCCGCTCCGGGAAGAACCGCGAGGATGTTTGCAATCTTGATATTCATATTTTTCCCTCTCTTCAAAACCCTTATCATGCACAGAGGAGCTGCAACATTCCTGTTGGCAGCTCCCTCCTGTTTTCGGTCTCTTACAAAGACTTGTTCAAATACGCTTCCTGTTCCGGCGTGAGTACATCGATCTCCTTGCCGAGGAAGGCGAGCTTCTTCTCTGCCACGTCCCGATCCACTTCTTCCGGTACGTCGATCAGCTTCGTGGTCAGCTCTTTCCCGTGCTCAATCAGGTATTTCGCGGAAAGCGCCTGAATCGCAAAACTCATATCCATGATCTCCGCCGGATGTCCGTCCGCGCAGGCCAGATTTACCAGGCGTCCTTCCCCGAGCACCGCAAGGGTCTTGCCGTTCGGGAGCGTATAGCCCATGATGTTATGTCTGAGCTCCGCGGATTTCACGGCCATCTTCCGGAGGCCTGCCATATCGATCTCGCAGTCAAAATGTCCTGCGTTGCAGAGGATCGCGCCGTCCTTCATCTCGTTGAAATCTTCCTCGTCGATGACCTTATCGCAGCCCGTCACGGTTACAAAGAAATCACCGAGAGCCGCCGCTTTCTTCATGGGCATGACTTCGAACCCGTCCATCACCGCTTCGATGGCTTTCACCGGATCGATCTCCGTCACGATGACCTTGGCGCCGAGGCCCTTGGCGCGCATCGCCACGCCTTTTCCGCACCAGCCATAGCCTGCCACCACAACGGTCTTACCGGCAACGATCAGGTTCGTGGTCCGGTTGATCCCGTCCCAGACAGACTGACCGGTACCATAGCGGTTATCGAAAAAGTGCTTGCACTGAGCGTTATTGACCTTCACCATGGGGAACTGCAGCTCCCCGGCACGGTTCATCGCCTCCAGCCTGATAATGCCGGTGGTGGTCTCTTCACACCCGCCGATGACGCCGGGGATCAAATCCCGGTACTCGGTATGCATCATATGCACCAGATCGCCGCCATCGTCAATGATGATATTCGGACCGACGGAAAGGACGGAACGGATATGCCGCTCATACTCCTCGTCCGTGCAGTCGTACCATGCATGAACTTCCAGCCCGTCTGCCACCAGCGCGGCCGCCACATCGTCCTGGGTGGACAGGGGATTGGACCCCGTGATATACATTTCCGCGCCGCCTGCCGCCAGCACCTTGCAAAGATACGCCGTCTTCGCCTCCAGATGGACGGAAAGCGCCACCTTTTTCCCCGCGAAGGGTTTGGTTTCCGAAAACTCCTTTTCCAGGGTCCGGAGCAGATCGCAGTGGTCTTTCACCCAGGCGATCTTCATCGCGCCGCTTGGCGCCAGATTCAGATTTCTGATTTCACTTGCCATTTTTATTATCTCTCCTTCAATATCTGCTGTTCTTATCAGGCTTCTTAATCTTCCTTAAAGAACTCTACCTGCTGCATCAGGTTGTTGGATACTTCTTTCAGGTTATCAGCTGCAGTAGACAACGTCGCCACCGTAGCGGAAAGCTCCTGCATGGACGCGGAGGTCTCTTCCGTGGAAGCCGCGTTCTCTTCGGAAATGGCGGACAGTGAATCCATCGCATCCACCACGACCAGTTTGGAATCGTTGCAGGCATCCGCACTCTGGGTAATGGACTGGATCCCCTGCATGGTCTCGCCGATCTGGTTGATCAGACCGTCGATGCTCTGTACGGAGCTGTCCAGGATCGCGCGCTGCTCTTCGGTTGCTTTCCGGACTTCTTCCGCTTTCTTCACGGCGCCCTGAGACTCCTGCAGAAGTACATCCATCTGCTCTTTGATCTCGGATGCGGACTTCGCGGAATCGTCCGCCAGCTGTCCGATCTCTTCGGCTACGACTGCAAATCCGCGTCCCGCTTCACCTGCACGAGCCGCCTCGATGGAAGCGTTCAGTGCCAGCAGGTTCGTCTGGGAAGCAATGGAGCTGATGGCATCTACCTTGCTGTTGATACTTTCCACAGCCTTGCTGGTTGCGCCGATTCTCTCATAAATCTCATCCACCGCATGGCCCATCTCTTCCGAGGAAACCTTCAGCTTGTCAAGCTGCGCCGCGCTCTCCTTGCTCTCTGCATTCATGGAGTTTGCGGACTCTTCCAATGTCGTGGAGTTGTTGGTCACGTTCTGGATATTGTCGCTGATCTGGTTGGTATTGGTCGTCGCATTCTGGATCTCTTCCGCCTGCTGCGTAGCGCCGCTTGCGATATCCTGTACTGCATTCGATACATCGTCCGCGGTCTGGGAGATCTGATCCGTGGTCTCTGCCAGGGCTTCGGAGGAAGTGTTGACAGAAGAAGCGGACTGCTTGATATTCGCCACAATGCCGGACAACCGGTCGATCAGAGAGTTGGTTGCTGTCACCATCGCACCGAACTCGTCTTTTCTGTTGTGGAATTTCTCGATCTTGCTGAAACGGCCGTTGGAAAGCTTATCCAGGGATTCATTGATGGCAAAGATCGGTTCGGTCACGGACTTCGCGATCACAAATGCAACGATGATTGCCACAACCAGGCAGCCCAGACCCAGAAGGATCAGGAGGATTGCGGTCTTCATGGTCGATGCCATGGTCACGGCCTGTACACGGCAGGATGCGATCACCCAACCCGTTTTGGGCTCCTTTATCCAGGAAATAAACCAGGTCTTACCGTCCGCTTTGACCCGGAAAGAACCGCTGGCAGCATCTCCCTGGGCATCCGTATAGAACTGCATCGAGGAATCATCTTCTGTCGCCTCTGCCGTGATCTCAGTCCCGGAATGAGCGATGGCCATACCGGTGCGGTCAACAATGATGATCTCCTGCTGATCTTCGATCACTTCGCCTTCTGCCATCTCCTGGAATACAGTCAGGTTATAATTTCTCTGTACGATACCGATCACTGCAGAACCGTCTGCGTTGTAAACCGGACAGGAAAAGGTTGCGATCAGGGACCCGTTGGATTTGGAAACCGTCATATCGGAGACATAGGGGGTACCTGCCATCGCTTTTTGGAAGTACTCGCGTTCGGAAACATCTACCGGATCGCCTTTTGATTTCACAATCTGCATGCCGTCCGCGCCGGAAATCGCAATCGCATTGCCGTCGCCGATGTTAGCGTCCACCTGCTGGATCTGCGCCAAAACGCCCGCATAAAGCTCCTCATCCGTCGGATCCTCGATATAGTCAATCGTCGATGGAGAAGCCGCCACTGTCTGAATCGCCGTCATGTTGGTATCCAGCACATCTGCAAGATCCCGCTCAACCGATCCCACCTGAATATCATTCGTGGTCACGATATTCTTCTCACCCTGCTTGACCGTATTGAGGGTACTGATCACAATCGTCAAAGCAAGCGGAATCGCCACCAGCATCGTCATGATCAGGATCAGCTTTGTTCTGATGCTGTCCTTCCCTGACACTTTGCCGCCGGTATTCTTGTTTGTGCTTTTCTTGTCTTTCTTGTCTGCCATGTCAAAAATCCCCCCTTAGGATTATAGTTCCGTACGCACCGCTGTCTCCAGCGCAATTTCCATCATCTCGTGGAACGAATTCTGCCGTTCCTCTGCGGACAAAGCCTCTCCGGTGAAAATGTGATCCGAGATCGACAGCACCGATAGAGCTTTCTTGCCGTTGTTCATGGCGGTGAGATACAGTCCTGCGGTCTCCATCTCCACTGCCAGAAGCCCGGCCTTTTTGATTTTTTCATTGATATTGCCTGAGGGGTGATAGAAGTAATCGGATGTATAGATACTGCCCACCGCCGTATGCACCTTCATCTCCTCCGCTGCCTTCACGGCATTTTGCAACATCTCCCAGTCCGCCGTGGGTGCCAGCACCCCGGGGATGTCATAAGCGGAGCCCGCATCGGAATTGGTCGAGGCGCTCATGGCGATCAATACGTCGCGCACCTTGACATTGTCCGCGATGCCGCCGGCGCTGCCGATCCGGATGATCGCCTCCACACCGAAGAAATTGAAAAGCTCATACGCATACAGCACCATGGACGGCACGCCCATGCCGCTTCCCATGACGGAGACTTCCTTTCCTTTGTAAGTGCCGGTATAACCGAACATATTCCGAACGGAATTAAAAAGCACCGGGTTCTCCAGATAGTGCTCCGCCACATACTTTGCGCGAAGCGGGTCTCCCGGCATCAAGACACATTTCGCCACATGCGTGCCGTCAATCAGCTCGATGCAGGCGGATGGTGAAGACTGCCCCATAGATCGATTCCCTCCTTATAGAAACATCGTTTGACTGCCCCGAAAAGAAGAACACGTCAACAAATCTATTTTATTGCTTATCCCCCTTGATGTCAATGATTACCCGTCGTATTCAAAGAGTCGCTCCTGCGGCGTAGTTTTTCAAAATAAACGCAACATTGTGTTGCGTTAAGTCTGGTGGAAAAGGTGTTGCGTTAAATCTGAAAACAATCGAGTAGGGGGAATTTCATCCCCCTCTCACACCACCGCACGTGCCGTTCGGCATACGGCGGTTCAACATAACTTCAAAGCGTGACACTCATTGTAATAATCAAGGCAGCTAATGAGCCCCGCTTTCGCTAACACTTC
>JAFRKV010000038.1 GCA_017431515.1 Lachnospiraceae bacterium
GCCTTAGCCTCACGTGAAATTCATTTCTATGAAAAAATGTTGCGTCATATCCGAAATATGATACAATAACCGTGTATGGGGAATTTTTCGTATTTCGAGAGGAGGAATCATGCTCGCAACACTAATTCCGCTTTTTAACGAAAAAATGGAGGTCAGCGCGTACTCGCTGTTTGCGCAGAAGGAGAACCATCTGCTGCGGCCGAGCCTTCTCGGCACCGGCGGCAATGACGGAGCGGCAGACATTCTCGGGCTGGACATCATTACCAGCGTCGGCGTCAATGCTTTGACTGCCGGCAGGGATGTGTTCGTCACGATCAATCAGTTCTCTTTGTTTGCGGAGATCGAGAGTCAATGCACTTCACCGAGAGGCAATGTCGTCCTGCTTTGCGATCCCACGGTTGCACCCCAGGAGATGTTTATCAACCGGATCATTGATCTGAAGAGCAAAGGCTTCCGGTTTGCCATGCGTAAGCTTTCCATCGAGGATTTCCATGAATATCACGAAGTCCTTTCCCAGATGGATTACATTCTGTTAAACCACAAGAAGATCAACATTCAAAACGCGCGCGCTTTCTTCGGAAAGGTTTATCCCTCCATGAAGCTCGTTGCGGTCAATGTCAATTCCCAGGACGAATATGATACTTTGAAGAAGAGCGGCAGCTTCGACCTTTATGAGGGCGAGTTTTTCCGGATGCCGGTTACCGAAGGTGCGAAAGAGGTTGCGCCGTTGAAGGCGAACTACATCCAGCTCCTCAAAGTGGTCAATGACGTGGATTTTGATCTTGCGAAGGCGGCGGACGTCGTCGGACAGGATACGGCGCTGGTTATTTCTCTTCTGAAGATGGCAAATACGCGGTCAGTCAATTCGGAGATCACTTCCGTCCGTCATGCGGCGGCGATGCTCGGTCAGAAAGAATTGAAGAAATGGATCAACACCGCAGTGACCAAGGAACTCTGTGCGGATAAGCCCAGCGAGATTACGAGGCTGTCTCTGATCCGCGGTAAGTTTGCGGAAAATCTGGCGCCTTCCTTTGAGATGGCGGTGCAGTCTCAGGAACTGTTCCTGATGGGAATGTTCTCGGTGCTGGATATCATTCTGGATAAGCCGATGGAAGAAGCGCTGGAGATGGTAAAGATCTCGACGCCGATCAAGGAAGCGCTCTGCGACAATGCAGGTGTTCTCGCACCGGTGAAGGATTTCATCCTTGCCTATGAAAATGCGAACTGGCAGGAGGTATCCCGTCAGATGATCCTCGGAAAGATGGATATGGACGAGGTTTACAAAGCCTATGTGGATGCGCTGATCTGGTTCAGGGATGTGTTCTCCTAAGCAGGACTGTCCTGACAGATTCATGACAAAAATGATCAATACGACGATGGATACCCGGATCATTGGTTCGGGTATCTTTTGCTGTATACGGCCGTAAAAGTGCCGTGACAGCGTTTTAGGGAAAATGGGCGCAGAAAAAACACGACAACTGATCAAAACATCGGTGCGGGAACTGGTGGAGTTTCTCTGCCGCTCCGGAGACATCGATCATCGCAGAAGCTTTGCCGGGGATCTTTCCGCGATGCGGGAGGGTACCCGGATTCATCGCATGATCCAAAACAGGCAGGGCGCGGAATACACCCCGGAAGTGCCCTTGTCTATCGAAATTCCGGCGGAGGGATATGAGATCCGGCTGGAGGGACGGGCGGACGGCATCATCACGCCGGAGGACGAACCTGTGACGATCGATGAGATCAAGGGGGTCTACCAGGATGTAGACGCGATGAAGGAACCGGTGCCGGTACATCTGGCACAGGCAAAGGTTTATGCGTATATTTACGCGTCACAAAACGGCCTGCCGGCGATCCGTGTCCGGATGACATACTGCGGGTTGAATCCCGATCATCCTGCGGCGGAGGAGATCCGGTATTTTACGGAGGATTACGAATTTGCGGCTCTAGAGGAATGGTTTTCTCTTTTGATCGGAGAATACCGGAAATGGACGGATTTTCTGTTTGCATGGCGAAAGACCCGCACAGACTCCATCCGCCCTCTGGAGTTCCCTTATGAATACCGCGCGGGGCAAAAGGAGCTGGTAAGGGATGTCTACCGCACGATCCTGCGAAACAAGATCCTCTTTTTGCAGGCGCCGACCGGTGTGGGGAAAACCATTGCGACGGTCTTTCCCGGGATCAAAGCCATGGGAGAGGGAGAGATCGAACGGATCTTTTATCTGACCGCAAAGACCATCACGGCGCAGGTGGCCATGGATACCTTTTCCCTTCTTGCGTCGCAGGGGCTTCGCAGCAAGCGGATCCGGCTGACGGCAAAGGAAAAGATGTGTCCGAACGACGAGATGGAATGCGATCCCCGGCATTGTCCGTGCGCCAAAGGGCATTTTGACCGCGTGAATGACGCGGTGTTTGAACTGTTGAATGAGACGGATGTGTTTGACCGGGAAACCTTGCTTCGGCAAGCCGAAAAGCACAGGGTGTGTCCTTTTGAGATGAGTCTGGATGTGTCTTCCTGGTGCGATGACATTGTCTGCGATTATAATTATGCCTTTGATCCGACGGTTTCTTTGAAGCGATTCTTTGCGGAGGGAAACAGCGGCGAGAATCTCCTTCTGGTGGACGAGGCCCATAATCTGGTGGACCGCGCCCGGGAAATGTTCAGCGCGACGATCGTCAAAGAGGAGTTCCTTGCAGCCCGCCGCTACATGAAGCGATATAACCGACCTGTGGAAAAGGCGCTGACGAAATGCAACCAGAAGCTGCTGGCATTGAAACGCCTATGCGACGAGGAAACGGTGCTGGATCAGATCGCGGATCTGGCACTGTGTCTGGAACAACTCATCGCAAAGACCGAGAAATTCCTTGCAAAAAATACGGATTTCCCGGAGAAAAAGGAGTTTCTGGAGTTCTATTTCACGATGAAAAATTTCCAGGCCGCCTATGACAGACTCACGGAGAATTACCGTATCACGGCGGGACATGGGGAAAGCGGCGCTTTTTTTGTGACGATCCATTGCCTGGATCCTTCCTTCGATTTGGAGCAATGTCTGCAGAAAGCGAAAAGCACGGTTTTTTTCTCCGCAACCATGCTGCCGATTCAGTATTACAAGAGTCTTCTCAGTGCGCGGGAGGATAACTATGCGGTATATGCGGACAGCTCGTTTCGTCCGGAGCAGCGCCTGCTTCTGATCGGGAATGACGTCACCACGAAATACACCCGCCGCACGGAGGAGGAATACCGGCGGATTGCCGCTTACCTGCGGGAGACTGTGGCAGCCAAAAAGGGAAACTATCTGGCGTTTTTCCCGTCTTACCGGATGATGAACGACGTGAAGGACGCCTTTGAAGAAACGGCACAGGGGGACGTGGAACTGCTCGTGCAGAGACCCGGCATGAAGGAAGAAGAGCGGGAGGCGTTTCTGATGGCGTTCGACGGGGAACGCGCCGACGCACTTCTCGGGTTTTGCGTGATGGGCGGGATCTTCGGGGAGGGGATAGACCTGACCGGAGAGAAGCTGATCGGTGTGATCGTGGTCGGCACCGGCATCCCGCAGGTGGGACCGGAACGGGAGCTTCTGAAGGACTTCTTTGACGGGAAAAACGGCGCGGGATTTGATTATGCCTATCGTTATCCCGGCATGAACAAAGTCCAGCAGGCCGCGGGACGCGTCATCAGGACAGCTTCCGATCGGGGCGTGATCCTGCTGCTGGATGAACGGTTTCTCTATGCGGAAAACAAAAGGACGTTTCCGAGGGAATGGGCCGATTATAAGACCGTGCGCTCAGAAACTGTGGGAGCGGCGCTGAAAGCGTTCTGGGAGAGGGGATAACGGCCGCGTTAGTTGCATATTTTATATGGACGATGTAATATGATACCTATGAGTGTACTTGAAAAAAAGGGACTTCACATCATCATTGTCGGCTGCGGAAAGGTCGGAAATACGCTGACGGAGCAGCTGGTGCGTGAAGGCCATGATATTACGTTAATTGATAAAGATGCGGATAAGATCAGCATGTCCACCGGACTCTATGATGTGATGGGAGTCGTCGGAAACGGTGCCAGCTTCAATATCCAGAATGAGGCCGGGGTTGAAGGCACGGATCTGCTCATCGCAGTGACGAATTCGGATGAGCTGAACCTCCTTTGCTGCACTGTGGCGAAGCGCGCGGCGGCTGCGCGGCCATCGCGAGGGTCAGAGATCCCGATTACAGCCGGGAATCCGGCTACCTGCAGGAGAAGCTCGGTCTTGCCATGATCATCAATCCGGAGCTGGAAGCGGCCCGTGAGGCATCGCGGATCCTGGCACTGCCGAAAGCTCTGGAGGTAAACGCGTTTGCCCACGGACAGGCGGAGCTGATCAAGATCAAGGTGGGACAAGAAAGCACCCTTTGCGATACGTCTGTCATGAGCATCGGCAAAAAGACAAAGGATACCCTGATCTGCGCCGTGGAGCGCGGCGGGGAGGTGCATATACCCTCCGGAAGCTTTGTGATCAAGGAAAATGACCTGGTTTCCTTCGTGGTGCCGAGAAGGCGCGCAAAGGCGACTCTTTCCGCATTGGGTTTAAAGACCGGCCAGGTTCATGACTGCATGATCATCGGCGGCGGCAAGGCGTCTTACTATCTCGCGCGGCAGCTCCTTGACATGGGGGTGTCCGTGAAGATCATCGAACGGGACAAGAAGCGCTGCGAGGAGCTGACGGTTCTGTTGCCGGATGCGGTGATCATCAACGGTGACGGAACGAATGAGGATCTGCTGCGGGAAGAAGGCATCGAATATGCGGAGTCTTTTGTGCCCCTGACCGGAATGGATGAGGAGAACATCCTGTTGACCCTTTATGCGAAGCAGGCCGGTAAGGCGAAAGCGATCACAAAGGTGAACCGGATCGGTTTCAAGTCCGTGCTGGAAAGCATGGATCTCGGCAGCGTGATTTATCCGAAATACATTACTTCGGAAGCGATCATCGCATACGTCCGCGCGAAAAAGAATTCCATGGGAAGCAACATCGAGACGCTTTACCATATGTATGATTCCAATGTGGAGGCGATCGAGTTTCGGGTCGGGATCAATTCCCCTGTGGCAGGGAAGCCCCTGCGGGATCTGAATCTGAAGAGAGATCTGCTGATCGCGTTTATCAACCGCAACGGGCTGATCCTGATTCCGAGCGGATCCGACGAGATCCATGCGGGCGATACGGTCATGATCGTGACCACCCATTCCGGTTTCAACGATATCGGAGATATATTGGAACGTTAGCAAAACGGAGTTTTGAAAAAACGTGAACAATTCGGTTATTCGTTATATTTTAGGACGGGTATTGCGGCTGGAGGGCGTTTTTCTTCTGCTGCCCTGTCTGGTATCACTGATTTATCAGGATGAGGAAGGGCTGTGTTTTATCTGCGTCGCTGCCGGCGCATACCTGGTGGGAGTGCTGCTGAGCCGTTTCAAACCGGCTGACTTCCATTTCGGCCTGAAGGAAGGCTGCATCGCGACGGCATTGTCCTGGATTTTGATGAGTCTTGTGGGGTGTCTCCCGTTCTTCCTGACAGGCGAGATCCCCTCCTTTTTTGATGCGCTGTTTGAAACAGTATCCGGCTTCACGACCACGGGGGCTTCGATCCTGTCGGATGTGGAGGTCTTATCCCATACGGCGTTGTTCTGGCGCAGTTTTACCCATTGGATCGGCGGCATGGGGGTTCTGGTGTTTTTGCTGGCAGTGGTGCCTCTTTCCGGCGGCTCCGGGACCAACCTCATGAAGGCGGAAAGCCCGGGCCCATCGGTGGGAAAACTGGTGCCGAAAGCCGGTCAGACCGCAAGGCTCCTTTATTACATCTACATCGGCATGACGATTGCGGAGATGCTGCTGCTTTTGATCGGACGAGTGCCGGTATTTGACGCGGTGACCATCAGCCTGGGGACTGCGGGAACCGGCGGCTTCGGCGTCCGCAACAGCAGCTGCGCGGAGTATTCGGTGTACGCCCAATGGGTGATCGGGATCTTTATGATGCTGTTCGGCATCAATTTCAATATGTATTACCTGATCCTGTTCCGGCGTTTTCGCAAGGCGCTGAGCATGGAGGAGGTGCGGACTTATTTCGGGCTCATTATCGGTTCCACGGTGGTGATCGCCATCACGATCTGCCATTCAGCCGCGCAGATTTTCTCCTCTGTGACGGAAGCGTTTTTCCAGGTCAGTTCCATCATCACCACCACAGGTTATTCGACGGTGGATTTTGACCTGTGGCCCCAGACCGCCAGGATGATTTTGGTGTGCCTGATGTTTACCGGCGCATGTGCAGGCAGTACCGGCGGCGGTATCAAGGTGTCGCGTGTGGTGCTGCTTTTAAAGACCGTCAAAAAAGAGCTGATTTATTACATCCATCCGAAGAGCATTAAAAAGATTCATATGGACGGAAAGCCCATCGAGCATGATGTGCAGCGTTCCACCAATGTGTATTTTGTGACGTTTTTTGCAATCTTTGTGACGTCTTTGTTTTTGATCTCGTTTGAAAAAACGGATCTTGTGACGAGTTTTACCGCTGTGACCGCCACGATGAACAACATCGGGCCGGGTCTTTCCATGGTGGGGCCGTCCCAGAACTACGGTTTTTTCAGTAATTTTTCCAAGTGTGTACTGATGTTTGACATGCTTGCCGGGCGGCTGGAGCTGTTTCCGCTGCTGATCCTTCTGCATCCCGCGGCATGGAAAGAGTTTCTTCAAAAGCAGACCGTGATCCGTAAAAAACGGTGGCATGATATATTTAAAAAAATACGTTCAAAACCGGACGATGAATAAGGAGGAATCACAATGGGAAAGACAATTTTGGACTATGATACCGTTCGGCTGGATGATGAAAATGATCAGATCGTCATCATTGACCAGACGAAACTGCCGGGAAAGATTGAACTGATTTCCCTCAAAACAGCGGAGGAGATCTGGAATGCGATCTATCTGCTGCAGGTCAGAGGCGCGCCGGCAATCGGCGTGGCTGCGGGGTTCGGGCTCTATCTGCTGGCGAAACAGATCAAGGCAGACAGCTTTGACGCGTTTTACGCCGAATTCAAAAAACAGAAGGAATATCTGGATTCTTCCAGGCCGACGGCGGTGAACCTTTCCTGGGCGCTGCGGCGGATGGATGCGGTCGCGCTGGCCAACAAAGAAAAACCGATCCCGGAGATCCTGACGCTTCTTTATGAGGAAGCAGTGGCGATTCAGGACGAAGATATCCGCGTCTGCCGGGCGATCGGAGAGCACGGATTGACACTGGTGAAGCCGGGAGACGGGATTTTGACCCACTGCAATGCCGGACAGCTGGCCACCAGTAAATACGGCACCGCGACGGCGCCGATCTATCTCGGTGAGGAAAAGGGATATCATTTCAGAGTGTTCTGCGATGAGACGAGGCCGCTGCTGCAGGGCGCGCGCCTCACGTCCTTCGAGCTTCACTCCGCAGGCGTGGATACGACACTGATCTGCGATAACATGTCTGCTTCTGTGATGCGGCAGGGCTGGGTCAATGCGGTATTTGTGGGGTGTGATCGCGTGGCGGCCAACGGCGATACCGCAAATAAGATCGGAACCTCCGTTGTGGCGGCGGTGGCGGCGCGTTACAACGTGCCGGTGTATATCTGCGCTCCCACTTCCACCATCGATATGGAGTGTCCGACGGGAGAACAGATCAAAATCGAGCAGCGGAAACCCGAAGAAGTGACGGAAATGTGGTACAAAGAACGCATGGCGCCGGAGGGCGTCAAGGTGTATAATCCGGCCTTTGATGTGACGGATCATGAACTGATCGCCGGAATCGTGACGGAATACGGGGTGGCGAGAGCACCCTATACCGAGTCGCTGAAGGAAATCTTCCGGAAGAAAGAAGGGGAGGAAAAAAATGCCTGAGAACAGCGCATGCAGCAGCGCAGCAAGCTGCAGCAAGGAAAGCTGCGAAGGATGCAAAAGCAACCCGAAAAATGCGAAGGAAAGCTTTCAGACCGCCTGTAACGTCCATTCCTCGATCAAAAAAGTGATCGGTGTGATCAGCGGAAAAGGCGGTGTCGGCAAATCGTTTGTCACGGGACATCTGGCGGCAGGGCTTCGCCGGATGGGATATGCCGTCGGGGTGATGGATGCGGATATCACGGGGCCTTCCATTCCGAAAATGTACGGTGTGACAGGGACGGCCTACGGCAACGAAGAGGGTGAGATCCTGCCTCTGGAAACGGGTGACGGGACCAAGATCATCTCCATCAACGTGCTGATGGATGATCCGGAAGCGCCGGTGATCTGGAGAGGGCCGGTCATAGCAGGCGCCGTGAAACAGTTCTGGACGGATGTGCTCTGGGGCGATCTGGATTTTCTCCTGGTTGATATGCCGCCGGGCACGGGAGACGTGCCGTTGACGGTGTTTCAGTCCCTGCCTCTGGATGGCGTCGTGATCGTGACGAGCCCGCAGGAACTGGTCCAAATGATCGTGAAAAAAGCTTACTCCATGGCGATGCAGATGGGTGTGCCTGTGCTTGGCGTGGTGGAAAACTATAGTTTTCTGAAGTGTCCGGACTGCGGAAAGGAGATCTCGCTCTTCGGAGAGAGCAGGATCGATGCGATTGCCGGGGATCTTTCCATCCCGGTGCTGGGCAAGCTGCCGTTGGATCCGGCATTTGCGAAAGAGGTTGACCGCGGCGCGTTTTACGAGACGGAGAACCCTTATCTGACTGAAGCGGTACAGACATTGAAAGGGTTGTTATGACAACAAAGAGAAAAATCGGATGCTTTCTTCTGGGGATGCTGCCGCTGCCGGCTTCACTCCTGATCCAATTTCTGGTGACGATTCCGCTGTCCGGTTTTGCGGCCATGGGATTGTTTGTCACCAGCCGCAGAGACGGGATTCCCTTCTCCTCGTTTTCGGAGAGGTTCTACGAAGCTGTCACGGGAGAGGTGTTTACGGATAATCTTCAGATCGTCTATTCCACGGTCATCATTGTGGTTTTCGGGCTGTGGCTTGGGAAGGCTTTCAGAAAAAACGTAAGAACGCCTCTGAAAAAAGGAAAATCTCTCCTGGCGCTCCTTGGAGGTCTGGTTCTTTTGATGATCGGGCTGCAATACCTGACGGAGGTCGTCTATGAATGGATCGCATCTGTCAGTCCTTCCACCGCGACGGAATATGAGGAACTGACGGAGATGGCAGGCCTCGGAGATCCGTCGCCCTTGATGTATCTCTATGTGGTGGTTCTCGGGCCGCTGGCGGAGGAGCTGCTCTTTCGCGGGATCGCGATGAAGCATTTCCGGCGCATCATGCCCTTTGCTCTGGCAAACCTGCTGCAGGCTGCGATGTTCGGCATCTATCATATGAATCTGATGCAGGGGTTGTATACGTTTGTCGCCGGGCTGATCTTCGGCTTGATCGCGGAGAAAGGCGGAAATCTTCTGGATTCCATTCTTGCCCATATGATCTTTAATCTCCTGGGGATCACGGGGCTGCTTTATCTGTGGGCGGATAATCCGTACTTCCAGTTTGTCTGGCTGCCAGTGATGGTGCTGACCCTGATCCTCGGCGCGATGCTCCTTTTCCCGGGAGAGGAGACGGCGGAAGCGTAACGGGCCAGCTCACGCTGACCCGTTTTGTCTGTCTGTCACTTTTTGTGTTTGATAAAGTTACTGGGCGAGATCCAGCTGCTGCAGCGTGCCCATGCCGCCGTTCTCATACAGGAAGATCCCGGTGGAACGGATCCTTGCATTCGGCTCGTTGTCGGCCAGCCGGTTCAGGGAAAACTCGCTTTGGCAGTTTCCTAAGTAGATCGCGCCGATCCCGGCAGCGCCGAGTCCGATCAGCTTGTCATTGCCGTTTTTGTCCTTTGACCAGATCATGAGGTCTTTGAAAACATCGTCGGCTTCGTCGATCCAGCCGTTTTTGTCCTTGTCGTAAAGTGCCAGATCCTTGAACCCGTTTCCGCTTTTGGTTCCGAACAGTTCTGCGCCGTTATTGATCTTTCCGTCGCCGTTCTTGTCCAGCGCCAGGAATCCGGAGCCCGGACCGAGGCGGCTGATCACTTCCTCATGACCGTCCGCGTCGAGGTCGAAATAAAACTTCTGGTCGCAGACATCCGCGGCATCGCAGTCCATGTTGATCACAAGCGGATCTGTAAACAGGCCGCCTCCGAAGGAAAAGCTTTGACTGTAGACTTCGGTAAAGGAGCGTGACATGGATAACTCCAGTCCAAAACTGATTTCACGTCCGTCCGAGGTTTTGACGGTTCCTGCGGTTTCAAATGTCACAGCTTCTTCTTCGTGGTAGCAGTATGACTCCGAAAAGCTGCCGGAGAATCCGCCGGAAAAACCTTCTGACATGCCTTGCGATGAAGTGAGATCCGTCAGTTCAAACCGCCTGCCGAATAACAATTGCCAGATATAGTCCATGCTGAAATAGCGGATTCTGCGCCGGGATTCGTTTTCCCCGCTGTTCCTGCTTCCGCTGCTACGATTGGATTTGCCCACATTCAGACGCTCGATCAGATCTTCCAGAGAGTTGGAAAACTGTTTTCCCTCCTTCTCACTCTCTTTTTCCTGTGAGGAGTCCGGAAGCGTGGAGATGAGACCCGAGCCGTTTTTGTCCCCGATCCCGTACACGCTGCTCTTCCTTCCCGTAAAGGAGATCACATGGCTCTCTGACTGGGCATAACTTCGCTTGCTGCTCATTCCTACATCAGAAGATTGAATGATCAATGAGAATTCCTCCTTTGTGATGAGCAGGTTTTCCGTATTCTGTTGAAATAGCTTCCCTGCAGATTCCAAAGAAAAAGACGCATTCTTTTAAGAACATCCGTTTCTTAAAAAAATCCGTCCCTGGCACCTGCTGTCTTTTTGGTCTGCCGCATCAGGATCCTGTGCTGCGGCATGCTTTTTGGTAACGCGTTCACTGTATATATCGGATCGCTGCCCCGGTTTCTTAAGGAATTAACGGTGATTTTTCAGATGGGGCGCTTTCCGGGATCGTCACTGTCACTGTGGTTCCGCTCCCTTCCTGCGATGAGATGGCCAGGCATCCGCCGCACATGATCATCAGTCTCTGCCGGATATTTTTCAAGGCGATCCCCGGGTCGCTGTCATCGGCGGGGGTAAAACCGCGGCCGTCGTCTGTCACGATGATCTCGCTGCCGGAATCGGTTTTTTGCGTCCGGATGGAAATGTGAAACGAACCGGCATAAGGATCCATGCCATGCTTGACGGCGTTTTCCACAATGGGCTGAAGCGTCAGAGGGGGCAGGCGGAAATGGGTAAAGGCCGTATCGTATTCCACGAAAAGCATATCTTCATACTGTACCTGCTCCACGGCGAGATAAGCGCGGGTATGTTCCAATTCCGCGGAAAAGGGAATGGGACTGTCGCTGGCAACAGCATGAAAGTTTTTGCGCAGATAGTTGGTGAAATCCATGGTCACCTGTCTGGCCTTTTGAGGATCCAGATTGCAAAGGCTGTAGATGCTCATCAGGGTATTATAGATGAAATGAGGCCGCATCTGCAGCACCATGACGCTGGCCCGCTCATGGGCGATCTCCTGCTGCTGCCTTGCGATTTCCTGCTGCTGTCTGGCAATCTCCTGCTGGTGTCGTCGATCTTGGTCAATCTGGTCGGACAGGATGAGACCGTACATGGACAATGCGGAGAGGACATAACTGATGTCGATGAGGGGAAACACATCGGCGAACAGTTGTACGAACAATGCCACCGTCATCGGCAGAATCGCAATGAGGAAGCTGAAAAAGACTTTACGTGAGAGCTCTTTTCGATGCCGCACCAGGCCCGCCAGGGTGAGCAGCTGGATGGCGATGAGCGGCAGCAGCAAAAGCGGGTAAAGGGTTCCGCGATAATACTGGTTATCCTGCGCCTCATAGGAGAAAAGGCCGAGGAAAGGGGCAACGACCAGCAGAAAACAATAGACCGCCCACAGGATCAGCACGGTGCGAAAGAGCTTGCTTGAGAAAATGGTTTTTCCGCTGCAATGCAGCAGATAAACCGTCACCATGGGCAGCGGTATGGAAAGGAGCAGGGATTCCAGAATCGACATGAAATAGACTGCTTCGCGTGGACCGTGAGAAAAGGGCAGGATCCATTCGATAAGGACGCAGACGCAGCACAGGATAAAGGACAAAAAGTAGCCTCGGAAAAAGCGCCTGCTCCAGCGGCTGATCAGAGGAATGATGGAGGAAAACCAAAGCCCCAGCACGCTTAACAGAAGCGCCGCAGTGACAACGGAAAAGTAGAAGAACTCCGACCATATGCTCATTCTGCCATACCTCCCGGCAAAAACGGATACCGCAGCTTATGAAGCTGTGCCCGAACACCCTCCGGTGTCAACGGTTTGACCAGAAAGCCACAGGCATCGGTGTCCCATGCATCAAGGGAATAGTCCGGATAAGCAGTCAGATAAATCACATTGGTGCGGGGATTGATCTCCAGCAGCGTGTGACACAGTTCAAGTCCGCTGGCGTTCCCCAGTTCGATATCCAGAATGGCCAGAGCGACCGGGTTTGCCCTTGCGTATGCGATCGCTTCCTTTGGCCAGATAAAGCCCGTGATCGTGGCATTCGGCACGACCTCTTCCAGAACGGACAGGTTGTCGGAGAGGATGACCTTGCTGTCGTCCACCATGATAATGTTGGGAGATTCTTCGCTTTCGGCCGCGGCATAGAGCAGCGTGTTTGCATCCACCCCAAGACAGTCGGCAAGGCGGGAAATCATGGCGACATCCGGCAGACGGCTGCCGTTTTCCCAGCGGGCGACCGTGGAATGGTTGACAAACATTTGCGTGCCGAGCTGCTTCTGCGAAAGGCCTTTTTCCTCTCTCAGCTTACGCAGCGTCTCCGCGAATACAAAACTCACCTCAATCCCCCCTTCCCCTTTCCAGAATGGTTCACCCATATGGTAATCCAACGCGGTGTCACAAGCAAGGAGATTGTGACGCCGGAGGTTTGACATTCTGGAAACCCGTTGAAGCAGGTGATAATCTGTTATATACTTGATTATTATGACGCTATGGGGGAAAACCATGGAAAATGACGCTTTGAAGCAAGGAATCAAAGAGAAATTTACGGTATTGCTTACATCACTGGTTGCCGTCGCATTGCTCATTGAAAATCTGATCATGGGATGGGAAGTCTGGGCCCCTGCCGTGCTCGTCATCATGATCGTCCTGTTGTGGGTGGTGCATTTCTCCAAGAAATTAGATCCTGACTGGAAAGCATTTTTCTGTTTTCTCATAGCGTTTCTGATCGTTTTCTATCACGGCGTTCACGAGACAAGCCTGTTTGATCTTGCGTTGGTCGCCGCCTTTGCCATGATCGCGTATGCTTCTTTTGACCGGAAATATATGATGCACCTGTTTCTGGTGGAGTATTTTTTTCTGATGGCATGGCATCTTTTCAACATCCCGGGATGGGACGGGATTGAGTATACTGCGCTGAATATATCCAAAATCCTGCTGCACGCGGGGATCGTTGTGTTCGTCTATATCATTAATTTCAGGGCAATCGGCGAAAGACTGGAGAACGCGGAAGAGAACAGTCGGAAGAACCGCCGGATCGAGGAAAATGATGCCGACATGGAGGATTTTCTTTCCAATATCTCCCATGAACTTCGGACGCCGATCAATGTGGTGAACGGGATGTCGGATCTTCTGATCAAGAGAAACATCGGATACGAAGCCGAATCCATTAAGAACGCCGGAATCAGACTGGCCTGCCAGATCGAAGACATTCAGGATTATACCGAATGCAAAAGAGGCAAGGTCATTCTGGAAGAAGAAGACTACATGAGCACCTCTTTGATCAATGACGTGGTGGTGGGTTTTCGCATGCATGAGCGGCAGGATCTTGAGCTTGTTGTGGATCTGGATCCGAGAGTCCCGGCAAAGATGAACGGGGATATCAAGAAGCTTCATAAGATTTTCAGGCATCTGCTGGAAAATGCAGTGAAGTTTACCAGGAGTGGCGGCGTTCTTGTCAGAATGTACACGGAACAGATGGAAAACGGGATCAATCTGTGCATAGAAATGACGGATACCGGCATCGGCATGGACAGGAAGGCTTTGGGATCCGTTGCCGGCGGTATGTACCAGGCCAATAAAAAGCGCAACCGCAGTTCGGGAGGCATTGGACTGGGGCTGTTTATTGTGTACGGATTTACCCACAGCATGGGCGGCTTTGTCAAGATAGAGAGCGAGAAAGGAAACGGGACCACGGTCAGGATCACGATGCCGACGAAGGTGGTCGATCCGTCACCCTGCCTGAAACTCTCCAGGGAATTATCCGGCGCGCTTCTCCTCCATGTCAGATCTGATAAATACAAGGTTTCCAAGATCCGTGATTTTTACCGGACGATGGCGGGGAACCTTGCGGCAGGCATCCAGGTGCAGCTGTATTCGGCGGAAACCGTCTATGATGTGGAACGCATGAAGGAAAAAACAGAGGTAGGCTTTATCTTTATGGGACAGGAGGAGTACGAGGAAAACAAAGGGTACTTTGATGCTGCCTGCGAGGAAGGGATCGTGATCGTGGTATTGGCGGATCCCGGATTCAAGCCGAGTTCCGGAAGCCGCGTCCTCGTCCTGCCGAAACCCCTGTATTCCTATCCTGTGATCAAGGTGCTGAATGAAGGCGTGAATGCCGGGGATTTGTGCATTGGAGATGATCAGGCAAAACCGACCTTTGAAAATGTGCGCGCGCTGATCGTCGATGATGAACCGATGAATCTGGTGGTTGCTTCGGGGATCTTCAAGGATTACGGAATGTTGATCGATACGGCGGGGAGCGGTCGTGAGGCGATTTCCAAGTTCCGCGAGAACGAATATGATGTGGTGTTTATGGATCATATGATGCCGGAAATGGACGGCGTGGAGGCGATGAAGCAGATCAGAGGGATTGCGGATGATTTGGGGCGGAATGCCATCGTCGTGGCACTGACCGCCAACGTTGTTTCCGGGGCAAAAGAGATGTTTATCAGAGAAGGGTTCGACGGATTTATCGCCAAACCGATCAACACGGCAGATTTTGAAAGAGTGATGATAAGAGAACTCCCTGAAAAAAAGAGAAGCAAAGGGGGTGACGGGAGATGAGCGTCAAGAAACTGTATCAGGACTTCAAAAATGCCGTTATGGATCCCGAAAGAGAACTCAAGGAACGCCTGTTTTTATGCTTTACCGTTGCGGTGGAACTGACAGCGCTGATTGCTCTGATCGGGGACATCGTAGTCTATGAGAACCGGATTGAGATCGCTGTTCTTTTGGTTACGCTGCTTGTGATTCCCGTCGTCACAGCGACCTGCCTTTATAAAAACAAACTGAAAGTAGCCATCATTCTGTTCGCCATCGGACTGGTCTTTGTCATCCTTCCGGCTGTCTATTTCTTCGGAGGGGGGTATACGGGGGGCGGATTGCTTTGGGTGATTTTTGCCTATCTGTATGCCGGACTACTGCTAACAGGCGCGTTTCGCATCGTGATCTTCATCCTCCTGGCAGCGATCACCATCGTCTGTCACTGCATCGATTACTACCTCCCGGAGATCATCATGCCTCATGCAAAGCAGGTGTTTTTTGTGGACAGCACCATTTCGATCATCCTGATCGGCAGCATTGTTTTTGTGATGACCTGGATCCAGGGAAGGCTCTTTGATAATGAAAGCAGGAGGGCCAGAAAAGAGGCGGAAAGGGCAGAGGAACTGACAAGATCCCAGAACAGGTTCTTCTCCAGCATGAGTCATGAGATCAGGACGCCCATCAATTCGATCCTGGGCCTCAACGAACTGATTTTAAGGGATGTGGAGGCATCCGATGAGATCGTCAATCAGGCCTCGGGAATTCAGGGGGCTGGCAAGATGCTTCTTGCGCTGATCAATGACATCCTTGATTTTTCCAAGATGGAAGCAGGGAGCATGGACATCGTGCCGGTGGATTACAACGTAGGTGACACGCTTTCCGATATCGTGAATATGATCTGGCTGAAGGCGAATGAAAAGGGCCTGAAGCTGGATGTGAGCGTGGATCCGGATGTGCCAACCGTCCTTTACGGGGATGAGGTCAGGATCAAGCAGGTGATCGTCAACCTCCTGAACAACGCCGTCAAGTATACGCAGGAAGGCACAGTGGGACTTCGCATTGATGTGGATGAGAGAGGGGAGGATTATGCCATCCTCCGCATTACGGTCACGGATACGGGAATGGGGATAAAAAAGGAAGCGCTTCCGCATCTGTTTGACGCGTTTAAACGGGTGGATCAGGAAAAGAACAGATTCATCGAAGGAACGGGGCTTGGGCTTTCCATCGTCAAACAGATCGTGGAGCTCATGGGAGGCACCGTTACGGTGAACAGCGTATACGGGGAAGGTTCCGCGTTTACGGTGATCGTGAAGCAGGGGATTTCCGATGCCACCGCCGTTGGCGAACTGAATATCCATAGCCAGCATACGGCCCGGATCAGTGCGTACGAAGCAAGCTTCACCGCTCCGGAAGCAGCGATTCTGATTGTGGATGACAATGAGATGAACCTGGAAGTGGAGAGCAAGCTTCTGGCGGAAACCGCCATGGTCATAGACAAGGCGTTAAGCGGAAAAGAAGCGTTGGAGTTGACATTGAAGCACCAGTATGATGTGATACTGATGGATCATCTGATGCCGGAAATGGACGGCATCGAATGCCTGGAGAGGATCCGGTCGCAGTCCGGCGGTCTTAACAGGACCACTCCGGTTGTGGTGCTTACGGCCAACGCGGGAAGCGAAAACAGGGAGCTTTATAACCGGTCCGGATTTGACGGTTATGCGGTAAAACCGGTGTCGGGAGCCGTGCTGGAAGAAACCCTCATGAGGTTCATTTCTTCCGAGAAGCTTATCATGAACAACGATGCGCTGGGTGTGCGGGAGGATATCAACGCCGCCGCGGGATATGCCGGCAGGATGCCGATTCTCATCACCTCCACCAGCATGTGCGATCTGCCGGAGCAGATTACAAGGAATCTGAATATCGCGATTCTGCCGTTTGTGATCAAGACCGAAGAGGGGGTCTTCAAAGACAGCGTGCAGATCGAAGCTTCGGAATTGATCCGTTATATGAAGGAGGGCCAGTATGCGGCATCCGATGTGCCGGATGAAGCAGCCTATGCGGAATTTTTCGCGGCGAACTTAAAACGGGCCCATCATCTGATCCACATTGCGATCACCACCAGCATGAGCAAGGATTTTATCAATGCATCCGAAGCGGCCAAATCCTTCGAAAACGTCACGGTTATTAATTCTGAATGTGTGTCAAGCGCCACCGGATTGCTGGTATTAATTGCCCATAAGCTGACGCAGCTCGGCCTATCGGCGGATGAGGTCGTATCGGAACTGAATGAAGTGAAGAAACGGTTGAAATGCAGTTTTGTCGTTGAAAGCACGGATTTCATGCTGAAGCACGGGCTGGTAAGCCGCAGAGTCAACGCCATTGCCAATGCGCTGGATATGCATCCGTGCATTTCGGTGAAGGATGATAAAAAAGGGATCGGCGGAGTCTGGTTCGGATCTCTGAAGAGTGCATACAAGAAATACATCAACAAGGCGCTGCCTGTGGATGTGGTGCCGGATTCCGAGGTGGTGTTTATCACCTATACGGATGTTCCGCATGAGACGCTGGAATTCATCAAGGAGCAAATGAGCAAACGGGCCTATTTTGAACGCGTTGTATTCATGCAGGCCTCTGCCGCGATCTCTTCCAACGTCGGATCCGGCTCCTTTGGGATCCTGTATTTTGTGAAGAGCAATAAATCCTATAACATCGGTTCCTATTTCGGCGATGAGAATGACAATGACGCCGACAATGAGAAAGAAGCGGAAACCGGGGGCTCGGAAGATTCTCTGGACGCTGTGGATCAGGGCATGGAGAGCCAGGACGCTGCAGGCCGGGATGGGCCAGATCAAAATGCCAGTCATCGGAATACGGCCGCGGAGGCGGAGAATCCGGAGTGGTACCGGCAGATCGATGCCATAGATCCGGATGTGGCGTTAAAAAACAGCGGGTCTGAGGAAGCATTTCAGACCGTGCTGAAAATTTTCCACGAATCCGTTCCGGACAAGACCTCCGAGATCGAGGACTTTTATGCAAAAGAGGACTGGACAAATTATACGATCAAGGTGCATGCTTTAAAGAGTTCCGCAAGGCTGATCGGTGCCAATGGGATCGCGGACGAGGCACAGCTTCTGGAAAATGCCGGGAAAGAAGGAAACCTTGCGTATATCGCCGATCACCATGCGGCGCTGATGCAGAAATATCACGAATTGGACCGGGCGATTGCACCTGTTTTTGAAGAGAAGGATGCCGGGGAGGAAGACCAAAGACCTCTTGCGGATGCATTTCTCCTGCAAAGCGTTTACGAGGGGTTGATAACTGCAGCAGAGGCCATGAGCAGTGACGATATCGAGGAGATCCTGGGAGAACTGAAGGATTACAGATTTTCGGAAGACGACGGTGCAAAACTTGACGAGATCAGGAGGAAGTCGGAGAATTTTGACTATGACGGAATCCTGCAGCTTCTAAAAGACGGATGACAGAAAGGAGGGACCTTATGACGGAAAAGGTTCAGGAAAACATTAAGAAAATATTGCTTGGGGAACTGGAGTACAGATCCTCTAATCTGGCGCTGAACATGCTGATCACAAAGCTGAAATGGAAGTTACAGATAGATCCCGACAGCATGGATGACTGCATGCAGGAGATCGAGACATTTTCCGCAAAATCCCCCATCATCGCAAAGGTGGATTTTGCGAATATTGCAGCGCTTTGATTCAGAAAAAGTTTACAGCATCAGACCGCATGCGCCCGCGCAGCGAGAGTCTGATATCATCACAGAAGGAGGGTTTTTGCAATGCTGATTACTTTGGAAGAAACCATCAAACTCATTCAGGACGGCAAGGTGTTACACATTGCCGCGGATCGTTCGCTGCTTTCCAAACTGCCGGCGGGGAACTGGATTGGGGGAACCACGCCGTATTTTATCGGAGAGGATGGCGGCGTGCTGACAAAAGAGAGGCTCTTCGTGACGGAACTTGATTTCGCGGAGGAGATCAGGATCGCCTCCTACGGAAAATACAGTGTATTTCAGATTGTGGAGGATTGTTATGAAAACGGCCTGACGATCCTGATCATGCCGTTCGGTTCCAAGGTAGTGGAAAAATACGCAAAGGAGGCGCCCGATGTGGAAGAACTCCTGATGCATCCCACCGTCGGATGGATCGCGGGAGCGGAACTCGGTTCGGAGGATGAGATCAGGGTCTTTGACGGCACCAGCGGAGAATCCTATCGCGACCGGGCCGTGGTGATGTATGTCAAACTTCCGGCCAATAAAACCGCCCTTGTGAATCTGATCAACATTTTCGAAGATGATAAGACGGATCCTGTGATCCTGTTTCCGGATAATGAACTGCGGGTCACAAAATGCAAGGTGAACGGGCAGGAGGTTGACTTTGCGGAGTACATCAAGAGAAAGAACATTGACACGAGGATGCCGCTGGTCACGGATTATAACGGTTCCTATATCAATACATCCATCAAAGGGGCGGACGATACCGGGATCGACCTTTATGCGCCGGTCTTCAAGAATGTGGAATACAGATTTGCACGTCCTGTCACGGACTATGTGCAGGAGTTCGCGGAAAGGATCCGTGAGTCGGGAGCGGATGCACCTGTACTGTCGTTCAATTGCATTTTAAATTATCTGTACGGCGGACTGGAAGGAAAGAAGCTCGACCGTTACACAGGACCGATCACCTTCGGTGAGGTGGCATATCAGTTGATCAATCAGACGCTGGTGTATTTTGAGATCTCGGAGTCTTAACCGTATTTTCCAGGAGGGATATTGGAGATGAATACACTGAATTTACAGAAATCGATAGGGATTCTTCTTTATCAGACAAGCGTGATTGTAAAAGGAATTGAGAAGAACCTCATGGATGCAGGCTACCGGGTTGCGACAATGACAGGTGATTTTCACAGCCTGGAGGATCTTACGAAAACCATTGACGAATTCATCGTCTATCTTCCGGGAGATATCTCCGGCGATAAATCGAAACTGGATACGCTGGGCAAGATCACGGAGACGGTCAGGGAAAGCGGCAAGGGATTGATTATGATCGGGGAGAAGAATGATCATGCCGATATTTTGCGCGCGGTTCCGGAGGTCAGAGACTGTCTGTGGCTGGATCGCCCTGTGGACATCAACACCCTGAAAGAGATCCTTGCGAAGGAACTGGAAGGGAATACGGATCCCGGCGAAAAGAAGAGGATTCTGATCGTGGACGATGACCCGTCGTATGCCAGAATGGTCAAAGAATGGATCAAGGACTCCTATAAAGTCGATATTGTGACCGCGGGAATGCAGGCCATTACGTTTCTGTTAAAGGTTCCGGAAGATGAAAAAGTGAATCTGATCCTGCTGGATTATGAAATGCCGGTGGTGGACGGACCGCAGGTGTTCCAGATGCTGCGCCAGGAGAGCGCCACAGTGGATATCCCGGTAATCTTCCTTACGGGAGTCGGCACCCGGGAAGGCGTGTCCAGAGTTCTGGAATTAAAGCCTGACGGGTATCTCCTGAAGTCCACCTCCAGAGAGGATATTCTCGCATATCTTAAGAAAACGCTGGAGAAATAAGGCGTTATGCCAGAAACGCGATGATACGTGATTTCTCTTCCTCAAACTCCCTCAGCGCAATGTCATAGAGATTCTGCAATACGGCGGGATCTCTTGTGTAGGTGGAAACGGGGAGCGCTTCTTTCGGCGCGATGATGAGGGCTTTTCCCTCTGCTTCCAGTTCTTTGATATAGGAGAGCGTCTCGTTATAGAGGATGTGGCGGTTTTCTATGGCGCGGAAGGTGTTGGGATAACGATGCAGGGCGATCCGGATCAAATCGGGATGCTTTTCCGGGGTGCGCACTGTGTCTTTCGGACGGCAGAGCAGGACGAGCACCTTTTCGCAGCCATCTGAGAGCGCGCGGCGCACAGGGATCGGATCCGCGCACCCGCCGTCATAAAACTTCCGGTTTCCGATCACGATCGGTTTTGAGACCACGGGAATCGCACAGCTTGCCATAAAATGCCGGTAATCATCCCGAAGCAGTTCGCTTTTGTCAAAATAGACAGCTTTGCCGGTGACCGCATCCGTGGCGACGATTTTGAAAGCCGTTTTGTTTTGCCGCAGGGCGGTCAGATCCAGAGGATCCTTGCCGCCGCTGTTTGTCAGGTCGCCGTAGATATACTGCAGGCCGAAAAAGGAACCGCTCCTCAAAAATGTCCTAAATCCCATATATCCCGGGTCTTTTACATGCTCCACAAAGAAACGGCGGTTCCGATCCCGCTGTCCGGCCAAAAATGAGGCGGTGCAGGAGCTCCCGGCGGAAACGCCGATCGCATAATCAAATGTCATCTGATTGTCCAGAAGCTTATCCAAAATGCCGGCGGTGTAGGCGCATTTCATCCCGCCGCCTTCTACCACAAGTCCGAGTTTCATGTTTGTCCTCCGTTTGCGAAGTATTATAACACAGAAATGCCGGAGATGTCTTTTTTCGGAAAATGCAATGTAAATTAAATTCGGCACAGACCGGAACGGGTGTGGTATAGTATTTTTTAGCAGAAACAAGGAAAGGAACAGCAGGCGTTGGCATTTGCGCATCTTCACGTCCATACGGAATACAGCCTCCTGGACGGCTCCAATAAGATCAAGGAATATGTCAAACGGGTAAAATCACTCGGCATGACGGCGGCGGCGATCACGGATCACGGCGTCATGTACGGTGTCGTGGATTTTTATAAGGAATGCCTTGCGGCGGATATCCGGCCTGTGATCGGATGCGAGGTTTATGTGGCACCCGGAAGCCGGTTTGACCGGGAGACCGGACAGAATGAAGACCGGTATTCCCATCTGATCCTGCTGGCGGAGAATGACCGGGGCTACCATAACCTGATCAAGATCGTGTCCAAGGGATTTGTGGAAGGCTTTTACTACAAGCCCCGCGTGGACAAAGAAGTGCTGCAGCAGTTTCATGAGGGGATCATCTGTCTTTCCGCCTGTCTCGCCGGGGAAGTGCCGAAATTGCTGATGCGGGGCTTTTATGAAGAAGCAAAGGAGTGTGCCCTGACTTATCAGGATATTTTCGGAAAAGGAAACTATTTTCTGGAGCTTCAGGATCACGGGATTCCGGAACAGCAGACGGTTAACACCGGCCTGCTTCGGATGTCCGAAGAAACAGGGATTCCGCTGGTCGCCACCAATGACTGCCACTATACGTATCAGGATGACTGGGAAGCGCATGATATCCTGCTCTGTATCCAGACCGGTAAAAAGGTGCAGGACGAAAACCGGCTGCGTTATCAGAAGGGACAGTTCTATGTGAAATCCGAGGAGGAAATGCGAGCTCTGTTTCCCTATGCGCTTCAGGCCATCGAAAATACCCAGCTGATCGCGGATAGATGCAATGTTAAGTTTGAATTTAATAACTATAAAATTCCGCGTTATCAGGTACCGGACGGATATACCGAGAAAGGATATCTGGAGATGCTTTGCGCGCAGGGCATGGAGAAACGCTACCCCGCAGCGGAGCATTCCCCGGAAGAACGGAAAATGCTGCAAGACCGTCTGGAATATGAACTCGGCGTCATCAACCAGATGGGCTATACCGCTTATTTCCTGATTGTATGGGATTACATCAATTATGCGAAAACCCATGGGATCCCTGTGGGACCCGGCCGCGGTTCGGCCGCAGGGTCTCTGGTGTCCTATTGCATGGGGATCACGGATATCGATCCGATCCGTTATGACCTGATTTTTGAGCGTTTCCTGAGCCCGGCCCGGATCAGCATGCCCGATATTGACGTGGATTTTTCCGATGAACGGCGGGGCGAGGTCATCGCGTATGTTGTGGAGAAGTACGGGAAGGACTGCGTGACCCAGATCCAGACCTTTGGCGCAATGCTGGCGAAGGGCGTGATCCGGGATGTGGGGCGGGCCTTAGATCTTCCCTATGCCTTCTGCGACCGGATCGCCAAGATGGTCCCCAATGAGCTTGGTATCACGATTGAAAAAGCCATGCAGAAGAACCCGGAGCTGCGAAGCGCCTATGAGACCGATGAAAGCGTGACGCACCTCATCGATATGGCAAAGCGCCTCGAGGGTCTGCCCCGGAATGCTTCCACCCATGCGGCCGGTGTCGTGATCGCACCGGAGCCGATGGATGAGTTTGTGCCTCTGTCACTGGGCAAGGATGATATGGTGACGACCCAGTTTACCATGACGACCATCGAGGAACTGGGGCTTCTGAAGATGGATTTCCTTGGATTGCGAAACCTTTCCGTAATCGAAAATGCTGTTCGCTTGGTGGAACAATCGCAGGGGATCAAAATCGACATTGACCGGATCGATGTGGAAGAAAAAGCGGTCTTTGATTATCTCGGCACAGGACGGACGGAGGGCGTCTTCCAGTTGGAGTCCGCGGGAATGCGTTCCTTCATGAAGGAACTGAAGCCGGAAAGCATGGAAGACATCATCGCAGGGATTTCCCTGTACCGTCCGGGCCCGATGGAGTTTATTCCCGCTTACATCCGCGGGAAAAATGACCGGGAACATATTGAGTATGACAGTCCGGCCCTGGAGCCGATCCTTTCCGCCACCTACGGCTGCATCGTTTATCAGGAACAGGTGATGCAGATCGTGCAGAACCTGGCCGGATACTCCCTCGGCGGGGCAGATGAGATCCGCCGCGCCATGAGCAAAAAGAAGCAGTATATCATTGATGAGAACCGGGAGATCTTTGTTAACGGCGGAGAATTTCAGAACAAAGTGACCGGGGTCACGGAACGGATCCCCGGGTGTGTCGCAAACGGCATTCCGACGGAGGTTGCCAACCGGATCTACGATCATATGGTGGATTTTGCCAAGTATGCCTTCAATAAGTCCCATGCGGCAGCGTATGCGGCGATTTCTTACCAGACGGCCTGGCTGAAATTGCATTACCCCACGGAGTATATGGCGGCGTTGATGACTTCCGTGATCGATAACAGCGCCAAACTGTCAGAGTATATCCTGACGGCGAAGAGCATGGGCATCGGCCTGCTTCCGCCGGATGTGAATGAAGGCATCGGCGCGTTTTCCGTCAGTGGGAAACATATCCGTTACGGGCTTTCCGCCGTGAAGTCCATCGGGCGGCCCATGATCGAGCTGCTTCTTCGTGAGCGGGAGGAGTGCGGTCCATACCGGTCGCTGCCGGATTTTATTTCGCGTCTTACCGGCAAGAAGGATGTGAATAAGAGGACCTTTGAAAACCTGATCAAGGCGGGCGCGCTGGACTGCCTCCCGGGTACGAGAAAGCAGAAACTGCTGGTCTACGGTCAGATCCTGGAAACAACCATTGCGGAACAGAAAACCTCCATGACAGGACAGATGTCTTTGTTTGACATCGCGGATGAGGAGACAAAAGAAGCAATGGAGTTTCGGATGCCGGATGTGGGGGAGTTTGACAAGGAGCAGCTTCTTGCGTTTGAAAAAGAAGTGCTCGGCATCTATGCCAGCGGACACCCGCTGGAGGCTTATGAAGCTGTCTGGAAAAAGGGCATTACGGCGAAGACATCGGATTTCCTTTTGGATGAAGAGACCGGACAGTGCAGCAGGAAAGACGGAGAGGTCGTGACCATCGGCGGTATGATCGCCGGCGTGACGATGAAGTATACCAAAAACAACCAGCCGATGGCGTTTCTGACCGTGGAAGACCTGGTAGGAAGCGTGGAAGTGATTGTATTTCCCCGTGATTACGAAAAGTACCGGGAGCTGCTTTCGGAGGATGCAAAAGTCTTTATTCAGGGGAAGGTGTCCGTGGAGGAGGAGAAGGATGCGAAGTTGATCTGCCAGCGGATCACGCCCTTTGATCAGATGAAGCGGGAGCTTTGGCTGCAGTTCGAGACGAAGGAATCCTATGCAAGGGACGAGAAAAGGATTCTGGAGATGCTCTCGGCATCAGACGGAGACGATACCGTGGTGATCTACATTTCTGCGGAGAGGGCATTGAAAAGATTGCCGAAAAGTCGTAATATAAAGATTGATGCGGAAATTGTGGAGTTGATGTCCGGCGCGATCGGCGCGGAAAATGTGAAGGTGGTCGAGAAGCCGGGCGCATAACCCGTTCAACGATTGAGAGGAAAAAACATGGCTGCAAAAGAAATCAAGACGATTGGCGTATTGACCAGCGGAGGCGATGCCCCCGGCATGAACGCGGCGATCCGTGCGGTGGTGCGTGAGGGACTTTCCCGCGGCAAGAAAGTGAAGGGGATCCATCGCGGGTATTCGGGGCTTTTGCAGGGTGATATCGAGGACATGTCGGCGCGAAGCGTGTCCGACACGATCCAGAAGGGCGGTACGATCCTTCAGACCGCCAGATGCCTGGAATTCCAGACGCCGGAGGGACAGCAGCTCGGCGCGGATATGTGCAGCAAGTTCGGGATCGACGCTGTGGTCGTCATCGGCGGGGACGGTTCCTTTCGGGGCGCCCAGAAACTGGCGGCGCACGGCATCAACACGGTGGGCGTGCCCGGCACCATTGATCTGGACATCGCCTGCACGGACTATACCATCGGCTTTGATACAGCGGTCAATACGGCGATGGAGGCCATCGATAAGATCCGCGATACCTCGACTTCCCACGAGCGCTGCTCGATCATCGAAGTCATGGGCAGGGGCGCCGGATTTATCGCACTCTGGTGCGGGATCGCAAACGGCGCGGAGGATATCCTCCTTCCGGAGAAATATGACTATGACGAGCAGAAGCTTGTGAACCATATCATCGAAAACCGCAAAAAAGGCAAACAGCATCACATCATCATCAACGCGGAAGGGATCGGCCATTCCACGAGCATGGCGAAGCGGATCGAAGCGGCGACAGGCGTGGAGACCAGGGCAACGATCCTCGGACATATGCAGCGCGGCGGCAGCCCGACCTGTAAAGACCGTGTCTATGCGTCCACGATGGGATGTCTCGCGGTAGACCTGCTCTGCCAGGGCAAGAGCAATCGTATCGTTGCTTATAAGGGCGGGCAGTTTACGGATTTTGACATCGATGAAGCGCTGACCATGGAGAAGCATATTGACGAGTACGATTATCAGATCAGCCTCAATCTGGCGCGGTAACCACCGATTCGGACAGAAAGACAGGAACTGGGAGAAATGATCACGAATCGGCAGTGCAAAGAATTGCAGGAATTGGTGAAAAAAGCAAAAGCCCGGCGGGAAACCGGGCTTTTTATTGCGGAGGGGGAACGGATCGTCCGTGAGATCCCGCCCGCGTTGATTTCATCCGTGTATGTTTCGGAGAGTTACGCCGCATCGGAAAGGCTGCCGGAAGGTGCAGAGGTGCTGTCGGATGCGCAGTTTTTGAAGATTGCTGACACCAAGACGCCGCAGGGGATCCTGGCCGTGGCGAAGATCCCGGCGTTTGACCCTGCGATCCTCCGGAAAAGGAACGGGCTCTTCCTGCTGTTGGAGGCGATCCAGGATCCGGGGAATCTCGGCACCATCTTTCGCGTAGCGGAAGGAGCCGGTGTGGACGCCATCGTGCTGAACCAAAAGACGGCAGATCCTTACGCACCGAAAACCGTGCGTTCCACCATGGGGAGCATTTTCCGCCAGCCCCATTTTCTGACAGAGGATGCGGGGAATACGGTTATGATGTGGAAGCAGCAGGGGATCAAAGTCTATGCGGCGCATCTTGCCGGCACGGTGCGGTATGATCAGGCAGATTATCAGACCGGCGCGGCGTTTTTGATCGGCAATGAAGGAAATGGTCTTACGGATGCGCTGGCGGCGCTCTCGGATACGCGGGTCGTGATTCCGATGAGAGGAAAACTGGAGTCCTTAAATGCAGGCGTGGCAGCGTCCCTCCTTGTCTATGAGGCGGCGCGGCAGAGAGGATTTCAAGGGTGAGGCAGGATGCGGATCTGGTTTAAGGAATGGAAGGACAACCGGCTGTTGAAGGATACGGAAGTGACGGATGTGAGCGACGATACGCGGACGCATAAGATCATGCACGCGCTGGAGGAGGCTTGCCACACGCTGGATCTTGGCATGCCCATCTGGCTGGACAGCACGATCCGGGAGTTTCAACTCCATCACAAGGCGCGGTTCACCCAGGATGCCTTTCTGGAGGAGATTCCCTTTGATTATCTGGAGATCCATGTGCTGGAGGAATGAAAACAGAAGCGGATGACCGCTTTAAAAATGAGGAGTGAGGAGTTATGGAAAAATTCAAGGCATTTCTGAAACGGAAAAATATCACGGTTTCAGCAAAGAAGTACGGGATTGATACGCTGGGCGCTATGGCCCAGGGCTTGTTTGCGACCCTTCTGATCGGGACGATCATCAGTACCATCGGGGAGCAGACGGGGCTGGAGATCCTGGTGAAAATCGGCGGTTATGCAAAAGCCGCGACGGGTCCCGGCATGGCCATCGCCATCGGGTATTCCCTGGCGGCCCCTCCGCTGGTGCTGTTTTCTCTGGCAGCAGTGGGCGCGGCGGCGAATGAGCTCGGCGGGGCAGGCGGCCCCCTGGCAGTGCTGGTGGTTGCCATCATTGCGACAGAGTTCGGCAAGGCAGTATCCAAAGAAACCAAGGTCGATATCATTGTGACGCCGGCGGTGACGATCCTGATCGGTGTGCTGCTCTCCATGTGGTGGGCGCCGGGAATCGGCTGGGTCGCAAGTCAGATCGGAAATGCGATCATGCTGGCGACGGAGCTGCAGCCCTTCTTTATGGGAATCATCGTATCCGTTCTGGTGGGGGTTGCGTTGACGCTGCCTATCAGTTCGGCGGCAATCTGCGCAGCCCTGTCTTTGACGGGACTGGCGGGCGGCGCCGCGGTGGCGGGATGCTGCGCCCAGATGGTCGGGTTTGCGGTGCTGTCCTTCCGTGAAAACAAATGGGGCGGCCTGGTGGCCCAGGGCATCGGGACCTCCATGCTGCAGATGGGCAATATCGTGAAGAACCCGCGGATCTGGCTGCCGGCGATCCTGACTTCCGCGATCACGGGACCCATCGCAACCTGCGTATTTCACCTGCAGATGGATGGGCCGGCAATCGCATCCGGCATGGGAACCTGCGGTTTGGTCGGACAGATCGGCGTATATACAGGCTGGGTGAACGATGTTCAATCAGGATTGAAGAATTCGATTACCGCCTTTGACTGGGTTGGACTGCTTCTGATCTGCTTTATTCTGCCGGGCGTGTTGACGGCACTGTTCGGCCTTTTCTTCCGGAAGATCGGCTGGATCAAGGAAAACGATCTGAAACTGGATCTTTGAGAAGCATTGCACTGTTGTTTTTTGAAACGGTGATGTGATGGATACGATGGTAAGACAAGGCGAAGAAGACGGATTTGATTATGAGGCGGGGACGGAAGTGTTTCGTACCCGCCGTTGTATTGTGCGGCAGATCAGACTGTCGGATCTGAAGGCGCTGTATCATATCTATGCGCAGCCCGGCGTCACGGACTTCATCCCGGATCTCTATGAATGGGACGAAGAGGTGGACTATACGAAGACTTACATTCGAATGATTTACGGCTTTTACGGTTACGGCATGTGGATCGTGGAGGAAAAAAGGACCGGGGAAGTGATCGGCCGCGTGGGGTTTGATGACCGTGAAATTCCCGATGGCAAGGGCGGCATGCGGCGGATCCTGGAGTTCGGATACCTCATCGCACCGTCCCGGCAGAGGAAAGGAATCGCGACGGAGGTCTGCAGAGCAGCGCTGCGGTATCTTTTCGAGAACTATGAGGAAGAGGCGGCAACAAGCCTGATCGAGCCCGATAACGAAGTATCGATCCGTTTTGCCGGCAAACTCGGTTTTACACATGTGGGAGAAGCAGACCTGGGGAAGAAGCGGATGCTGGTATATGAATACAGCCATCTCGACTTTTTCCCGGCGGTATGATATGATTTTGTTATCTTGATAAGGAACGGAGATGGTTTTTTATGGCGGATCCGACGCTTTTCAGTGACGACGTGGACGGCTGGAATACAGTTATGTTCCTGTATAATTCGGCGCTGAAAGAAGTGAATACCAAGATCGAGATCCTCAACGACGAGTTTCGACACGTTCATAATTACAACCCGATCGAATATGTCAAGTCCAGAGTCAAGACGCCGGAGAGCATCGTCAAGAAGCTCCGCCGTCACGGCTATGATTCCAGCGTGGCCAATATGGTCAATCATGTGAATGATATTGCAGGGATCAGGATCGTCTGTTCGTTTACCTCGGATATCTACAAGCTGGCGGAGATGATCGGAAAACAGAATGACCTGACGGTGGTTTCCGTCAAGGACTATATCCGTCACCCCAAGCAGAGCGGCTACAAGAGTTATCACATGCTGGTGACGGTGCCGATCTTTATGACAGACCGCGTCGTGGATACCAAGGTGGAGGTCCAGATCCGGACGATTGCCATGGACTTCTGGGCGAGTCTGGAGCATAAGATCTATTATAAATTCGAAGGGAATGCGCCGGAGTACATCAGCCATGACCTGCGGGAATGCGCCGGGATTGTGGCGATGCTGGATGACAAGATGCTTTCCTTAAATGAAGCCATCGGTAAGGCGCGCACGCAGCAGGAAGACGAAGCCCCTTCATAAAAACCTCTTCCCTAAACCCGAAAGATATGATATAATGACCAGAGTTGTCGGGGAGACGACGGGAAATCGGAATGTCAGACAAAGGAGAACAGATATGAAGCATATCAAGACCCTGAATACAAAGAAACTGCAGAATACCGTTAAGAAAGGCGGATGCGGCGAGTGCCAGACCTCTTGCCAGTCTGCTTGCAAGACGAGCTGCACAGTCGGTAACCAGACCTGCGAGAAAGCACGCGCGTAAGAGTTCGGTGATACAGGATGCTTGTAACGACCGTCCGCAAGAAAGGGACGGTCGTTTGTTGTGAAAGGAACGCCATGATCCATCAATACCAGAACAACGGATACAATATCGTATTGGACGTCAACAGCGGCGCTGTCCACGTGGTGGATGCGCTGGCGTATGATGTGATCGCGGTCATGGATCGTCTGCAGGGAGGCGCCACATCGAAGGAAGCGGTGACGGAGGCGCTTGCGGATCGTTATAAGGCTGGCGCACTTTCGGAAACCATCGCGGAGGTGCAGTCTCTCGTGGAGGCGGAGGAACTGTTTTCGCCGGATCCTTACGAGCAGGCGCTGGACGGCCTTGCATCGCGTCCTGTCGTCGTGAAGGCGCTCTGTCTTCATATCGCCCACGACTGCAATCTGGCCTGCCGTTACTGTTTTGCCAAAGAAGGCGAATATCACGGGGAACGCGCGCTCATGAGCTTTGCCGTCGGGAAAGCAGCATTGGATTTCCTGATTGCCCATTCCGGGAACCGGCGTAATCTGGAGGTGGATTTTTTCGGCGGAGAACCCACCATGAACTTTCAGGTGGTGAAAGACCTTGTGGCGTACGGCAGAGAGCAGGAAAAGCTTTGTGACAAGCATTTTCGTTTCACCCTGACCACAAACGGCATTCTGCTGAATGAGGAGATCCATGACTTTGTCAACCGGGAGATGGACAATGTGGTGCTTTCCATTGACGGACGGAAGGAAGTCAATGACCGGATGCGTCCTTGCCGAAACGGCAGCGGCAGTTATGATCTCATCGTGCCGAAGTTTCAAAAGCTGGCAGAGAGCCGCAATCAGGAACGATACTATGTGCGGGGGACTTTTACGCATTTTAACACGGATTTTTCAAAGGATGTCCTGCATCTGGCGGATCTCGGCTTCAAACAGATCTCGGTGGAACCGGTGGTGGCCATGCCGGAGGATGCATATGCGCTGCAGGAGTCCGATCTGCCGACGCTCTTTGCGGAATATGACAAACTGGCGGCGGAAATGGCGAAGCGGATCCATACAGAAAAGGCTTTCCATTTCTTCCATTTTATGATAGATTTGGAAGGCGGACCATGTGCTATCAAGCGTCTTTCCGGCTGCGGATCCGGCACGGAATACCTTGCCGTGACGCCCTGGGGGGATTTGTACCCTTGCCATCAGTTCGTCGGAAATCCGGATTTTCTGATGGGAAATGTGCAGGACGGGATCAAACGGCAGGATCTGGTGGCGGAGTTTCAGGGATGCAATGTCTACGCGAAGGAAAAGTGCCGCAACTGTTTTGCGAAATTCATGTGCAGCGGGGGATGCGCGGCGAACTCCTATCATTTTCACGGCAGGATCAATGACGCATATGATCTGGGCTGCGAGCTGCAGCGGAAGCGGGTGGAATGCGCCATCATGCTGAAAGCGGTGGAAAACGCGGTTGAACAGGAAGAAACATAAAAATTTAATCTATATATAATATATGCAAGGAGAGTAGGATTATCATGAAAACGATGAAAAAATGGCAGGGATTTCTGGTACTGCTTCTCATGTCGGCCTGTGTGGCTGCCATGTGTTATGTTTCGTATCTCGTGATCCGGGACACGGTTTCGGATGAAGCGGCGATCGAAAAGAAGGAGACCGTAACAGAGGCAGAGACCGAAGACGCCGGGGCGGCAGCGGCAGCCGATGAGGATTTCGGGATTAAGCTCGGGCTTGACCTGTCCGGCGGCGTATCTGTGACGTACCGGATCGTGGATGATAATCCGTCTCAGGAAGCGGTGGACGACACCATCAGCAAGCTGGAAGAACGCGCCGCTACTTATAATGATGAAAATTCGGTTTATCAGGAAGGAACGGACCGGATCGTGGTGGAGATTCCGGGCGTGCAGGGCGCGGATGTGGATCGCGTGCTGGAGGATCTGGGAAGCCCCGGATCCCTCTACTTTATCAAACAGACCGATGCGGACGGCAACCTGAATTATATCTTTACCGGAACCGAGGAAGGCGGGTATGAGTTGACCGATACCATCGACAACCTCATCGCCAATGGTTCTGTCGTGATGACGGGACAGGATGTCAAGGAAGCCATGGCTGGCTATCAGAACAGCGGTGCGCTTGACAACCAGGAACCCGTGGTGCAGCTGACCCTGACCAGCGACGGGACGAAAAAATTTGCGGACGCAACGACGGAGGCATACGCGGCAGGAGAGACCATCGGCATTTATTATGATGATCATTTCATCAGCGTGCCGCGGGTGCAGGCGGCGATCACGGACGGCAACTGCGTGATCACCGGCATGGAGGATTATGATGCGGCGAACACCCTGGCGACCTTTATCCGGATCGGCGCCATCGACCTGCAGTTGGAAGAACTGCAATTTCAGGTGGTGGGTGCGACCCTCGGATCCAAGGCGCTTTCCACCAGCCTTTTTGCGGCAGGCATCGGCCTTCTTCTGGTCATGGCGTTTATGATCATCATTTACGGGATTTCCGGTGTTTCGGCATCCATTGCACTGATCCTTTATACGACGATTGTGGTCGCGCTGCTCTATCTCTTCCGGCCGGCTCCCGGTCAGGGCGGCATTGTACTGACGCTGCCCGGTATCGCCGGCGTAATCCTCGGAATCGGTATGGCGGTGGATGCAAACGTCATCATCTTTGCGAGGATCCGTGAGGAGACCGCAAAGGGCGCGACGGTTCATACAGCCATCCGTGAAGGATACCGGAAAGCGCTGTCCGCCATTGTGGACGGCAACATTACGACATTTATCGCAGCAGTGGTACTGCATTTCCTCGGATCGGGCTCGGTAAGAGGTTTTGCAAATACCCTGATGATCTCCATCGCGGTATCCATGTTTACGGCGCTGGTGATCGCGCGGCTTCTGATGTTCAGTTTCTTTGCCGCGGGCGTGCAGGATGTGAAGTTTTACGGGAAAGCGAAGGAGCGGAAGCCCCTTCCCATTGTGGAGCATCGGAAAGCCTTTTTTGCCATCTCTTCCATTGCGATCATTGCAGGAATCGTCGGCATGATCGGATTTGGCGCGGCGACCGGCAAACCTTTGAGCTACAGCATCGATTTCATGGGTGGTTCTACCACCACGGCGGATTTCGGCAAAGCTTATACGATTGATGAGATCGAGAAGACCATCGTGCCGGAGGTGAAGCAGATCACGGGGGACAACGATGTCCATGCAAACCCGGTATCGGGCACGACGGAGATTACGATCCGGACCAGAACCTTGACGGATGAGGAGAGAAGTGAGCTGGATCAGCTCCTCGCATCGGATTTCGGCGTGGATCTGGAAACCATCGAGGGCGATACCATCAGCAGCACGGTCAGCTCGGAGATGCGGCGTGATGCGATCGTCGCGGTGCTCATTTCCTGCGTTTTCATGCTGCTTTATATCTGGTTCCGCTTTAAGGATTTCAAGACGGCAGGCAGCGCGATCCTTGCGCTGGTGCATGATGTGCTTGTGGTGCTGACGGCGTATGCGTTGATCAGGATCTCCGTGGGTAATACGTTTATTGCCTGCATGCTGACCATTGTCGGTTATTCCATCAATGATACGATCGTCATCTTTGACCGTATCCGTGAAAACCGGAAAACGCTTCACAGCGAAACGCCGGATACCCTGCGTGAGCTGGTGAACAAGTCGCTGACCCAGACCATCGGGCGCTCCCTCAATACGTCAATCACCACCTTTATCATGGTGCTGATGCTGTTCATCCTCGGTGTGGCGTCTATCCGAGAATTTGCCCTTCCGCTCATGGTTGGCTTTATCAGCGGTACCTACTCCTCGATCTTTATCGCGGCAAACCTGTGGTATGTGATGAAGACGAAGAGATTGACGGCAAAACAGAAGAAAACATCATAATTATATCTGGAATTAATTAACAATCTTGTCAGGAGGGGAATTATGGCAGGCACGAACCCGAATTATCCGCTGCGTCCTGATTATGTGGATGTCAGTGAGCCGATCAAAGAAAATATCGCACGCCTTGGCAAGCTGATCACGGATCGTATCCCGATCAAGCTGGGCATGGCGAAAGTGACGAAGGATGATCCCGAATACTGGGCTGTCCGGATCCTGTGCTATGACGATGATGCCATCGCGAAATTTGTCATCGACAATTTCAAGGCGATCCGTCAGCCGAAGACCTTTGCGGAGCTGAAGCAGAGTTCCGGCATGGGAGACGCGGAGCTGACAGAGATCCTGGAAAAGATTTCCTATTCCGGTCTGGTGGAATGGAACTACGAGAATCTGGACGGGAAGAACCCGAACCACGAGAAGCGCTGGGTACTTCCCATGTTTGTTCCGGGTTCCGGCGAGTTCTCCAATATGAACCTGAAAATGATCGACGAACACCCGGAACTGGGGATGTTTTTTGAGCATATGACCCGTCTTCCGCTGGAAAAGGTGACGAAGATGGTGCCGCCCGGAGGCGCCGGCATCGGCATGCATGTCATTCCTGTGGAAAAAGAAGTGGACATGAACAACGACTCCATCGATCTGGAGCATATCTCCCATTGGATGGACAAGTATGAAGGAAAATATGCTGCTTCTCCCTGCTCCTGCCGCCGTTCCCGTATGACCTACGAAGAGGGGTGCGCCGATGATTTTCATGACTGGTGCATCGCCATGGGCGACATGGCGGATTATGTCGTGGAGACTCAGAAGGGCGGCCGGTATATCACAAAGGAAGAAGCATACGAGATCTTCAAAAAAGGCGAGGAAAACGGCTTCGTTCACCAGATCACAAATATCGACGGCGAAGAAAAGATTTTTGCCATCTGTAACTGCAATGTGAACGTCTGCTATGCGTTGCGGACTTCCCAGCTTTTCAACACCCCGAATATGTCCCGTTCCGCTTATGTGGCCCATGTGGAGAAAGAAAAATGCGTGGCCTGCGGACGGTGCGTGGAGGTCTGCCCGGCCGGCGCCGTAACCCTCGGCCAGAAGCTTTGCAAAAAGGACGGCTCGGAGGTTTCCTATCCGAAGCAGGTGCTTCCCAGTGAGAAAAAGTGGAGCGAGGATGACTGGAACTGGGATTACCGGGATACGAACCGGATCGAGTCCCATGAGAGCGGCACGGCGCCCTGTAAGACTGCATGTCCCGCTCATATCGCGATCCAGGGATATCTGAAGCTGGCGGCCCAGGGGAAATATACGGAAGCCCTTGCATTGATTAAGAAGAACAACCCCCTTCCCGCGGTGTGCGGACATATCTGTAACCGCCGCTGTGAGGATGCCTGTACCAGAGGCACCATCGACCAGGCCATCGCCATCGATGAAGTCAAGAAATTCATCGCGATGAAGGATCTGGATTCGACGACGCGCTATATCCCGAAAAAGGTGATCCCCAAGGTGAACGGCGGGTTCGAGGAGAAGGTTGCCATCATCGGCGCGGGTCCGGCGGGTCTTTCCTGTGCCTACTATCTTGCGGAAAAGGGCTATCGTCCCACTGTGTTTGAAAAAAATGAAAAACCCGGCGGCATGCTGGTCTACGGCATCCCGACTTATAAGCTGGAAAAAGAAGTCATCGCTGCGGAGATCGACATCATGAAAGAGATGGGTGTGGAGATCAAGTGTGGCGTGGAAGTCGGCAAAGACCTTTCGCTGGATCAATTGCGTCAGGAAGGCTACAAGGCGTTTTACATCGCCATCGGCTGTCAGGGCGGCCGTGCAGTGGGCGTTCCCGGTGAGGATGCGGCGGAGATTTATTCCGCGGTGGACTTCCTGCGGGAAGTGAATGCGAAGGAATCCTTCCCCATCAAAGGGGATGTGGTGGTAGTCGGCGGTGGCAATGTGGCTATCGACTGCTCCAGAGACGCGGTTCGCGTCGGCGCACCCAAGGTCTATCAGTATTCGCTGGAGGATGGAGATGAGCGTCCGGCCTCCAAAGAGGAGATCGAAGAGGCCAAAGAGGATGGCGTGATCTTCGGCGGCGGCTGGGGTCCCAAGGAGATTCTAAAGGACGAGAACGGCGTAGTGAAAGGCATCGTCTTTAAGAAATGTACCAGCGTCAAAGACGCGGACGGCTGTTTCAACCCGCAGTATGACGAGAATGAGACCGTGACCATCGAATGTAAGCACGTGGTGCTTGCTGTCGGTCAGTCCATCGTCTGGGGCGACCTGCTTTCCGGCTCTAAGGTGGAACTTGGCAGAGGAAACGGAGCTGTAGCGGATCCGAAGACTTATCAGACGGCGGAGCCGGATATCTTCGTCGGCGGAGACGTTTACACCGGGCCGAAATTCGTAATCGATGCTATCGCAGCCGGTAAGGAAGCGGCGACTTCGATCCACCGGTTTGTACAACCCCACAGCTCGCTGACCATCGGCCGGAATCAGAACCATTATGTGGAACTGAACAAAGAAGATATCGAGGATCAGACGAAGCGTGAATGCTATGACAATTCGCCGCGTCAGATCCCGGGACGGAAGGCATCCGTGGAGAAGCTGTCCTTCCGCGACGGAAAAGCGGTCTTTTCGGAGGAACAGGTGAAAACGGAAACGGCGCGCTGCCTTTCCTGCGGCGCATCCATCGTGGATGAAAACAGATGCGTCGGCTGCGGCCTCTGCACCACCCGGTGTGAATTCGACGCGATCCATCTGCATCGTGACAATCCGGAATGCTCCACCATGCGAAAGAGCGAGGACAAGCTGAAATACATCCTGCCCTATGGTCTGAAGCAGGGGATCAAGGTGAAGTTCAAAGGAAAGAAATAAGATGCACGAACTTGGGGTCGTCTTCCACATCATCGATATGCTGGAGGAAGTCAAAAAAGAAAACGAAATCGAAAAGATCAATTCCGTGACGCTGGAGCTGGGTGAGGTTTCCGCCGTGATTCCGGCATATCTGACCGACTGCTGGAAATGGGCCCGGGAAAAGCATGAATTTCTGCAGGGGGCCGAGCTTCTCATCGAAAAGCTCCCCGCCGTCACATTCTGCGAGGACTGCAAACAGGAATATGAGACCGTGAAATACGGAAAGACCTGTCCCTACTGCGGCAGCGGCCACACCTTCCTGGTGACCGGAAATGAATTCAACATCAAAGAAGTGGAAGCCTATTGAAGGAAGCATATAGAAAAAACACGGCGAAAGCCGTGTTTTTTCTTGTAAGTTATCCGGTTTTTTTGAGGAAAAGGAAGCGCCGATAAGTATGCACATAAAGTGGGACGTCCTATAGTGGGTCATTTACCGGAACAGTGAACTCATAGCAGTAATCTTCAGGCTTGTAATGTGCACCTGCATATGCGCCGACATGCATAACGACTCTCGGGGGTCCGGAAGGTGTAAGCTTTCTTTCACTCATCTCTTTACGGATTGTGTCGATATACATTGGTACCACTGAAGAATCTCCAAATATGATGCGGGAGAAGACCCGCGTTTCCGGAAGAATGCGAATTTCGGGTCCGGGAGTCGTATCGGGTGATATGGGGATGCATATGGTGTAATGAACGCCGGAAACAGCCAGGTCTTCCCAGACAGCTCCATTATCGATAATGGCAAATATAGGCTCGCTGCCAAGCAGCCTGAATCCCTCCTGCACGCATTTCTCATGCGTAAGATAGTTGTGCTTTACTGCTTCCGGTACGGAATAAGCGGTATAGGTTGAGCAGTAACAGGTCACGGCGGGAAGTGTTACAATTGCTCCGGAGCGAACTCTGTCATGGTTATGACGAACCTCGTATTCATCCAGGAACCGCTGCATCATATTCAGCTTTTGACGTTGTATTTTCAGAAACTCCTCGCTGTCAATCTGTTCCAGATATACATCCACAATCTCCTTTTTGGACAGACCGATCTCCTGCATTCTCTGAAACTGTCCGACAGCCGTAATATTCTGCAGATCATAATAGCGGTAACCGGTGTCGGGATTGACGCTGTATGGCGTAAGGAAACCGATCTCCTCCAACCGGAAAAGAGATGTCCTGCTGATTCCGCAGGCACGACACACCTGTGCGCTTGTAAACAATCTTCTCTGATCTGTAAAAATCATAAAAAATCTCCCTCATTTCCTTGACTTTACCACGGGTGGTAATGATTTAATGATAATAGTCTTTTGTGTATAGGTCAACTGATCCCGGCAAGGAGCTAAAATGGATAGAGTTGATATAGATGGTAAACGGAAAGGAGAACGAAAGGACATGGAAGACAAGAAGAATGCGATCGAAAAAGCAGGAAAACTGGTTACGGATGACGATCTGAATATGGTATCCGGGGGATCCGGGGATACTTGGGATGTAATAGAATCTCCGCGACCGTCATGGTGCCCGCACTGCAATCAGGAGGTGGAGCCTGACGGCGTAGGCTCACCACACGACGGCTGGTGGGTATTATCTTGCGAAAAGTGCAACGGCCAGTACAAGGCCAGAGTCCCGTGGTAGAAAGGACGAACAAAAATAATCTCCGTTACCGGATCATGTCGATAGCGGAGATTGTTTTTAGTATGAAACTTGCAATTTAGTCGAGTATAATGGCAAGTGGATAATTGACTGAAAAGTTGGTATATGATTGATGATGGCCAATGATATATGGATCATTTAAAAGAAGGAGGACAAAATGAGCAAAGTGTTCATAAAGATGATGGAGAGTGTTTTTTTGGTAATGCTCTGTGCGGGAATACTGTCAGGATGCAGCAGAAAAGAAGAACTTGTGGCTGCCCCTCCGGAGGAAATGGAAGAGTATTATGATGATGAGTGGGCTGAGGAGTATGATGAGTATGAAGAGTATGAGGACTATGAAGAACCCGAGGAGATAGCGGAAGATGCCCCCGAATCTGAGGATTTGAATGATCCTGACAGATTAAGCAATGACGAGATAGTTGAACTGGCAAGAATATACAGTGGTGCTCCGATTGCTGAACTTGATCAGGTAATGGATAATGGAAATCTGTTTATTCATTTATACGAAGATATGGATGATCATACAGCGACTATCGATTGGTATGAGATAGATCCTAATACTCTTAAAGGTACAAATTTTGAAGGTGAGGAAGTGGATCTTTCTACTGTAACTGATTCGAAAGCAGATACTTCCGACAGTGAAGGTGACGCAGGAGAAGGTGTCGCTATTGCGGACGGTGAATATGTTACTGATGAAGAATATGAAGGAGAACTGTCTGCTGACGGAAAAACCATGACGATCACAACGGCTCTTTGGGAATTCGTGAACAGCCCGAAGCCGTCCTATCCGAAGCAGACATATGTTATCACGGTGGCAGATTCGTGCAAATGTGTTGAAGTACAGGAGGAAACAAAGACGAGTTCATTTTTTGACAAAATGGATCTTATCAAAGATTTTCTTGAGGGACAGAGTGGCCTTCCGATCACTTTAAAGTTTAAAAACAATGAACTTGTTGAGATCATGTTTTCTTCATAATTTACTGGCCATTCATATGGACTTTTTCAACTGATACTTCTTAACATCCAAATCTACAACACCTGCAAAGGCACATAAAATAAGGGATTATCGATCCTCTCGATAATCCCTTTTTCGTGGGCGCAAGGGGGCTCGAACCCCTGACCTCCCGCGTGTGAGGCGGACGCTCTCCCGGCTGAGCTATACTCCCAAAAGAACTGTCAACTCTGTTATCATACCCGCTTTTTCTCAAATTGTAAAGAAAAAACTTTTCCGTGGCATAGCCGCAAACTTTTTTCAATTCTTATGTTCCAAAAGCAAAGATATGGTATAATGATTCGCAAGGGGTAAAAAAACGGCGGAACATACGCCGCCATGGGAAAGGAGAACCTATGAGCAATATCGTAATAGCGGGAATCACGCAGATTGAGACGATTGTAAAGGTAAAGGAAATCCCGGTTTCTTATGCACCTTTTACGCCTGCGCCGGATACGATCTTTACCGCGCCGGGAGGGGATGCTTTCAATATGTCGCTGGCGATGAGCTGGCTCGGTGACCGTGTGGAGTTCATGACAGTGGTGGGCAAGAACCAGAACCTCGGGATCTTTAATCCGCCGAACCGCGAAGTCACGCTTTCCACGAATTATGTGCTGCCCCTCATGCGTGAAACGCCGATGGAGATTATCCTGTTCGACAAGATGCGCAAGCAGCAGGTGTTTGAAGATCTGAAGGATATCCGCGACGCGGTCTTCAATATGGAGCTTGCAAGACCCCGTGTGGAGGAAGCGGATCTGGTTGTCCTTTCCAACGCGAATTTCTGCCGGCCGTTTATCAGGATGGCGAAGGACAATGGCAAGAAGCTGGCGGTGAAGATTCACCATTTCGATTACGAAAAAGAGATCTTCAATGAGGATTTCCTGCAAAATGCGGATATTCTCTATTTTTCCGATAATACCATCGAGGGAGATCCCTTTGACTTTGTGCAGGAGATGGTGGATAAGTATCATCCGGAGATCATCCAGCTCGGGCAGGGTGAAAAGGGTCAGATCATGTACAGCAGCAAAAATGACACGAAGGTGCATTACAACCCGGTGGCAGCGCCTAAGGTGGACAATACCGCCGGCGCCGGCAACGCATCCTTTGCATGCTTCCTGCATTATTACATGAAAGACCAGGATCCTGTGGAGGCGATCAAGAAGTCCTTGATGTTTGCGGCAAATAAGATCGGATACACCGGGACAAGCAAGGGCTTTATGACAGAACAGCAGCTGGAGCAGTGGGAACGCCTGATCTTTGACCCGACGAATACAGCGCGGTGGAGTACCTGAAAGAACAGCAGTGATAAAAGGAGAGAGCATTCATGTACACGTTAGAAGACATCAGAAACAGTGATCCCGAGATCGCAGAGGCGATCCGGAAGGAGTTTGATCGTCAGAACAGCCATATCGAGCTGATCGCATCGGAAAACTGGGTCAGCCCCGCGGTGATGTCCGCAATGGGGTCGATTTTGACAAACAAATATGCGGAGGGATATCCGGGAAAGCGCTATTACGGCGGCTGTGAGTGCGTAGACGTCGTGGAGGACCTGGCGAGGGAGCGCGCGAAAAAACTCTTCGGCTGCGAATATGTTAATGTGCAGCCCCATTCCGGCGCGCAGGCCAACATGGCGGTGCAGTTTGCCGTATTAAAACCGGGCGACACGGTTATGGGAATGAACCTGGATCACGGCGGACATCTGACCCACGGGAGTCCTGTGAATTTTTCCGGAAGTTATTTCCATATCGTCCCTTACGGCGTGAATGCGGACGGCGTGATTGATTATGATGAGGTAGAGCGGATTGCGAAGGACTGCCGCCCGAAGATGATCATCGCCGGTGCTTCGGCGTACGCCAGGACACTGGATTTCAAACGGTTCCGTGAGATTGCGGACAGTGTGGATGCCGTGCTGATGGTGGATATCGCGCATATCGCGGGACTGGTTGCCACAGGGCTTCATCCGTCACCAATCCCGTATGCGCAGATCGTGACGACCACGACCCATAAGACGCTGCGGGGACCCCGCGGCGGGATGATCATGTCCACGGCAGAGGCGAATGAGAAATACAATTTCAATAAAGCGGTATTCCCGGGAACGCAGGGCGGACCGTTAATGCATGTGATCGCGGCGAAGGCGGTCTGCTTCGAGGAAGCGCTGAAGCCGGAGTTTAAGGAGTATCAGACACAGATCGTAAAGAACGCCCAGGCGCTCTGCAAAGGGCTTTTGTCCCGCGGGATCAGGATCGTTTCCGGAGGAACGGACAATCACTTGATGCTGGTGGATCTGACCAATTTCAACCTGACCGGTAAAGCCGTGGAGAAGCTGCTTGATTCGGCGCATCTGACTGCAAATAAGAATACGATCCCCAACGACCCGCAGAAGCCCTTTGTGACCAGCGGGATCCGCCTCGGGACACCGGCGGCCACGTCCAGAGGCCTGAAAGAGGATGATTTTGATCAGGTGGCGGAAGCCATCGCGACCGTCATCAAAGAAGGAGAGGACGGCGTATCCAAAGCGCGTGAGATCGTGCGCACGCTGACGGACAAATATCCGCTGCGGTTTGAATAACCCATAAAAGGAGCAGTTATGATCGATATAAAGTTTTTGAGAGAAAATCCCGACGTCGTGCGGGAAAATATCAAAAAGAAGTTCCAGGAGCACAAACTTCCGCTGGTGGACGAGGTCATCGAATTTGATAAGAAGGCCCGCGCCGCGAAACAGGAAGCGGATGACCTGAGGGCCAACCGCAACAAGCTTTCCAAGCAGATCGGCCAGCTCATGGGACAGGGCAAAAAGGACGAGGCGGAAAAGATCAAGGCTGAGGTCAATGCCCAGGCAGAGCGCCTGGCGGAGCTGGAGGAGCAGGAGAAGACCTGCAATGAAGAAGTTTTAAAACGTATGATGACGATCCCGAACATCATTGATCCGTCGGTGCCCATCGGTCCGGATGACAGCGCTAACGTGGAGATCGAGCGGTTCGGAGAGCCGGTGACGCCGGATTTTGAGATCCCGTATCACACGGACATCATGGCGCGCTTTGACGGGATTGATTTCGAATCCGCCGGTAAAGTGGCCGGAAACGGATTTTATTATCTGATGGGAGATATTGCAAGGCTCCATTCCGCGGTCATCGAATATGCAAGGGATTTTATGATCGACCGCGGCTTTACTTACTGCGTGCCTCCGTTTATGATCCGCTCCAATGTGGTGACCGGCGTCATGAGTTTTGAAGAGATGGATGCGATGATGTACAAGATCGAGGGGGAGGATCTCTACCTGATCGGGACTTCCGAGCATTCCATGATCGGAAAATTCATTGACACGTTAAATGACGAGGAAAAACTGCCCTATACCCTGACGTCCTATTCCCCTTGCTTCCGCAAGGAAAAGGGCGCTCACGGGATAGAAGAGCGGGGGGTATACCGGATCCATCAGTTTGAAAAGCAGGAAATGATTGTGGTCTGCAAGCCGGAGGAGTCGCCCATGTGGTATGACAAGCTTTGGCAGAATACTGTGGATCTGTTCCGGAGTCTGGATGTGCCGGTGCGGACATTGGAGTGCTGCTCGGGAGACTTGGCGGATCTGAAGGTGAAATCCTGTGATGTGGAGGCCTGGTCGCCGCGCCAGCAGAAATATTTTGAAGTGGGAAGCTGTTCCAATCTCGGAGATGCGCAGGCGAGGAGACTTAAGATCCGCGTGAAAGACGAAGATGGCAATAAATACTTTGCGCACACACTGAATAATACAGTGGTGGCGCCGCCGCGGATGCTCATCGCCTTTCTGGAAAACAATCTCCATGCGGACGGGAGCGTGGATATTCCGGAGAAGCTCCGTCCTTATATGGGCGGCGCGGAGAAACTGATCCCGAAGCATGCGTAAAGGTCAGGCTTTGACAGTATTGCGCCCCACCAGCGCGATGCCGGTGTCGGTCAGGTTGATGGTGAAGTATTCGCCGTTCTTGAGCTGGTATTTGAGTGGATTTTCATGACCGGGCAGACGCTCGGACAGAATGGTCGTGATGATCTCCCGATGAAGGATGATCCCGATGCGAAGTGCGATTTCGGGACTCATGGTGGAACGGAGACGGTTCGCCAATTCATCAAAAGTGGTGAGATAACGTTCTTTCGCTTCGGCCTCCGGTTCGCCGTCCGGGAACGGGAGTTTGCCGATGCTGCGCACCCAGCTTTGATAGGGTGCATCGTCTTTGAGGTCGATATAGGATTTTCCTTCATAGCGGCCGTAACTGCGGGGCCTGAAGCCTTCCATGACAGTGGGCGGGAAACCGGGATACAGGATCTTCGCCGTTTGCAGACAACGCTGCATCGGGGAGGAACAGACCGCAGAGAGCAGCGGATAAAAGCCTTCGCTGAAGCGATCCTGAAGTTCGGCAATGCCTTCCTCGGAGAGGGGCTCATCAGTGATGCCGATATAACGCTGTTCGGAGATGCCGGTTGTTTTGCCGTTGTGCAGCAGGACAATCTGAACCATGGATTTCATCCTTTCTATATCAACAATTATAAAGGATTAGGAGAGAAAAACAATATGAAAGCGTTCCTGATCTTGGAAGACGGAACCGTGTTCGCCGGAAGGGGGATCGGCGCGAACCGGGATGTGATCAGTGAAATCGTCTTCAATACTTCTATGACGGGCTATATCGAAGTGCTGTCGGATCCGAGTTATGCGGGTCAGGCGGTGGTGATGACCTATCCTTTGATCGGCAATTACGGCGTGACCCCGGATCTGGAGTCGACAAGGCCCTGGGTGGACGGCTTCATCGTGCGGGAGCTTTGCAAAACACCGAGCAACTTCCGCAGTACCGGGACGCTGCAGGACTTTCTGGAAAAAAACGGGATTCCCGGCATCGAGGGGATCGATACGCGCGCCTTGGTGAAGATCCTTCGGGAAAAGGGCACGCAGAACGGCATGATCACCAGAAATGAGAATTATAATCTTGAGATAATTATTCCAAAATTGAAGGAATATACCACGGGAAACGTGGTGGAAAAAGTGACGCGCAAAGAGAAAACCGTGCTTCCCGGCAAAGGAAAACGGGTGGCGTTATATGACTTCGGCGCTAAGGCAAATATCGCAAAATCCCTGCAGGAGCGGGGATGCGCGGTGACGATTTATCCTGCCGATGCCACGGCGGAAGAAATCCTGTCCGACCAGCCCGACGGCATTCTGCTCAGCAATGGACCCGGTGACCCGAAGGAATGCACAGGTGTGATCCGGGAACTGAAAAAGCTGTATGACTCTGATGTACCGATCTTTGCGATCTGCCTCGGACATCAGCTGATGGCGCTTGCAACGGGCGCGGATACCTATAAATTGAAATACGGCCATCGCGGCGGCAATCATCCGGTCAGAGACCTTGCGACCGGACGCGTGACCATTTCATCGCAAAATCACGGATATGTGGTGGATACGGAAAGATTAGACCCTTCGGTTGCGGTTCCGGCATTTGAGAATGTCAATGACGGGACCAACGAGGGGCTTTCTTATATCGGGAAAAAGATCTTTACGGTGCAGTTTCATCCGGAAGCCTGCCCCGGACCGTTGGACAGCGGTTATCTTTTTGACCGGTTTCTAGAGATGATGCAGGAGGAGCACTAGTTTGCCGAAAAGAGAGGACATTCAAAAAGTACTTGTGATCGGATCCGGCCCCATCGTGATCGGACAGGCTGCCGAGTTTGACTATGCAGGCACCCAGGCCTGCCGCTCGCTGAAGGAAGAGGGCGTGACCGTCTGTCTGGTCAATTCCAATCCGGCGACCATCATGACGGATAAAAAGATCGCGGATCAGGTGTATATCGAGCCTCTGACGGTGCCGGTCCTGGAGCAGATCATTTTAAAGGAAAAGCCGGACTCGGTGCTGCCGACCCTGGGCGGGCAGGCGGGGCTGAATCTCGGCATGGAGCTGTCGGAATCGGGCTTTTTGGAAAAGCACGGCGTGAAACTCATCGGCACGACAGCGGATACGATCTTCCGGGCGGAGGACCGGCAGGCGTTTAAGGATACGATGGAAAAGATCGGGGAGCCTGTGGCGGCTTCCACCGTGGTACGCAATGTCCAGGACGGGATCCGCTTTACGAATACCATCGGTTATCCCGTGGTGCTGCGGCCGGCCTATACGCTGGGCGGTTCCGGAGGCGGCATTGCTCATGACGAGCAGGAACTCAGAGAGATCCTGGAAAACGGACTCAGGCTTTCCCGCGTGGGGGAAGTCCTTGTGGAACGCTGTATCGCCGGTTGGAAAGAGATCGAGTATGAAGTGATGCGGGATGCTGCAGGCAACTGCATCACGGTCTGCAACATGGAAAATCTGGATCCTGTGGGGGTGCATACCGGAGACAGCATCGTCGTGGCGCCCTCTCAGACCCTTTCCGATAAAGAATACCAGATGCTGCGGACCTCCGCGTTAAATATTATATCAGAACTTAATATCACAGGCGGATGTAATGTGCAGTATGCTTTGAAGCCGGACAGCTTCGAATACTGTGTGATCGAGGTGAACCCCCGCGTCAGCCGCTCCTCGGCGCTGGCCAGTAAAGCTACCGGCTATCCCATTGCCAAAGTGGCCGCAAAGATCGCGCTGGGCTATACACTGGATGAGATCAAAAATGCCATCACGGAAAAAACCGCGGCATCCTTTGAACCGATGCTGGATTATGTCGTGGTCAAGATCCCGCGGCTGCCCTTTGATAAGTTTATTACGGCGAACCGCACCCTGACGACCCAGATGAAGGCTACCGGCGAGGTCATGAGCATCTGCACGAATTTCGAAGGGGCGCTCATGAAAGCGATCCGTTCTCTGGAACAGCATGTGGAGAGCCTTTTGGACAGTGATTTTTATAAGCTTTCTCTGGAGGATCTGATCGAAGAACTGAAAAATCCGACGGATCAGCGGATCTGGGCCGTGGCGGAAGCGCTGCGGCGGCGGATGAGCGTGGAGGAGATCCACGGATATACCCAGATCGACTGCTGGTTTTTGGAGAAGATCCGGCATCTTGTCATGGCGGAATACCGGCTTCGTTCGGAGGAGGAGCTCAGCACAGAACTTCTGACGGAGTTGAAACGGATGGAGTTTCCGGATCATGTGATCGCCTCCCTTTCCGGCTGGACTGTGGCGGAAGTGAAGAAGTTCCGCAAAGATCACGGGATTCGGGCGCATTTTAAGATGGTGGATACCTGCGCAGCGGACTTTGCCGCGGCGACGCCGTACTATTATTCCTGCTATGACAGCATCGAGAATGAGGCGTCCGGAGATGTGGGTGAAGAAACGGATGTGGCACTTGGAGACCGTGACGGGGACCGCCCCAAAAAGAAAAAGATTCTGGTGCTTGGCTCCGGGCCGATCCGAATCGGACAGGGGATCGAGTTTGATTTCTGTTCTGTGCATGCGACCTGGGCGTTTCGGCAGGCTGGTTTTGAGACGATCATCATCAACAATAACCCCGAGACCGTCAGCACGGATTTTGATATTGCGGATAAACTGTATTTTGAGCCCCTGACGCCGGAGGATGTGGAGAACATCGTGGATATCGAACATCCCGATGGCGCTGTGGTGCAGTTCGGCGGGCAGACAGCGATCAAATTGACGGAGAGCCTGATGAAAATGGGGATCACGATCCTCGGAACCGCGGCGGAGGATGTGGATGCCGCAGAGGACAGAGAGCTCTTTGACCGGATCCTGGAGGAAACGCAGATTCCGCGCGCCAGCGGCGGGACGGTCTATACCGCAGAGGAAGCGAAAAAGATCGCAAACGAGCTGGGCTATCCGGTGCTGGTGCGTCCTTCCTATGTGCTCGGCGGGCAGGGCATGCAGATCGCCCTTTCCGATGAGGAAATTGAGGAATTCATGGCGGTGATCAACCGTTATGCGCAGGATCACCCGATCCTGGTGGATAAATACCTGCAGGGCAAGGAACTGGAGGTGGATGCGGTATGCGACGGGACGGATATCCTGATCCCGGGCATCATGGAGCATATTGAGCGGACCGGCGTCCATTCCGGCGACAGCATCTCCGTTTATCCGGCACCCACGATCTCCGATCAGGTGAAGGAGACCATTGCGGAGTACAGCCGCCGTCTTGCGAAGGCACTGCATGTAAAGGGATTGATCAACATCCAGTTTATCGCCATGGAGGACGAGGTTTACGTGATCGAGGTCAATCCGAGATCCAGCCGTACCGTGCCCTATATCAGCAAGGTGACGGGGATTCCCATCGTGGATCTGGCCTGTGAAGTGATCCTCGGGAAAAAGATCAAAGATCTCGGCTTTACGCCCGGGCTGCAGCCGCCGGCGGACTATTACGCAATCAAAATGCCGGTCTTTTCCTTTGAAAAGATCCGCGGTGCGGAGATCAGCCTCGGACCGGAGATGAAATCCACGGGGGAATGTCTCGGAATTGCAAAGACCTTTAATGAAGCGTTGTATAAGGCGTTCCTGGGTGCAGGTGTGGTGCTGCCGAAGCACAAGCAGATGATCATTACAGTGAAGGACGCGGACAAGGCGGAAGCGGCAGAGACCGCGAAACGCTTTGAAGCATTAGGTTACAAAATCTATTCCACGAGAAGTACCGCGAAATACTTAAACGAACACGGGGTGCATGCCCTGAAGGTCAACCATATCCATCAGGAATCGCCGACGATCATGGACCTGCTGTTGGGGCACAAGATCGATCTTGTCATCAATACCCCGACCCACGGGCGTGATAAGACCCGGGACGGCTTTTTGATCCGGCGGACGGCGATCGAGACCGGCGTGAACGTCCTGACTTCCATGGATACGGCGGATGCGCTGGCCAGATCTTTGGAAACCGCCAGCGGCCTGCTGCATGTGATCGATATCGCGCAGGTGGACCGCAGGGGAAATCAGGGAAACGCTTAAAACAACGTTCCCTTTGAAAATAGTGGCTTGCTGTGGGAAACAGAAGAAATAAAATCATGTTTTATTTTTGAGAGGAGGAAAAGGAACATGAAAAAATTTTTTGCGGAGTTGATCGGTACTGCGACACTGGTCTTTATGGGCTGCGGCACGGCGATGCTGGTGGGATGTGATGCGTCATCCGGATCCGGTTATTTGTTGACGGCGCTGGCATTCGGTCTGTCCATCGTGGCAATGGCGTACTGCATCGGCAACGTTTCCGGATGTCATATCAATCCGGCGGTATCCCTTGCTGTGCTCATCAGCGGCGGGATGAATGCGAAAGAGTTTTGCACCTATGTAATCGCGCAGGTGATCGGCGCCTTCGTGGGAAGCGGGCTCCTGACGGCCATCTTTGCGACAGGGTTTGTGACGGATCAGACGGGGGGCTTTGGCGCAAACGGACTGGACGGCGTGAACGGCAGTGTTGTTGCAGGACTTTTGGTGGAGCTGATCCTGACCTTTATCTTTGTTCTGGTCATTCTCGGCGTCACCAGCAAGAAAGCCAACCACGGCTCCTTTGGCGGGCTCATCATCGGTCTGTCCCTGACCTTTGTGCATATCTTCGGCATCGGACTGACGGGCACCTCCGTGAATCCGGCGAGATCCATCGCACCGGCGGTATTTGCGGCAATCAACGGCAACATGGGACCGATTTCCGTGCTCTGGGTATTTATCGTGGCGCCCTTTGTCGGGGCGGCGCTGGCAGCAGTTGTTTACAAAGCGCTGGAGAAAGCGTGACTTGATAAAAGATTTCATGGTATGAAGGCCTAAAGGAGGACAGCCATGGATTATGACGACATTCTCAATTCACGGTTCGCGGAACCGGCGGCCGTCTTAAACTATCAGGACGGAGCGTTCAGTCTGATCGGGATCAACGAGGGATTCCTTCCGGAGATGTGGATGAATGTCTCGAAGGAAGCGTATCTGAAAACGGATCCCAGGACAAGCTTTGATGAAGAAAATTACAAGGCTTTCTCCAAAGCCGTGCGGGAGTGCATAGAGACCGGGGAGGAGCAGACGGTTGAGATCTGGCGGCAGATGTCTTCGGATTGCTGCGGCGAGGAGAAGATCTGCTTAAGATGCAGATTGGTTCTGCTGGAAAAGACACCGGGCGGTGCCGTGATCTACGAGGGTGTCAGAAATATCTCCAATGAGAAAAGAGCGCAGCACACACTTGAAGATATTGAATATCGGTATCAACAAGCCAGTGAGCAGATTAATATCTATAACTGGGAGTATATCATTGCGACGAAGGAGATGCGGCCCTGTTACCGGTGCATGCGGGATCTGGGGCTTCCGGCGGTGGTGAAAAACTATCCGGAGCCTGCCATCGATATGGGCATCTTTCCGCCGGATTACGCGGATATGTATCGGGACATGATGCGCCGCGTCGATGCCGGAGAGGCCGAATTGGAGGCGGATATACCCTTGACGGTGGGGCGGATCCCTTTCCGTGTCAAATATACGACAGAATTTGACAGTGAAGGGCATCCGGTGAAGGCCTTCGGTTCCGCGACGTTGATCTCCGAGACCGAGCTTGGAAAGATCAAACTGGACAACCAGATCATCGCGTCTCTGGCGGGAAACTACCACGGAATCTATCTGGCGGATTTTGTGAGCGATACCGTCAAGATCGTCAAACAGGATCAGATCTTTGCGTTCAAAGAAGGAACGGATTGTAGGGAATTGGTGGCCGGACTGGCGGAGAAACTGACCGACCTAACGGCGGAACAGAAAGAGAAACTGCGGGATGTCGGCAGGCTGCGTGCAGTGTTTTTCAAAGACAGCGACCTCAGGGAGTTTTCCTATAAGGATGAGCTGTCAGACCAATGGATACGGATCGGATATCATGTGCTGGAGCGGAGCTATGGAAAGATCGATCGTTTGATGGTTTCCATCACGGTGTTGGATGACCTTCAGGCTCAGAAAATGGATGCAGACCGGTTGATCGCATCTCAAAAAGAAGAATTGGAAAAGAAGCAGGGACTACTTCTTGAGGCCATTGAGGAGGCAAACAGGGCGAATGAAGCCAAGACAGCGTTTTTCTCGAATATGTCTCATGACATCCGAACGCCCATGAACTCCATCATCGGCTTTTCCAAGCTGGCTTTGGAGGAAATTGACAACAGAGAACATCTGGAGGACTATCTGCACAAGATCTTTGTTTCCGGCAATCATTTGATGAGTCTGATCAATGACATTCTGGACATGAGCCGGATCGAGAGCGGCAAAATGGAACTTTCCGCTTCACCGTATGTCTTGAAGGAACTCCTGAAGGGATGTGCCGACATGGTGCAGATCAAGATGGAGGAGAAGAAACTGCATTTTGACGTGCAGATTTCGGAAATGGGAGAGGATGTGGTGGAATGTGATAAGCTCCGGTTCAATCAGGTCCTGTTAAACATCTTATCTAATGCCTACAAATATACCCCGGAGGGCGGAAGTGTTTTTCTGACAGGAAAGCTGACAGATCGCGCGGACAAACTGACCTACGAGATCCGCGTCCGAGATACCGGTATCGGCATGTCAGAGGAATTCCGCAAACGGATTTGGGATGCCTACGCCAGAGAAGATACGGCATCTGTCCATGAAGCGCAGGGGACGGGGCTTGGCATGGTGATCGTCCGGAATATCGTAAACATGATGCAGGGGACGATCGAGGTGGTATCGGAGCCCGGGAAAGGATCGGAGTTTATCGTCGCCCTTCCCATGAAACCGACTTCCATACAGCAGACAGAGGAGGCCAAAGATATGATGAAGGAAGCGGCAATGAATCGGGATTATTCGGATGTCACCGTTCTGGTGGTGGATGACACGCCGATCAATCTCACATTGGCAAAGAGCATGCTGAAGAAATTCAACTTTCAGATCCTGTCCACGGACAGCGGCATCAAGGCGGTGGAACTGGTGAAAAACGCGAAGCCTGGCGACATCGATCTGATCCTGATGGATGTGATGATGCCCGTGATGAACGGATACGAAGCGACCAAGCAGATCCGTTCCCTCCCGGATCCGGTGCTCTCAAATCTCCCGATTATCGCCATGACCGCCAATGCATTTGAAACAGATATCCAGAAAGCGCATGAAGCTGGCATGGACAGCCACATCAGCAAGCCTTACACCAAAGAAGGCCTTGTCACGACGATCTATGAGCATTTGCAGAAAAATGATCGTTGATAGAAACAGAAGAAAAACCTCCGGCTGATTCGCCGGAGGTTTTTTATGCATAGAGCTGTATTCGTCTGCTCTTACATCTCCACTTCCACATTCACTTCTTTTTTGGAAGCGTCGAAAGGGATGGTGTTGCCGGAAACTTCTGCACCGTCAACGATCATCTTCTTAACACCTTTTTCGGAGCCGTTTTCGTTCTTGACTGTGATATGGTAGGTCACACCGCGGAATTCGCGCTTCGCTGTGAAGCCCTTCAACGTGGAGGGGAGACACGGATCGATCGTGAGCCCGTCGTAATCCGGACGGATGCCGAGGATGTACTGGGAAACATCTAAGAACGTCCATGCAGCAGTACCGGTGAGCCAGCTGTTTTTCGCCTCGCCGAAGTTCGCCGCATCCTTGCCGGCGATCATCTGAGAGTATACATAGGGCTCGGTGCGATGGATCTCGCTGATGTCCTCGATGTAAGCCGGACAGGTACGTGTGTATACCTGCCATGCGCGGTTGCCTCTGCCGACCACGGTCTCTGCGATCGAGATCCACGGATTGTTGTGGCAGAAGATGCCGGCATTCTCTTTGTATCCGGGCGGATAGGAGCTGATCTCGCCAAGTTCCACATGATATTTCCGGTAAGGCGGCTGCAGCAGAACGATGCCGTATTTCGTATCGAGATGTTTCTCGACGGATTCCATGGCCTTCAGGCAGTTGCCCTCTTTAAGACCGATCTCTGCGATGACGCAGAAGCCTTGGGGCTCGATGAAGATCTGGCCTTCTTCGCATTCCTTGGAACCGATCTTGTGCTTGTAGTGGTCATACGCGCGCAGATACCATTCGCCGTCCCACCCTGCGGAGAGAACGGTTTCTTCCATCTTATGGATCTCGGTCTCTGCAGCTGCTGCTTCTTCATCCAGACCGCGATGCTTTAAGATCTGCACCCAGTCTTTGCCGTATTTCACATACATGCCGGCGATGAAGACAGACTCTGCATTTGGGCCTTCAGAGGGGCCGAAAGTCTGAAAGGACTCGCCCGGCTCTTCGGAGAAGCAGTTTAAGTTCAGACAGTCATTCCAGTCCGCACGTCCAATCAGCGGGAGGTTGTGCGGGCCGAGGTGTGTCGTAATATAGTTGAAGGATCTCCGCAGATGCTCCATGAAGTCAGCGGCATTGTTCGGGTCGCTGTCCCAGGGAGTCTTTTCGTCGAGAATCGTGTAGTCGCCGGTTTCTTTGATATAGGCAGCAGTTCCTGCGATGAGCCACAGCGGATCATCGTTGAAGCCGGAACCGATATCGGAGTTGCCCTTCTTGGTCAGCGGCTGATACTGATGATAAGCCGAGCCATCCGGGAACTGGGTGGATGCAATGTCAATGAGACGCTGTCTTGCGCGGTCCGGGATCAGATGCACGAAGCCCAAAAGATCCTGGCAGGAATCACGGAAGCCCATGCCGCGTCCGATACCGGATTCATAATAGGAAGCCGAACGGGACATATTGAAGGTGACCATACACTGATACTGATGCCAGATGTTCACCATGCGGTCCAGTTTTTCTTCATCTGATTTGATGGTGAAGTGGGAAAGCAGGCCGTTCCAGTGGTCTTTTAACGCGGCAAAGGCTGCATCTGCTTTCTCCGTGGTGTCATAGCGCTTGCGCATGGCATCGGCGCGCTTCCAGTTGACTTTTCCGTCCTCCGGACGTCCGTCCCATTTTTCGTCACGGGGATTTTCGATATAACCGAGGACGAAGATAAAGGTCTTTTCTTCGCCGGCTCCGAGGGTGACCTTGAGGTGATGAGAGCCGATGGGATGCCAGCCGCTTGCCACGGAGTTTTTGGAAGTGCCGGAGAAGACGACCTCCGGATGTCCGTTGTCGCTGTAGCTGCCGAGGAAGCTGTCCTGATCGGTGTCAAAGCCTTCCACGGGCGCATTCACGGCGTAGACGGCGAAATGGTTGCGGCGTTCGCGGTATTCTGTCTTATGGAAGATCTCCTGGCCATTGTCATGAATCTCTACTTCGCCGGTGCTGTAGTTTCGCTGGAAGTTGGTCATGTCGTCCATGGCGTTCCACAGACAGAACTCTACATAAGAAAAGACATCCACGGTCTTTTCGGAAGAGTCATCGTTCTTTAAGGAAAGTTTATTGATCTCGCAGGTGTCGCCGATGGGCACGAAAGCGGTCATCGTTGCGGTGAGATTGTTTTTCTTTCCGATAAAAGTGGTGTAGCCCATGCCATGATGGCACTCGTAAGCGTCCAGATCTGTCTTGACAGGCATCCAGCCGGGATTCCAGATCGTGTCGCCATCCTTAATATAATAGTAATGTCCGTTGGAGTCCTGGGGCACATTATTATAACGATAACGGGTCAGGCGAAGAAGCTTGGCGTCACGGTAGAAGCTGTAGCCGCCGCCGGTGTTGCTGATCAGGGAAAAGAAGTCTTCGCAGCCGAGGTAGTTGATCCAGGGCAGCGGCGTCTTGGGGGAAGTGATAACGTATTCCTTTGCGGTATCATCGAAATAACCGAATTTCATAAAGCGGATCCTCCTTAAATGGTATAGGCGAAAACGATTAAGGAGTCGCGATACTTAATATAGAGTATACGTGCTGATTTTTTAAATTGCAAGGAAAATGCTCTGTACAATATGCACAAAAACAAGAGGACCAAAACAGAAGTTTTGACGAATTGATAAAAAGGGGTTGCATTTTACGGAGGGGAGTGGTATCTTGTAAACACGAAAACGATTAAGTGAGTTTGCGAAACAGGATTCGCAAGCACGAAAAGGCAACGAAACCGATGGCATCTCTCAAAGATATCGCAAAAAAATGCGGCGTATCAGTCGCTACAGTCAGTAAAGCGCTGAATGACCAAAGTGATATCGGAAAGGAAACGAAGGAAAAGGTTCAAAAGACTGCGCAACAGATGGGATACTTTCCGAATGCGGCGGCCAGGGCGTTGAAGACACATAAGTCCTATAATATCGGAGTTCTTTTTAAGGACGAGGCAGGCAGCGGATTGACCCACGAATATTTTTCGGGCGTACTTAACGCTTTTAAGGAAGAAGCGGAGTCTCAGGGTTATGATATTTCCTTTATCAACAACCGTTTCGAAAAGAGAGAACTGTCCTACACTGAACATTGCAAGTATCGTAATTTCGAAGGCGTCGTGATCGTCTGTGCGGATTGGAATGATCCGGCGGTGATCGAACTGCTCAACAGTCCGATCCCGAAGACCACCGTCGATTATGTACACCAGAGTTGTCCGGCAGTGAGCTCCAATAACATTCAGGGGATCGAAGAGCTGCTCCGGTACGTGTACCGGAAAGGACATCGCAGGATCGCTTATATTCACGGAGAGGATTTTTCCTACGTTACCAAAGAACGAGTAACGACCTTCCGTAAGACAGCAGAGGAGTTAGGACTTCGCATCCCGGATGAATACATCCGGACAGCGGAATATCTGAAGATCGAAGGAGCCGCGAAAGCGACGGAAGCGTTGCTGGATCTCTCAGAACCGCCGACCTGCATCTTTTATCCCGATGACACAGCTCTGATCGGCGGACGCAATGTGATCCGGGAAAGACACCTTCGGATTCCGGATGACATTTCGATTGTTGGATATGACGGGACCAGGATGTCGCAGCTGCTCTCACCGAGACTGACGACGATCCGACAGGATACGGATCTGATCGGGGTCGAGGCGGCGCGGAGGCTCATCAGCCTCATTGAAAAACCGAAAACAACTCTCGTTGAGAGAGTCGTTATAGGAGGAACTCTGATACCGGGTGAATCGGTGAAAGAGGTAACTCCGAACTAAAAACTTTTCTCAATATTAAAGGAGGAGAAACGAATGAAAAAGAAAGTTATCAGTGCACTTCTGTGTGCAGCGGTAGCAGGCTCCATGCTTGCAGGCTGCGGTGCACAGCAGGCAGCAGCTCCGGCAGCAGAGCCTGCAGCAGCTCCTGCAGCGACCGAGGCAGCAGCTCCGGCAGCAGAGCCGGCAGCGACCGAAGAGGCAGCTGCAGAAGAAGCAGCTCCGGCTGGTGATGAGGGCAAGGTTCTCAACATCTACTGCTGGAACGAGGAGTTCAAGAGCCGTATCACCGACCACTATCCGGGTTATGAGGAAGTGGACGGCACTCACGGCAAGATGGGCGATGTAGACGTTGTTTGGAACATCACTCCGTCTGATGACAATGCTTACCAGAACAACCTGGATGAGACGCTCCTGAAGCAGGAAAGCGCTGCAGCAGACGACAAGATCGACCTGTTCCTGGTTGAGGCTGACTATGCATTGAAGTATGTTGATACTGATTATGCAATGGCTCTGAAGGATCTTGGCATCACTGATGCAGATGTATCCGATCAGTATGAGTACACCCAGAAGATCGTTACCGACAGCAACGGCAACCTGAAAGGTTCTTCCTGGCAGGCATGCTCCGCTGGTCTGATCTACAACCGCGAGGCTGCAAAAGAGATCATCGGTTCCGACGATCCGGCTGACGTACAGGCAGCAGTTGCTGACTGGAGCAAGTACAAAGAGACCGCAGCTAAGGCAGCTGAAAAAGGTTACACGATGTGCTCCGTAAACGATACTTATCGTACCTACAGCAACAACGTATCCGGCAAGTGGGTACAGGACGGCAAGATCGTCATTGACCCGAACATGGAGAACTGGGTAAACGACTCTATGGAACTTGTTGAGAAGAAGGCTGAGAACACCTACGATCTGTGGGGCGATGACTGGGCAAAGGGCAAGAAGCCGGAAGGCAAGATCTTCTGCTACTTCGGACCCGCTTGGTTCTTCAACTTCTGTCTTGACGCTGACCAGGACGGCACGATTGCTAACCAGGGCGGCTGGGGCTTCTGCGAAGGACCGCAGGCTTACTACTGGGGTGGTACCTGGATCTGCGCAGCAACAGGTACTGACAATGCTTCCCTCGTAAAGGACATCATCCTTACCATGACCACCGACAAGGCTGTTCTGAAAGAGATCGCTACGGCTGACGCTGACTGCGTAAACAGCAAGAGCGTACTGGCTGACCTTGCAGGATCTGATGATGGTAACCTTGATCTTCTCGGCGGACAGAATCCGTACGCAGAGCTGGCTAAGGGCGCAGAGGGCATCGACCTCTCCAACCTTTCCCCGTACGATCAGGGCTGCAACGAAGAGTTCCAGGCTTCCATGAAGAACTACTTCGAAGGCAACGCTTCCAAGGACGATGCACTGGCACAGTTCTACAAAGCAGTTGAGGAGAAATATACGGGGCTTAGCCACTAATTAATCACGAAGTTTCGACAAAAGAGATATGGGGCTGTCACACTGGCAGCCCCACTCTTTTCTAAAATGGATTTCGATCAGAGGGATAGCTTATGAAAAAAAGAAGCAACGTCGTAAAATATAATAGATGGGGTTACATCTTTCTGATCCCGTTCGTTGTAGTTTACGTTATCTTTCAGCTTGTGCCGCTTGTTACAACGGTCGGCAACAGTTTTTTTGAGAATTACCGTTCGGGTTTGATGCAGGTCGGACCGAACTGGATCGGGCTTGAGAATTATAAATCCATTTTCTCGACGCCTGACTTGTGGCAGTATTTCGGGAATACCATGATCATGTGGGTCATGGGCTTTGTGCCGCAGATCCTGATTTCACTTCTGCTTGGCGCATGGTTTTCTGACCCGACACTGAGGCTGAAATGCCAGCGGTTTTTCAAAACCGTGATTTATCTTCCGAATCTGATCATGGCAGCAGCATTTGCCATGTTGTTCTTTACATTATTTGCGGACACCGGCCCGATCAACTCCATCCTGATGCAGATTGGTGTGCTGGATGCACCGTATAGCTTTATGAACCATGTATGGAGCGTGCGTACCCTTGTGGCGTTGATGAACCTCCTGATGTGGTTTGGTAACACGACGATCCTCTTGATGGCCGGCATGATGGGAATTGACCCGTCGCTGTTTGAAGCCGCTTCCGTGGACGGCGCGACGGCAACCCAGACCTTTTTCAAGATCACGCTGCCTTTGCTGCGGCCGATCCTGATCTACGTGATGATCACTTCCCTGATCGGCGGTCTGCAGATGTTCGATGTGCCGCAGATCCTGACAAGCGGTACCGGCGATCCGATGCGTTCTTCCATGACGCTGATCATGTACCTGAACAAGCATCTGTACAGCCACAACTATGGTATCGGTGGTGCGCTTTCCGTGTTCCTGTTCGTCATTACCGGTATCCTGAGTCTGGTGATCTTCCGGTTTACGGATAACCGGAAAGCGATTAAGTGAGAAAGGAGGAAAATCTTATGGAAGAGAAGAAAGGCGTAAGTATTGGCTTAAGAAGAGTCATCGCATATATCGTTCTGATCCTGATTTCCTTCTTCTGCCTGATCTGGTTTTATATTTTGATCATCAATGCGACACGTTCCAATTCGGAACTGTCCAGCGGATTTACACCGGTCCCCAGCACGCATCTGGTTGAAAACTGGACGAATCTGGTGAAAGGAACGCTGCCGATCGTAAACGGTATGATTAACTCCGTCCTCATCGCAGCGCTGACCGCATTACTGTGTGTGTATTTTTCGACCATGACCGCGTATGCGATTCATGCGTACGAGTTCAAAGCGAAAAAAGCGATGTTCACCTTTATCCTGGCAGTCATGATGATCCCGACGCAGGTGACGGTGCTTGGTTTCCTGCAGCTGATCGACAAGATGCATATGACGGACACCTTCTGGCCCCTCATCCTGCCTTCGATCGCGGCGCCCATTACCTTCTTCTACTTGAAGCAGTACATGGATTCCACGCTTTCGATCTCCCTTGTGGAGGCAGCCCGGATTGACGGCGCAGGAGAGTTCAGGATCTTTAATACCATCGTGCTTCCCCTGATGAAGCCCGCGATTGCGGTACAGGCGATCTTCACCTTCGTGACCAGTTGGAACAATTACTTCGTTCCCGCACTGGTGATCCAGTCGGATAAGAAGAAGACCCTCCCGATCCTGATCGCGCAGCTTCGTTCAGCAGACTGGCTGAAGTTTGATATGGGGCAGGTGTATGTGATGATCGCATTCTCCATTTTCCCGGTCATCATCGTTTATCTGCTGCTTTCCAAATACATTGTCGGCGGCGTTGCCTTGGGCGGTGTAAAGGAATAATTGAGAAATTAAAATTACATTTAAAAACCGGATCCATCGTAACGGATCCGGTTTTTTCTTTCTGAAAAGGAGCGTCTATGAATTCGTTGACAGCACAGATCCAAAAAGAACTGTTTGCGATGCAGGATAGAAAGTATCGGGATTTCCAGGCAAAGCTGCTCCCGACCATAGAGCCTGATTCCGTGATCGGCGTGCGGACGCCGGCGCTGCGGAAATATGCAAAGGAGCTGATGAAGGAAAACGAAGTACAGCCTTTTTTGGAAGCGCTGCCTCACCAATATTTTGACGAGAACCAGCTCCATGCGTTTTTGCTGTCTTCTGTGAAGGATTTTGACTTGTGCATCGCAGAAGTGCGGAGATTTCTTCCTTATGTGGACAATTGGGCGACCTGCGACCAGATGTCTCCAAAAGTATTCCAGAAGCACAGAGAGGAACTGTTGCCATCCATCCGGGAATGGATCGCTTCCGGTGAGACCTACACCGTGCGGTTCGGGATCGGGATGCTGATGCAGCATTTTTTGGAGGAAGCGTATGATCCGGTTTATCCGGAGATGGTGACGGCTGTCCGGTCGGAGGAATACTATGTGAATATGATGATCGCCTGGTACTTTGCGACGGCGCTGGCAAAGCAATATGCGTCGATCCTGCCATACATCGAGGAACGGCGGTTGGAGCCATGGACGCATAACAAAGCGATCCAGAAGGCCGTGGAGAGCTATCGGATCACGCCGGAACAGAAAACCTATCTGAAGACCCTGAAGATCAAGCATCAGAAATAGAAAAAGAGAACGGAGCGTATCCGTTCTCTTGCTGCTTTCGGATCTTTATGGCTTCAGGAGATCCCGGTAAGAAACCGGTTCCTCGGAGGAGTCGCCGCTTTCGCCGGATGCGGACTTTCTCCCGGCTGCTTCCTGGCTCCGCGCTCTCGCGCGGCGGAACTTCTCCAAAGTGCGGTTCAGGTTTTCGTCGCTCTGGAACTGCTTCAACGTCTCCTCGTCGATGTGGATCCGGTTGTCCATGGTCTTCATGGTGTCGAGTATCTGAATGTCTTTTGATATTTTCGGATCGGAAAGATCCAGCATTTTGTTGTTGGAAAATAAAAGTACCACGGGCGCTTGGAAATTCAGGGGATTCTCTTCCACGACCAGGGCTTTTTCTCCATTGGAAAGATCCACACTGCAGCCGGCGGGCAGAAGCTTGATGGCCTGTACCAGCGCATTTACCGCCGCAGGTTCGTACTTTTCCGCATGGCGTTTTAAGTGGCGGATCGCGGAAACCTCGGAGACAGGAGATTCTTCCATATTCATGGCGGTCATCCGGTCGTAGGTATCGGCGACGCGGAGGATCTTGGTGCCGGGAAGAAGCCGTGCGTTGGTGGATTTGGCGTCTTCATCTCCGGTCAGAACCATCTGCTGGATGATCTCCAGAGCACCGGGCGGAAAGAGGTCAGAGAACCGCTCTTCGGAGAGCTTGTCCAGACCTTTTTTCTTGCTGGTGCGCAGCATATCCAGCTCATATTGTGTGAATTGTTTGTGTTTATTTAAAATCTGCTGCTGATCCAGAAAAAGATAGCCGATATTATAAAGGAGCGCCGCTGTGATCACGCGGAACTGCTCGTTATAGGAAAAACCCAGCTGATTGCTGATCATCGCGGCAAGGATCCCGGTGTTAACGGACTGTTTGTAAACGTAATCCGAGGTGGAGCGGATCGACTGTGCGAAATTGATCTTGTGATCCACGCCGCCGTATTTCCGCAGAATGCTCTGGGCAAGGACACCGATGTCCTGCACCTCCTGATTGGTCAGGATCTGCATCATAATATCGCGGATCTGGAAGACAGACACAGTCTGGAACTGCTCAAAGTCGAGATCGTCCTGACTGAGTGGCGGAAGCGGCTCGGCGGGCTCTAAGATATAGAGGCCGATCAGGTTGAATTTCGCGATACTGTTGATTCCTTTGACGGTCAGCTTGGTGTCGCGGTCATAGAGCATGACGCCGATCTTGTTGTAGATCGGCTTTGCAAGCCGCATCCCGGGTTTTAGTTTGGAAATCTCTATGAACTGCACGCTAAACCTCCGAAAGAAGAGATAGTACGATTCGCAGCCCCCCAAAGGCTGTGAATCGTAACGAAATACTCATACACAAACAGTATATCATGTTTGACGTAATTACACAAACAGTTATAATGAGAAATATGGACATCAGAAAACGAGCCGGTCGTGTTGCGGCGGTGGTGTGCAGCGCTTTGATGCTCTTTGGCAGCGCACCTGTTTTTGCACAATCGACCGTAGACAAGATCAACGAACAGAATCAAAAGATTGATGCGCTGGAGGAACAGAAAGCGGCGGCGGATCAGGCGGTCAGCAGTATTTCCGACCAGGTCAACCAGTTGAATGACATGCTCTCCGGGTTGAATACCAACCTTTCCAGCTTATCGAACAGCATCGAGACCCTGACGAATCAGATCGCGGACAAGAAAGAAGAGATCGAGCAGAAGCAGGGTGAGGTGGAAGCAAAGAAGCGGGAAGTGGACCAGGCGTATGAAGCACTGACGGAAGCGCAGGAGAAGGCAAAGGATCAGTACGCCGATATGAAGAAACGGATCCAGTTCATGTATGAGAACGGGGATCAATCCATGCTGATGGCGCTGTTTTCCGCGAAAAACATCTCGGATTTTCTCAGCAAGGCGGAATATGTCGAAAGCATCAGTGCCTATGACAGGAGGCGGCTGATCCTGTTCCGGGAGACGGCGGAGGATATCGCGAAAAAGAAAAAGGAACTGGAGGCGGAGCAGGCGCTGCTGGAAGAAGAAAAAACCGCGTTGGACAGCGCCATGGATGAATTGACAGCGATGGAAAAAGCGACGGAGCAGAAGAAGAGTCAGGTTTCTGCCGCGATCTCCACCACGCAGAACAGCATTTCCGAATCCGCAGAGGATCTGCAGGATGCAAAGGCCATGGCAGATGAACTGGCGGCCCAGATCGAAAAAGAAAAAGCATACGAGTTGGAACTGGAAAGACAGAAGGCTGCGGAGGATGCTGCCAGACAGGCGGAGATCAAGGCCGCCGAGGCGGCAAATACAGGTGCTCCTGTGATCAGCGACTCCCTGTCGGATCAGGAGCTTCTTTCCGCGTTGATTTATTGCGAGGCTGGCGGTGAACCCTATGACGGACAGGTCGCGGTAGGCTGTGTTGTCATGAACCGCGTGCGTAGTTCGGCATTTCCGAATACCGTTTCCGGCGTGATCTATCAGAGCGGCCAATTCTCACCGGTGGCGTCAGGCCGTCTTGCGACGGTGCTGGGCAACAACCTGACCACAGACTCCTGCCGGGATGCGGCAGCCACGGTGCTGGCCGGAAATCTACCCTATCCGGATTTCCTGTATTTCCGTTCCGCCCGGGTATCGCTCCCGTTCCCGGTGACATGGATCGCAAACCAGCAGTTTTATTAATGTGATAATAAGAATGTGATCATAAGAAAGTCAAAAGTGCCATGCGCAGAATGCGCATGTGCACTTTGCGTGGTGAGGGCGTTCTGGCATGCTAGCACGCCAGGACGCCTTCCCACGCAAAGTGCACAAAGTCACTTCGTGACATGTGACTTTTGACTTTCACCATACAAAACCCAAGGAGGGCACGACATGGCAGGCAAAGAGACAGAATTTTTCGTCACCGATGACGGCATCCGGCTGCATGCGAAGCTGACGATGCCGGAGACAGAGGGGAAATGTCCTCTGGTGATCGTGGTACATGGCTACACCGGGCATATGGAGGAAGACCATATCGCAGGTCTGGTTGCACCTATTACGGAAGCCGGTTATGCGGCACTGCGCGTGGAAATGTACGGTCACGGGCAAAGCGACGGAAAGTTCAGGAACCATACGCTGTACAAGTGGGTGTCGAACCTGCTGACTGTGACGGAGTACGCAAGATCCCTTGATTTCGTGACAGATCTGTATCTGTGCGGCCATTCTCAGGGAGGGCTGCTTGTGATGCTTGTTGCGGGGATGTGTCCGGATCGTTTCAAAGCGGTCATTCCCCTATCCCCCGCCTGGATGATACCGGAATACGCGAGAAACGGAGAAATTCTCGGCGCCGGTATCGACCCTCTCAATATTCCGGAAACGTTTTTTCAGGACGAAGAGCACGAACTTTCAGGGAATTATGTGCGCGTAGCCCAGACGATCCATCCGGAGGAGGAGATCGTACGATATCACGGGCCGGTTCTGATCGTACATGGAGACGCAGATGAAGTCGTCCCCTATTCCTACGGACAGAAAGCCGCGGAGCTTTATGACCATGCAACCCTGATCCCCATTCCCGGGGATGACCATTGCTTTACGGTCCATTTCCCCATGGTGACAGAAGCGGTCAAACAATTCCTGACAGAGCAGAAAGAAAAAGCAGTTTCATGATGCGACGGATAGAAAACGGTGTTTCATAGAAAAGGAGAGGAGACGGAATGTTCAATCGGCATGATGTGACACGCAACGAGATGATGCTTCACGGATCACTGGCAAGATGCGGGTATGACTGGTGGTGGCATTCCTTTACGGCGCAGGACGCAGAAACGGGAGCGGATCTGCCCTTTTTTGTAGAGTATTTTATCATCAATCCCGCATTGGGCGGGGACACGCCGGTGTTGGGGCAGTCAAAGGAAAACCGGGACGCGGGGCTGCGGCCTTCTTATGTGATGGTGAAAGCCGGCTGCTGGGGCGAACATGCATGCCAGCTTCATCGTTTTTATGCCATCAATGACGTACAGATCCGTGCGAAGGCGCCCTACGAACTGAAAATGGAAGACTGTTATGCCTCCGAAAAAAGGATCACGGGGAAGATCTGCATCAGTGAAGAAGCGCAAAAACGCCATCCCGAGTGGATGTGCGATGCCGGAGAGATGGAATGGGATCTGGAAGTGGAGAAGCAGATCGCCTTTAATGTCGGTTACGGTGCGAGCAAGCCGCTCCGGGAAGCGGAGGCGTTTGCGATGTACTGGCATGCGGAGGGAATGAAGAGCGCATTCAAAGGCACCATCACCTGTAACGGCAGGAAATACACGGTGACGCCGGAAAAGAGCTTTGGATATGCGGATAAAAACTGGGGGAGGGATTTCACGAGCCCCTGGGTCTGGCTCTCGTCGAACTGCCTGAAAAGCAGAATGACCGGGAAAAAGCTGATGAACAGTGTGTTTGGTATTGGCGGCGGCAGGCCGAAGATCTATTTTGTTCCGCTGGACCGGCGGCTGCTCAGCGCATTCTATTATGAAGGGAAAGAGTATGATTTCAATTTTTCCCATGTATGGATGCGGGTAAAGACACGGTTTTCCTTCAAAGAGGATGAGGAACGCGTCTATTGGCATGTCCGTCAGGAAAACCGCCACGCTGTGATGGACACAAGAATCGTATGCCGGAAAGCCGATATGCTGCTCGTCAACTATGAAGCACCTGACGGAAGCAAGAAACACAACCGTCTTTGGAACGGCGGAAACGGCATCGGACTGATCCGGCTGTACGATAAGACACCCTATGGTCTGCTTTTGGTCGATGAGATCGAGGCGACCCACATCGGCTGCGAGTATGGGGAATACTCAGATCCTCTGGGTTGACAGCTTCAAAAAGACTTCTGCCGCAGTCAGGGTCTGACCCGCGCCGTCGGTAAAACCTTCCGCTGTATACTGGAACGGACAGCCGAGGAAGGAAAGGGTATCATTGATTTTTTGCGCCGCAACAGGCTCCTCTGATACAGAGAGGAGCTTTTTTAACAGCCAGGAGAAAAGCAGGCTGTGCAGCGTATAAGATTCGTTCTGCGTCGCGAAATGCTCCATGCTGATGGAGAATGCGGCAAGAACGCTGTCGTTTAATTCGGAGCGGTCCTTTGCACCGGTAAGGAGATCCTGTGTGAGCAGAGCACCGTTTTCCGGGAAGATGACAGTGTTGTCCGAGATCATCATCGTGGAGCCCTCCGGGATATCGAGGCCGACCTCCGCCGGATCCACACGGACGCAGAGCACACAGTGCGCCGGATCGTCATTCATGGGTGTCAGGAGTTGCGCACCGTCGCAGGAGGAAGTTTCAGGAACAGGCATTTCAACCGCCGGAGATTCCATAACCGGAGCTTCTGCCTCCGGAATTTCGATCGCAGGCGCTTCTTCCGCAAGCAATTCATCTGCGGCAGCTGCAGGCTCTTCCATCGGAAAATCCTCCGGGATATCATTTTCTTCCACAGAAGCGATCTCTTCATCGACAGGTGCTGCTTCATCGACAGGCACCTCTTCTACAGGCATCTCTTCTACAGGCACTGCCTCCTCAACAGGAGTCTCTTCCGCAAGAGGAATATTCGGAATGATGTCTTCCGGAAGGGGCGCGGTCTCGTCAATATCCGGCATTTCGGGTTCTGATGGAATGTCGCCGAGCATATTGGCGACGATGGCATCCACAGCATCATCCGTCATTGCCATATTCGGGTCTGCCGCATCCGCTGCGGGTTCTTCTATCACAGGTTCTTCTTCTGCCGCCGGTTCTTCTGCCGTTTCAACGGGGATTTCTCCGTCAGCCGGCATTTCTGCCTCCGCAATCGGAATGTCAGGAATGATCGGGTTGTCGGCGGGCATTTCCGCGGCAGCCTCCGCCAGCACGGGATCGTCCATCGGCGCATCCGCAGAAGCGGCTTCTTCCGCAATTTTCAAAAGCTCTTCCATTGATAATACGTCTGAGTTGTTTTCTGATGTACCCATAGCGGCATCCTCCTCTTGGCAGGTCTGCGCAGATGGCAGACAATGTGTTTCCAGAATCTTCGTCAAATTGACGGGGGTGTTTTCTTCATCGGCGCCTGTCAACGTGAATCCGGCCTCGGAATAGGCGGCGGCTCCGTGCGTCAGGGAGCGGATCATCATGTTGACGGATTGCGCCCAATGCGTGGCGGCTGCGGCATCATCCGGCGGGAAGGTACGCGCAGCGCATACCGAGAGCATGGCGCTGATGGGATCTCCCTGGTTTTCCGCGGCGACTGCAGAGAGAGTCGCAAAAAAAGCGGCCGGAAGATCGGGAAGCGCCGAAACTTCCGGCGGCCCGAAATCGGTATAAAGCAGCTGCGGCGCAAATCCGTCCTCCCAGGAAAAACAGAGATTCCGGTAAAAGACCAGAATGCCACTGCCGCTTTGGATGGGATAATAGTTTTCGCTATGAAAAACGGTATAATTCACGTTGATGCTCCGAAAAAATCCATCTGTTTCACTCTAATGTACATCATACCACGCCTCCATCCGAATTACAAAAGAAATGCTGTAGAAAATCACGAAAAAATGAAATTCCTTGTTTCTTTTTTTGTGTAATCGTGCTATGATGGTCAAGGAAGTCGCGCTCCGACTTTTTTCTTTTTCTTAGATTGTTAAAAATTTAACATAAATAAACATGCAAAGGAGAGAAGAACATGGCAAAAAAGGTAGTTATAGCAGGAGCTTGTCGTACAGCGATCGGCACGATGGGTGGAGGCTTAAGCACGACACCGGTTGTCACGCTCGGTTCCATCGTGATCAAGGAGGCGCTTTCCCGCGCAGGGGTTGCACCGGACAAAGTTGATCATGTATACATGGGATGTGTGATCCAGGCCGGCCAGGGACAGAACGTTGCCCGTCAGGCATCCATCAAGGCAGGGCTTCCCGTTGAGGTTCCGGCTGTTACGACGAATGTGGTCTGCGGTTCCGGTCTGAACTGCGTGAATCAGGCTGCACAGATGATTCTTGCAGGAGATGCGGATGTCGTGGTTGCCGGCGGTATGGAGAACATGTCGATGGCTCCTTTCGCGATCCCGCAGGGGCGTTACGGCTATCGGATGACCTGGCCGAGCCAGAGCAAGGGCGCGCTGATGGATACGATGGTCAACGATGCGCTTTGGGATGCGTTCAATGATTACCATATGATCACGACAGCCGACAATATCTGCCGTGAGTGGAACCTGACCCGTGAAGAGCTTGACGAGTTCGCGTTCAACAGCCAGCAGAAGTGCAAGGCTGCCATGGAGTCCGGTGCATTCAAGAAAGAGATCGTTCCGGTTGAGATCAAAAAGAAAAAAGAGACGGTGCTCTTCGATACAGATGAAGGTCCGAGACCGGAAGTCACGCTGGAGAAGCTTGCTTCTATGCGTCCGATCAATCCGGACGGTTTCGTGACTGCCGGCAATGCTTCCGGTATCAATGACGGTGCGGCAGCAGTGGTCGTGATGAGCGAAGAGAAAGCACAGGAGCTGGGCGTGAAGCCGATGGCGACTTTCGTGGCAGGCGCGCTTGCAGGCGTTCGTCCGGAAGTCATGGGAATCGGCCCGGTGGCTGCAACGAAGAAAGTCATGGCAAAGACCGGTCTTTCCATCGGTGATTTCGATATCATCGAGGCAAACGAGGCTTTTGCGGCGCAGTCTGTTGCAGTCGGAAAAGACTTGGGCATCGATGTGGCAAAGCAGCTGAACCCGAACGGCGGCGCCATCGCGCTTGGACATCCGGTCGGAGCATCCGGCTGCCGTATCCTTGTAACGCTGCTGCATGAGATGGAAGCAAAGGGCGCGAAGAGAGGTCTTGCAACGCTTTGCATCGGCGGCGGTATGGGATGCGCAACAGTGGTTGAGGCCGTTCTGTGAGATTAGTGAGAGCGAGTCGCAGACGAAGCTCGAACTTAACGAACAGAACTTCCTTAGTTAACAATATTTTTAGGAGGAAAAAAATATGGTAGTAGGAGTCATTGGCGCAGGAACGATGGGTTCCGGCATTGCACAGGCATTTGCGCAGGTGGACGGCTTTGAAGTACGGCTTTGCGATATCAAAGAAGAGTTCGCAGCCGGCGGCAAGGCAAAGATCGAAAAAGGTCTGAACAAAATGGTGGAGAAGGGCAAGATGGAGCAGGCGGCTGCAGATACCATCCTTTCCCGTATCAAGACAGGTTTGAAGGACATCTGCTCGGATTGCGATCTGATCGTAGAGGCGGCTTTTGAGGATCTGCAGGTCAAAAAGGATACCTTCCGTGAGCTGCAGGGCATTGTCAGCAAGGACTGCCTGTTCACATCCAATACGTCCTCCCTTTCCATCACAGAGATCGGAAAGGATCTGGATCGTCCGCTGATCGGCATGCATTTCTTCAATCCGGCAGCGCGCATGAAGCTCATCGAGGTGATCAAGGGCGAGAACACGCCGGACGATCTTTTCGAGAAGATCGTGAAGATCTCCGAGGACATCGGCAAGACACCGGTTCGCATCAATGAGGCACCGGGCTTTGCGGTGAACCGGATCCTGATCCCGATGATTAACGAAGCGATCAACGTGCTGGATGCTGGGACGGCTTCCGCAGAGGATATCGATATCGCGATGCAGCTTGGCTGCAATCATCCCATGGGACCGCTTCACCTTGGCGACTACATCGGACTGGATATCTGCCTTGCGATCATGAACGTCATCTATGATGGCACGAACAAGGATCCGAAGTACAAACCGGCGCCGTTGCTGGAGAAGATGGTTGCGGATGGCAATCTCGGCTGCAAATCCGGCAAAGGATTCTTTGATTATTCAAAATAAAAACAGGATTTAAAAAACTTAACGGAGGAAGTAAACATGGATTTTTGTTTAGACAAGAAGCATGAGCTGGCGAGAACGTTGTTCCGTGAGTTCGCTGAAAATGAAGCAAAGCCTCTTGCGCAGGAAACGGATGAGACCGAGGTATTCCCGAGACAGACAGTGGAAAAGATGGCAAAGGCCGGTTTCCTCGGAATCCCGGTTCCGAAGGAGTATGGCGGTCAGGGCTGCGATCCGCTGACCTACGTGATGTGCGTGGAGGAGCTTTCCAAGGTATGCGGCACCACAGGCGTGATCGTGTCCGCACACACCTCGCTTTGCATCGATCCCATCATGACCTACGGGACCGAGGAGCAGAAGCAGAAATATGTGCCGAAGCTGGCATCCGGCGAATGGCTTGGCGCATTTGCGCTGACGGAGCCCGGTGCAGGTACTGACGCGCAGGGCGCGCAGACCAGAGCGGTGAAGGACGGCGACAGCTGGATCTTAAACGGCTCCAAGTGCTTTATTACAAACGGAAAAGAAGCGAATGTATACATTGTCATTGCAGTAACGCAGGTGGATGTGGATCCGAAAGGCCGGAAGAAAAAGAAATTCTCCGCGTTCATCGTGGAGAAGGGAACCCCCGGTTTCTCCTTTGGAACGAAAGAGAAAAAGATGGGTATCCGCGGTTCTTCCACTTACGAGCTGATCTTTGAAGACTGCAAGATCCCGGGTGATGCGCTGCTGGGACCGGAAGGAAAGGGTTTCCCGATCGCAATGCATACGCTGGACGGCGGCCGTATCGGTATCGCTGCGCAGGCACTGGGCATTGCAGAGGGCGCGCTTGACCGCTGCATCGAGTATACAAAGGAACGCAAGCAGTTTGGCCGGTCTATCGCGGCGCAGCAGAACACCCAGTTCAAGATCGCCGATATGGCGACCCGGATCGAGGCGGCTCAGCTCCTCGTTTATAAGGCTGCAAAAGCGAAAGAGACCCAGAAGGTTTATTCCGTAGAGGCTGCAAAAGCAAAACTCTTCGCAGCAGAGACGGCCATGGCTGTTACGACGGAAGTGGTTCAGCTCTTCGGCGGTTACGGTTACATCCGTGAGTACGATGTGGAGCGCATGATGCGTGACGCGAAGATCACGGAGATCTACGAGGGAACCTCAGAAGTGCAGAGGATGGTTATTTCTGGTTCTTTATTAAAATAACCGGCGGCCATTACATTAAATAAAGGAGAATACACATGAAAATCGTAGTTTGTATTAAGCAGGTTCCCGATACCGCGGGCGGCGTACAGTTCAATCCGGACGGAACCTTAAATAGAGCGGCGATGCTTGCGATCATGAACCCGGATGACAAAGCGGGTCTGGAAGCGGCGCTTCGCCTGAAGGATCAGTATGGCGCAGAGGTTACTGTGCTTACCATGGGTCTTCCGAAAGCAGATGACATTCTGCGTGAGGCAATGGCAATGGGCGCAGACAAGGCCATCCTTGTCACGGATCGTGTGCTTGGCGGTGCGGATACCTGGGCAACCAGCAGCACCATCGCAGCTGCATTGAAGAATCTGGATTATGACCTGGTCATTACAGGACGTCAGGCTATCGACGGTGATACCGCACAGGTGGGACCGCAGATCGCAGAGCATTTACAGCTGCCGGTCATTTCCTATGCTGCGGAGATCAAGTTGGACGGCGATTCTGTCATCGTGAAACGGCAGTACGAAGACCGTCATCATATCGTGAAGGCAAAGCTTCCCTGCCTTATCACAGCCCTTTCCGAGCTGAATGAGCCCCGTTATATGACACCGGGCGGCATCTTTGATGCATACAATGAGAAGGAAGTCACCGTTTGGGGCAGACCGGATCTGAAGGAACTGGACGATGCCAACATGGGTCTTGCAGGCTCCCCGACGAAGATCGCGAAGGCTTCCGACAAGGTGCGGAAGGGCGCAGGCGAGAAGATCGCGCCGGATACCCCGGATGAGGGTGTTTCCTATATCATTGGTAAGCTGACAGAGAAGCATGTGATTTGACTTAGTGTCATCGGATGTGATTTGACTTTAATGAAAGGAAAGGAAGACGAAAATGAGTTTAGAGGAATACAAAGGCGTATATATTTTTGCGCAGCAGGTAGATAAGAAGCTCAGCAGCATCGCCTTCGAGCTGGTTGGAAAAGGAAAGGATCTTGCAAAAGACCTCGGAACCGACGTGACGGCAGTGCTCCTTGGGCATGATGTAAAGCATCTGGCGGATGAACTCGGCGAGTATGGTGCGGATAAGGTCATCGTTGTGGATGATCCGGCGCTGGAGACTTACATGACGGAGCCCTACGCGCAGGCCTTGACGGCAGTGATCCGGGAATTCAAGCCGGAGATCATGCTGGTGGGTGCAACGGCCATCGGCCGTGACCTTGGACCGACGGTTTCCGCGAGAGTGGCGACCGGTCTGACAGCAGACTGCACGCAGCTGGATATCGGTGATTTCCCGTTGGAGGCAAAGGAAGGACAGCCGCAGAAGCACAATCAGCTTCTGATGACCCGTCCGGCATTCGGCGGCAATACCATCGCAACCATTGCATGCCCGGATAACCGTCCGCAGATGGCAACGGTTCGCCCCGGTGTGATGCAGAAGCTTCCGAAGGAAGCAGGCCGCAAAGCGGAAGTGATCGACTTTGATGCAAAGATCGAGAAGAACAACCGTTTTGTGGAGATTCAGGAGATCGTGAAGTCCGTTGTGACCACGAAGAACATCATGGATGCGAAGATCCTTGTTTCCGGCGGCAGAGGCGTCGGCTCTAAAGAGAACTTCAAGCTTCTTGAGGATTTGGCAGATGCCATCGGCGGAACCGTGAGCTGCTCCCGTGCCGTGGTAGAGAACGGCTGGCAGCCGCAGGATCTGCAGGTAGGGCAGACCGGAAAGACCGTTCGCCCGCAGGTGTACTTCGCCATCGGTATTTCCGGCGCGATCCAGCACGTGGCAGGCATGGAAGAGTCTGACATCATCATCGCCATCAATAAAGATGAGGATGCACCGATCTTCGATGTGGCGGATTACGGTGTAGTCGGCGATCTGAATAAGATCGTGCCGCAGTTGACAGAGCAGATCAAAGCAGCGATGGCGGCAAAAGGGTAAGGAGCCCATCTGCTTACAGAAATGAGCAAAACAAAAACCCTCTCCGGATCGGAGAGGGTTTTTCATTCATGCGATTTAGTTTTTGTTTTGCTGCTTCTTGACGATCCGCACGATCTGCACAACCGCAGCCGCGAGCGCCAGATTGATGGCCAACTCTACGAGGAAGTTGACGCCGGCGAGACCGAGAAACATGTAAGCGGCAGCGTTTTCAAATCCGGCCGCTGATGCCCAGCCTTGAATCGTCTCGTAGAAAAAGAGACGGCAGCCGATCAGGAAGATACCGGTATTGGTGACCGGCGCAACAATGCCTGCAAGGATCGCCGCAAGCAAAGCGTTTTTCTTTGCGGCAAGGCTGTAGACCAGTCCTGCTGCCAGTCCTGCAAGAATTCCTTTGGCAAGAACCGTAAAGACGGTGCCGGGCGCATTTACTGCAAGAAACGGAGCTGCATCTCCGGTCAGCAGCACGATGGTGCCGAATACCAGACCAAGCCAGGCGCCTGCTTTGTAACTGTACAAAGCCGCACCGACGATGATCGGTACAAGAACCAGTGTGATCGAGAAGACGCCAAAGCGGATATTCAGTGCCAGCGCCTGCAGGATGATGACGATCGCGGTCAGAACACCGAGACCGACAATCGTAGAAACATGGTTTTCTTTGGGAGCAGTCATAGCTTTTGTTCGTCCATTCATAAGATACCTCCTTGTTTTGACTCCCGCTCTTTGGAAGACGTCCCTTCTTTCGATGCATGGATCGAACTTGCGTCCGAAAACTCTTGAAACCAGAGTCCGTGAATCATGGTACGCGTGTCCTGACACACCGAACAAAAAACGCTTCTGGATTGGGATGTACCACAGTTACCGCTTACACTATACTATATCGTCTGATGTTTATCAAGAAAACATTGGCGGGATATCCAAATAGCAGACCGAAAACAAAACTTTTTCTGAAAAATATGATATAATTTGTGCCAGGGAAGAAAATGATTCGTATATAAAAGTAGAGGATCCTATCAGAGGAAAGAAAGACGGAGGAAAGGTCATGGAAAAGATGAAACGATTTGAACTGAATGAGGAAGAACTGGATCAGATTTCCGGCGGCACAAATATTGGTATTCCGAAAAGGAATGCGAAAAAGAATGTGAAATCCAAGGTGTGGTGCAATACGTGCGGCGGCTATGTGGATGTAGGTGAGTCGGACTCCGGCGGAAGGACAAAATGTATTAAAGATCATTATGTCGATGAGCTTTGATGGGGAAAGGAGGGGACATTTGTGGAGAATAAATTACGAAAAATGTTTGACTTCCAGAAGTTTTCCAGAAATCCGGATCTGGACGCAGTGATCCGGGGCGTGGAAACACGGCATCAGACCGGAGATCAGGGCACACTTCTTCCCGAAGACGAGCTGAAAAATGTGGCCGGCGGCCAGATGGCGTCCGAACTTGAGATACGGATAGGCGCCAAAAAGAAGAGAAAAAGTAGTCCGTGTCCGGAGAATGACGAAGATACGGATGCGTAAAACAACACAACGAGTATACTGAGGAAAGCGATGTTTGCGGAAAACAGACAGAATATGCTATAATGCCTCTCGGACAGTCCATTGTCCGGGAGGTTTTTTATGGTGCCATCCATCGTGCGGCAGAGTGTGATTTTGAAATGTCTGCGGCAGAAATCCGCATTATTGGGAAATTATGAATACTACTACGCGGCAGGACTGTTCGCCAGGCTTTCCGGTGCACAGATCCCATCCGGACTTGCGCCAAAGGATCTGGCAGCGGCGCTTGCCGAAGGGCTGCCGGGGTATGCGCCTGAGGACCCGCGTGAGATCCATCTGAAAAATAAGTTGGCGGAGTTTCACCCGGATGACAAAAAAGAGGCGGTTATGGACGATTTGTTTCGGCAGGGATTGCAGGAAACACATGTATGGCAGGTAGAAATATGATAAATCCGGGAATGAACCATAAAAATATATTTGGATTTAATATAAAGGGTTTTCTGGAGAATCGACGGAAGCACCTCAGGAAGACAGGCGCTTTGATGCTTGCGTTTGTCTTTGCGGTGCAGGTGCTTTTGCTGGGTCCGGAGCCTGTATTGGCAACGAGGCTTGCCGGAGGAGAAGGCTATCAGGCGACGCTTTATGACAAGTCAAACGGGCTGCCCACCTCGGATGCCAATGCCATCGTGCAGACAAACGACGGTTTTATCTGGATCGGCAGCTATGCGGGTTTGATCCGGTATGACGGGACGGAGTTTTACCGGTTGGATGCATCACAGGATGCATCACAGGGCATCGCCAGCGTGGTCAGCCTGTTTGTGGATGACAGGGATCGGGTCTGGATCGGCACAAATGATAACGGGATCGCCTACTATGAAAAAGGAAAGATTGTTTTTCCTGAGAATCAGGAGGTTCTGAAGTCCTCTTCCATTCGCGGGATCGAACAGGACGCTGCCGGAGATATCCTGGTGGCCACCACCACCGGCATCGGCTATGTGGATGCGGAAGATCAGGTTCATGCACTGGATGATCCGCAGTTGAACGGGGAGTATGTCTGCGAGCTGCAGCGTGACCCGCAGGGGATCGTCTACGGCGAAACCCTGGACGGTGATATCTTTTGCATCGAAAACAAACGGGTTGCGCTTTATTATAGTGCCGAAAACCTGCACCTGGGCGTAATCAACGCAATCTATCCCGATCCGGATCACACGGGCTATGTCTATCTCGGAACTTCGGAAAGTGAAGTCTATTACGGCAATATGGTGACGGGACTGAAGGATATCCGTCGTTACGAAGTCAATCCCCATGTCAATATCAATGCGATCCGCCCTGTGGAGGAGAAGGTGTTTCTCTGCGCGGATAACGGCATCGGTTTTTTCGATGAAAACCGCGGCTACAATGTGATGGACAATCTTCCGATGGACAATTCCGTGGATGATATGATCGTGGATTATGAGGGCAATCTGTGGTTTGTCAGCTCCAGACAGGGCGTCATGAAGATCACCGAGAATCAGTTTACGGATATCTCCAACGCCGGGGGATTGCCGCCGCTTGTGGTGAATTCGACCTGCATGTACGGGGATGATCTGTATATCGGGACGGACAGCGGGCTGTACATTCTGGATTCCCATTACCGGCAGGTGACCAGCGATCTGACGGAGATGCTCACAGAGGTTCGGATTCGCTGCATCCGGTCTGACTCCGAGGGTAATCTCTGGCTATCCACCTACAGCGATAACGGACTGGTCTGTGTGGATCCGCAGGGCGGGATCACTTGTTTTAATGAAGAAAACGGGATGAACACGAACCGGATCCGCATGACGATGGAGCTTCCGGACGGAAGGATCGCGGTCGGCACCAGCGGCGGACTGCATATCATTGAGAACGGACAGGTGACCGAAATCTATGATGCCGAAAGCGGCGTGACCAATACGGAGATCCTGACCATCGGCACGCCGATGGATGACAGCGGCAGAATCCTTTTGGGGAGTGACGGAGACGGCATCTATGTGCTGGACGGAAACGCGGTGTCGCGTCTCGGACGCGAGGACGGACTTCCCTCGGAGGTCATTTTAAGAATCCGGGAGGATCCCGAGCGCAACCTGAACTGGATCATTACGAGCAATGCCATTGCTTATCTGAAGGACGGCAAGATCACGACGATCGAGCATTTTCCGTATTCCAACAACTTTGATCTCTACTATGACGATAACGGCGGGATCTGGGTGCTTTCCAGCAACGGCATTTATGTGGTGCCGGCGGAAGAACTGCTGGCGGATCCGGAAGACATGGAATACACGTTTTTTGACACGGATAACGGACTTCCCACCATCACAACGGCGAATTCCAGAAGCTGCATCGAGGAGGACGGGACGTTATATATTTCCGGCAGCACCGGCGTGGCAAGCGTCAATGTCAACGATTCCTATGCGGATTACCATGAGATCAAGCTGGCGGTGCCGTTTGTGGAGGTGGATGATGAGTTATACCCCGTGGAGGACGGGAAAGTCACGATTCCTGCCAACGCGAAGCGTGTGGTGATCGATGCCTATGCGCTGACCTATACCCTGAACAATCCGGTCATCTCCACACAATTGAAGGGGTTTGACGATGAGCCCCAGTTGACAACAAAAAAAGAGATGAGTCCGTCGGTTTATACGAATCTGGACGGCGGTACCTACACCTACCGTTATGCCGTGATCAATACGCTCACCGGCGTGGTGGAGGAAGAAACCGATGTGGTGATCACCAAAACCATGGCCTTTTATGAGAACACCTGGTTCCTGATTCTGATGTCAGCGGCGGCGGTGGTTGTGATCGGACTTCTGATCTGGCTTTCCTTCCGCGGAAGGCTGAAAAGAGCAGAGAAAAAAGCAGAAGAGAACCGCAAACGGATCAGCCAGCTTTCCAGAACCTTTGCAAAGTGCATCGATATTAAGGACACCTATACGAACGGTCATTCCTTCCGTGTTGCGAAATATACGAAGTGGATCGCGGAGAAAATGGGTTATCCGGAAGCCCGGGTGGAAGAGTTTTATAATATCGCTCTGCTCCATGACATCGGAAAGATCGGAATCCCGGACAAGATCCTCAACAAGCCGGAGCGGTTGGATGACGAGGAATTTTTGATCATGAAGAGCCATGCGCAAAAAGGGTATGAGATCCTTTCCGATTTCCGTGAGATCGAGCCGGAACTGGCCTACGGCGCAGGATATCATCACGAGCGTTTTGACGGCAAGGGCTATCCCAACGGCGTTGGGGGCGACGACATTCCGGATGTGGCGAAAATCATTGCTGTGGCCGATACGTTCGATGCGATGTATTCGACGAGGCCTTACCGGAAGAAACTGCCGCTGGAGACTGTGGTGAATGAGATCAAGTCGATTTCCGGCACGCAGCTGGATCCGAAGGTGGTGGAAGCATTTCTGGCACTTTATGAAGAAGGTGCTTTTGACAACGAATAAAAAGGAGATTTAATATTATGCCAACACCCAGAATTATTGAGGTAAAAGAGAGTATCTTTGCGGACAATAACCGTGAAGCGGATCTGATGCGAAAGGAAAATAAGGAAAAAGGCATTTATCTGCTGAATCTGATGAGTTCCCCCGGCAGCGGAAAAACCACGACCTTGACCCGTACCATTAATGACCTGAAGGACAAGATCAAAATCGGCGTCATGGAAGCGGATATCGATTCCGATGTGGATGCGCGCACCATCGCAGAGCAGACCGGCGTGAAGTCGATTCAGCTGCATACCGGCGGGATGTGCCATCTGACTGCGGCCATGACGCGGCAGGGTCTGGAAGGACTGGAGCCGGATGAACTGGATCTCGCGATCCTGGAAAACGTGGGAAATCTTGTCTGTCCGGCGGAATTTGACACCGGCGCCCAGATCAGCGTGAATATCCTGTCCGTTCCGGAGGGGGATGATAAGCCCTTGAAATATCCGCTGATGTATCAGGTCTGTGATGTGGTGTTGATCAATAAGATCGATACGATGAGCGTCTTTGACTTTGACATGGAGAAAGCAAAAGCGAATGTGCTGATGCGAAATCCCAAGGCGCTGATCTTTCCGATCTCCGCGAAGACCGGCGAGGGGATGGAAGCTTGGGAAAAGTGGCTTCTGACGGAGGTGCAGACGTTCCGGGGCGCATGATCCTCCGGCCGGAAGGCAGTGGTTTTGGCGTGTTTTAGAAACGTATTTTTTCTTTGCATTGCATCGACCTTTTTTGTATAATGGAAAGAAAAATTGAAGTAATTGAATAAGGGAGGGAAATGATGGCAAAGATAATCGGTGACGGAATTACGTTTGACGATGTGCTGCTGGTTCCGGCTTATTCGGAGGTCACACCGAACATGGTGGACCTGACGACCAGGTTGACGAACAAGATCCAGCTCAAGATCCCGATGATGAGCGCTTCCATGGATACGGTCACAGAGCACCGCATGGCGATTGCGATGGCGCGTCAGGGCGGGATCGGGATTATTCATAAGAATATGTCGATTGAAGCCCAGGCGGATGAGGTGGATAAGGTCAAACGTTCTGAAAACGGCGTCATCACAGATCCCTTTTCTCTTTCTCCGGACCATACGCTGCAGGATGCGGACGATCTGATGGCGAAATTCAGGATTTCCGGTGTTCCTGTGACGGAGGGATCGAAGCTGGTGGGCATTATCACGAACCGGGACCTGAAATTCGAAACGGATTATTCCAGAAAGATCCGGGAGTGCATGACGAGCGAAGGCCTCATCACCGCCCGCGAAGGGATCACCCTGGAGGAGGCCAAAGAGATCCTCGCAAAGGCGCGCAAGGAAAAACTTCCGATTGTGGACGAACAGAACAATCTGAAGGGCCTCATTACCATTAAGGATATCGAGAAACAGATCAAATATCCGCTGTCTGCCAAGGACGATCTGGGAAGGCTGTTCTGCGGCGCGGCAGTGGGCATCACCTCCAATATGATGGAGCGCGTGGATGCGCTGGTGGCGGCTCATGTGGATGTTGTCGTTGTGGATTCTGCTCATGGCCATTCCAAAAATATCGGCCTGGCAGTGACTGAGATCAAGAAGAAATATCCGGATCTGCAGGTGATCGCCGGAAACGTGGCGACGGCGGAGGCGACGGAGTTCCTGATCAAAGCCGGCGTGGATGCGGTCAAGGTCGGCATCGGACCGGGTTCGATCTGTACGACGCGGGTAGTGGCCGGTATCGGTGTTCCGCAGATCACGGCGATCATGGATTGCTATGAGGCGGCGAAACAACATAACATCCCGATCATCGCGGACGGCGGGATCAAATATTCCGGCGATATGACAAAGGCGCTGGCTGCGGGCGCGAATGTGTGCATGATGGGAAGCATGTTTGCGGGCTGTGACGAGGCGCCGGGCACCTTTGAACTGTATCAGGGCAGAAAATTCAAGGTATACCGCGGCATGGGATCCCTTGCCGCCATGGAAAAGGGCAGCAAGGACCGTTACTTCCAGCAGGATGCAAAGAAGCTCGTGCCGGAAGGTGTGGAAGGCCGGGTTGCTTATAAAGGCACCGTGGAGGATACGATCTTCCAGCTGGTGGGCGGGATCCGGTCCGGCATGGGGTACTGCGGATGCCCGACCATCGAGGACCTGAAGGAAAACAGCAGGTTTATGAAGATCTCGGCGGCATCTCTGAAGGAGAGCCACCCCCATGACATCCACATCACCAAAGAAGCACCGAACTACAGCATAGAAGAATAAGCACCAACAGAAAGCAAACAACGGCGTTTGACAAAAGGGTCAAATGCCGTCTTTCTTTAAGAGAGGCAAGGAAATGGAATTTCGGCCATGCATTGACATTCATAACGGCGCGGTGAAGCAGATTGTGGGCAGCAGTCTCAGGGACGCAGGAGATACGGCCGTGGCTAACTTTGTGTCTGACCATGACGCGGCGTACTATGCGAAAAAATACCGGGAAGACGGTTTTGCCGGCGGCCATGTGATCATGTTGAATGCCCGGGATTCTTCCTGCTTTGCGGAGACGGAAAAACAGGCGCTCGCAGCGCTTTCTGCCTTTCCGGGAGGACTGCAGATCGGCGGAGGCATCACGGATGAAAACGCGGGGCGGTATCTTGATGCCGGGGCATCGCATGTGATCACGACCTCTTTTGTGTTCCGGCAGGGCAGGATCGACCGGGATGCGCTCCGGCGGATCTCTTCTGCTGTCGGGAAAGCGCATCTGGTGCTGGATCTGTCCTGTAAAAAAAAGGGAGACCGCTATTTTGTCATGACGGACCGGTGGCAGACCTTCACGGAGGAAGCGGTGACGGAGACGCTGCTGACGGAGCTTGCCGGCTTCTGCGACGAATTTCTGGTGCACGCGGTGGATGTGGAAGGAAAAGCGTCCGGCATGGAGACGGAATTGATCCGACTGCTGGCAAGATGGGACGGGATTCCGGTCACTTATGCCGGCGGGATCACCTCTTTGCCGGATCTGGACGCATTGGAACAAATGGGCAGCAGCCGTATCCATGCAACCATCGGAAGCGCGCTGGATCTGTTTGGCGGAACGCTTTCTTATGAAAAAGTGAAAGAATACTTTAAAAAATAAATGTAAAATTAATAAAGCAGGAGGCAGAAAACCCATGATTAACACCAACTACCAAAAACTGCCGGGGAGCTACCTTTTCAGCACCATCGCGAAAAAGGTGAAGGAATATCAGGAGAAGCATCCTGAGAAAGAGATCGTCCGTCTGGGAATCGGGGACGTGACACAGCCGATCGCGCCGACCATTCTGACTGCCATGCATCACGCTGTGGATGAAATGGGAAAAGCCGAAACCTTCCGGGGGTATGCGCCGGATCTCGGATATGATTTTTTGCGGGAGACGATCGCAAAGCAGGATTACAAAGCCCGGGGCTGTGAAATCGAAGCGGATGAAATCTTCATCTCCGACGGCGCCAAGAGTGATTCCGGCAACATCCAGGAAATCTTCGCGGAAACGATCCGGATTGCTGTCTGTGATCCGGTCTATCCGGTGTATGTGGATTCCAACGTGATGGCGGGACGATGCGGGACCTATGATGAGAAGCGGGGGATGTGGAGTGATGTGATCTATATGCCCTGCACCAGGGAAAACAGCTTTATTCCGGCTTTTCCACAGGAGACGCCGGATGTGATTTATCTTTGCCTGCCGAATAATCCCACCGGCACAACGGTTCCGAAAACCGTGCTGCAGGATTGGGTGGATTATGCTAACAAGCAGGGTGCCGTGATCATTTATGATGCCGCGTATGAAGCCTATATTACGGAAAGCGGTGTGGCGCACAGCATCTATGAGTGTGAGGGAGCGCGAGAATGCGCCATCGAGATCCGCAGCTTTTCCAAGAACGCCGGTTTTACCGGGGTGCGTCTGGGCTTTACGGTGATCCCGAAGGAATTAAAGCGTGACGGCGTCTCGCTTCATGGGCTTTGGGCAAGACGCCACGGGACAAAGTTCAACGGCGCGCCCTATATCATTCAGAGAGCGGGAGAGGCGGTATACACCGTGGATGGACAGCGGGAGATCAAAGAACAGATTGCCTATTATATGCGGAATGCGGCAACCATCAAAGAAGGGCTTTCCGATGCGGGTTATGAGGTTTTCGGCGGCGTCAACGCCCCGTATATCTGGCTGAAAACGCCGGATCAGATGACCTCCTGGGAGTTTTTTGACAGGCTTCTGGAGAAAGCGGCGGTGGTGGGAACGCCCGGCAGCGGCTTCGGACCCAGCGGAGAAGGCTATTTCCGGCTCACTGCCTTCGGATCCTATGAGAATACGCTGAAGGCGCTGGAGAGGATTCGGACAACAAATCTGTAAAAAAAACGGGTAGGATTCCTACCCGTTTTTCTTAAATCCGGCCCGTTTCCGCTGGAGGGGATCCAGGATCCGCTTGCGGATCCGCAGGGATTCCGGCGTGACCTCCAGAAGCTCGTCCACGTCGATAAAGTCAATGGCCTGCTCTAAAGACAGAACCTTCGGCGGCGTCAGCGTCAGCGCTTCGTCTGCGGAAGAGGAGCGGGTATTGGTCAGATGTTTCTTTTTGCAGACATTGATCTCGATGTCTTCGGCGCGGCTGGATTGTCCGATGACCATACCGGAATACACCTTTTCGCCAGGGCCGATGAAGAGGGTGCCGCGATCCTGGGCGGCAAAGAGCCCGTAAGTCACAGCTTCTCCTGCTTCAAATGCGATCAATGAGCCTGTCGGACGATAAGTTAAATCTCCTTTATATAAAACGTATCCGTCAAACATGGTATTGAGGATGCCGTTTCCTTTGGTGTCGGTCAGGAATTCTCCGCGGTAACCGATCAACCCGCGGGAGGGAATCCGGAAGGTCAGCCTCGTATAGCCGCCGGCAATGGGGTTCATGCCCTGCAGTTCGCCTTTCCGCTGTTGTAGACGGTTGATGACGGTGCCGGAAAACTCCTCCGGTACATCGACGTAGGCGATTTCCATGGGTTCCGTTTTTTTGCCGTTCTCATCGGTGCGATAGAGGACCTCCGCTTTGCTGACCGCAAATTCGAAGCCCTCGCGGCGCATGGTCTCGATCAGCACGGAAAGGTGCAGCTCACCGCGGCCGGAGACCTTGAAACTGTCGGGGGTTTCACCTTCTTCCACACGCAGCGAGACATCCGTGTTGAGCTCCTTCATGAGCCGGTCTCTTAGGTGGCGGGAGGTGACATATTTTCCCTCCGTGCCGGCCAGCGGAGAATCGTTTACGATAAAGTTCATCGCAATGGTGGGCTCGGAGATCTTCTGGAAGGGGATCGGCGCGGGATTGTTGACGGCGCAGATCGTGTCCCCGATGTGGATGTCCGCGATGCCGGAGATCGCAACGATGGATCCGATCCCGGCTTCCTGTGTCTCGACTTTACTCAGTCCTTCAAATTCATAGAGTTTGCTGATCCGGACCTTTTGCTTCTTTTCCGGATCATGATGATTCACGACGATCACGTCCTGATTCACCTTGATGGAGCCGTTGTCCACGCGGCCGATGCCGATCCGCCCGACATATTCGTTATAGTCGATGGTGCTGATCAACACCTGTGTATCCTCATCCGGATCTCCCATGGGCGCCGGGATATAATCAATGATCGCTTCAAAAAGGGGTGCCATGGTCTTCTTCTCGCCATGCCGGTGTACATCCAAAAGCTCGGTGACGCAGTAACCGTCTCTGGCGGATGCAAAGAGGAACGGACAATCAAGCTGTTCATCCGGCGCGTCCAGATCCATGAACAGTTCCAATACCTCATCCACCACATCCTCCGGCCTTGCTTCCGGACGGTCGATCTTGTTGATCACGACAAGAACCGGAAGACCCAGATCCAGAGCCTTCATCAGCACGAATTTCGTCTGCGGCATCACGCCCTCAAAGGCATCCACCAGCAGAACGGCACCGTTTACCATTTTTAAGATCCGCTCCACCTCGCCGCCGAAATCGGCATGCCCGGGGGTGTCCACGATGTTGATCTTGGTATCCTTATAATAAACAGCCGTGTTTTTGGAAAGGATCGTGATGCCGCGCTCGCGTTCCAGCGCATTGCTGTCCATGACGCGCTCCTGTACTTCCTGATTGTCCCGAAACACGCCGCTTTGCTTCAAAAGCTCGTCCACCAGTGTGGTTTTGCCGTGGTCGACATGGGCGATGATCGCGATATTTCTGATATCATTCCGTTTCATTCTCATGAGAAAAACCTCTTTTTTCTTCAATCCCAACTTTCCTATCATAGCAACACTTTTCCCACTTGGCAAGTTGATTTTTTAAGGATTATATGCTATTGTTTTTTACTAAAGGTGAAAAAACCATTCGTTCACAGGAGGACATTTTATGGCGAACGGCAGCGTACAGGTGTACTATGGGGAAGGCCGGGGCAAGACGACAGCTGCATACGGTACGGCGCTTCGCGCGGCGAATGACGGCAAGACGGTCTACATCATTCAGTTTATGAAGGACCGTGATATTATTGACAACAACATTTTTAAGCGGCTGGAGCCGGAGATTAAGTTTTTCCGCTTCGAGAAGAACGAGAAGAATTATGACAGCCTCACCGACGAGGAGAAGCGGGAAGAGTGCATCAATATGAAAAACGGCATCAATTATGCTAGGAAGGTGCTGGTGACGAGGGAATGCAACGTCCTGATTCTGGATGAGATGCTGGGGCTGCTTGATGAAGGGGTCGTTTCCACAGAGGATCTGGAATCCGTGCTGAATGCCATGCCGGAGGATGCGATGGTGGTGCTGACAGGACGCTATCTGACGGACGAGATCCGTGCGCACGCGGACGAGATCTATAATATTGAAGAAGAAAAGCTGTGGAAGAATCCGCGGCTGATGGAATGATGACATCGCAGGGCTCTTTTGACCTTAACATCATAACAACGTAAACAAGGGGATGACGGAGGAGAATGTATGCCGATTTTTAAAGGCGCTGGTGTTGCGATCGTAACACCGATGAAGGAAAACGGGGAAGTCCATTTTGAAAAACTGAATGAACTGATCGAGACGCAGATCGCCGCGGGGACGGATGCGATCATCATAGCCGGCACCACCGGCGAGAGCGCGACGCTTTCCATGGAGGAGCATCATGAGGTCATCCGGGCGGCTGTGGAGTATACCAAACACCGGATTCCCGTGATCGCGGGCACCGGAAGCAACGACACGCCCACGGCGATCCAGCTTACAAAAGAAGCGGAGGAGCTGGGGGCGGACGCGGCGCTCCTCGTGACGCCGTATTACAACAAGGCGACGCAGAAGGGACTTTTGCAGCATTACGGCAGGATTGCGGACGAGACGTCTCTTCCGCTGATTCTTTATAATGTGCCGGGCAGGACCGGCACCAACATCGCCGCTGAGACGATGGCGGAGTTGTTTCGCACCAAATCGAATATTGTCGGACTGAAGGATGCGACCGGGAACTTTACCCAGGCGAGCAAGACCATGGCACTGACGGACGGGAAGCTTGAACTGTATTCCGGTGAGGATGCCATTATTCTGCCGCTGCTCGCGATCGGCGCCATCGGCGTGATCTCCGTCTGGTCCAATGTGGCGCCGAAGGATGTCCATGATCTGGTGACGCTTTGGCTCTCCGGCGAGGAGGAAAAAGCCAGAGAGATCCAGTTTAAGGGGCTGGATCTGGTGGATGCGCTGTTCTGTGAAGTGAGCCCGGGACCGGTCAAGGAGGCGATGAACCTGATGGGCATGAATGTCGGACCGCTCCGGAGTCCGCTTTGCGGGATGGAAGACAAGAACAGAGAGTACCTGAAAAAGACCATGAAGGAGTACGGACTGTTATGATCAAGGCAGTGATGCATGGCTGTAACGGCAGAATGGGGCGCATGATCGCATCCCTTGTCAAAGAGGATCCCGACATCGAGATCACAGCCGGCGTGGATGCGTTTCAAAGTGATGAAAAGGCGGATTTTCCGGTTTTTGAAAGCATGGCGGCATGTACGGCGGATGCGGATGTCGTGATCGATTTTTCAAACGCCGCTGCCGTGGACGGGTTGCTTTGCGCCTGCACGGAGAAGAAGCTTCCGCTGGTGCTTTGTACCACGGGGCTTTCTGAAGAACAGCTTCGGAAGGTGGAGGATACTGCAAAGCAGATCCCGATCCTGAAGGCGGCCAACATGTCCCTTGGCATCAATCTCATGATGGACCTTCTCAAAAAAGCGGTGTCCGTGCTTTATCCGGCAGGCTTTGACGTGGAGATCGTGGAACGCCATCATAATCAGAAACTGGATGCTCCCAGCGGTACGGCCCTTGCACTTGCGGATGCCATGAATGAGGAGATGGATGAGATCTACCAATATACCTTTGACCGGAGCAAAGAGCGCAAGAAACGGGAACGCGCCGAGATCGGGATCTCCGCAGTCAGAGGCGGCAATATCGTCGGCGAACACACGGTGATCTTCGCGGGCGGTGATGAGGTGGTCGAGATCAAACACACTGCCACGAGCAGGGCTGTCTTCGGAAAAGGGGCGATCGAGGCTGCGAAGTGGCTTTCTTCCGCGACGCCGGGGCTTTATGATATGAGCGATGTGATTGCGGGAAAAGGGCGCGTATAAAATGTATAAAAACCGCGAGAGATCGCGGCAATGAACGAAGAAAAAAGACCTATGCAGGCGCAAACCGCATAGGTCTTTTCTGTTGGCTGTCATGCTGCGAAGCAGTGGTGCCGGTAAATCTTTACAGGATCGGAATCCCGGCTGTCTTGCAGGCCTCCAGGATCTCCGACGGCCAGATGCTGGACTGTACCTCCCCGATATGGGCTTTTCGCAGGTAGAACATGCAGATCCTGGACTGCCCGATGCCACCGCCGATGGAAAGGGGTAGCGCGTCATTCAAGATGGCTTTTTGGAACGGCAGATCGGCGCGATCTTCGCACCCTGCCTTTTTTAACTGCTCCGCCAGGGATGCGGCATCGACGCGGATGCCCATGGAGGAAAGCTCCAGAGCGATATCCAGCACAGGATACCAGACCAGGATGTCGCCGTTCAGGCTCCAGTCATCGTAGTCCGGAGACCGGCCGTCATGGGGTTCGCCGGATTTAAGCTTGTCGCCGATCTGCATGATGAAAACGGCGCCCTTTTCCCGTGTGATCCGGGCTTCCCGCTCACGGGGCGTCAGCATCGGGTACAGATCCTCCAGCTCCTGGCTGGTGATAAAGAAGATGTCATCCGGCAGGATCTCGTGGATATAATCATATTGAATGGACATGTATTTCTCGGTTTTGCGGAGCACCTGATAGACCTCCCGCACGGTGTCTTTCAGGAAGTAGACATTGCGATCCTCGCGGCGGATCACCTTTTCCCAATCCCATTGATCCACGAAAACGGAGTGGATATTGTCTGTGGTCTCATCCCGGCGGATCGCGTTCATATCTGTATACAGACCTTCGCCCACCTGGAAATCATAATTCCCGAGGGCGTATCGTTTCCATTTGGCAAGGGACTGCACCACTTGCGCTTCCCTCCCGTTCTGCTCCCGGATATCAAAGGAGACCGGGCGCTCCCAGCCGTTCAGGTTGTCGTTCATGCCGGTTTCCGGATCTACAAAGAGCGGCGCTGAGACGCGGGAGAGATCCAGTGCCTGCGCGAGACGCGTCTGGAAAAAATCCTTGACGGTCTTGATGGCGATCTGTGTATCATGGAGATTCAGCTCGGCGTGGTAGTTGGATGGTATGGTCAGATTCTGCATGGTTGACTCCTTTCATGATGTTTTATGATAGCCTTTTTCAGAGAAAAAAACAAGCCTGAAAGACCGGATATATCATAGAGAAGCCGTGAATAGGAAAATTAAATGAAAAAGAAAGCCGTGATATTTGGGTTCAAAAGTCAGATGTCCGAATCAACGGAATTTCTAAAATTTTTATAAACAAATGGAAATCGCGGATTTTTATGATATAATTGCATTTGCTTATGAATAAAGAAGAAAAAGATCAGGAACCGCTGAATCTGAAAAAAGAAATCTGGGAATGGATCAAGGTGATCCTCATTGCAGTTCTGATCACAGTCTGCCTGAAGACCTTTGTGATCGTCAATGCGGAGGTGCCCACCTCTTCCATGGTAAGTCTCATTGATCCGGGAGACCGGCTGGTGGGCTTTCGACTGTCCTATCTTTTCTCGGATCCGGAACGGGGCGATGTGGTGATTTTCAAATATCCCGTGAACCCGCGGGAGAAGTTTATCAAGCGCGTGATCGGACTGCCCGGTGAGACGGTGGAGATCCGGGACGGCGAGATCTTTATTGACGGGAGTGACACGCCCCTTGTGGAAGATTATCTGCCGGAGCAATGGGTGGTCGCAAACGACGGGATCGTCTACGAGGTGCCCGAGGATTCCTATCTGGTACTGGGCGATAACCGGAATCACTCCCTTGATGCCAGATTCTGGCCGGAGGAGGCGCTGCGAAAGGGTGTCGCTGCGACACCGGAGGAAGCCGCCGCCTATTCCTTTGTGAACCGGAAGCAGATCCTGGGGAAGGCGATCTTTAAGTACTATCCGCATATTGCGCGGTTGTCATAGGCCAAAGACGAAATGGCGAACAGAATCAGAAGGAGAATTGACGAATGAGCGACGACGAAATCAGAGAAATCAGACCGGATTCGGATCCGGATGAATACGAAAAAGTCTGCTATGTATGCCGGCGTCCGGAAAGTAAGGCGGGTCGGATGATCCAGATCCAGGGAGATTTCTGCATCTGTAACGACTGTATGCAGAAAACCTTTGATCAGATGAGCAACATGGGGTTCAACCTCACGGATATGATGAACAACGGAGGAATGGCCTTCAATCCCAATCCTTCGCAGAATCAGACCCCGTCCTCCGACGGTACGGATGCGAAGACCGCAGATGGGACGACGGAGGGGAATGGCGCGGAGGCATCCGGGCAGGACGGCGCGAGCCAGAAGGACAACCAGGGCGCGCCCCGTATGGGCTTTCCCAACATCAGTATGATCAATCTGGCCGATCTGCAGGGGATGATGGGGATGGCACAGCCCCGCCGTGTCAAGAAAAAGAAAGAGAAAAAAGACGAGAAGCCGGCGATCGAGCTGAAGGACATTCCGGCGCCGCACGTGATCAAGGCAAAGCTCGACGATTATGTCATCGGGCAGGAATATGCGAAAAAGATCATGTCCGTTGCGGTTTACAATCATTACAAGCGTGTGGCGACCGAGCACATGGATGATATCGAGATCGGAAAGTCCAATATGCTGATGATCGGTCCGACGGGCTGCGGCAAGACCTATCTGGTGCAGACTCTGGCGCGGCTTTTGAATGTACCGCTTGCCATTACGGATGCCACCAGCCTGACAGAGGCCGGGTATATCGGAGATGATATCGAAAGCGTCGTCAGCAAACTGCTGGCGGCTGCGGACAATGATGTGGAAAAGGCAGAGACGGGGATTATCTTTATCGATGAGATCGATAAGATTGCCAAAAAACGCAATACCAATCAGCGGGATGTGAGCGGCGAATCGGTGCAGCAGGGGATGCTAAAGCTCCTGGAAGGTGCAGAAGTGGAAGTGCCGGTTGGCGCCTCCAGTAAAAATGCCATGGTGCCTATGGTGACCGTGAATACAAAAAAAATTCTGTTTATCTGCGGCGGCGCATTTCCGGACCTGGAGGATATTATTAAAGAAAGATTAAATAAAAATGCCTCTGTGGGATTCCAGGCGGATCTGAAGGATAAATACGACAAAGAGGAAAACCTGCTGCAGCAGGTGACCACCGAGGATGTACGGCAGTACGGCATGATCCCGGAGTTTATCGGGCGGCTTCCGATTCTGTTTTCTTTGGAGGCGCTGACCGAGGACATGCTTTCGCAGATCCTGACGGAGCCGAAAAACGCGCTGCTCAAGCAGTATGAAAAGCTTCTGGCCCTGGATGAGGTGAAGCTGATTTTCACCGAGGATGCCGTCCGCGCCATCGCAAAGAAAGCAAAGGAGCGGAAAGTCGGCGCCCGCGCGCTGCGGGCCATCATCGAGGAATTCATGCTGGATATCATGTATGAGATCCCGAAGGATGACGACATCGGGATCGTCACGATCACCGCGGACTACATTGAGAAAAAAGGCGGTCCCATCATTACGATGCGTCAGAGTGCCGGGATTGCCGCGCAGGCATGAAGCGGGAATTGACACAGAAAAAGAACCTGCCGAAACCGGCAGGTTCTTTCGTTTCATCGGTCTGTTAGCAACATGCTATCTAGCTCAATCTACATCGCTCTGATATAAAAAAGAAAGGTAGTGTTTGGGAACAGGGATCATTGAAACTTACTGGATCACAGTGACATTGCTGGCCTGCGGTCCCTTCTCACCCTCGGTGATGTCGAATTCAACAGATGCGCCCTCCGGCAGATCCTTGAAGCCTTCCATGTTGATGCCGGAATAGTGTACGAACACATCCTTTCCGCTTTCATCGGAGATGAATCCGTAGCCCTTCTGTCTGTTGAACCACTTTACAGTGCCTTTCATTACAATAACCTCCAAAAAAACAATTGACGAGTTGCTGCGTATGCTTTCACACACACTGAAAGCGTAACATAAGGAAAACTGATTTTCAACCGGTTTCTTCAAAAATGATGTTGTTTTTTTCAAGGAGTTGTCTCACAGACCGATCCCAGAGACGATCGAGGGAATGGTCTGACGGGAAGGAACGGTAGCTGACCGCAGTGGTCGCGCGGAGGGCTCCGTTTTGAAAGGTGAGGTTCAGAAAAAACCCGCTGATATCCGTCTCTGTCATTCCGTTATCCGCTTCCTGCAGAAGCATTGCGGCGCCGGCAGGGGGGAGCATCAGGACGAATTTGAAGTAAAGAGGGGTATGTGTGCCGCGGATCAGCTCATACAGGGTCTGACGCATCATGGAAAAGGGCACGCTTGCCCGCTCTTTCAGTCCCAGGGAGTCCAGCTCCTCGGCAGTGTAAAAGCCTTCTGTCAGATGTGTGTCGATGGAAACTGTGACAGAAGTCCGGACAACAGCCTCGCTGATTTGAAACCCGTCAAAAACATCGGATCCGAGGAGACAGCTCATAAACTGTTTGCGGTTTTCAATGGAAAGTGCAACCATACCATTCATTATAGTGATTTCCGAAAACAGGGACAAGGGATTCTCTGGAAAAAAACAATGATTTATAGTAAAATGAACCATATATGGTTTTGGAGAGAAACTTTATGAAAAAAGGGAAGGCCGGAATCTGCTTGCTGAGTGTGCTGTTATTATGTGTTTCCTGCGGACTTCCCGCGGAGGAACCGGAATCGCTTGAGGCGATTTTAAAACGGTCGGAAAAAGAGACGGTTTCCGTCACGACGGAGAAGGATACGGCAGCCACGGAAGCGCCCGTGACAGAGACGCTTGAGACGGAAGCGCCCGTGGAGGAGACTTGGGACAAAGAGACTGCTGACAGCGCCGAACAGGGATATGCCTATCGATCCATTTCACCGGAGGCGCAGATCGTCTATCAGGAAGTGCTGAACTGCATCCTTTCACACGATACCAAGATCACAGTCAGCACAACGGATCAGGCGATTCTGGATGCTGCATATGAAGCCGTGCGTGCGGATTACGGCGGCCTTTTCTGGGTAGAAAACTACGTCTACACCACGTATACCGTCGACGGCGAAGTGACCAAGCTGGAGTTTGCGCCGAATTATTCCATGGATCAGGAAGAACGGATGGTGATGCAGCGCAGCATTGATGCATCCGTGGAGCAGATGCTTTCCGGCTGTTCGCCGACGGCCTCGGATTACGAAAAAATGAAATACGTGTTTGAGACGCTGATCCGTAATGTGGGGTACGATCTCAACGCGCCTGAGAACCAGAACATCATCAGCGCCTTTGTCTACCGCAGCACGGTTTGTCAGGGATACGCCTGCGCCACCCAGTATCTGCTGCAGCAGCTCGGCATCGAAAGCACGGTGATCAAAGGGATCGCGGATAACGATCATCACGCATGGAATCTCGTGAAGTTGGATGGGGAGTATTATTATACGGATACGACCTGGGGAAATGCGGCATTTACAGGAGATGTGGAGATCGGCGCGGATTTTATCAACTATGACTATCTGAATGTGACGACGGAAGAGATCGAGCGCACACATCAATCAGATGTATGTTTTGACCTTCCGAACTGCGTGGCTTCCGAAGATAACTATTTTGTTAAAGAAGGATTATATTTCCAAGACTGGGATCCTGACGGTGTGGGAGAACTGATCTCGCGCGCATGGTTTTCGGACCGCATTCCGATTTCCGTGAAATTCGCCAGTCACCAGTTGACGGAGCAGGCGTTTCAGTATTTCATCACGGAGAAACATATCGCGGATTATTGCCCGGGGATCACGGGCTTTCAATATCTGGATGACCTGACGCAGAATGTGATGACGATCAGTTTTTAGTGGCAGAAAAAGAGGAGAGTGACAGGGATGAATGAAAAACAGGAGGCGCTGAATCAGTTGCTGGATACCTTTTTGCAGGATCAGAGCCGTGAAAACAAAATCAATATGGTGAATGCGCTGCTGGGAGCCACCGTTTTTCTGCCGGGGGTCTTTCCGCCGGGGACGGACCTGAATTCCCTGCCGAAACCGACGAATCCGGGGGAACGGCTGCAGCTGCCGAAGGGGCTGAATCCGCTGCCGGCGATCATGAAAAACAAAGACGGAGAGACGTTTTTCCCGGCATATGTCGCCCAGGAGATGATCCCTGCCGAGCCGAAGCCGCAGGTGGTGATCAACATGCCTTTCATGGCGCTGGCGACGATGGCGCTTAATAATCCCATCATCAACGGGATCGCGGTGAATCCGTTTCGACAGAATGTCCTGCTTCGGGAGCCGCTGTTAAAAGCTCTGAAAGAAGACGAGGCCAAACGAAAAGCGGCAGGCGCCCCGGGGCCGGGCGGCAAGGTTCAGATGACGCCGGAGCAGGCCAAAGCCTTTTTCCGCCGCAAGGTGGAGACCGAACTGATGCCGAAAGCGCTTTTTGAGGATCCGAAGGGGTTTACCGAAAAGCTGTGTGACGAGCAGGAAAAGACCCTGCGCGCCCAATATGAACGGGTTTACAAAAATCCGGCGGACTGTCCGTATCCGGAATCGGATTTTTCCGTCATGGCGCTGTCCATCCGGGAGGGACTGCTTTTGATCCGTCTGGATCTTCCGCCGGTCAAAATGCTGCAGCCCGTGGCAGTGCGGGCCTATGTGCTGTATGCGGAGGAGGAAAACAAGGCCGATTATTATACGATCGAGCTGACACAGGAGAAAGAGGTTCATAAGATCGGCAGGATCACTGCTGATGGCCGGTATGAGGACATCGGAGAGGCGCCGCCTGAGGGCGCGGAGCTCCAGAGGATGCTGGATCTGTATGATTTTTACCATAACGGAGGGAACTGATGAAAAAACAGTTCATCGGGAGGGTCATCGTAACGGTGATCTTTCTTCCGCTGTTTTTGGCGGGGCTGATCTGGTATGTCTATTCCACCCATCTTTTGAATGTGAGCTACCGGCAGGAGGTGCCGCTGGACAAAGGATGGGAGATCACTGTGGGGGAGACTGCCTATGAAGACTGCGATCTGAACCGGTTTGCGTTCGAAACGCCTACCGGTAACGGAGAAAAAGTCACGATGACGCGCCTCCTTCCGGAAGAACTGCCGGAGGTGGCTTCAGTCCGCGCGCTGATTTACCTCAGCACCGTGGAGGTCATGGTGGATGGCAAAACCCTGTATTCTTACGGAGTTGACCTGGCGGAACAGGGGAAATTCGTAGGGAGCGGGTATCATTTTATCCAGCTGCCGCCGGATGCTGCCGGAAAAGAGATTGTCATCGAGATCATAGCGGCGTCAAACGGCGCGATGTCCAATATCCCGCCGATGACGATCCTGCCTACGGAATATGTCTATGAGGAGTTTTATGACACCCATATCGTTTCCATCTGCTGCGGGATCTTCCTCTTCACCCTGGGGGTCATTCTTACGTTTTTCGGACTCTTGACGCAGATTCAGAAGTCCAATCTGATCCCGCTGATCCATATCGGGGTGTTCAGCATTCTGATCGGATATTGGGCGCAATGCAATACCAAGATCATCCAGCTCTACTCGGTGGATCTGTCGTGGAATACGGCAACTGAGTATATGTCGCTGTATTATGCGATGCTGCCGCTTTTGCTCTTGGTGCTGGCGCTGCGGAAAGAGGCCGCAAAGTGGAAACGCGTGATCCTGGTCGTGATTTTTGTGCTGATGCTGGTGTTTGCGCTGACCACCACGGTGCTGCATTTTTCCGGCAGGCTCTTTTTTCCGGAAACCATCACGGTGTTCCACATTCTGGCAGTGGCGGCGGCGCTTGGCATGCTTCTGGCCAGCGTGGTATTCAGGAAGGATCACAGCACGCCGCAGGATCGCGTCTTGAATCTTGCGTTGGTGGAGATTTTGATTACGGGTGTCGTGGATATCCTGCGCTTCAATGTGCAAAAATACCTGATGCCGGATCGTGAGATCATGAGCGCGAGCATCCTTCCGTTTGGCGTGCTGATTTTTATCCTGCTGCTGATCATCAGCTATCTGATCGGCTTATACGGGAGTGTCATTGACGAAACGGAAAAAGAGACGCTGACGAGGCTTGCTTATCAGGATACGTTGACGAACCTTTATAACCGCTCCATGAGCGAAAAACTGTTTGAGGAATGTGATGCGGGGCAGGAGGACTATACACTGATCAATCTGGATCTGAACGGCCTGAAAAAGGTCAACGATACCTACGGACATGTGCAGGGAGATCAGCTGATCAAGGACTTTGCGGAAATACTCACTACGTCGTTTGCCGACATCGGAACGGTAATCAGGATGGGCGGAGACGAGTTTGCCGTGGTGCTTAAGAATGTGGATGCGCATACCGTGGAGGATGCCATCGACCGGATGGAGCGGGAAGAGGAAAAGGCTTCCTGGCGCGGGGAATACGAGATCAGCGCTTCCTACGGCATCGCCTCCAGACGGGAAATGCCGGAGGTCACAGCGGAGCATGTTTATAAAGTGGCGGATGAACGCATGTATGAAATGAAGGTGCGCACAAAGAAGGGAAGGATGGGGTAAGAGCCTGATTCGCGCATCATGGATCTGCTAAATCAAATGGATTTCTGTCAAAAATTCCCTCAGTAAGGTCAGATACCGGTCCGGATCGATGATGGCGCTGAGCGCATGTCCCGCACCGGGGAAGAGATGAAGCGAGGCGAAGCCCGCAGTGGCTTCTTTTACCTGTTCGCTGTTTTTCGGCAGGATAAAATCGTCTTCTGCCCCGTGCATGATGAGGAGCGGGATCTGGTTTCCGATCACGGCATCGATGGGGCGCGCTTTCAGAAAGTCCACCTTGTAGACAATCTTCGACACCAGAGTGGCTGGATACACCATAAAACCGGGGACTCCAAAGTTTTTTAAAGCTCCTTTTAATATTGGGACAATTGCCGCGAAACCACAGTCATCTACGACAAAGTGGATGTCGGGATGGTATTTTAATGCGGTCAGCACCGTGGCGCCGCCGAGGGATTCTCCGTGGAAACCGATGCGGATGTCAGAGCCGAAACGCTTTCTGGTATCCTCCAGAACCGCAAGGAGACCTTCTACTTCCCGGATGCCGTAGCTGCAGGGGACGGGGGCATTTTCCCCATGGCCGCGCTCGTCAAACATCACGCAATGGAAGCCCAGCTCGTGGTAGAGCGGTGCATATTTCATCATGCCATAGCGGGTGTCGGTGTACCCGTGAGCCAGGATCACATAAAGGTCAGAGTCTGCTTTTGCGGGAAGATACGAAACGTGGTAGACGTAGTCGTCGGGACCCGTAACGGTATAGTCGGTCAGATCTGTTTTATGGAAAGCGCGGCTGCCGGGTGCGTGATCCTGCTGCCAGACCCAGGATTCATCCATGGTCTGACGCCTTCCGTGCACGGCGGTAGAGGCAATAAAAAGTGACAGTGCAAAGAGCAGCACAATGACAGCAATGATGGCAATGACAATGAAGATCATGGCAGTCCTCCCTGGGCATCTATTACCCTCTCATCATACCATATTTTACAGAAAGCAGGAATCATTATGATCAAAACAGTCGTGTTCGATATCGGAGAAGTGCTTGTGGATTTTGACTGGGACGGCTACATCCAGACACTTTTTCAGGAGGAAGACACCATTCGCCGCGTCGGGAAGGCCGTCTGGGAAAGCAGGCTGTGGGTGGAGTTTGACCGTGGCGTCCTGCCGGACGAAGAGATCATTCGGAAAATGACGGAATGCGATCCGGATCTTGCGGAAGAGATCCGCCTTTCCATGAAGGATGTCAGCGGCACGGTGCGCAGGCGGGAGACGGCGATCCCGTGGGTGCGCTCGCTGAAAGACAGGGGGCTTCAGGTGCTGTACCTGTCCAATTATTCCTACCGTCTCCGTACGCAGAATCCCGGCCCTCTGGATTTCATTGAGGAGATGGACGGCGGGTTGTTCTCCTACGAAGTGCATCTTTTGAAACCCGACCCGGCGATCTATCGGGCGCTCTGCGAAAAATACCGCATTCTTCCGGAAGAAACGGTGTTTCTTGATGATATGGAGGAAAATGTGGCCGGCGCCAGGGCCTGCGGGATGCATGCCATCCGCTATGCCGGGCAGGAAGCGGCAGAGCAGGAGCTGAGGATGCTGCTGGATGCTTCGGGCTGAGCCCCGGTTTTTACAGTGCCGGATCAGATCCGTTTGTCAAAGCACAACTTTTGCTGATCAGTTCCATTTTTTTCTTGACAAACGAAACGGGACATAGTATGATATTTTTTGCGTCGGGAAAGACGTACGCGACAGTGGCGTAGTTGGTAACGCGCGACCTTGCCAAGGTCGAGACCGCGGGTTCGAGCCCCGTCTGTCGCTGGCATTGAGCACTTGAAAAAAGCATCTGCGAAGCGGGTGCTTTTTTCTTAGTGCGAAAGCCCACCTGGCCACTTGGCGAGATCAAGTCGCAGACGCAGATCGAGCATAGTGGACATGGTGCTTCCTTTTTGGTGACGCGGTGCGGGTTAGAGTCTCCGCTTCGCTCCGATCGGCGCCAAGAGGACGTCCCCTGGACGTCCGGCGCCCCCGTCTGTCGCTCGGTTGAGGTTACTGGTCTGTTTATAACCGGGCTGAAAGATTTGGATGACAGAAAAGCTTCTGACATAGTATTATAACGATGAATATGTCAATCGTTTGAATGGGACGAACAAATACAACAACGTCCCACAAACTGTCCTCGTTGTGGGGTGACACTCCCAGAAGATGATTTTGCGGAAAGAGTGGATTTTCCCCGCATCCTTTAAGGGAAAGCGGAAGCGTCGGAGCGGGATGCCCATTGGCACGGGCATAGACGGCGATCGTGTACTTCACGTATGGAGGCAGCGAGCGCGGCGTGCGGATTTTATCACGTAGAACGCAAACAGAACCGATGCAAAGATGATTCCTGCCGGATAGCCGATGGAGGCTGACAACCGGAAGCCTTCGTCCGCCATCAGAATATAGGTCATGCTGACGGCGGACATGAACGTGGCGGGAATCGCTGTGAGAAGCGACTGGAACCAATGCGCGCCTTCCTTCAGCAGATACGCTGTGGCGACCCACAATGCCACCATGGCGAGGGTCTGGTTTGCCCATGAAAAATATCTCCAAAGCACATCAAAATCGATCCGGGTCAGAACCGCGCCTGCAGCCAGCAGCGGAATCGTTATGATCAGGCGGTTTTTGAGCTTTTTCTGATCCAGATGCAGAATCTCTGACAGGATGAGCCGCGCGCTCCGGAATGCTGTGTCCCCGGATGTGATGGGGCAGATGACCACCCCGATGACGGCCAGGATTCCGCCCACGCTCCCAAGCATGGTTTTGCTGATCTCATAAACCGTTCCCGATTGTCCCAGATTTGTCAATGCGTCATATAAAAGCTCCGTTGTTCCGTAAAAGGCGACTCCCGCTGCGGCCCATACCAGCGCGATGACTGCCTCTGCGATCATGGCTCCGTAAAAGACCGGCCTGCCGGTCTTTTCATTTGGGATGCATTTCGCGATCATCGGGGACTGGGTGGCATGAAAACCGGATATGGCGCCGCATGCCACGGTGATAAACATGAACGGCCAGATCGGCAGGCCCTTCGGATGAAGATCCTGCAGCGTGATCTCCGGTATGACATAACCGCCTGCGATCGTGCCGCCCAGGACACTGACTGCCATTACGATCAGAATGACGCCGAACACCGGATAAAGCTTGCCGATCAGCTTGTCGATGGGAAGCAGCGTTGCAAACACATAGTACAGGAGGATTGCGATGATCCAGAAATCGGCAGACAGAATGTCGGGGGTCAGATCCGCGAGAAGCGCCGCGGGGCTGTTGACAAACACGGTTCCAGTCAGCAGGAGCAGAAGAACGGAAAAGATGCGCATGCCCCATTTGACAACATTTCCCAGATAGAGGCCGGACATTTCCGCAATGGAAGCGCCCTTGTTTCTGGAGGAGATCATGCCGCACATATAATCGTGGACGGCGCCTCCGAGAATGGAGCCGAAAATGATCCAAAGGAAAACAACCGGGCCGAAACATGCGCCCATCAGCGCGCCGAAGATCGGTCCTGTTCCTGCAATGTTGAGCAGCTGCACCAGAAACGCCCTCCACGGCTTCATCGGAACACAGTCCACGCCGTCATTGATGGCGACGGCCGGGGTTGGTCTGTCATCCGGCGAGAAGACTTTTTCTGCAACTCTGCTGTAGATGAGAAAGCCGATTAACAGCACGATCAGTGAAATTACCAGTGAAATCATATGTTTCCGACTCCTTTGTGTTGCTTGTTTACTGTGCAGTGGCCATAGCATAAACCACGTAGATACTGGGCAGCGTGATGATGATGGTGTTTACCTTGTCCGCTCTCGTTTGTCCGATGATCACTGCGGTGGAACCGGTGTTTAAGCCCACGGAAGCGACTATCATGGCGCAAACCAGGACACACATGTTCGTTCCGGTTACTTTGCCGCCATCCAGCAGACGGAACCGGATCTCTTCATGGGAGGCCTTGTCTTCTTTCAGCGAGAACATTTTTTTCAGGGATTCTATCAGGGATTCTTTTTTTTCTGTTATTTTGCTCATCACAAACTCCTCTTTTTTGTTATGATAAGGCCTGCAGCAGTTCCAGCAGGGTATCCGCGACCTGACCTGCGACATACAGCTTCGCTTCCCTTCGCGATGGCAGCGCGGGGAGCCGGCAGCAATGGCAGGTCACATCCCCTTCGAAGGCGATTGCATAATAGACTTCCCCCGGGATGCTGTCCGGATTGGCAGGATCCGGATTTTGAAAACTGCCGGTCACGCCGATGGCGAGATCGGCCTGAAACCTGCCGGCGGCGGCCTGCGCCATCGCCCGGGCGGTTTCTAAGGAGTAGACGCCGTATTGCGCGAGGATGGTTTCCGGCACGCCCGCCTGGATTTTGGCCTCGTTGCTGTAGGTGATGCAGGCGCCCTTGAAGATGGCGGAAGCGCCTTCCGTATCCGTGATCAGGGATGCGATCAATCCTGAGGTGCAGCTCTCCATCGTCGTGATCATCCGGTTTTTTGCGATCAACGCTGTGGTGAGGCGGTGATATTGTTCTCTGACATCGTGTTCGTTGCAGGATTCCCTTTTTGTCATAACATCTATCCATTTTTTACAGATTCGTTTGATTGATCTGTGTAAAGAACGCTTCGATCTCATCTTTACGGGCGGTTATTTTGCCCTGGATCATTTCTGCGGAGCCGCCGCCTTTGGCATCCAGCGCGGTCTTCATTTCAGCCGCGAGGACACGGGCATCCAACTCTTTCCCGCCGGCGTAGTACCGGTAACCGTCCTCGTCACTTCCGCAAAAAATGCCGCAATAACCGTCCCGCAGTGACCGAAGGGTGTTGTACAGATTTTTCATGCTGACTGCGCCAAGCTCCATCTGTGTGCACACTGTCTCCTCAAAGACCCCGGCGCGGATATCTCTTGAGAGCAGTTCCTCGGTCAGCTCTGCAATTGTGGTGTGCAGGCGGTGATTGTCCTCCTTCAGTTTTTCCGCGATTGGGAGGAGCTGCTCTGGACGTGTCGAGAAGAGGACTGCCGTATTCTGAAGCACTGCCAGATTTTGCGCGATCCATGCAGCCGCTCTCCGGCCGCAGAGAATGGAAAGCCGCGTCCCGCCGCGGAATTTCTCGGCAGAGAGGATCTTGATGATCCCAATGGCACCGGTTGTTGAGACGTGCGGTGCGCAGCATGCGCAAGTATCCACGATCCGTCCTTCGTTTCCGATCGTGATCAGTCTGACCTGACCTGCGATGTCGATCTTGCTCCGGTATTGCAGAGAACCCAGTTCTTCTTTCGTCGGATAACTGTCCTTGATGGGGAGGTTTTCGTAGATCACGGCGTTGGCTTCTTTTTCCAGCTCGGTGATCTGTGTATCAGTCAGTGGGCCGTCCGTGTCCACCGTGACAGGATCCGTGTCACTCAGATGAAAGCCCGTGTTGTGGTACCCGTACCTGCTGTGCAGGAGGCCTGACAGGATGTGTTCGCCGCTGTGGTTTTGCATCCGGTCAAACCGGTTGTTCCAGTCCAGAGTGCAACGAACCTCCGTTCCGACAGGGAGTTCACCGTCGGTCTGATAGCGGACATCCGTCTCGCCCTCTGTGGAGGAACCGAGCAATTCCCCTTTCAGGATGTGGACCGTCTTGTCCGGCGTGCAGACAGTGCCCGTATCCGAATACTGTCCCCCTTCTTCCGGAAAAAAGATGGACGCTTTCAACTTGATGTAAAAGGCGCCGTCTTCCTTTACGCATTCCGTCACAACGGTGGTGCATTCTTTTTGAGTACTGTGTTTTTCGTAAAGTTTTTCAGTCATAATTGATCATAAATCCGTCTTTCGGGGTGGAACCGCGCCGCTCTTCGGGGTGTGCTTCGTAGTAAAGGCGCTTGTCTTCGTACATGGCGATGTCTGCATTCTTTAAAGCTTTGCGGACGTTTCTGCTGTCCGGCTCCATACTCCCGCCCAGTGCAAAGCTCAACCGGTCGTAATGAGCGCAGGCGGTACGGACTTCTTCGATCTTTTTTTGCAGGGCATCGTTTTCGATGCCTGCAATAATGATGGAAAATTCATCTCCCCCGGCACGGAAGATCTCCGCGTCGTCAAAAACCTCCTGCAATGCGCATGCCGCATCCTTGAGCAGTTTGTCGCCGGCATTGTGACCAGACTCATCGTTCATCCGTTTCAATCCGTTCAGATCTGCGAAGATGACGCCGACGGGACCGCATGCATTGGTCTCTGCCGAGCAGAGGCTGTCGACATAATTATTCATTTCGTTTCGGTTGTTTACTCCGGTCAGCATATCCTTGGAGCTTAAGATCTTGAGCCGGTTCATCAGAAGGAAATTGCCCAGCTCCGAGCCGACGATAAATGTGGTAAGCTCTAAGGTTTCCTTGATCTCAATCGCCCTTGACGCATCATAGTTGATGGCCCACATGTAGCCCAGCAGCTGGTCCTGGGATTTCAGCGGATAGAGGATGATGTTTTTGGCGCCGGCAGCAGTGAGAGAAGCGTGCCACACAGGGTTGCGTTCCTTGACCACTTCCATGTCCTGCTCATTTTTTACGATCAGACAGTTGCTGCCTGCAATAGTGCCTTCCCAGGAGGCTGCGATATCATAAAACGCATCGTCCACATAGTTTTCCATGGGGAGCAGCTTGGTGTTTTCACCAAAAGCCTCACCAAGCACTGCGCAGGACCTGACGATCTCATCAACAGTCATGATGCAGCAGTGCTCCGCGTCACAGAGATCCCGGATGTCCTTGATGACATCACGCAGGGTGGCTTTGAAATCCTTGGCGCCGCGCAGCTTGATACAGGTTTCGAGGACAGAGGCGGCCATTGTTTCCGAAATATCTGACATATTTTCGCTGTCCGGTTCGAAATTGATCTCCATCATATAAAGGCAGTAGCAGAGATTCCCTTCATCCGCCATCAGCGGAAGAAAATTCATGTTCAGCCAGACCTCCATCCGGTCGGGATGGGCATAGGAATGGAGACATTTTTTCTGGACAGCCGCGCGGTAACAGGCGGTCTCAAAATTCAGATCCCGCGTGAGATAACGGGTGTATTCGCTGTTCGGGATAAACTCTTTGGAGAGCATCTCCGTCCCCGGGGCGGGTTTTTCGATGGAGTCAATATAGGGACGGTTACCTGTGACAATACGGATCGCGCCATATTGATCATTGTCCAGTTTTTCGACAGAAACCACACAGGACATGGGAACCATGCCGTCAACAATTGTCTGAAAATCCACGTTTCACCTCCGGAAATCAGAAAAGGAACTGTTTCACGTTATTATAAACGTTTTTCGTGAAAAAAACCACCGGTTTATGGTATAATCACACCATTAATGACAAAACGGAGGAGCATGAGGATGGCAGATGGGAAGATGAACGGGAAACAGGCGCTGACGACGCTGGCAGAGACCTACCAGCAGCTTTATCTGGACCCTGCAAAAGAAGAGTCCGCGGAGATCTATAAGCAGGTCGTGCGCAGAGGAGAGGAAGCGCCCGAAAAAACCCTTGCGCATTTTCAAACCTCTGAGGAAGATCAACTGGAGCTGATCAAGACGCCTGCCGGAAAGGTGCAGGTCATCACGCTGGCGGTGCGGAGTGATTTTGAAGTGTTTTTGCAGATCATGGCCAACCGTTGCGTGCCGGAAGAGATCCCGAAGACGCAGGGGGCATCCATTCTGGACGGCGTGATCAACTGGCGCCGGATCGAAGCACATCGCGATGCGTTTTTCGCGGAAGCAGAAAAAAACGGGGAGGCCGATCCGGACTGGGGTGCGGAGTTTAAGCAGTTTACGTCGGATAAAAGCAACTATACGGATGCGCTGGTGATCCTTTCTGTGGGCCCTTACAGCGGAATAGCGGCTTCTCTGGCAGGCTTTCCGGAGGAAGAGTGGATCGCATACTCCCATACCATCCGGAAATACCATGAATGCACCCATTTTATCTGCCGCAGGATGTATCCGGAAATGATTGATCCGTTGTGGGATGAGCTTGTGGCGGATGCCATCGGTCTCTATGCTGCTTTCGGACGTTTTGACCGGTGGCTGGCGGAGCTCTTTCTTGGCATCACAGATGGCCGCTATACCGGCGGCCGCCTGGAAAACTATTTGGATAAGGCCGGTGCTTCCGCAGCGTTTCAGGCATCTGTCTATGCCGGTGAGATCACGGAAGAGACGGACCGTCAGACGCAGCTCTCCGCCGTGACCGCATGGGCGAACAGTATGCTGGATGAGATCGAAAAGCTGCTTTCGGCGCGGACGGAGTCAAACCCCTACGCGTTGATCTCACTGCTGCAGGAACGCTATCCCGGAGTGTAAGGGGATGGCAGGCAAGCTGTTACGCCAGCGTTGCGTCCCTTAAGGTGCAGTAGGTATAATCCCCTTCCTGATAGGTGTCAAAGACACCGCATACGCAGATTTCTCCGCCTTCCTCAGGATAATCGTCCGGGTAAACATAGTCATCCGTGAGGACAAACTCGATTCCCTGTGAGCAGCAAGCGGTTGCATCCATAATGGTACAGGCAAAGTAGTCCTTCCCGGTTTGCTCGTCGTGGTAAGAAGAAAACAGGCCGTCCATTTTGACGGTTTTTCCGGTGTAATCCTCCGGTTGGACCATCATGTTATAAACTTCCGCATATACCATGGTGCTGGAAAGGGTGGTCAGATCCACATCGATACCGTCTGTTGTACTGACAGCTGTCTCTGATCCGTCGATTGATTCCGGTTCCGGCGCATTCTCATCCACACCGGTCTGGCGATTGTCAGCGGCGATCTCTTCCCCATCCGATTGTAAAGCTTCCTTCATCACCGAGAGATTGTTTTTCATAATGGACAGATAATTCGCGCCGTTTGCGATATCCTTTGCCGTGGCTGACTGCATGGAGTCCATGGTCAGAATTTCCTGGTCTTTTGTCTTCGTGTTTTCCACAACGGTTTCCGCGATGCGGTGGTTGTCTCCCTCGATGGTCATCACTGCGGGAAGCCCCAGTTCATCCACTTTTTGCGCCAGGAAGGTGATGGTTTCAAAACTTGCCTCCGTTTCGGCGGAACATCCGACAAAGGCGGCATAATAATCCAGATGATAATCATCTGTAAGATACCGGAAGGGGAAACGGTCTCCGAATACAAGCGTGTGAAGGGGTGCCGCGTCGACGGCTGCCTGATAGTCCTGATCCAGCGCCTGAAGCTTTGAAACATAGGCAGCGGCATTGGACTGATAAGCGTCTGCATGAGCAGGATCCGTTTTTTTCAGGGCATCAGCGATGCTTTGGGTAAGCGCGGATGCGTTTCGCAGGGAAAGCCAGACGTGTTCGTCATATTCCGGTTCTTCTTCCTCCGCTTCTTCTCCGTCCTCATGTTCCTCTTCTTCCGGCTGCATTCCCTCGATGACCTCCTCCTCTTTGACGGAACTGCCAAGGACATCCAACAGATTGATCACGACCATATCTTTGTTGACAGCTTCCTGCAGGGCAGCGTCCACCCACGCGTCGGATTCTCCTCCAACATAGATGAAAAGATCGCAGGTGGAAATCTTTAAAATATCTTCTGTGGTGGGCTGGTAGCTGTGCAGGTCGACGCCGTTGTCGAGAAGCAGCGTGACGTCTACATTTGCGGCCTCATCACCGAGGATATTCAGGACCCAGTCATATTCCGGGAAAATGGTGGTGACGATGTTCAGCTTTCCTTCACCTGCAGCAGCGTCTGGTTTCCCGCCGCAGGCGCAAAGGCAGCCTGCCGTCAATAGGGCTGTGAGCAAAAGGGTAACAATACGTTTGATCATAGTAAGCCTCCTGAAAAGTTCCGGACAAAGCCGGAACGAAATTGAGAACCGTTCTCAATTCTAATGAGGAAAAGATGGTTTGTCAAGAGTGAAAATGGTTGAGTTTTTGATCCGTACGGCATATGATAATAAAATCCCGGTTATGATGAAGCCATCCGGGAAATAGGCATCAGGAGCGAAAAATGGAGCTGATCAGAGTACAGGATTCAGATTACAGAAAGACTTATGCGCTGTATATGACGTTTCCGGAGAATGACAACGGCTATGTCAATAACGTATACGGATACTCCTATGAGCAGTTTTTGGAATGGATTGAGAAAAAGCGGAACTGGTCAGAGGGGAAAGAGCTGCCGGAGGGATTTGTCCCGGATACCACCTATGTACTTTCTGATGACGGGGTCTACGTCGGGGTTTTTAATCTCAGGCATGAACTCAACGATTTTCTCAGAGAGGGACCGGGTCATATCGGCTACTGCATTTCCGGGAAATACCGCGGAAAGGGCTATGCCACAAAAGGGCTGGCGCTCACCCTTGCAAAAGCCAAAGAAAAGGGCATAGAGGAAGCGTATCTTTCCGTGAATAAGGACAATCCATCAAGCCTCCGCGTGCAGATGAAAAACGGGGGAAGGGTCCATCACGAAAGCGATGAGGAGTACTTTGTCCGGATCAGGACAGCCTGAATCGGGATTGGAAAGGTTTGGCATGATGAAAGAAAAAAAGACACTGCACAGTTTCATACAACATAGCAAAGGACTGCAAAAAGCGGGCTTTGCGGCGATATGCCTGATGTCGGCTGTCATTCTTTCGGTCTGTCTGTATAAGCCGTTTTATACTGCGAAAGTTTCCGACGTATTTAACCTGAGCATGGACATCCTCGGTGCGGTGGTCTGTTCCATGCTGTATTACGGCTGTCTGACTTCCGGCGGCCCCAGGAACAGAAAGGTTCACACGTATCTTGTCGTGCTGTTTGTGAATGGGCTGATCTTTCTGTTTGATTCTCTGATGTGGACGCTGGATGGCACGGCGGCTTTTCGCATGCTGAACACGGTGGTGTCCACATGTTTCTATGCCTCTGTGAATCTTGCTGTCTATCTGTTCTGGAGACATGTCTGCACCATTTTAAAGCCGGAAGAAAAACGGCGGCGGATCCTGGAGATGATACATCGGATCATGCTGATCCTGGCGCTTGTCATGTGTTTTTCGAATCTGTTCACGCCGTTTCTTTTTCAGATTGATGCAGACGGCGTTTTTCACAGAGCCTTCGGGTATCCGGTGGGTTCCTTTTACATCCTCATTGCTTTCGCCCTTCTGATCGCAGAAGCACTCCGGTCCGGTATCGGGAAGTGGCGCAAAGTCGCTGTGGTTTTGCCGGCGCTGGCAGCCATTGCCGCATTTGTGCTTCTCGGCAATAATCCGGAGTTTGCGATTTCCTATACCGTTTCCATCATTGCGGTCATCATCACCAACTGTATCCTGTACGGGGAAAAACTGCGGATGAGGGAATTGATCATCCGGATCTTTTCCGTGTTGCTGCTTTGCATGATGCTGCTCTACGGGCCGGTCATATACCATATCAGTTTCCGAAACGCCGTGCGGGACGGCTATCAATCCGTTAGCAAAGGATTTGCGCTGACAGAAGTGCTGTTGGATGAGACCGGCTTTGAAGAACTATGTGATCCTGAGAATACGGCGTTGTATCAGCAAACCCGGAAAAAGCTTCGCAAGATCTGTCAGGCCTTTGAACTGCAGAATCTGTATGTGGAAACCATTGACGAGAGGGAAATGACCCGTGCGTTTGTGATCGCTGTCGCGGCATCAGACGAAGAAGACCAGATGATGCAGGAAAGCCTGGGATGGCCCGGCGCCTCGATCTGGACGGAAGAGAGCTATCTGCTGGAGCCGGAGCTCATCGCCATGGAGGGCGGACATACCGATCTTTATTCCGAACTGGACAATGAATACGGACACAATCTGGATTGGTTCAGTCCCTATCAGGATGCCGACGGGAAGGTGGTCGCGATTATGGGCGCGGACATCGATGTCGGTACACAGCAGGCGGAAGCCATTAAAAAGTCGCTGAGGGCGATCACGCCGGCGATCATCCTGTTTTTTATCACGCTTGTGGCGCTGATCCATATGATCGATGTTGCCTTTCTGCGTCCGTTCTATGCGATCTCCCGCCATATCCAGCGGTTCTTCACGAAGGGGGACAAGGAAGAGAAACCGCTGTCCGTGAGGGGCAATTACGAGACCTGGTTTCTTTCCAAATCCTTTGATTTTATGAGTGCGGAGCTGGATGAGTATGAGGAGATCAGAACCCGGGAGATCCAGGAAAAGCAGCGCGTCTCCACGGAGATGGAACTGGCGTCGTCGATCCAGGCGCAGTTTCTGCCGCGGACATTTCCGCCGTATCCGGATCGGAAGGAGTTTGAGATCTATGCTTCCATGAATCCTGCAAAAGAAGTTGCCGGGGATTTTTATGATTTCTTTTTTGTGGACCCGGATCATTTCGTGCTGCTGATCGCAGATGTCTCAGGGAAAGGCTTTCCGGCGGCGCTCTTTATGATGCGGAGCAAAACCGTCATCCGTTCAGTGACGGAGCAGGGACTTTCCCCTGCGGAGGTCATGAAGAAGGTGAATGATACCCTGAAAGAGGGCAATCGCGAATTCATGTTTGTGACGGCCTGGATCGGGATCATCGACCTGAGGAGCGGGAGCATGCGGTGCACCAACGCAGGGCATCTGTGTCCGATGCTCCGGAGGAACGGGGAGGATTACACCCTCTATCGGGATCCCCACGCTACGGCGCTGGGGGTATTTCAAAAGAAGCAGTTCAGGGAATATGAGTTGAAACTGGAGCCCGGTGACAGCCTGTTCGTCTATACTGACGGTGTTCCGGAAGCCCTCAATCCGGAGGAGGAGCAGTATGGCCTGAACCGGCTGAGAGAGACACTGAACAGAGAGAAAGAAGCCTCCATGGAAGGGATCATCGACCGCGTGGCAGAGGATGTGAACAGATTCCAGGGCGATGCCGATCAGTTTGACGATATCACGATGCTCGCGTTCCGGTATCTGGGATAAGCAGAAAAAACTACCGAATATCTCCAAAAAACTACCACTTAGCGATAATGTGTAGTTTTTTGGAGATTTTTTTTGTATGATGAGTCCATTACCATCAGGAAACCAAACAGGAAGGAGAATCACCGGAATGGGGGATACTGTAGTAAAGATTGAAAACCTTGTGAAAAAGTATAAGGAGCTGACGGCGGTTGACCACCTGAGTCTTGAAATCAGGAAAGGAGAGGTCTTCGGGCTGCTGGGACCGAACGGTTCCGGTAAGACGACCACCATCAGCTGTCTGTTGTCGCTGCTGGCCTTTGACGAAGGGACCATCGAGCTGTTCGGGAAGACGATGACGCCCACCAGTTATGACATTAAGGCGCGAATCGGCATCATCCCGCAAAATGTGGCTGTGTTTGATGAATTGAATGTCTACGAAAACATTGACTGTTTCTGCGGGCTCTATATTACGGACAAAGCAAAGCGCAGGCAGTATGTGGACGAAGCCATTGCATTCGTCGGATTGCAGGACTTTACCAAATTCAAACCGAAAAAGCTTTCCGGCGGTCTGCTGCGCAGGTTGAACATCGCCTGCGGGATCGCGCACAAGCCGGAGCTCATCATTCTTGATGAGCCGACGGTAGCTGTGGACCCCCAGAGCCGCAACAAGATCCTGGAAGGCATCGAAGAACTGAACAAAAACGGCGCCACCGTGATCTATACCACCCACTATATGGAGGAAGTGGAGCAGATCTGCTCGAAGATCGCGATCATGGATCACGGGAAAAAGATCGCCGAGGGAACCAGCGGCGAACTGAAGCGGATGATCAAGAATACCGAAACGGTTACCATCGAAATGGACGAACCCGATCAGGCGCTGGTTGAAACCCTGAACCGGTTGGAGAGCGTCTATGAAGTGAAATGGGAAGCCGGGAAACTCAAAATCTATCTGGCAGGCGGCGAGCACAACCTGCTGGATATCATGGATCTTCTGAGGACTTCGGGGGTCCGTTTCGGGCAGGTGACTTCCGAACTGCCGACCTTAAACGATGTGTTCCTGACCATCACGGGGAAAGAACTGCGGGATAAGGACTGATGTTTACGGATGAGGAGGAGAATGCGCTATGTTTTTTCATAATCTGAAATACGAGATCATCCTGAATCTGCGCGCGAAAGAGGTGATCATCTGGATGCTCCTTTTCCCGATCGCCCTCAGTGTCCTCTATAAAGCGGCATTCGGGAATGTCTACGAGAATGGCGGGATCACCACGGTTCCGGTGGCGGTGGTGGAACACGAGCCGGATGAGATGTTTCGGTCGATGATCAACTATATGGGGGAGAGCGAGTCGACGGTTGACGGGACGGAAAGCAATCTCGGCAGGTGGCTTGCCAAAACCATGCAGGAGAAGAATCAGCAGGAAGACGGCGAAAGGAAACCGCTGTTTCATGCCATCTATTGCAACGAAGAGGATGCTTACCGGATGCTGGAGGATGGAGACGTCAAGGGCATTATCTTTGTGGATGCACCGGAGGGCGCAGCTGCGTTAAGCGGCGACACACAGGATGCAGATACGTCCGGAGATGCTTCAGACACCGTGACGGCAGAATGGGGTGCTGAAGCCATCAAACACTTTCGGGAAGCCTGGGGCGGCGATGCCGTCTATGAAAATGCCGACGCCGAAGAGATCCTGTCCGGCGAGGGGCTGACCCTGCAGGATATGACTTCATTTCAGGATATGCTTGATAAGAAGTCCAGCCTGACTTTAAAGATCAAGAGCAACGGCATGGAGCAGTCATCCATCAAGCGTTTTCTTGAAATGTACAGCGCGCTGACCGGGATTACCGCGCATCTTGCAGACGGGGGTGATACCGACTCCTCTTCTGTGATGGATGCAGCCGTGATTGCAGACGAAAAGCTCACGGAGGGGAATACGGATCCCTTTGTGACCTATATGTACAACATGATCGCCATGGTGGCGCTGTTCGGCATGACGGTGGCGCTGCATGTGGCATTGTTTTCCGAAGCGAATCTCTCGGATTACGGCGCGCGGAGATCCTGCTCGTCGACGCCGAAGCTGACCACCATCATGGCCGGTTTGTGCGGGTGCTTTTTGTCCCAGATCCTTTGTGTCGCGGTGTGCATCACCTTTCAGGCCTTCGTGCTGAAGGTCGACTTTGGCGGCAGACTGCCCTTTGTATATCTCGGCGGCGCATTGGGCGCGGTCATGGGCGTTTCCATGGGCTTCTTTGTGGGCGCCATCGGGAGGCTGAAATACGAGGCCAAGATCGGGATCAGCATGGCGGTGGTCATGGGCTTAAGCTTTATGAGCGGGCTGATGTTTTCCGGGATCAAGGCATCCATCGAGATGTCCGCGCCCATCATAAACGATCTGAACCCGGTGGCGATCGTGGCCGATTCGTTCTACTATCTGTCCGTGGATCCGGATCTGACGCGGTACTGGGGCAAAATGGTATGCGTCCTGCTCTATACGGTCGTCTTTATTCTGCTGGGATTCCTGCTGACAAGGAGGAGAAAGTATGAAAGTCTTTAAGCTGTTTTTCAAGATCGCCAGGGCCAAGGCCGGCATCATCATTTTATACATCGGAATCTTCCTTGCCATTTGCTTCCCGCTGGTGCATTCCTCGAAAGACAAGATGGATTTTGAGGAGGCGTCCATCACGGTATGCGTGATCAATGAGGATCAGACGGAGGCCAGCAGGGCGCTGGTGGATGCCATCGCACAGAGGAACCGGCTGACAGATCTTCCGAACGACAAGCAAAAGATCATGGACGCCATGTTTTATGAGGTGGTGGACGATACGGTCGTGATCAAAAAAGGATTCGAAGCGCGTTTGCAGGAGCCTTCCGGGGATGACGAAGAACCGCTGTTTACCCAATACAAAATGCGCGACACCTACCAGACGGCCATGGTGGAGCAGTATTTGAACAACTATATCCGCTTTGTGAAGGTATATACGGCGGAAGGGGATACTCTGACCGAAGCATGTGAGAAAGCGGGAGCGGAACTGGCGAAGGAAGCGGAGGTCGAGATCGTCACGCCGCCGGGTCAGGAAGCGCCGGATCAGAACTACACGGATAACTTCGCCCTGTATTTCCGGTTCCTGCCCTATCTTTTCATTGCGATCATGGTGAATGTGCTGAGCACGATCCTCACCTCCTTAAACCGCAAGGATCAAAAGATGCGGATCGAATGCTCCAGCGTAAAGATGTCATCCTACATGAGCCAGATTTTTCTGGGGAGCGGCGTCTTTACCGTGTTGATCTGGGGCATCTTTATGGTGAGCGGCATGATCGTGTACGGAGGCGTCTATCAAGGGCTGCATTGCGCGCTGGCGGTGTTGAATGCGTTTATCTTCGCGGTGATTGCCGCATTGATCGCGATCCTGATCTCGTCCTTTAATCCCAACGGAACCGTGGTCAACATGATTGCGCAGATCCTGGGGCTTGGCATGGCCTTTATCTGCGGCGCCTTTGTGCCCCAGACCATGCTTGGCGACGGCGTCAATATGGTTGCCCGGATCTTTCCCGTCTACTGGTTTGAAAAGGCGAATGACTGTCTCGCAGGGATCCAGAAAGGAGACTTGTCCGATGTGGGGCTTTGCTTCCTGGCAGAGGGTCTTTATATTGTCCTGCTGGTGGTGCTGATCGTGATCCTGTCCGCCCGGCGGGGAGGCCTGGTGCGGCAGAAGAAGGCTGCAGCGCAGGCGTGACATGTGACTTTTGCCCCTCGGCATCCTGTCAACATGACCGAATAGACATCTAAAACGACCGAATACGCAAAATCATTGCCGGCGTAAACCGCCGAATCGTATAATAAGGCAAAGAAACACAAAAACAATTTTTCACAAAGGAGGATACGAAAATGGCTGAGAACAAAAACAGGAAAGTAGAAGACGAAGTCATGACGAATGTGGTCGGCGGTACCGATGGAAAGGTAGTGGAACTCTTCAAGGTCGGTGAAAGGGTGGTGTATATCTCTACGGCGCAGGTCGGAAAGATCAGAGAAGTCTATCCGAATGAAAAGGATCTCTCGAATTCGAGATATACGGTGATATTTCAAGATGAAGTCAGGCGCAACATGAAGCATACGTGGCTGAGAAGAACGAATCCGGTCTGATGAAGAGGAGAGGCAGTCAAACATGAAAAAGAAACTGATACGAATCATACTCACCGGCGCGATGATCGCAGCAATGACGTATGACCTTGCAGCCTGCGGTACAGAGCAGACGGCAGTTGCGGAGACACCTGCGGTGACCGTGGCAGCGCCGGCAGCAGAGGAAACGGCGGATGCAGCAGAGGAAACGGCGGATGCGGCAAAGGAAACGCCGGCGGCATCCGAAAAAGAGACGGAAGCGAAAGCAACGGAAGCGCCCGCACCTGCGGAAACCGAGACGGAAGAGGCAGCCGAAAGGTCGACGGAAGCGGAAACCGAAAAAGAAGCTGCGGCGACAGACGGCTCGCCCCTCATCGGAAAGTGGACCCTGGAAATGTTTGAGTTCCAGTTCAATGAGGACGGCACCGGGGATTATCTGATCATGGGGACCTCCATGCCGTTCACCTACGAAGATCACGGAGATTCGGTCTACGTGAAGTTTGATGAGGATTCCAACGGGGAAGAGCATAAATACCGGATCGAGGGCGACACCCTCTACTTTGAAGACAGTATGGGGGAAGAAGTGGCATACACGAGATGAAGGAACCATAACCACATGGATATCAAACACCATCCGGAGCAAAAGGGCTGTCGCCTGGCGACAACCCTTTTGTGATACGTTGGGTAAGCATTGCAGTAGTCAGAGGAGAGCGTTATCATGAAAAAAAAGCTGGTAAGCATGCTTCTTTTGTTGGGAATGATTTGTACATTCTCCGCTTGCGGACAAACGGGAGAAACGGCTGCCGTGGCAGGAAACGATCCTGCGGCAGGGACGGAAACGCCTGCGGAACCCGCGGAAACAGCAGAAGAACCGGAAACGACAGAACCCGGGGCAGCGGATTTCCGCATCGGCATCGTGACGGGATCCTATGCCCAGTCCGAGGATGACAGGCGCGGCGCCGAGGCCTTCCAGGAAAAGTATGGGGCTGATCAGGTCACACTGCTCATTTATCCCGATAATTTCACAGAGGAAATGGATACCACGATCCAGATGATCCTGGATCTTGCCGATGATCCGGATATGAAAGCCATCATCGTGAATCAGGCGGTGGATGGGACAACGGAAGCATTTCGACAGGTTCGTGAAAAGAGACCGGATATCCTTCTGATCGCAGGGGAAGCCTATGAGGATTTCTCAGAGATCGGGCCCGTCTCGGATCTTGTTGTAAACTGCGACTTTGTCAATCGCGGATATCTCATTATCCACACGGCCCATGAACTGGGCTGCGACACCTTCGTTCATATTTCCTTCCCGCGGCATATGGCTTATGAGACGGTGGCAAGGCGGGTTGCTGTGATGAAAGCGGCGTGCGAGGAATTCGGCATAAAGTTTGTGATGCTGGAAGCGCCGGATCCCACCACCGAGGTTGGGGTTCCGGGGGCACAGAGCTATATCCTGGAGCATGTGAACGAATGGGCGGACCTGTATGGGGAAAACACGGCATACTTCTGCACCAATGATGCGCACACGGAGCCGTTGATCAAAAAACTGCTGGAGTGCGGCGGATATTTTATCGAGGCGGATCTTCCTTCCCCGCTCATGGGATATCCCGGGGCGCTGGATCTTGATCTCACAAAGGAATCCGGAGATTTTGAAAAGATCCTGTCCACCGTGGAGGACGCAGTCGTGCAAAACGGCGGCGCGGGGAGATTCGGCACCTGGAAATATTCCTATGGATATACCGTTTCCGCCGGGCTGGCGGAACATGCCAGAAATGTGATCCTGGGAGAAAGCGAACTGACGGATATCAACGATCTGTCAAAGGCGTACGGTGTCTTTTCTCCGGGCGTGGATTGGAACGGCGCCAAGTATACCGACGCAGCCACCGGGGAGAAGACGGACAATACGGTTCTGATCTATCAGGACACCTATCTTTTCGGAGATCCCGGCCGGTATATGGGAACAACGAAGATCGAGGTTCCGGAAAAGTATTTCACGATCCAATGAGGTTGAGGCCAAAAGAAGCGGTCTGACAGGAGGAAAGGCAGTCGCGGATGGACAAGAGCGTACGGAAAGATGAGAGAAGAGAAGAACGGAAAAGACACCGTATGGCGATCCCGTTCATACTGGTGTTTGTTTTTGTCGTGGTGATGGTGTCGTACACCTCCAAACTGATCTATAACGTGGCGGTTTCCAATGCAAATGCCATCATCGAGGACAGGATGTTAAACCTCTCCTCCATGATCGAAAATCACCTGAATACCGCGGAAAACGTCCTTCATGTCACTGCCGATTCCGTGTACCATATGTTAGTCAGCGGCAGCACGCCTGCCCGGATCCAGGAGTTCCTCGTCGAGGAAACGAACAATGTATCGGAACAGTTTGACGAAAACTATAACGGCATCTACGGATACATCATGAGCAGGTATATGGACGGCCTGAACTGGGTCCCGCCGGAGGGGTATGACCCGAAGACCCGCGACTGGTATGTCATTGCAAAGGAACATGCGGGGGAGGTGGTATTTGTGCCTCCCTATATCGACGCCCAAACCAATGATATGATCATCTCCGTCAGCAGGATGCTGCCTGACCGGCAAAACGTGATTTCTCTTGACGTGCAGCTGAAAGGCATCCAATCCCTGATGAAGGAACTGACCCTGAACAATAAAGGCTACGGATTTGTTGTGAACGGGTCGGGACTTGTCATCGCCCACCGGGATGAGGACAAGAAGGGAACCAATCTCACGGATACCTCAGACGGAGCGGACTATCTGAATGCGATCAAAGAGACCGGCACCGGCAGCTTTTCCTATGTCTGTGACGGCGAAAAGAGCACTGTCTTTGTCAACAGCATCATGAACGACTGGTATGTCGTCATGGTGGTCAGTGACAGGGAACTGTATGCGGAGGTCCGGGGGCAGCTCTTTATTAATGCCGCGATCTGCGCCCTGATCTTTTTACTGATCGCTGCGTTTTATTTCAGCGCGCAGAAGAATGATCGTAACTATGCAAAACGCATGGAAGAGATGCGGCTGGAGGAGCAGAAGGCGGTCTACGAAAGAAAGATGCTGGAAGTGGAAAAGGATGCGGCCGATGTGGCGAACAAGGCGAAGAGCGATTTCCTCGCCAATATGTCCCATGAGATCCGGACGCCCATGAATGCCATCATCGGCATGGATGAGATGATCCTGCGGTCCCATCCGGACAACACCATCCGGAAGTTCGCACTGGACATCCAAAGCGCCGGAAGGACGCTGCTTTCAATTATCAATGACATCCTGGACTTTTCCAAGATCGAATCCGGCAAGATGGAGCTGGTTCCTGTGGAATACAGTTTTGCATCCGTCATGAACGATGTGGTCAATATGACCATGAAGAAGGCGAATGACAAGGGTCTTGCGTATCATCTGAAACTATCCGAAGACATTCCGTCTGTTTTTTACGGCGACGAGATCCGGATCCGCCAGATCATGCTGAATCTCATCAACAACGCCATCAAATACACCCATGAGGGAAGCATCTCCATCAGCGTCTCCTATGATCCCCTGATCGAAACATTGTGTTTTGTGGTCAGCGATACCGGCATCGGGATCAAAGAGGAGGATCTCGGGAAGCTTTTCGGTTCGTTCCAGCGCCTGGATACCGACAAGAACCGGAATATCGAGGGGACAGGGCTGGGGCTCAACATCACCCTTCGTCTTGTACGGATGATGGAAGGAGACATTTATGTCAACAGTGAATACGGGAAGGGGACCACATTCACGGCCACGATGAAGCAGGTGGTCAGGGACCGGACGCCTGTGGGGGATTTTGCTCAGAATATCGCAAGACTCCAGTCCCATGTCGAGGAATACAGGCCGCTCCTTCGCGCGCCGGAAGCGCGGGTCCTCATCGTGGATGATAATGAGATGAATCTCGAAGTGATCGCATCTCTGCTGGAAGATACAAAGATGCGTATCACGACTGCGGAGTCCGGGGCGGAGTGCCTTGAGATCCTGCAAAAGGAATCGTTCCATATGATCTTTTTGGATCAGATGATGCCGGGCATGTCCGGGGTACAGACCCTGGAAGAGATCAGAAAACAGCAGCTTGCTCCTGATACGCCGATCATTGCCCTGACGGCGGATGCCATCGTGGGAGCCCGCGACACCTATCTGAGAGAGGGCTTTACTGACTATCTGAGCAAGCCTGTGATGTATGACGCGCTGGAGCAGATTCTGCAGAAGTATCTGCCGGAGGATCTGATCCAAAATGAAGCGGCCGCTTCCGGGGCGCCGGAGGAAGGGGAAAAACCCGTGGTGATCGCGATCAGCGATTCTCCGGAGCAGCTGCGAAGGATCAAGGGGCTTCTCGGAGAGTCTTGTAAAGGCGTCTTTGTCAGGGACTCCAAAAGCGCGGCACGCTATCTGAAAAAGATCGATGAAGAAAAAACTGATGGCTGAATCAGCACCGTCGTGGTATGATAAGGACGTTCGGAGTTTTGAAGCACACGGAAAGCGATCTGAGATGAAAGATAAGAAAGAATTATTGACCGAAGCAGTCTGGGAGCTGACGGAGGCGCTGCAGTCCGAAAAACAGATGGAGAGTGCATTGTCTTCCTGCCTTGAGATCATGAAAGGAAAGGTACAGTGCGAAGCAGGCTTTGTCTGGGTTGCGGATCAGGATACGGAGCGCCTGCTGATCATCGCCTGCGAAGGTTCGTCGGATGTGACGGGGGTGACGATCGGGAAGAATCAGGGCATCGTGGGGCACGTGTTTGACACTGCGGAGCCTATGCTGATGCATGCGGAGATCCCGGATGACAGTCCCCTTTACGGGTCAGATGAGGCCACAGGCATGAAGGTTTCGACGCAGATGGTGACGCCGCTGCGGACGCCGGGCGGAGAACCCTTCGGCTGCATCCAGCTGGTCAACAAGACCGCCGGAGAGCATTTTGATGAAGAGGATCTGCGGCTTGCCACACAGCTAACGGCGCTTATCTCTTTGGACATGGAAGACAAGGGTTACGAGGTGCCGCAAAGAGAAGAGAGCGAGCCGATGATCACCCTGCGTAGCGTTGTCCGGGAGTTTCCGTCCGGGGATGAAACGATCCGCGTGCTGAAGGGGATCGATCTGGATATCTATCCGAAAGAGTTTCTCGTGATCCTCGGAGAAAGCGGCTGCGGCAAGACCACCATGATGAATATCATCGGCGGGATGGATGCGATGACATCCGGGACGCTCACGGTGGACGGGAAGGATTTTTCCCATCCCAGCGACGCCGAACTGACGGAATTTCGGCGGGATTACATCGGCTATATTTTTCAGGCCTATCATCTGATGCCGAACCTTTCCGCACTGGAGAACCTGCAGTTGATCGCGGAGATCAGCAGGGAACCCATGAACCCGGAGAAAGCGTTGACCCTTGTGGGGCTTTCCGACAGGGCGGGGAACTTTCCCTCCCAGATGAGCGGGGGACAGCAGCAGCGTGTCTCCATCGCCCGTGCGTTGACCAAGAATCCGAAGCTGATCCTGGCAGATGAACCGACGGCAGCGCTTGACTATGAGACCAGTATCGAGGTGCTCTCGATCGTGGAAACGATCGTAAGGGATCAGGGAAAAACCGTTGTGATGATTACCCACAACCCGGAAATCGCAAAGATGGCGGATCGGGTGGTAAAACTACGCGGCGGTATTGTTTCCAGTATCCGCATCAATCGCCATCCGCTTCCGGCGAAGGAATTATCCTGGTAAACCCATGATGAAGAAAACACAGACAAAAGATGCGCTCCGGAATATCCGGAAGAATTTTGTGTCCTATCTCGCGGTGGCCATCGTGACCATGATCGGCTGCGGCGTCTATTTTGGTGCATTTTTTTATGCGGATGCGCTGGTCCGGTCCGGGCAGGAATTCTTCCGGGATACCAATTTTGAAGATATGGATGTGATTGCCGTTCGCGGTCTTTCCGCGGATGAGATCAGAGAAATCGCTTCGATTGACGGGATACAGGATGCAGAGGGCACTTATCAGATCACAGGCGCCACGGCGATCTATGCCGGAGAGGATTATGACGTCACTGTTTTCGGGGCGACGGACCGGGTCGGAGAATCCGTCATTTTGAGCGGGACGCATCCTTCGAAGGAGGGAGAATGCGCCCTTCCCAAGGATGCCATGAAGGAGATGGGCGTCAAGATCGGCAGCACCATCCAGTTAATGGTTCCCTCAGCGATGGAAGGGCTGCTCAAGACAGATACATATACCGTGACAGCGGAGATCGAGCATCCGGAGGATTACCGGACCGGCAGCGTCAACTACGTCATCCTGTCGAAAGAGTCCTTTGATCAGGAATTTGTGGAGGGGAATTATACCTTCGTGAGAGTCAAGGCGGGGATCCCCAAGGATACCAATATTCTGTCCTCCGCTTACTTTACAGCGCTTCAACCGATCAAAGAGGCGCTGGACGAGGGATTGAAAGAGATCGCCGCAAAACAGAACAGGGATCGAAAAGCAAGGGCGGAGGCAGTACTGGCGGAGGAAGAAAAAAAGGCGAATGACCAGATCCGGGAAGCGGAGCAGTCTCTGGCGGAGAAAGAGCAGGAACTGGAAGAGGCCGAAGCACAGATCGCAGAAGGAGAAGCACGGATCGCAGAGGCGGAAAAACAGCTTGAGGATGCCAAAAATGCAGTAAACAGCCGTGCTGGAAAGGTTTCCAAAATGGAGGGTCTGCTTCATCTGCCGATTCCGGGCGCAAGCAGCAAATTAGGGTCTGCCAAGGCGCAGATCGAAGAAAACGAAGCGCTTCTGGAAGAAAAGAAGGCGGAGATCGCAGAAGCGAAGGAACAAGCAGAGGACGGCCGCAAACAGCTTGATGATGCCAAAGCGGAGTTGGAGGAGAAAAAAGCGGAAGCCGAGAAAAAGATTGCGGATGCGAGGGATGAGATCGACGCGATGGAGCCGGCGGTCTTTGCCGTGCTCACCCGGAATGAAAAGGAAGGCTATGTGGCGCTGGATCAGATCGTCAACATCTTAAAAAAGCTGGCATCCGTCTTTGTGGTGATCTTCATGGCGATCGGTGTCATCGTGGTGCTTTCCACCATTACCATCCTGATCGATAATCAGAAAAAACTGATCGGTTCCATGAAGGCCTTTGGTTTCCGGAACAGCGAGATCATACTGAAATATGCGATTTTCGGCGTAAGCGCCGTGTTTCTGGGGATGCTTATGTCCATTGTGCTGGCAATTCTTCTGGAACAGGTCATTGCCATCGCGCTTGGCGGCATTTTTGTGGTGGAGCCGCAGAAGGTCTTTTTCAGAATCGGAGATTTCCTGCTGCTGCTACTGATCGAGCTGCTGCTTGCGGGATTTGTTGCGGTTGCCGCCACCTATCTGAATGCCGTCCGCTCTTCCGCGGTGGATCTGATGAACGGCGTGACAAAGGAAAAAGGGTTCCGTTTTACGGTGAAGAAGGGAACCGGGAAATCCCTGTATTCCCGTTTGATCTTCCGCAACATGCGAAAGGACGCGGCGCGCGTCATCTGCTCGGTGATCATCATAGCGGGAAGCTGTCTCATGATCGGCGTCGGATTTACGATGGATCTCGCCTTCCGAAAACTGACGGTGAAGTCTGTGGAGCAGGTCACCCATTATGATCTGGAGATCACGATCCCGAACGGAACAAGTGAGGATACGATTGAGAAGCTGAAGGAGATGCTGGAGAATGAGGAGCTGCCCTTTGCGGAAATGTACTCTGTCCAGACCCGTTTCATCCATGACGGCAAGGAGGAGTTTGTGCGTGTGATCTCCGGAGACAACGCGTATATCGGAGATTATCTGATCTTTTCCGATATGGAAGGAAAGAGCCGGTATTCGCTTGATGCGCAGCGCGTGCTTGTGCCTGTACGGCTGAGGGAGTCGTTTGATATCAAGCCGGGGGATGAGATCATCTTTTACGACACCGACATGAAGCAGCATAAAAGCACAGCCGGGGAGACTATCAGGAATTATATCGGACGCAATATCTATCTTTCCGAAGACGTCTACCGGGATATTTTCGGAGAAGACGGAGAAAAGAACCTGCTTCTGGTCCGGACCGGCGACAGGGCGAAAGAGGAAGTGATGCAGGAGATCAGGCAGGCGTTTCCGAGGATGACCGTGGAGCGGACCGATACGCTGCCGGATGCGGTTTCCGGATTCTGGACAAGAGTATTCCGCACTTTGATCGCTGTGATGACGGGACTGTCCATCTTGATGTCCGTGTTTGTGCTGTTGAATCTGGTCAATATCTTTGTGGGGCGGAGAAAGAATGAGTTGATCATCATGGCCGTGAACGGGTTTTCCTATCGTCAGAGGATCGGGTATCTTCTGCGTGAGACCATCGCAACCACGGCACTCGGACTCCTGCTTGGGACGGGCGGCGGATGTCTGCTTACGAATTATCTGGTGCGCATCATCGAGCCTACGGACGCCATGTTCGATCGTTCGATCCAGCCGCTGGCATGGCTGATCGCCTGCGGGATGGAGGCGGTATTTGCTTTGCTGATCAATTTCTTCGCGTTCCGTCGCGTGAAAGGATATCAATTAACAGATCTGACAAGAAGTTGAGAGTGTGAGGGACAGTTTATGAACGGCGGGGGCAAAAGTGCCATGCGATGAAATCGCATGTGCACTTTGCGTGAAGAGGCGCCCTGGCGTGCTAGCACGCCGAGGCGCCTTTCCGCGCAAAGGTCACAATGTCACTTCGTGACATGTGACTTTTGCCCCCGCCGATTTGAATTGCTTTAATTGTATACAATATTACCAAATAGCAGCAAAATTATACCGAATAGCGACAACTCATTGAATCAAAGGGATTTCTTTTATACAATAATCCGTAGTATGCATTGCGGGAAGGATGGGAACGATTCTGTATGGAAAATGAGACCATTTTCAGAGAGAAACCCATGGAGCGGGTCGCATCTGCGGATCAGCTGAATGATTATATCAAGCTCTCCAACCCGGGGCTTTGGTTCATCTTGGGCGCAGTGGTGATTCTGCTGGCCGGTGCATGCATCTTCGGGCTGGTGGGGCATATTGACTCTTCCGTCCCGTGTGTTGCGATCTCCGACGGACAGAACACGGTCTGCTGGGTCAAAAAAGAATACGGTGACAGGTTCACGGAGGATATGGCGGTCAAGATCGATCAGACGGAGTATCCCGTATCCCTCCACAATGCGACCCCGGTATCCGTGGATCCGGGGACCGATGCGTATGTGCTGTTTCTCGGTGATATGCAGCCGGGAGAGTGGATCTATGAGATTGATGCGGATGGAACGCTTCCGACAGGCTCGTATGAGGCGAGGCTGGTGACGGAGCGGATTTCACCGCTTTCGTTTTTGTTTGGCAAATCATGAGAGAAAAACGAAGGATCAAACAGCCGGCCGAAAAAAAGGTCGCCAAAGTGCCGTTTATCATGCAGATGGAAGCGCTGGAGTGCGGCGCTGCTTCCCTTGCCATGGTGCTTGCTTATTATGAGAAGTGGATTCCTCTGGAGCAGGTGAGGCGGGACTGCGGTGTTTCGAGAGACGGCTCCAACGGGCGCAATATCCTGCTTGCCGCCAGAAACTACGGGCTGAATGCGGACGGATACCGGTATGAGCCGGATTACCTGAAGGAACACGGCACCTTTCCCTGCATCGCGCACTGGGAATTCAACCACTTTGTGGTGGTGAACGGATTCCGGGGCAATAAGGTATCCATCAACGATCCGGCCAGAGGCGCGGTGCTTGTGCCGATGGAGGAGTTTGACGAAAAGTTTACGGGTCTTTGTATCCTCTTTTCTCCGTCAGAAACCTTTGCGCCCGGCGGAAAGCCCAGATCCACCCTGTCGTTTGCGAGGAAGCGGCTGACGGGATGCGCGGCAGCCATCCTCTTTGTGGTGGTCATGACGCTGATCTCTTCCCTGATCGGCGTGATCAATCCGGTGTTTTCCAAGATTTTTATGGACCGGCTGCTGACAGGCAGGGATCCGGGATGGCATATTCCGTTTTTGATCGTGATGTCGGCCTTCGGCTTTGTGCAGATTCTGACACAGCTGATCAGCGCGATCTATTCGAAACGGATCGACGGCAAGATGTCTGCCTGCGGGACCACCTCCTATATGTGGAAGGTGTTGAATCTCCCCATGGATTTCTTTTCCCAGCGCTTTGCGGGGGATATTCTGGTGCGCCGGGCAGGGAATGCCGGCATCTCCAATTCGCTCATTTATACCTTTGCGCCCCTGGTGTTAAACGCGTTTATGATGGTGTTTTACCTCGTGGTCATGCTGAGAAACAGTGTGGTCCTGACAATGATCGGGATTTCCTCCATTGTGATCAATCTTCTGATCTCCCGTCTGATCTCAAAACAGAGGGTCGGCATTTCGCGGATCCAGTCCCGCGATTCCGGAAAACTCTATAGCTGCACGACGGCAGGGATCGAGATGATCGAGACCATCAAGGCCAGCGGTGCAGAGGACGGTTTTTTTCAGAAGTGGGCCGGCTATCAGGCCAGCGTGAATACCCAGAAGGTTCGCTTTGCAAAACTGAATCAGTATCTCGGGAGCGTCCCCGGGATCGTCTCTGTGGTGACCAATACCACGGTTGTGGCTGTGGGGGTGTACCTTGTGATGCAGGGGCATTTTACCATCGGTTCCATCACGGCTTTTCAGGGATTTCTCGGCGCCTTCTCCGCGCCGGCTTCCACGTTTATTTCCACCGGCCAGACGCTGCAGGAACTGCGGACGGATATGGAGCGGATCGAGGATGTCATGGAATACCCGGATGATACGAACGGCGCCGCCCGCACCGTCACAGGAGAGGTCAGTTATAAGAAGCTGCGCGGCGCTGTGGAGATGCGGCATGTGACCTTCGGCTATTCCCCGCTGGAAGAGCCTTTGATCCGGGACTTTTCCCTGAAACTGACGCCGGGCAGCAGGGTCGCCTTTGTGGGAGAAAGCGGGTGCGGCAAGTCCACGCTGGCAAAACTTCTTTCCGGGCTGTACAGCCCGTGGGAAGGAGAGATCCTGTTTGATGACCGGCCGCTGCAGGAGATTGACCGGAGCGTATTTACGGGATCGGTGGCGGTGGTGGATCAGGACATCATCCTGTTTGAAGACACGATCTCCGAAAATATCCGGATGTTGGATGATTCCATCAAGGAGTTTGAGGTGATCGCCGCGGCGCGGGACGCGCAGATCCATCAGGATATCGTTGCCCGTGAGAACGGCTATGATTATAAGATGACAGAGGGAGGAACGGATTTTTCCGGTGGTCAGAGACAGCGGATGGAGATCGCGCGAGTGCTGGCGCAGGATCCCACCATCGTGATCCTGGATGAAGCCACCTCTGCATTGGATGCCAGAACGGAATGTGACGTGGTCAATGCGATTAAGGACAGAGGCATCACCTGCATTGTGATCGCGCACCGTCTTTCCACCATCCGGGACTGTGACGAGATCATCGTCATGGATCACGGAAACGTGGTGGACAGGGGGCGGCACGAGGAGCTCTACGCCAAAGGAGGCTATTACCGAGACTTGGTACAAAGCGAATAGTATGGGTTGGTTTGATGATCAGATAAAACTTCGAAAACAGAGAGACTATCAGTCTTTTGACGAGACATTTCAAAAGATCGCAAAGGCCGTGACAGGGGACCGATCGACCGGAACGGAAGGGTACCGTGAAGACCGCGGCACGGGGGCGATCGATAAGATTCTGGAGTATTATCATGTGTCCAAAAGAGAGATACCGGGGAATCTCCGCACGGTGGGGGAGAAACTGGATTATTCCCTGCATGCGTCCGGCGTCATGCACCGCCACGTGGAGCTGACGACAGGATGGCATCGGGATGCCTTCGGTGCCATGCTGGGATTTCGGAAGGCGGATGATACACCGGTGGCGTTCCTTCCCTTCGGGATGATGCATTATCGGGCCTATGACGAAGTAAATGACAGATATACTCTGATACGGAAAAAGAACGAAGAGGATTACCGCAAGGAGGCCTATGCGTTTTACCGGCCTTTTCCGCTGAAACGTCTGCGTCTGATCGACCTGGTGGCCTATATCCTCCACGTGATCGAGCCTGCGGATTACGTGATGATCCTGCTCGCCACGCTTCTCGTGACTGTGGTCGGGATGCTTGCGCCGCGGATCAATCTGTTTCTGTTTCAGGATGTGGTGAACAGCAACAGTATGGCGCTTCTGCTTGTGACGGTGCTGTTTTTGCTCTCGGCTTCCATCGGCACCCTGATGTTCGGGGCAGTGAAAAGCCTGATCACGACCAGAATCGATACAAAGCTGAGCATTTGTGTGGAAGCGGCCACGATGATGCGGATTTTGTCGCTTCCGGCGCGGTTTTTCCGATCCTACAGCGCGGGAGAACTTTCGTCCAGAGCAGGACATGTTAATTCGCTTTGCACCACGCTGGTGTCTGTGACGCTGAGCACCGGGTTGACATCGGTTTTTTCACTGGCCTATATTTCGCAGATCTTTTTGTTTGCGCCGGGTCTGGTGGTGCCGGCTCTTGCCCTGATTCTCATTACGGTCGCGTTTACGGTGCTGTCGTCTTTGCTTCAGATGCGCCTGACCAAAAAGCAGATGCTGCTGGATTCCAGGGAAAGCGGCATGAGTTACGCGACGATCACGGGCATTCAGAAGATCAAGCTGACCGGTTCGGAAATGCGGACCTTTTCCCGCTGGGGAGGGCTCTATGCCAAGGTTGCAGCGCTCCGCTACAACCCGCCGCTCTTTTTGAAGATCAATGCCGTGATCAGCTCTGCGATCACCATTGTGGGAACCATTGTATTGTACAATCAGGCCATCGTGACCCACGTGACGACAGCGGAGTATTACGCGTTCCAGTCGGCCTACGGGATGGTCTTCGGCGCATTTATGTCCCTGTTCGGGGTGGCGCTGACTGCAGCCAATATCAAGCCCACCTTTGACATGGCGGAGCCGATCCTGGCGGCGGTGCCTGAGATTTCCGAACAGAAGGAGATTCTGACCAAAATCAACGGCGGCATCGAGGTGGTGGATCTGACCTTCCGCTATCAGGAAAACGGACCGGTGATCCTGGATGATCTTTCCCTGACGATCCGGCCGGGACAGTATGTGGCTATCGTCGGCAGGACCGGCTGCGGGAAGTCCACGCTGATCCGGCTTCTGCTGGGATTTGAGACGCCCACAAGGGGCAAGATCTTTTATGACAGCAAGGATCTGAATACGCTGGATCTCAGATCTCTGCGCAAAAACATCGGCGTCGTGACCCAAAACGGCAAACTGTTTCAGGGGGATATCTTTTCCAACATTGTGATCGCTGCGCCCTATCTGACCATGGAGGATGCGTGGGAGGCCGCCAGGATCGCGGGAATTGATGAAGATATCCGCAGAATGCCCATGGGGATGCATACGCTGATTTCCGAGGGAAGCGGCGGGATCTCCGGAGGGCAGAAGCAGCGCCTCATGATCGCGCGGGCGGTTGCGCCGAAGCCAAAGCTTCTCATCATGGACGAAGCGACTTCGGCTTTGGACAATATCACGCAGCGAAAGGTTTCGGAAGCACTGGATGCGATGCGGTGCACGAGGATCGTGATCGCCCATCGTCTTTCCACCATCCGCCAGTGTGACCGGATCCTGGTCTTTGACGGCGGCAAAATCGTGGAAGACGGCAGCTATGAAGAACTGATTGCAAAGAACGGATTTTTTGCGGATCTTGTGGAACGGCAAAGAGCCGATGTGTAAAGCGGAGGAATGAAATGGGACAACTGGAAGTGACGTGGAACATCGAGGGAGAAAGCCTTTTTCTCGGCTTGAAAGGAAAACTGAATACGCTGGAAGCCATGAATCTGGACGAGAGACTGGGTCAGCTTCCGGACGAGGTGAAAAACATTTATTTTGACTTTGACGGGCTGATCTACATTGCTTCCGCAGGGCTTCGGATCCTTTACTGGGCGGGGGAATACACGGCAGAACGGGACGGCAGGGTTTCTGTCAAAAATGTCTGTCCGGAGGTGCTGGAAGTGCTTGATATGACCGGTTTCGGAGAGTACCTTGACATCAAATCATAATCATCATAGTAAGGACGGGGAAGAGACAGTTACGGCAATGAACAACATGATTGATATTGATGTGGTTCTGGATGAGGATTACATCGAACCCAAAGTAACGATACAGACAAGAGAAAAGACAAGACAGGTGGAACATATCATTCAGGCCATCGATTATGCATCCGACCGGGATTTTCCCGTGGTGATGGCCTATGCCGACGACAAAGCCATCCTGGTGTCCCAAAGGGATGTGGTCCGGGTTTTCACCCACAACAAGCGGGTGATGCTGCAGACGGAGGAGGAGGTCTATCTGATGAAGAAAAGCGTCTCCGCCCTGGAACAGATCCTGAATCCGGAGCGGTTTGTCCGGATCTCCCAATCAGAGATCATTAATCTTTACAAGGTGAAATGCTTTGACCTGACCACGAGGGGATCTGTGGGCGTTGAGTTTGAAGACGGAAATAAATCCTGGGTGTCACGCAACCGTCTCCATGCCATCCGGGAATTGTTGAGAAAATATCGCAGGTGAGGAACGAATCAGGAAACCATGTCAGAATTACTGGATATCAAACTGATCATTGATCAGGAATGGCCGAAGCTTACGGTCTATATCAAGAATAAGGAGCGGAATGAGGATGTGGAGGCGCTGATCGCAGCAGTGCAGGCTTTTTCCGACAGAAAGATCCGCTGATACCGGCGTATTTTCGGGAGAGCCTGGTGATGCTGCCCCAAAGGCAGATCATCAGACTGTATATCCATAACCGGAAACTGATGGTACAGACCGCAGAACGGCTTTATGAAGTGAGAAAACCGCTCCGCGAGGTGGAGGAACTGCTGGATCAAAGCCGGTTTGTCCGGATTTCCCAATCGGAGACCATCAATCTGAGAAGGGTGAAAAGCTTTGACTTTTCAACGGTCGGCACCATCGGGGTGGAGCTTGAGAACGGGGAGACCACATGGGTGGCGAGAAGACGGGTAAAAGATGTCAAAGAGGCTCTGGCGCGGGGGGATCACAATGAACATCAAAAATAAAGCGATTTTTTTAACAATGCTGGGTTTTTCCATGGGTTTACTGATCGGGGCTGTGATTTATGTGTCGGCGGCACCGCCGGAGGATCTTTTGAACCGGGGGAAGTTGATGGCGCAGCTGATCGGGTCCGGGATCTACGGCGCCATTGCCATGGGCGGTTCCGCCGTTTATGAGATCGAGAAATGGAGTCTGCTGCGGGCTACATTGACGCATTATATCACCACCTTTGCGTCTTTTTTTGTCGTAAACTTTCTTCTGGGTTGGTTTGACGGCATAGGGGTACTGATCGCGTTTCTGTGTTTTTCTGGTGCGTATTTTGTTATCTGGATCATACAGTATGCCTCCTGGAAACGGGAGATCCGTAAGATCAATGAGGACCTCTCCGAAATGATCATGAAGGACAAGATCGATCAGTCACGCATGTAAACGACCGTTTACGCATCCAAAACGACCGATTGCGCAGGATCGCTTGAAGGGAGAGGCGCAGGGAGCGTATGGTGAAGGTGGGACCAAATACACCCGGTCAGATGCATGGAGGGACGGAAGGATGGAAGAAAAGCTGAACAGGAAACTGGAAGATGACATGCTGCTGCAGGCGACAGGCGGCGTGACGAAGGATGCAGACTGTCTGCCGGATTATGATGCGACAGGTGTTGTGGAAAAGCAGATGGGAAGTGGAGAAAGCCTGGTGTGCCTCGATGACGGCGCGCAGGCGATCGCATCGGCTGCAGACGGCCATGTGGTGGAAGAGGGAAAAAGGGTCGGCCTCTTTGCCCAGAGCGGCGGCTGGAGCATGCAGGAACTGCCCGGCTGAAGGCAGAGGAAAGCAGGAAGGATAAGGATCAACGAATGACGCTCAAAGTGCTGGTAACGGGAAAAAACCGCAGGATCGCAAAGGATATCTGCGAGCATCTGGAGAATGACAGAGGGTATCTCACCATCAAGAGCAGACCGGAGAAAAAGGCGCTCTTTGACGTGGTCTATTCGGAACTGCCCCATGTGATCATCATCTGTATGGGCGATGAGACAGCGGATGATGTGGCGAACTACGACATTTTCAGGGAGGCCTCCAAAAAAGGCGGGATCACCGTCATGGTGGTGGCGAATGAGGAAGACAGGCAGCTGTTTATGAAATATACAAAGCTGCAGAAGATGTTTTTCCTTTCCCGTCCGGTTTCGCTCTTTGCGGTTTATGAGAAGCTGATCTCGCTGGAAGCGGAGCTGGAGAAGAAGCAGCGGGACAATCTGCTTCAGATCGAGGAGTATGTGAATCCGTACGCTGCGGAAGCGGAAGGGCGGAAGCGGATCCTCGTGGTGGATGACGACACGGAGACGCTGATTACGATCAAGGATTTTTTAAGCGAATTCTATGCCGTCACGCCCGTGAAGTCGGGAGAGGCTGCCTTTCGTTATCTGATGGACCATTCTGTGGATCTGATCCTGCTGGACTATCTGATGCCCGTGATGGACGGACCGGAGGTGCTGACCCTTCTTCGGAAAAAACAGGAGCTGGAGGATATTCCCGTGATCTTTCTGACCGGCGTGACGGAGAAGAAGACGGTGATCAAGACGCTGACAGAATTAAAGCCCCAGGGCTATATCGTGAAACCGACGAAAAAATCGGAACTGGTGGCGAAAATCATTGATGTACTGGAGTAAGGAGAGCGTTTATGGAGCATGATTTTACCTGGCTTTCGAGGATCGGGATCAATACAGAGGACGGCATTGCATATACTGGGGGAAAAGAGAAATACCTCTCCGCGCTGCAGCGTTTTTACAAGGGATATGAGAAGAACCGCGCCAAAGTAGAGGATTTTTTCCGGAGTAAAGATGATGAAAACTATATGATCACTGTGCATGCCTTAAAAAGCAACGCGAAGATGATCGGGGCCTCAGAACTCAGCGCGCAGTTTGAACGGCTGGAGAGCGCGGCCAGAGACGGGGACAGCGATGTGATCGCTGCGCAGACGGAGCCGACGCTGAAGGCTTATGAAGACCTGGTGAAGCAGCTGTCTCCCATCGGAGAGATGGAAAAGATCACGGCGGCCGGTGAGATCTCGGCGGAAGAAGCAAGAGAGACCGCCCGTTTACTCCTTGCCGCGTTGGATGATTTTGATGATGAGGCGTCTTTATCTCTTGTGAAAAAGCTTTCCGGTTATCCCTTCCGCCTGACCCAGAAAGAATTGCTGAAGAAAGCGGAAGGACTCATCGGCGATTTTTTGTATGATGATGCAGCAGCGGTGATTCAGGAGATTTCCGGAGCGATCGAATGAAGGTAATTCAGTATATTCTTTCCGTCATGGTCGTGCTTGTGTTCGGCTATATTGTGATCGGACAGTTCGTCTTTCCGGCGAACTCTCCCCGAAACGGTGATATCTGTGAAGTTTTGCCGGGAGATCAATGGGTCGAGGTCTTAGAGGACGGTTCCACCGTCCCGTTTCCGGTGCCCGGCAGGACGGATTCGGACATCACGCTGCAGACCACCTTGCCGGCTCCTTTGGATAAGGATATGGCGGTGCTGTGTTTCCGCGGCATGGACATGGAGATCTACATCGACGGGGATCTGCGGGAAGCATACAGTGTAGAGGATTACGCCTATTTCGGGGATCGTTCCGCGGAATGCTATGTGATGGCATCCATCTATCCGGAGGATGCCGGGAAAACGTTGAACGTGCACTACGCCTACAATGCCGGCGTGATCTATGAGGTCTATATCGGCACGAGGATCGGGATCCTGTCGTACCTTTTCTCCCAATTTGGCGCGGAGCTCTTTGTGGGGCTTGCGTTGCTTTTGCTGGCCACGATCTGCTTCGTTGCATCCATCTGTTACCGGATCGTTCACCGGCGTTATCTGGAAATGCAGCACCTCTCCCTCGGCGTCATCATCGGCGCATGCTGGGTGCTTTCCAACTCCATCTTCCGGCAGCTATACTGCAGAAATATCTCCGTGATCTCGGACACACCCTTTCTCATGGTGATCCTGATGCCGCTGCCCTTTTTGGTCTTTATCAATTCCCTGCAGGAAAACCGCTATCAGAAACTCATTACCACAGCGGCCATCATAGAGGTGGCGGATTTTGTGCTCTGCATTGCCTTGTTTGTTTCCGGGAAAATGAGCCTGATCAAAAGCTTCCCCATTGCTGCGCTCTGCGCGTTATTCAGCATCATAGTGATGTTTGTGACGTTGATTTTGGATATCAGAGCCCGTCTTGTAAAATCCTATATCTTCGTGGCCATCGGGTTTGTGTTTCTGGCGATCGCGGCGTGCTTTCAGATCGTCATGTATCAGTTCGCGCATAACGGCGTGTTTTCCGGATTCTTCATGGCCATCGGGCTCTTCGCTTTCATGCTGTGTTCCATCATCCATACGATCAAACAGCTCATCAGCATCCGCCTTGTGGCCAATGAAGCGGTAATGGCCAACAAGGCCAAGGATGATTTTCTGGCCAAGATGTCCCACGAGATCCGCACGCCTTTGAACGGCATCCTGGGGATGGATGAGATGATCCTGAAGGATGCGAAGGACAGCACCATCAGAAAATACGCGATGGACATCAAAAGCGCGGGCAACACCCTGCTTTCCCTGATCAACGATATCCTGGACCTGAGCAAGATCGAGGCAGGGAGTTTTGAGATCGTGCCCCAGGAATATCATGTGGCATCGGTGCTGAATGACGTTTTGAACATCACAAGGCAGCGGGCGGTGGCAAAGGACCTGGTCTACCGGTTTGAAGTCGCCGAAGAGATTCCGGCCATCCTTTATGGGGACGAGATCCGGATTCGTCAGGTGATGCTGAATATCATCAACAATGCCGTGAAGTACACCGGACAGGGCAGCGTGTCCGTGGAGGTGTGGTCGGAGAAACTTCTGGTGGAGGAGATGACCTGTCTTGTGGTCCGTGTTTCCGACACCGGCATCGGGATCCGGGAGGAGGATAAGGAGAAGCTTTTTCAGAGCTTCCAAAGGCTGGATGAGCGAAAGAACCACAAGATCGAGGGAACGGGCCTTGGCCTGCACATTACCGAAAAACTGGTGGAGATGATGGAGGGGCGGATTTCCGTGGAGAGCGAATACGGGAAGGGTTCCGTCTTTACGGTCTACATTCCCCAGAAGGTGGTATCATGGGAGCCCATCGGGGATTTCGGCAAAGCGGTCTCTGCCTTCGTCAACGAAATGGCGTTGGAGGAGGGCACCTTGTATGCGCCTGAGGCGCGGATTCTGGTGGTAGACGATAACGAAATGAATCTGGATGTCATGGAAGGGCTGCTGCGCGATACCGGTGCAAAAGTGGAGACGGCATTGTCCGGCGCGGGTTGCATCGAGATGATGCAGAAGCAGCAGTACGACTGCGTCCTTCTGGATCAGATGATGCCGGAAATGAACGGTGAAATGACGCTGCAGGAGCTTGTACGCCGTGATCTGAAGCATCATACGCCCATCATCGCATTGACGGCGGACGCCATCGTGGGCGCAAAGGAAAACTATCTGGCCATGGGCTTTACGGATTACCTCAGCAAGCCCGTGAAGTACGAAAACCTGGAGCAGGTCCTGAAATTGCACCTGCCGAAGGAGAAGCAGATCGCGAGAGCAGAGACGGAAGAGACCCTGCCCGTGATGCTGCTTTGGGGGACGGATGCGGATCGCCTCCGGGATGAAAAGGAACGCCTGCAGGACGTCTACAAGTGTGTCTGCGTGGTCGGCAGTGCCGCGAAGGAGAAGTATCTTTCGAAGCATAAGCCGGACGGCATCATGCAGGTTTTTTAGGAAACGTCGATTTATCCATATCTTTTCAAAACTGTGTTATAATAGAACACATGAGTCTGACAGATACACCCTTGGGAGAAAGAATCCACATCGCGTTTTTCGGCTGCCGGAATGCCGGTAAGTCCTCGCTGGTCAATGCCTTTACGAACCAGCCGGTCTCCATTGTATCGGAGGTAGCGGGGACGACGACGGATCCTGTGACGAAAAGCATGGAGCTCCTGCCCATCGGTCCGGTGGCGATCATTGATACGCCCGGGATCGACGATACGGGAGCCCTTGGTGAGATGCGCGTGATAAGGACACAGAAAGTGCTGCAGAAAACGGATCTTGCGGTGCTTGTGGTTGCGGCGGATACGGGGATGCAGGATGCGGACCGGCAATTTTTGGAAGTCCTTCGTGAGAGAGACATCCCGACACTGGTGGTGCACAGCAAGGCGGATCTGCTGCTGGAGCACGGCGCGGATCGGGAAGGACTGTATGTCAGCGCTAAGGACGGATACCAGATGGATCTGCTGCGGGAAAAAGTGGCATCGCTCCGGGATCCGGAGAGAGAGTCGGCGACGCTGACGGGGGATCTGGTCAGCGCCGGAGATAAGGTGCTTCTCGTGGTGCCCATTGATCAAGCGGCGCCGAAAGGCCGTCTGATCCTGCCGCAGCAGCAGGTGATCCGGGATCTTTTGGATCATGGCGCGATCCCTGTGATCTGCAGGGATACGGAGCTGGAAGAGACGCTTTCTGCGGGCGGCTTTTCCCCGAAACTCGTGATCACCGATTCCCAGGCATTTCAGAAGGTGCATGAGCTGCTGCCCGCAGAGACGCCGTTGACCTCGTTTTCTATCTTGATGGCGCGGTATAAAGGGATCCTGACATCCGCGGTGCAAGGCGCCGGTGTGATCGGGGGCCTTTCTGCGGGGGATAAAGTTTTGATCAGTGAAGGCTGCACGCATCGCAGACAATGCGGAGACATCGGGACAGTAAAGCTTCCGGCGCTGCTGCGGAAGAAAACGGGACAAGAGCTGACGTTTGCGTTCTCTTCCGGGACGGATTTTCCGGAGGATCTGACAACCTTCCGTCTGATCATCCATTGCGGCGGCTGCATGCTGAATGAGGCGGAAATGAAAGCCAGGGAGCGCGCTGCAGCGAAGGCCGGAATGCCCATGACCAACTACGGGATCGCCATCGCCTGGTGTAACGGCATTCTGGAACGGAGCATTGCGATGCTGCCGGAGTTTGGAGCAGAAGAATAAGGAGGGGCAAGGGATATGCTGGAATTGAAAAATGTTTCCTTTTCCGTCGAGGACGGGGGACAGCTGGAGATTGTGAGAGATGTGAGCCTTACCATCGAAAAGAATAAGTTCGTGGTGATCACGGGACCCAACGGCAGCGGAAAATCGACGCTGGCGAAGCTGATCGCGGGGATCCTGACACCCACGGGAGGACAGATCTTTTTTGACGGGGAGGATATCACGGGGCTTTCCATCACGGAACGGGCAAAACGGGGCATCGGCTTCGCCTTTCAGGCGCCGGTGCGGTTCAAAGGCCTGACGGTGCATGATCTCTTAAAGATCGCGGCGGGACAGGAGATCTCGGTTTCCAACGCCTGCACCTATCTTTCCGAGGTGGGACTCTGCGCGAAGGATTATATCGACCGGGAGATCAACGCGTCGCTTTCGGGGGGCGAGCTGAAGCGGATCGAGATTGCGACGGTGCTTGCCAGGAAAACGAAACTCACGGTATTTGACGAGCCGGAGGCGGGAATTGACCTCTGGAGCTTTCAGAATCTGATCCGGATCTTTGAAGACATGCGCCGGGATATCAAGGACAGTTCGATCCTGATCATTTCCCATCAGGAGCGGATCTTAAACATCGCGGATGAGATTGTGGTGCTGGAGGCGGGGCAGATCCGCTCTGTCGGAACAAAGGACGAGGTATATCCGCAGGTGCTCGGTACCGAGGCGGGAGAACGCATGTGCTTCGGACAGGCAGCGAGAAAGGAGTGCTAGCAGGATGGAAAAGCTGGACGGGATACAAAAACGACTGATTGCGGAGGTGGCGGATCTGCATGAGGTGCCGATGGGTGCCTATAATTTCCGCGCCAACAGCAAGCTGGCCGGACGTCAGACCACGGCAAACATTGACATTCAGTCAAAGGAAAACGGAACGGGGATTGATATCAAAATCAAACCCGGCACCAAAAAGGAAAGCGTGCATATCCCTGTGGTGCTTTCCGAGAGCGGCCTGAAAGAGACGGTCTATAATGATTTTTACGTCGGAGAGGACAGCGATGTGGTGATTGTGGCAGGCTGCGGGATCGACAACTGCGGATCCCAGGACTCCGAGCATGACGGGATCCATCGCTTTTTTGTCGGAAAAGGCGCTCATGTGAAATACGTGGAGAAGCACTATGGCTCCGGCGACGGCAACGGAAAACGGATTCTGAATCCGGTGACGGAAGTCTACCTGGAGGAAGGCAGTTCCATGGAAATGGAGATGGTGCAGATCAAGGGTGTGGACTCCACAGAACGGACCACCGTGGCAGAATTGAAAAAGGACGCCTCCCTGGTGATCAGAGAGCGCCTTATGACCCACGGAGAACAGACCGCAAACAGCATCATCAAGGCGACGATCCTGGAGGAAGGCGCCAGTGCGGATGTGGTGTCCCGTTCGGTGGCCAGAGACCATTCCTATCAGAAGTTCGACGCCTGCATCATCGGCAATGCGCCCTGCCACGGACATACGGAGTGTGACTCCATCATCATGGATCAGGGACGGATCCTTGCAGTACCGTCGCTGGAAGCAAATGACGTGGACGCGGAGCTCTTTCATGAGGCCGCCATCGGCAAGATCGCCGGAGAGCAGCTGATCAAGCTGATGACGCTGGGCCTGACCGAGGCAGAGGCGGAGGAGCAGATCATCAACGGATTTTTAAAGTAGCGGGCATGGATGATTTTGACATTACCTTTCATCGAGGGAAGGTGAAGCATTACAGCATCAGGATTGATGGAAACGGCACCGTCCGCGTTACGGTGCCGTTTTCCGGTACTATGAGGGAAGCGGAGCGCTTTGTAAAAAGCAAGGCGGACTGGATCGTGAAAAAACGGCAGGAGAGCCTGCGGCGGATCCCGCTGGATCCTGGGTTGCTGAAGTTCGGGGAGGGAGATGAGGAATGCCTGACCTATCTGACGGAGCAGATCTTTCCGCGGTTTTCTGCTTACGCGATTCCTTTTCCCGTGCTCAAATTCCGCTTGATGAAAGGCCGCTGGGGGAGCTGCGTCAAGAAAAAGCGGGAGATCACGCTGAATAAGATGCTGAAGCTCCTGCCGAAAGACTGCCAGGAATATGTGATCGCCCATGAACTGTCGCATCTGGTGGAAGCAAACCACAGCAGGGCCTTTTATGAGGTATTGTCTTCCGTGCTTCCGGATTATCGAGACAGAGAGCGAAAACTCGACCATTTCCGGATCCTGCGGGGAGAAGAAAAGGAATAGCATGGTATGGAAAAAAATCTGCTGCTGATCTATCCGGCGCTGCTTTTGGTTTTGACTTTTTTCGGATCGAAACGCGTCGGAAAACAGGAAATATCAGGGGAGTTTTTGTCTTTGAAGCAGGCGAAGCTGATCCAGGCTTCGGCCTGCCTTGGCATTGTGTTGCATCACTTGACCCAATCTGTGACAAACTATGCCTTTCTCCCGCAGATGCCCATCTCCATTCTTAATTTTTGCGGTCTGCTGTTTACGGCCATCTTCTTTTTCTTTTCCGGATATGGGCTTTTGACCAGCCTGCAGAACAAGCCCGGGTATTTGAGCACCTTCCTGCAAAAGCGTCTGGTGGCGGTCCTAGTGCCTTTCTGGATCATCAACGCGCTGGGGGTCCTTCTTCTTGCGGCCGGATACGGGATCAGTTATACCGTAAAGGATGCATTGTCCGATATCTTCGGCTTCACGCTGGTGAACAGCAACGGATGGTTTATCATCGAGATTGTCGTGCTTTACCTCGCGTTTTTTGTGCTGTTTTCCTTGCTCAAAAACAGGGATCTGGCGCTTGCCCTCCTTTGCGTTTTTACGGTTCTTTTGATTGTGTTTGCTTCCCTCAGAGGCCATGATGTGAACGGGGTGAAATCAAGCTGGTTTAAGGGGGAGTGGTGGTACAATTCCACCATTGCTTTCCCGCTTGGCCTGCTGTTTGCCCGGTATCGGGAAAAACTGACGGCCTTTTTCAACAGACGTTATCCGGTGAAGCTTTTGATCGTTCTGGCGCTTTTTGCCGTTATGTTTGTGTTGTCTGTCTATACCGTCACCAGGTATGGCTACTATCACACCACGTCCATGCACGCAAAACGCGACGAAACCATCACCCTGATTTCACAGTCGGCCGCGGCAATCTGCTTTGTGCTGTTTGTTGTGCTCCTGAACATGAAGATTGCGCTGGGAAACAAGGTGCTTTCTTATCTTGGGGGCATCAGCATGGAACTGTTTTTGGTGCACGGTTATTTTGTGAATCAGGTTTTCGGCGAAGTCAGAATGAATGCGATGCTGCGGTTTGCCTGCGTGATTGCTGCCAGTATCGCCTGCGCTGCCATCCTGTCGCCGTTGACAAAGCTTCTCGTGAAAAAGATCACAGGGGTTTTGACGAAGAATCGGGTGGTCCATGATACGCTTGAGGGCAGGATCGCGGAAAAGAAGAGGGAAAAGGTACGAAAGGTGATCCGCACAGGCGCGGCGGTGGCCGCGTTGGCAGCCTGTGGGTTTGCCCTGATCTCCGCTTTTGTATGGTTTTTCAGAATCCGTTTTGAATTCAGGGAAGAGATGGAGGCATTGCAAACGGCGGAGGTGGGAGATCAGGTCTGCTTCGGTTATTTCAACACGGACCTCATCAAACCGGGGAAAGAGAGGCTGACGTGGATCGTCGCCGAAAAAGACGGAAACCGGGTCTGCCTCCTGTGTGAGAAAGGCATTTCCGGAAGTGCCTATCATAAAAAGCATGAGGAGATCACATGGGAGGATTCGGACATCCGTTCTCTCATCAACTCCGGAGAATTTGCCGAGATCTTCAGCGCCTATGAAATGGATGCCGTCATGGAAAAAGATGGCGATATGCTGACACTGCTTACGCCGGAGGAGGCAGAGCGGATGTTCCCTTCGGACACGGAACGGGAGGCTTCCATCACGGATGTGGCCATGGTGCGGGGGACGAACGCAAATTCCTTCAGCAAGGACGGGCATTGGGACATGAAAGGGTATCGCTCCTCCTGGTGGTGGCTCAAGGGGGAGGAGCAGTCTTTCTACGCCCCGTATGTATCGATCGACGGGGAGATCATTCTTGATGAAAAAGAAGTAAACCGCCCCAACGGCGCCATCCGGCCTGTGGTGTGGGTGGATCTGTCGCAAGGCGAGTGAGAGGCACGGAAATTTTGATGACTGTCAGTGTTAAGGATCGAAGAAAATTATATGAGAAAGCCGGGAGATATTTTATTGATCCGGTTCAAGGTGTTATGTATTTGCCTGACGGAGTAGTAGATAGCAGCACTCCTGTGTCAGGAGAATTCAGTTTGTCACAAAAATCTGATATGGGCTATCCGAAGTACGTTGAGTATGCTTTATACAAGGATTTACCATTCTGTAAAGGGTTAGTTGGTGTGGATTCTGACTTGACTGATGAGACAGATATTGTCCGTATTCAAAAATGGAAATATGATCCGAGATTATTTTCATGTAATGGGCAAGTTGACCCGGTCTCGCTCATTTGTACATTTGCAGATACGAAGGACGAGAGAATTCATAAGTGTCTGGAAGAGGTTAAGGAGGAAATCTGGAATTGGCGCGTTGATCAATCCTGATATGAAAGTTCAAACGGAAGGGAATGTCAGGGAGACTGTTCTTTCCTTCATTGAGAATATGGGATCGGAAATTATCGCAGACGAATTTCTCACAAACGGGAGAACAAAAGAGGAATCGCTGGATATCTTCAGAAGAGTATACTTATAGGTCACGCCATACTTCAGCAACTACATCAACTCCGACATGGAGCCTTATCTTCATATCTTTCAGACCGAGCCATATGTTACTATAAATGGAGCATGCAAGTGTTGGATACAGAACAACAAAAATGAGGGTTTTGTGATGTCTAAAATTGATGCAATCAAAAAACGCCATTCCGTACGTAATTACAAACAGGAAAAGATTCATAAGGATAGGGTGGATCTGATTCAGGAAAAGATTCTGGAACTGAATCTGGATGGCAATCTCAATCTGCAGTTTATTGAAGATGCGGGTAATACCTATAACAAGCTTTTAAACAAAATGGCGGGACTCGGCTCTGCCCCCAGCGTGATCGCCTGTGTAGGACCGGATGACAAGACTCTGGAACAAAGAGTGGGATATTACGGCGAACAACTGGTGCTTTATGCGCAGGAGATCGGTCTGAATACCTGCTGGGCAGGAACGTTTAACAAAAAGATGATTCCCGCCAAGGTGAATGCTGACGAGCGGCTCGTTATTACCATTGCGATCGGCTACGGATCAGATCAGGGAAAACCACACAAGTCAAAGAGCATGGAACAGGTCATTGATGTAAAAGGAGAACGCCCGCTCTGGTTCAACAAAGGCGTTGAAATGGTGCTTCTGGCACCGACCGCCATCAATCAGCAGAAGTTCCTGATCCGGCTCAATGACGATGAAAGTGTAGAGTTCATCGACAAAGGTGGTTTCTTCAGTCAGGTGGATTTGGGCATTGTCCGGTGTCATTTTGAGATCGGGTCAGGGCGTACCCTGCCTGCGATTCGATAAGTTATCTCTTGCATTCCTGATTATCATTTAACAGAGTTCGCGATGGAGTCGATCTTCCCCCTAATTGATCGGCTCCACTTCTCTTTAAGGGCATGCTCTGCCATCAATCCCATTCATTTGGATTTGGATTTATTTGCCGGGTTAGCTTGGTTGTTTGACAATTCCTACTGAGTAGGGCATGATGGTGATGAGAGGTAACTATGCACGATTACAAATTAATCCGGGGTTTTATAGAATCACCGAGGTTTCACAGACGACTGTTGCAAACAAGTTTGTCAGGAACTAATTAAAGCAGAAAAGCAGAAGGAAAAGAGCGTAGCCAATGGCTGCGCTCTTTTCTTTTGTCCATTGTCGAAGCCTCCAATCTGGTGGGAGACTGCCCTGCAGATCTGGTGAACTACCGGCTGAAACCATTTCAACCTTTATTTTAGAAAAATGCCGAAACCGCCAAAAAACTAAGGCAGAACATTGACGCAGATGCTTGTAATATGGTATACCTATTTTAGATAATTGACGGAAACGGAACGAATCTAAAATATATTGGATGATACTTGGAGAATAGCATGGAAATCAAAAGAAACCGATATCTTGAGCGACTGATCAGCCGGATAAACAATGGAATGATAAAGGTGGTTACGGGAATCAGAAGATGTGGAAAGACATATCTTTTGTTTCATCTATTCTATGATTATCTTATTAAGTCCGGTGTGCCGGTAGAGAACATCATCACAGTTTCCTTGGATGATAAAGATTATGCTGAATATATGGATCCTGGGAAACTCTATGATTATATCAAGAGCAGACTGACTGATCCGAGGCAGAAATACTATGTGTTCATAGATGAGGCACAGTATGCAATCACCAGAGAGGAAATGAAGAATCCGGACATCCCGATCAGACTGTACGGTGTCTTGAATGGTCTGTTGCAGAAAGAAAATGTGGATGTCTATGTGACCGGCAGTAATTCAAAATTCTTATCTACGGACATCATGACAGAGTTCAGAGGACGCGGTGATGAAGTGCACATTGCTCCGTTGTCGTTTTCTGAGTTTGTTCCTGCCTTCGATGGAGACAGGATGGAAGCGTGGAGAGACTATACCTATTATGGCGGAATGCCCCGCATCCTAACGGAAAGGGGTGATCAGGCAAAGACTGCCTATCTGGACAGACTGAATAAGGAAATCTATGTGAAGGATATCACTGAAAGATATGACATCCGCAATGGTGGGGGGATGGAGGAGTTGATGAAAGTTCTTGCTTCGGCCATCGGTTCACTTACTAATGCTCAGAAGATATCAGATACCTTTAACAGTAATGGGATAAAAGGGATTACAATGCCCACCATCGCAAATTATCTTGTATATCTTCAAGAGAGTTTTATTGTCCAAAAGGCAGAAAGATATGACATAAAGGGACGTAGGTATATCAGTACACCATCGAAATATTATTATTCGGATATGGGTCTGAGGAATGCATTCCTAAATTTCAGACAATATGAAGAGACACATATCATGGAAAACGTCATATATAATGAGTTGATCTTTCGGGGCTACAACGTGGATGTGGGAGTGGTAGAAGTCCGATCAGTTGATGGAAACAAAAAAAAGCAGCTGGAAGTTGACTTTGTGGCGAATCAAGGTAATAAGAGGTACTATATCCAGTCAGCCTTTGCAATACCGGATCAGAAAAAGATGGATCAGGAGCAGGCATCTCTCATAAAGATACCTGATTCCTTTAAAAAGATCATAGTGGTTAATTCCAATACACCCATATGGAGAAATGATCAAGGGATCCTTGTTATGAACCTGTATGATTTCCTTCTAAATGAAAATAGTCTTGATATCTAAGATAGCGGATCGTTAGAATTTCCAGTTACATAAAGGATAAGCAACAACGTTTACGGAGTCTCCCTTGCAATATGAGAAGATGTATGTCAGTGCGGGCAAGGTCGGCTTCCAGGCGGAACTGACGCCTCATGATCTGATCGAAGTAGTTCACTTCCAGTCAGGTAATTTGACGTGTGCGAAAATGAAAAAAGTAAAAATGCATGCGTTAACAATGCTGTGTTTGACGTGTTTCATATTTATAGACGTTTTCACCAACACAGTGAAAACATCTATAAATATGAAACTAATAGTTGATTTTATACAGTTTCATTGTTATAATTAGTTTCACCAATATAGTGAAAGCGAGGGTAAAAATGAAACAAGCGATATCACCGGATTTATTTCAGTCATTTGCTGTCGGTTTACCAATCATTCGCGAGTGTAAATTGGACTCCGATAAAGTGGCAACATTAAAACTTCAAAACGATGATGAAATAAAAATACGACTTGTAATATCTGCTGATGGGTACCCCAAGCAGATCAAGGAGGCTATTTTAGGAATGGTTTCCGATATGTATTGTGTGATTTTGGCACCTTATATCACAGAACAGACAGCCGAAATATGCAAAAATGCGGATGTTGGGTTTCTTGATATGGCAGGAAATTGTTACATAGCATATGAATCATTGTATGTGGAAATTAAGGGCAACAAAAATGAGAACAAACCCGGCAGGGGAATGAAGTCGATATATGAACGTTCTTCGGTGGTATCTTCTGTTATACTGCGTACTTTGCTTGAAAACCCGGGGAGGAAATGGAAACTGAAGGAATTGGCACAGGCAGTCGGATGCAGTATAGGTCAGGTTTCAAAAGTAAAGGATTTTCTAGTTAGGCAGACATATGTCGATCAAGGCAGCGAAGGTATTTCTGTCATAAATCCTAAGGCAATAATGAATGACTGGGCAAAGGTGTATTCAGATAGCACTGAAGAAAAAATACAATGCTATTCGCTGTCCGGAATAACGGATATAGAAGCAAAGATTTCAAAAATGAAGGAAGATATGGGAATAGACTGCCTTCTTACCGGATTTTCAGGAGGCGTCAGGTATCAGCCGGTTGTCAGATATCAAAAAGTACACGCATTGATAGATGCAGTTGATCTTGAAAATGCTATTAATTTTCTGGGTTTGAAAAAAGTAGATTCGGGTGCTAACGTTATATTCATTGTAAAGTACGATAGTTGCGTGGGTTTAAATTCGCGGATGATAAAAAATTGCCCGGTAGCATCACCGGTACAGGTATTTCTGGATTGTATGAGCCTTAAAGGGAGAGGCGAAGAAATAGCGGAAGCAATACTCGATAAGGAGATATGCAAATGATACATGATGAGGAATTAAGAAACAGTACTGATTATTCTGAAGGACAAAAGCAGGCTGCGCACAGGGTATTAGTTGAACTGGTGAATCTGTTTAATGAATATCGTGATGATATACGTATCGGTGGGGGATGGGTTCCGGATCTGATGTTTCCTGAGCAGGAACATGTGGGAAGCGTGGACGTGGATGTACTGATAAATCATCTTACATTAAAAGATTCGGGATATCAGACAATGTCAAAAATTCTTTTAAAAAACGGATATACAGAGCATCCGGAGAAATATTTTTCGTTTGTCAAAACGGTAGAAATTGATGGGGAGAAATACGACGTTGATGTTGATATCCTGGCAGGAATCTATGGTGGCACTGCATCTAAGAAAAGGAGTCAGCATGTTCAGGGAATTAAGGCGTTAAAGGCTACAGGAGGAAATTTTGCCTTTGAATTTCCACCACAGCAGGTAAAGATTGAGGCCGAAAGGGTGGATGGTGCTATTGATTCTGCCGTAATAAATGTAATTGCGGTTGTTCCGTATATGATCATGAAGACTGCGGCTATGGGAAGAGGAAAGGCAAAAGATGCATATGATATTTACTTTGTGGTAAAACATTATGCTGGCGGAGTAGAGGCTTTAGCTAATGAATTTGATGCTGTAAGAGACAGGCCAATGGTAAAAGAAATGAAAGAAAAGCTTTCGGAGAAATTTGCATCAGAGAATCATGCGGGGGCTAAAGATGTATCTGATTTTATGGATTTGATGGATGATGAAGAAATAGCTCTTATAAAGAGGGATGCATATGAGCAGATACAAGCTCTTATAGAAAGAATATAGATTTACGCTGGATCAGAGGATTTGAAACCTGAAACGGCGGTTATAAAAAGTGTCACCGCTGGTGACACTTTTTTACAGGAACTTAATAATGCCGTGATGTTTGAGGAAGATTTTAATACGATTTTGGAGCGAGAGATCAAAGGAGAAGAAAGAGACCGCCTGGACATGGCGAAATCTTGAAATCGTTTTCGTAATTGATTATAATATGTTTTTAAGCTTGATTTCTGATGCTGTCAGGGTCAAAAATGTCATGCAGAGGAGGTGAGGATTTTGTCTGATTTTTCAACGGAAAAACTGGAAGAGTTGGAAAGCCGCGTCATGTCAAAGTCCGCCACCCTGCCGAAGCAGAGTGATTTCACCGATCCGGCGGATCTTTACGGGCATCTCATCGACAACGTCCGTCGCTATCACCCGTCAGACGATATTTCCATGATTGAAAAAGCATACAGCGTCGCCGAAAAGGCCCATCAGGGGCAGACCAGAAAGTCCGGCGAAGCATATATCATCCACCCCTTAAGCGTTTCCATCATCCTGGCAGAGCTGGAGATGGACAAGGAAACCATCGTGGCGGGACTTTTGCATGACGTGGTGGAAGATACCGTCATGACCGTTGCGGATGTGGAAAAGAATTTCGGCCCGGAAGTGGCGCTGCTCGTGGACGGGATGACAAAGCTGCAAAACCTGCAGCTCCATACGGACATTACGGATAAACGGCAGGAGCGTCTGGAACTCCAGGCGGAGAACCTGCGGAAGATGTTCCTTGCCATGGCAAAGGATATCCGGGTCATCATCATCAAACTGGCGGATCGCCTTCATAATATGCGCACCCTGAAGTATCAGCCGCGGGAGTCCCAGGTGCGGATCGCCCGGGAGACGCAGGAGATCTATGCGCCCATCGCCCAGCGCCTTGGTATCAGCAAGATCAAGATCGAGCTGGATGATCTGGCATTGAAATACCTGGAGCCGGAGGCATATTACGATCTGGTGGAAAAGGTGGTGCTCCGGAAGGACGCCAGAGAGGAATATATCGGGAATCTGGCGAAGGAAGTGCGGGAAGCGATTGAGGAAGCGCATATTGAGGCAGAGGTTTACGGCCGCGCCAAGCATTTCTTCAGCGTGTATAAAAAAATGGTCAATCAGGGCAAGACCATCGACCAGATCTACGACCTGTTTGCGATCCGGATCATTGTGAATTCGGTGAAGGACTGCTATGCGGCGCTGGGGATCATCCATGAGATGTACAAGCCCGTACCGGGGCGGTTTAAGGATTATATCGCCATGCCGAAGCCGAATATGTACCAGTCGCTCCATACGACGCTGATCGGTCATGACGGCCGGCCCTTTGAGATCCAGATTCGTACGGCGGAGATGCACAGGACTGCGGAATACGGTATCGCGGCGCACTGGAAGTATAAGGAAGGGTCTGACGGCAAGGATACTGCCGGACAGGAAGAGGAAAAGCTTTCCTGGCTGCGGCAGATTCTGGAATGGCAGCAGGACATGGCGGACAACCGGGAGTTCATGAGCCTGTTAAAGAGCGACCTAAACCTGTTTTCGGATACTGTGTTTTGTTTTACCCCCACAGGGGATGTGAAAAATCTTCCGGCAGGATCGACGCCGGTGGACTTTGCCTACAGTATCCATTCTGCCGTTGGCAATAAAATGGTGGGCGCCAAGGTCAACGGCAAGCTGGTGACCATCGACTATGAGATCCAAAACGGCGACCGGATCGAGATCCTGACTTCTCAGAACTCCAAAGGGCCGAGCCGCGACTGGCTTTCGGTCGTGAAGAGCACGCAGGCGAAAAACAAGATCAACCAATGGTTCCGAAGCGAACTGAAAGAAGAGAATATCGCCAAAGGTAAGGAAATGATCCTTGCTTATTGCAAGGCGAAATCCATTGATACGGCGATCCTCAGCAAGCCGGAATACCAGCAGAAGGTCGTACGGAAATACGGCTATCATGACTGGGAAGCGCTGCTCGCATCCGTCGGACGCGGTGGCTTAAAGGAAGGCCAGATCGTCAATAAAATGGTGGAGGAGTACGAAAAGGACCATCCGATCCATGTGACCGACGCCGAACTGATCGAGGAGCTCAACGAGGGACAGCAGAAACGGGAGGTCTTGCACAGCAAGAGCGGGATCATTGTGCGCGGGCTTTACGATGTGGCGGTGCATTTTTCGAAATGCTGCAGCCCTGTACCGGGGGATGAGATCGTCGGTTTTGTGACGAGAGGCCGTGGTGTTTCCATCCATCGTACGGATTGTGTCAACATCATCCATCTGACGGATGACGAGAAGGGACGCCTTATCGAGGCTGAGTGGCAGCAGGATGCGTCGGCGGTGAGCGGCGAGTATCTGGCGGAGATCAGGATCTTCTGCCATGACAGGACAGGCCTCCTTGTGGACATCAGTAAGGTTTTCACAAGCCAGGAGATCAGCATTCACGGCATCAATTCCTCGGTCAACAAGCAGGGGACAGCCACGATCGCCGTTTCCTTCACTGTAAAGAACAAAGACCAGCTGGCGGCGTTGGTCGCGAAGATCCGCCAGATTGAAAGTGTCATAGATATCGAACGGACAAGCGGGTAAGCGGAGAGGAGATTTATGCTGGAAGTCAAACATCTGACTGTCGGAATGGTCGGTACCAACTGCTATGTGGCAGCAAATCAGATGTCAAAGGAAGCGGTGATCATTGATCCCGGTGATGAAGCAAAGCGGATCGACCGTCTGATCAAAGAAAACGGTTATGAGCCCCAGGCGATCCTTTTGACGCACGGGCATTTTGACCATGTGATGGCGGTAGACGCACTTTCCGCGGAGTACGGGCTGAAGGTCTTTGCGCATGAGCTGGAGCGGGAGACCCTGGAGGATCCGGAGATGAATGTCAGCGGGATGATGGGAAGGACCATGACATTTCATGCGACGGATTATGTGAGAGACGGAGAACTTCTGAATCTGGCGGGCTATACCTTTCAGGTGCTGCTGACGCCCGGACATACGAGAGGCGGCGTCTGCTATTATCTGGCTTCGGAGAACGTGCTCTTTTCCGGAGATACGCTGTTTGCCGGCTCTGTCGGGCGGACGGACTTTCCGGGCGGCAGTATGGGTGTTCTGGTCGGCAGTATCCGGGAAAAACTGCTTACGCTGCCGGACGAGACGATCGTGTATCCGGGCCATATGGAGAGCACGACGATCGGCGCCGAAAGAACCGGAAATATGTTTCTCTGAAAGTGAACGGACCATGATCATTGTCAGAACAGATCAAGATGATTTTACCTATGACATCCACTCGCTGGTGAAGGCGTTTTATCCGGCGGAGGATGTCATTGTTTTACCGCCGGGAAAGGAAGCGCCTGTGCGGCAGCGGCAGACGGAAAGCGGCTTAGAGGCATCTCGCATCATGGAAGTGTCGATACCGCAAGGATTTTCCAACCGGAAGCAGACCAAGGACGCGCTGAAGCAGGGATTGTATCAGAGACTGGTGGCGGAGACCGGGCGGGAACTGCCCTGGGGGTCGCTGACCGGGATCCGGCCGGTGCGTATCCCTATGATGATGCTGGCTGAGGGGAGAACGCATGCCGAGATCTTGGATCACATGCGCCAAACCTACTTCTGCTCCGAGAAAAAGGCGCGTCTCGCGATCGAGATTGCGGAGCGGGAACGCAGTATTTTGCAGGAAGTCGATTATACCGCGGGTTACAGCCTTTATGTCGGGATACCTTTTTGCCCGACCACCTGCCTTTATTGTTCGTTCGCTTCATATCCTGTCAAAGCATACCGGGATCAAATCCCTCCTTATCTGGATGCCCTTTTTCTGGAAATGACGGAAACGGCGGCACTTTTCGAAGGGAAAAAGCTCTACACGGTTTATCTGGGCGGTGGCACGCCGACTTCTCTGGAAACTCCCGAATTAGAGAGAGTTATATCAAAAATAAAATCAACATTTGACTTATCCTCCTGCCGTGAATTTACCGTGGAAGCCGGTCGTCCGGACAGCATCACGGAGGAAAAGCTTGCGGTTTTACGGGAGTACGGGGTGAACCGGATCTCCGTCAATCCCCAGACCTTTTCCCAGAAGACGCTGGATCTCATCGGTCGTCATCACACCGTGGCACAGACGGAGGAGGCCTATGCCTGCGCACGTCGCATGGGTTTTTCCAATATCAATATGGATCTGATCCTCGGACTTCCCGGAGAAAACAGAGAGGACGTTTCCCATACCATGGAGCGTATACGCGCCCTTTCCCCTGACGATATTACGGTGCACTCCCTTGCCATCAAACGTGCTTCCCGTCTCAGGATGGAGATGGAGCATTACCGGCAGTACCAGATGGAAAATACGGCAGAGCAGATGGAAATCGCAGAGACGGTCTGCCGCGAGATCGGGCGGACGCCGTACTATCTCTACCGTCAGAAGAATATGGCGGGTAATTTTGAAAATGTGGGTTATGCTGCGCCGGGAAAAGCCGGTATCTATAACATCCTGATGATGGAGGAGGTACAGGACATCCTGGCCTGCGGCGCCGGGACGGTATCGAAAAGAGTGTTTCCGGACGGACGGATCGAGCGGTGCGACACGGTGAAGGATTTAGACCAGTATATCAGCAGGATCGGGGAGATGATCGAGCGGAAGAAACGGCTGTTTGAGTCATAAATCGGACAGTAAAAGGATCAGATCAGGAGTTTATGGCATAGGGAAAAATACTCTGAAAATGGGCTAGTACAGCAAAAGTATTAGAGAACCCAGTAAATTCAAGGAGGTAAAGAAATTGTCAGAAAATACAGCGAGAAGAGCACTGCAATTTGAAGAGGTCTATGACGACACTCTGGACATGTTTTTTTTTGATGAAGAACACAGAGATTTCTTTTTTATGTCTCTTGGAAGGATGAAATCGATCGATGAGCGTCACCTTGCGCTTGCGTATTGTCTCGGTATTAACGAGAAAGTCAGACAGAGAGCGGACAAGATGGATGCTGGAAGAAAAGGACGGAACCCGGCAGGATCTTTTCACCGAGACAGCCTTTTATCAGATCGGCTGCAGTTCTCCGGAGGTGCAGCTGGTACGGATGATCTATGCCGGGGTCATGAAATAAAAAAATGGCGCAGCCCCCACACATATCCAATGCAGGTCTACGCCTTGTACTATTATAATAGTTTGGCTACTTGGAAAAGTCAAGCTTTCCGCGGTAACAGAGTGCTATGTGTCTCGGAAAGCCCTTGGTATGCCATGACAAGGTTCTCCGACAGATCGGCAAATCTTTGATAAGCAGGATCTCCGGAAGCTCGGATCGGAACCGGTGCGATCAGAAGAATCTTTGTCTTCCCGTTTTCGATTCCCGGGACAGAAGAGAGGAACTGCAGAAAATCTCCCATACTCTGAACCGGCAGGCTGATCCCTGTCTGGCTCCCGAACAGGATATCGTTTGTACCGAGCATGATGGCGAAGATATGCAGCGGCTTATGCGCGTCGATCATCCGTTGGACATCCGAAAATTCCGGTGCTGTCGGGATCATCCTTCCGTTCCGTCCTTCAGCGTACACATCCCATGTATCTCGCAGATCCTCCGTTAGAATACCCGTCCAACGATCTTTCTCCGCATACCGTCCGCCGAAGAATCCCCTTGGATCATAGCCGTAGGTGTTGGAATCGCCGTAGAACAGGATTTGTTTATCCATTTCGGCTCCAATCTCCAGAAAACACTTTTGCATATCCTCCTGATGATGTTATGATAAAAAATGATAACAGTATGGATTACCTGTTGCAAGGAAACGGGAGCCATAGAATAGATGAAATTGTCCCAAGGGGTCCGGAGATTTGACATCTTGCTTTCCTGGAATTAGAATAAAGGAAAATAAAAAAGAATAAAGAAGAATAAAAGTAAATAAAGAAGAATAAAAGAGAGTAAAAATCAAATCATTTCAGCGAGGATGTCCACATGAGCAACTTTTTCCAGCCGACATTCGGCAACCGACCGGAACAGATTGTAGGGCGGGACGGTGAAATTAACGCGTTTATCAGTGGGTTAAAAGAACCCATTGGAGCGAGAGAGCGTTGCACTCTTTTCCTTGGTCAGCGGGGAATGGGTAAAACGGCGCTTTTATTGGAAATTGCAGATCGTGCTGCTGCCGCTGGCTTTATCGTTGCAAGAGTGACTGCATTTGAAGGCATGCCCTCCGCTATTATCGAGCAAATTCAGCTCAATGGTTCCCGCTATTTTAAAGATGAGAAAAAAAGTTTATCCGGCGTTACAGTTGGAGCAATGGGTTTTTCGTTCGGATTGGCCTTTTCGGAGGCGGCTAATCAACAATACGGATTCCGCGCAAAAATGTCCCTTCTTTGCGAGAGGTTGGAGGAAAAAAAGAAAGGTGTGCTGATTTTGATCGATGAGGTCCAGACATCAGCGGCTATGCGGGAAGTCGCAACTGCCTATCAGGAACTTGTTGGAGATCATCGAAACATTGCGATCGGAATGGCCGGACTTCCTTATGCAGTATCCGGTGTTTTGAATGATGAGGTATTGACTTTTTTAAACCGTGCATGCAAGGTGAATCTCGGATCCATCTCGATTGCATCCATAAGGGCGTATTTTGAACATGCTTTCCGATCCATGAATATCAGCTGTCCTGAGCCGATACTCGATCTTGCTGCTGAGAAGAGTAGAGGATTGCCTTATTTTATGCAGCTTTTGGGATATTATTTGACGCTTTATGCAAAAGATACATCCGCTATAGATAAAGAAACCCTGAAAAAAGCGGAGTCCTCGGCAATTCGTGATTTGGAGGATAACGTTTTTAAACCAACCTTAGCGCCACTTTCTGACAATGACAGATTTTTCTTGATGGCAATGGCAAGATGCAAGGATCCGATTACTACTAACGAACTACAAGAACAGCTTGGTTCCCAGGCTTCTTCACTTCAACCTTACAGAAAAAGACTTTTGGATACCGGGATTATTGAGGCGCCGCGAAGGGGAGAACTGGTCTTTGCAGTTCCTTATCTGCGGGAATACTTGCTGGATGAAGAGGAGAGCGGGTTTCATGTAAGGAGATAATTCTGGCGAATAGAATTACTTCATCAGACATCAAATAGAGGGAATATGAAACGAAGCAATACAGCAGCCATCACTTTTAATGCAGCCATTTTCGGAATGACTGTTTTCGGATATCTGATATCTGTCTTTTTTCCGCAGCAGAACCGGCTTCCGGCTACAGGAGCGTTGGGACTGAGGTATTTTACTACCCTTTCCAACTTCTTTGCCGGCGCAGTGGCATTGATTACGCTCATCTACCTGATCAGACATCGGGAGAAAACAGGACTTCCGGTTGCGCTTGCCAGGCTGAAACTGATATCCGCGTCGTCGGTCATGGTGACTTTTTTCGTTGTGGTTGCATTCCTGGGACCGGTGTACGGGTTCGAAAAACTGTATGCAGGATCCAACTTCTTCTTTCATCTGGTGATTCCGCTGGCGGCGATGGCAGATTACTGCTTTGCGGAGAAGGTGGAAAACAATCCGTTCCGGGATACTGCCTTTGCCACGATTCCGGTGCTTTTGTACGGGGCGGGATACCTGACGAATATCGCGATCAATGGGGTTGGCGTATGGCCGGACACCAATGACTGGTATGGATTTACCACCTGGGGAATGCCTATGGCCTTTGTAATCTTTGGCGGAATCACCTTCATCTCCTGGATCATGGCGGTCATCATGCGGGGGATCCATAGGATCATACCATGATGTTCATCTTCGGAAAGGCTTTCCGTCATATGGATAGCATGATAGAATCTGCTCAATCGAAGCCGAAAGGGGAATACTCATGGATGCAATCCTGATCAAAGAGATGTCATCAAAGGATCTGGTGGAAATGAAGACACTGTTCCGATCTGTTTTCAGCAGTCCGCCATGGAATGAGGACTGGAGCGACGAGCAACAACTGGAGGAATACCTGAAAGATCTGACAGAGGTACGGGGTTCCCTCCTGTTTGGTCTGTATGAAGCAGAACAGCTTATAGGGATTTCCATCGGGAAGATCAAACACTGGTATGGCGGGACGGAGTATTACATTGAGGAGTTGTGCATCCGGAATGATTATCAGGGAAAAGGCTATGGGAAAGCGTTCTTTACGCTCATAGAAGGAAAGATCAAAGAACGGGGTCTCCATGTCATCTATCTGATGACGGACAGAAACCAGCCTGCATACGAGTTCTATCAAAAGATCGGATTCCGGGAGTTGCCGGAACTTACTTCGTTTTTTAAGGAATTGCCATGAGGGGACGGATTGTAAGAAAACGGATTGTGGTATCCGGCCGTGTTCAAGGGGTTGGATTCCGATATACGGCTTCCCATGCTGCGCAGATGCTCGGACTGACAGGCTGGGTCAGAAATGATTTCAGCGGGACAGTAACCATGGAACTACAGGGAGAGGAAGAACTGATCAGCCGGATGGCGCCCCTCCTGGAACAGGGCTCCTGGATCAGGATCACGGAGTGGAGCGAAAAAGTGATCCCGCTGGATGAAGAGGAGAGCGGGTTTCATGTGAGGAGATAATTCCGGCGGCCTTAGCTGCGGAAAAGATGACAATACGGGAGATGGATGATGCTTTGTGACCACTGTGCGAATTACGAATATGATGAGGACGACGAGGCCTGGTACTGCGGGGTGAACATGGATGAGGATGATTATTATCGCTTTTTGTCCGGAGGAAATAAGAATTGTCCGTTTTACCGGACCGATGACGAGTATGAGGTTGTAAGGCATCAAATGTGAAGAACTGGATGATGAAGCGCTGCCATCGACCTAGAAATCTTGACGACAAGATATTCTTTTGCTATTCTATGGTTGAAAAGATGCGGTTACACATCTGTTGGGGTTCCGCCTCCACAAAGAGCGGTCGAGGTTATTGGGGTTCCGCCTCCACAAAGAGCGGCCGAGGTTATTGGAGTTCCGCCTCCATCAAGAGCGGCAAGATGTAACCTATTACAAGGACAGGGCAACCTGTCCTTGTGGATTTTATAGGAGATTAATCGATGAAAAAGGGTTTTTATTTTGTAGATGACGATTATATCAGCTATTTAAAGAGCAAAGAGATTGAAGCAAGAGGTTTTACAACCGTTCCTAACGTGGATTATACATCCCGCAAGAAGTTTTTATATGGAACAGTACTTGAAATTGATGGACTCACCTATTTTGTCCCGGTGAGTTCTTATAGCAAAAAGCAGCAGGACAACATTTTAATCATGATCAAATCGAGAGGGAAGATGGAAAGGGAGGGATCGCTGCGATTTAATTACATGATTCCGGTTCCGATAAAATGCCTGCGATATTTTGATTTTAATAAGGACCCAGACGTGGATGAAGGACGAAAGCGTCTTCTTGATAAGGAATACCGTTTCTGTAAAAGCAAAACGGCTGCTATTCAACGTCAGGCCAAGCGGACATATGATAGGGTAATATTTGCAAAGGACATGGTTCGAGATTCGCACACAAGACTGATTGCAGCAAGCATCCCCGATGCAAGCCTCGTTCTGTTACATGGCAACCATTTCATCGCGGCGAAAAAACCGGCGGAATTCAACTGTGCGGTGATGGAGTTTCTGGAGAAATAATCATCTTTCCGGTGTTGCAGGACACATGCATGGAAAAAGAGCGGTACTATTCGCCGCTCTTTTAATATCCCGAAAACGCATCTCGATTGTGATGATGGTTACTTGCCGAAAGCCTCTTTCTTCACTCTCAACTCCGCAAAGGAGATATAATGCTTCACCATGAAGTTCTCCGGGGCGGAGGTTTCCAGCATAGCCTTGTGCTCCTGATCCCATGCCGCGAGTGCCTCGGCGGACATGGAAGCTCCGACGCCTCTGCAGGCGCGCATCCGGCCGTGCCAGCCATCTCTGGAAAAGGGAATGTCTACCCGAAATTCCTTTTGCGTCTGTATCACAAATTGATCCTTGTACTGATCCGGAACCCAGACGGGGTGCACAGTATCGCCGTAGGAGGTCCAGTCCGGATTATGTTTTAGGATGATCTCCTCGCTTTTTCCTGCGATTGGATCTTCGTAGGGAAGCCAGCCCATATATAAGATCAAAAACGTTCCACCGGGTTTCAGCATGTTTGCAAACTTCGGCGCGGTGACATCGTGGTTGAAATACCAAATGCATTGACAGGCTGTGAGCACGTCAAAGGTATTGTCAGGGAAAGACAGGCCTTCTGCGCCTGACGCAAAGAATGTGATGTCCATTCCCGCTTCGTTCGCAAGCTTTTTTGCCTGTTCGATCTGATTTTCAGCCACATCCGTGCCGGTCCATTTCGCACCGTATCGATACATGTTTCGCGGAAGCACGCCCGTCCCCGTGCCGATATCCAGGACGTTCTGTCCGTCCCTGCACAGCCCGAGATTCAGAATGCAGTCATAGAACTCCTGCGGGTAGATGTCCCTGTATTTTGCATAGTCCGAAGAGGTTTTTCCCCAATCAAAAGACTTCCCTCTGTCAATATCTCGAATGACCATATCCGTTTGTTCCTTCCTTCAGAGAATACTATACAAAAATCCGCGGGAGAATACAAACGTCGATGACCGGAGCGGGGCTTCTATCTCTTTTGATGAAACTGTTGTATACTACTGATCATGAAAGCCTTTTTTGGAAAGGAGTTTTTATGACGCGAAGAGAAGAAGCCATGGAAAATTTCAGGAAAGGATACAACTGTTCCCAGTCGGTCGTGCTTGCCTTTGCAGACATGCTTCCCATCCATCAAGAGCAGCTTTTGAAGATGGCATCCTCTTTCGGAGGCGGCATGGGAAGGCTTCGCGAGGTATGTGGCTCAGTTAGCGGTATGTTCATGGTGATTGGTCTTCTTTACGGATATGATGGCCCAGAAACCGGTCAGATCAAAGCGGAACACTATGCCAGAGTCCAGGAACTGGCCCGCAGGTTCGAAGAAAGACACGGATCGATTGTTTGCCGCGAGCTGCTTGGCTTGAGCAGGCATCGGGATGATCCCACGCCGGAAGCGCGTACGAAGGAATACTATGAAAAGCGTCCCTGCCCGGTGATCATCGGAGATGCCGCAGAGATACTGGAACAGTATCTTTTCGAGTGCAAAGGGAATTCTGATACAAGGGAAAAACAGGAGTAAATGACAGCGCGATGAACAAGGTAAACACAGTGATCTTTGATATGGACGGAACGGTGTTGAATACACTGGAGGATCTGACGGCTTCTGTCAACTACGTTATGGAGCAGTATGGCATGCCAAAACGCAGGGAAGCAGAGTACCGTCGGTTTTTCGGCAGCGGGATTCGCTATGCGCTTCAGTGTGCCGTCCCGGACGGAACGCCGGAAGAACTCATAGACCAGATGCTCCCGGTATTTAAAGCCCATTACGGGGAACATTGTCTTGATAAGACACGACCCTATGAGGGGATACCAGAACTGATGAAACGCCTGAAAGAGCACGGATACCGGATGGCAATTGTGTCCAACAAGATCGATCCTGCCGTGAAGGAACTGAATGAGAGGTTTTTTTCGGAATACGTGGATGTGGCCATCGGAGAAAGAGAGGGGATCAAAAGGAAACCCGCGCCGGACACCGTGGAGCAGGCCTTAAGGGAACTGGGCAGCACAAAGGAAGAAGCTGTTTATATCGGTGACTCCGAGGTGGATCTCCAAACGGCAAAAAATGCCGGGATGCCCTGCATCGCTGTACTATGGGGCTTCCGGGACAGAGCGTTTCTTATGGAAAACGGGGCAGTGTATTTTGCGGAAAAACCGGAGGATATTTTTGAGGCGCTGAAAAAAAGATAGACATCCATACAGGTAGGTGTTATCATTGATTAGGTTGTGCTAACCAAAAAAGAAATGATAACACCTATTTTTTTTATGCGCAGATTAGCGTAAACTAACCGCATGCGTCTGTAGTGATCGAAACTGAGAGGATCGGTTATGTCAAGAAAAGCATCGAATTTTCAGAAGGTGGTGATGTCCCTCGGATATCGGGGGAAGGAGATTTTTAAGCCGCTTAATACGGGATGGATCGACGACCAAGTAGCCTGTGTCCGGGAATGGATCGCAAATATCTTTTTTTACAAAAAGAACGGCACGACGATTATGATCGATGCCGGCTATAACTATGAGCGTCTTGCGGAGAAAATGAAGTGGCTGGATATTGCACCTTCAAGCCTTCAGGACATTCTGATCACCCATCAGGACACGGACCATGTGGGAGCCGTGGAACGGGATTCGGACGGGCTGTTCAGACATGCGAAACTGCATCTCAGTGAGATCGAGAATCAATACATGACAGGAGAGCGGCGCAGAAAGGTCATCTTCGGATTATACAAACTGCCGATGGTAAAAAGCGATAATGAACGAAATCTGCTGCGGGATGGAGATGTATTTCATATCGACGACATTCAGGTGGAGGCGATCCTTGTGCCCGGACATACTTGGGGACACATGGTTTATCTGATCGATGATGCCTATCTCTTTACGGGAGATACCATCTGGTTCGGACCAGATGGGGGTTACAGTTTTATCAATTCGCTGGCGGAGGATAATGAACTGTCTAAGCGGTCTCTCGTCAAGCTGGAACAGCTTTTGCGCAAAAGAGGGATCAGGCCGAAAGTGATCACAGGACATACGGGTTGGTCGGATGACCTGGATTTTGTTTTCAGGCATAAAGATCAGGTCTGCAACAGCATGAAAAAACAGAAGCCCCACGATCCGTCCGCGCCATACGATGGTTATGATGAGCATGAGGATACGGAGGAAAATGCAAGAAACGTCAGGCTGGAGAAGGCTGGTTTACACCGCCCTTTCCCACGCAGGGGCAGCTGCTGAAGATCCTTCATGGATTGTATTTCGGGGTGGAATGTCATGTAGACGGATTAATGTCGTATTTCAGGTGTGTGAAATGAAAGGATGTGAATGATGGAATTGCAATTAGGAGATGTTCAGACAACGGCGCTGATCCCGCTTGTGGTGAAGGCCAATGAGACACAGAGAAAGAATCCTCGTATCTCTGACCCGAAGGCAGTCGAGATCATAAGAAAGTTGGACATTGACACCCGGCAATACGATAAGTTCATGTCGCATGAAGGTGTGGTGGCACGAACGATTATGCTTGACCGGCAGCTGAAAGGGATTATCAGGGAATCACCGGACACTGTAGTAGTAAACATCGGAGCCGGTTTTGATGATCGGTTTTCAAGAGTAGATAACGGAACAATCCTCTGGTTTGATCTGGACTTGCCTGATGCCATAGCGGCAAGGAAAAAGGCATTTGCAGAGCGTGACAGGGTGACCATGATCGCCGGAAGTGTATTGGAAGAAGGCTGGTGCGTCCCGGTTGTAAAAGCAGTGGAAGGACGAAAGACGAAACCTGTCTTTATAGCAGAAGGGTTGTTCATGTATTTTACGCTGGATCAGATCAGAACCCTTCTTGAGATGCTGAAGAATAATTTCCCGGATGGAGGCACGCTGATCGCGGAGCAGAATTGCAAGCTCATGCAAAAGAATGAGAAGCACCACGATACGGTAAAAAACACGAATGCTCGCTTTATGTCGGGCACCGATTCCGGACAGGAAATCGCGGATCTGTCAGACGGGATCCGGCTGATTGACGAGCATAGTTTCAATGAAGAAATGAAAAAATACAGCATCCGGGGAAAACTCTTTGCACTCCTGCTGCCGAAAATGAACGACCGATGGGCGACCTTTGTGTGGGGATGAAACTGGAGAGGAATGAACAGAATGGGCAAGACGGAAAAATATGACCACATGAAACTGATTCGAGAGTACGCGGGAGGACATAAAAAACTGATTACTGCAGGCAGATGTCTCGCCGCGATCAGCGCAGTGCTGACACTAATCCCTTACTATGAGCTCTGGAAGATCATCAGAACGGCAGTCAATGGAGAAGATCCGGGCAGGATTACAGTTTATGCCTGGTCCGCAGTGGCTATGATCGTTGGAGCTCTGCTTGTATACATACTGGCGCTTTTTTGCACTCATATAGCGGCGTTTCGAGTGCAGGCAAATATGAGAAGCTCTCTGATGCGAAGGATCATCACATTACCTCTCGGGGTGTTCGATGAAGACGGAACAGGCAAGATCCGCAGGATCGTGAATGATTCCACTGCAGCCACAGAAACCTATATCGCGCATACTCTTTGTGATAAGACCGTTGCGTTTGTTACGCCGATCGGACTGCTCGTTCTTGTGTTCGCCTTTAACTGGAAAATCGGTCTGATCTGTATGATACCGGCGGCGGTCGGTTTTCTTTGCATGATGTCCATGATGGGAAAAGGCATGCAGGAGAAAATGAAGGAATATCAGGATGCACTCGAGACCATGAGCAGCGAGGCAACAGAGTATGTCAGGGGTATTCCCGTAGTAAAGACTTTCGGGCAGACGGTCCATTCCTTTAAACGCTTTAAGGCTTGCATTGACGGCTTCGGAGAATGGGCGACCAGATATACGATGATGCTCCGGTTTCCGATGACGGGATTTATGACCTGCATCAACGCGATCTTTGCCTTTATCGTGATTGCGGCGTTTGTGGTAACGAAAAACGGCGTGGATCAAGCCGCTATCCTGAATATTATGTACTACATCATAATCATGCCGCTTGTTACTGTGGCGCTCACAAAGATCGCTTATTCCGGTGAGGCGGAGATGACTCTGATCGATGCGCTGAAACGTGTGGATAAGATCATGGAGATCGAACCGCTTGAAGATGGAAAAGTAGATAAGACGCCTGCTGATTACGGAATTGAGCTAAAGAATGTATCCTACCGTTATCAGGATGCGACAAGAGACGCGGTCAGCAGAGTATCTCTTTCGATCGGTTCCGGAGAACATGTTGCATTTGTAGGACCTTCCGGTTCCGGAAAGACAACGCTTGCAGAGCTTATGGTTAGGTTTTTTGATGTCAGCGGAGGAGAGATCCTGATCGGCGGGGTGAATGTGAAAGATATGTCGCAAAGTACGCTCATGGAGTGGGTTTCCTTTGTGTTTCAGGACAGCAGGCTGATCAAAAAATCCATTCTGGAAAATGTTCGCATGGCAAAACCGGATGCAACAGAGAAAGAAGTCCTTGAAGCACTTGAAAAAGCCCAGTGCATGGATATCATTGAGAAACTGCCCGGCGGTATACATACGGTGATAGGAGAAAAAGGAACTTATCTTTCCGGCGGTGAACAGCAAAGGATCACCATTGCGAGGGCAGTGTTGAAGAACGCTCCGATTTTGATTCTGGACGAAGCCACGGCTTTTGCGGATCCGGATAACGAAAGCAAGGTGCAGGCGGCGTTTGAGGAGATGTCGAAGAATAAGACACTGATCATGATTGCGCACAGGCTCAGCACCGTGATGAATGCGGACAGGATCTTTGTGATGGAGGATGGCAGATGTGCTGAAGCCGGCAGTCACAGTGAACTGATGAATAAGAACGGTTTGTACAGACGTATGTTTGATGAATATACAAGATCCGTCGAATGGAAGGTAGGTGCTTAAGATGACAGAGAAGCTTCAGCATAAATATGCACTTTCCAGACAGGGCGCCATAGACATGATAAAGGCATGTATCAGCGTGACCATCACAAATATTGTGCTTATGATGTCTGCAGGTATTCTGTATATGCTGATAAAAGATCTTCTGAACGACAGTCTGAGTAAAGACAGGGTTCCTTTTTATGTGGCCGGATCGATCATCATTCTGTTTGCCGTCGCGATCACCAACTTCATACAATACAATGCCACTTTCCTGACGACGTATCGGGAAAGTGGGGTGAGAAGAACCACGATCGCGGAAAAACTGAGGAAGCTTCCCCTTTCATATTTCGGGAAAAAGAATATTGCCGATCTGACAACGAACATCATGGGCGACTGTGCGATGATCGAGACAGCATCGAGCCACTGGATCCCGGAACTGATCGGTGCCGTGGCATCGGTCAGTCTCGTCGGCATCAGCCTGTTTTTCTTTTTTGATTGGAGAATGGTGCTTGCCAGTTTCTGGGTGATCCCCGTTGCCTTTATCATCATAATTACATGCTCCGGGGCGGAGAAAAGAGCGGTCCGAAAAAATCAGGCAGTAAAGCTTGCGATGGCAGACGGTATTCAGGAGTGTCTGGAGTCCATAAGAGATCTGCGGGCCAATAATGCCCAGGATCGCTATATGGAGGAACTGGACGGCAAGATCAAAAATGTGGAGAAGCTTGCCTTGTTCACGGAATTAAAGATGGCCGTATATGTGAATTCTGCAGCGATCATTCTGAAATTCGGTATCGGAACAACTGCGGTAGTGGGAGGAATCCTTTTTGCTGCCGGCGAGATCGATCTTCTTACATTCTTTATGTTTCTCATGCTGGTGTCCAGATTATATGATCCTATGGAGATCACGCTGCAAAATTTTGCGGCGATCATTGCTACGGGTATCCAGTGCGAGCGTCTGGATGAAGTCCTGTCCCATGAGATCCAAACCGGCTCGGAAGAACTTAAGAATGAGGGTTATGATATCGAATTTGATCATGTGAACTTCAAGTATGCGGATGATACCGATGTATTGAAAGATATCAGTTTCACGGCAAAACAGGGACAGGTAACGGCTCTCATTGGCCCCTCCGGCGGAGGGAAGACCACGATATCAAGGCTTGCTGCGAGATTCTGGGATGTTAACGGTGGCAGGATTACTCTTGGAGGGGAGGATATATCAAAGATTGATCCGGAGACCCTTTTATCCAGATATTCCATTGTGTTTCAGGACGTAACGCTGTTTAACAATTCCGTTATGGAGAATATTCGGATTGGTAAGAGCGGAGCTTCTGATGAAGAGGTTATGGAGGCTGCAAGGCTCGCCAATTGTGAAGAGTTTGTAAATCTTCTTCCGGAGAAATACAACACAAGTATCGGAGAAAACGGAAGTGAGCTTTCAGGCGGTGAGAGGCAGAGAATATCCATAGCAAGAGCCTTCCTTAAGGATGCACCGGTGATATTGCTGGACGAAGCAACGGCGTCCCTTGATGCCGAAAATGAGACTGCGATTCAGGAGGCTCTGACCAGACTGATAAAGAACAAGACTGTCTTGATCATTGCACATCGCATGAGAACCATTGCGAATGCGGATCTTATCGTTGTGCTGAAGGACGGTATTGTCGCTGAACAGGGAAGTCCTGCATTTTTGTCAGAATTTGACAGCATTTACAGCCGCATGACAAAACAGCAGATGATCTCGCAGGACTGGAAAATGTGAGAGTAATTTTTATGAAATAGATAATTTAAGAAAGGAGAAATCAAAATGGGTTGGAGTAAGTTTGGAATTTTCTTAGGAGGCGTGTTGTTTGGAACAGCGGGGATCAGAATCCTGTCCAGCAGAGATGCGAAAAAAGTTTACACACATTGCACTGCGGCGGCGCTCAGAGCGAAGGACGAGATCGTGGATAAAGCAACGGTTCTGAAGGAAAACTGTGAGGATATCTACGAGGGAGCAAAGCAGATCAATGAGGAAAGGGCGGCCCGAGATCGGGAAGCGGAGATTGCGGAGAGTGCGGAAAAGGCCTGAACGGAGAGTTTTATGAAAGCGGTGATTAAGCATGAGATTTCCGGCAGGATTCGTGTTCATTTTAAACGTTCCCGTTTCAGCTTTCGAGAAGCCGATACTCTGCAATATTATCTTCAAAGTTTTCCCTGCATCAAAAAAGCAGAAGTCTATGAACGCACGGCAGACGCGGTGGTGTTCTTTTCCGGAAACAGGGATGAGATTATCAAAATCCTCGGAGATTACGATCCTGAGAGGTGCGATGTGCCGGAAAGTTTCTATGAAAGTTCTTCCCGGGAACTGAATGCAACGTATTTTGAAAGGATCGTCGTTTCGATCGTGTGGCATTACGGGAAGCGACTGTTCCTGCCGATGCCGGTACGGATCGTTCTGACCTGTCTGAATGCCGTGCGATATCTTTGGCGCGGCCTGAAGACGGTCCGGTCGAAAAAATTGAAAGTAGAGCTTCTGGATGCTGCGGCGATCGGTGCTTCCATTCTTGTGAAGGACTATGCTACAGCTTCTTCCGTCATGTTTCTTTTGGGTATCGGAGATACGTTGGAGGATTGGACGCATAAGAAATGCACAAGTGACCTTGCCAGACAGATGTCTCTGAACATCAGACGCGTGTGGAGGACAGACGGAAAGAATGAGGTCCAGGTTGATGCGGATCAGATTGAGACCGGGGATTTTGTTGTGGTGCGGATGGGGAACATCATCCCCTTTGACGGCGTGGTCAAAAAAGGAGATGCACTGATCAATCAGGCATCTATGACGGGAGAAGCCATCCCCGTGAGGAAAGCAGAAGGAGGAAGTGTGTTCGCTGGCACGGTTGTGGAAGAAGGGGAGATCACGATCCGTGTCACGGCTGTAAGCGGAAGCGGAAAATACGACAAGATCGTCCGGATGATCGAGGAGTCTGAAAAGTTGAAGTCGGCGCTTGAGAGCAGGGCGGAAGGGCTTGCGGATCGGCTTGTTCCTTATACGCTTGCCGGAGCAGCCCTGACACTTCTTCTGAGCAGAAATATCATGAAAGCCGTATCGGTTCTGATGGTTGATTTTTCCTGTGCATTAAAACTCGCCATGCCGCTTTCTGTGCTTTCGGCGATCCGGGAAGCGGGCGATTATGGGATTACTGTGAAAGGCGGTAAGTTCCTGGAAGCGGTTTCCGAGGCGGATGTGCTCGTATTTGACAAAACGGGCACGCTGACAAAGGCAGAGCCCACCGTAAAAGACGTGATATCCTTTAACGGAGAGGACAAAGAGGAGCTTCTTCGCGAAGCGGCGTGCCTCGAAGAGCATTTTCCGCACTCCATCGCGAATGCGGTGGTAAAAGCGGCTCTTGATAAAGGACTGACCCATGAAGAACTTCATACAAAAGTGGAGTATGTGGTGGCGCATGGAATTTCCTCGTCCATTAACGGCAGCCGGGCGCTGATCGGGAGCTGGCATTTTATCTTTGAAGATGAGGACGTAAGCATACCGGAAGGGAAAAAAGAACTGTTTGACGCCCTCCCTGATGAGTATTCCCACCTGTATTATGCCAAAGACGGGATGCTGGCGGCGGTAATTCTGATCGAGGATCCAATACGGGAGGATGCGCGTCGCGTCATCAGATCATTGAGAGAACGGGGCATCCGGCATATCGTGATGATGACCGGCGACAGTGAGCGCACAGCGAAGAGGATCGCCTCTGAAGTGGGAGTAGATGAATATTATGCCGAAGTCCTGCCGGAGGATAAGGCGGGATTTGTGGAAGAACGAAAAAAAACCGGATCGAAAGTGATCATGATCGGCGACGGCATCAACGATTCGCCTGCCCTGTCGGCGGCTGATGCGGGCATTGCAGTCGATGACGGTGCGGAGATCGCCAGACAGATTGCGGACATCACCATAGGTGCGGAGGACCTGTCCAGGATCGTGATCCTGAAGGATCTGAGTGACAGTTTGATGAAACGGATCCGGTCTCATTACAGGACGATCGTCTGGTTTAATTCCGGTCTGATTCTGTTTGGACTGTTGGGAATCCTGCCGCCTTCCCTGTCCGCGCTCCTGCACAATGCTTCCACGATTGCGCTGGGCTTGAAGAGTACGACGAAGCTGCTGGAGCGAAAGCAGGATCGTTGAATCAGGGAGGATAGTTTGGAAGATGTCTTAATGGGTGTTTTGATCCCGTTCGCCGGGACGGCGCTCGGATCAGCCTGCGTATTCTTTATGAAAAAAGGATTGGGAGCAAAGGTTCAAAGAGCTCTCACGGGGTTTGCAAGCGGCGTGATGGTGGCTGCGTCGATCTGGAGCCTCATCATTCCGGCAATGGAGCAGACAGAGGGCATTGGAAAACTGGGTTTCCTTCCCGCATTGATCGGATTCTGGCTGGGAATCCTTTTTTTACTATTGCTCGATACGGTCATCCCTCATCTGCATATGAACGCTGACAAGGCAGAAGGCCCCAGATCGAGGCTGAAAAAGACAACCATGATGGTGCTTGCCGTAACGCTTCACAATATTCCGGAAGGGATGGCGGTGGGCGTTGTTTATGCCGGATTTGTGTCGGGGCATACAACGATCACTGCGGGCGGAGCATTGGCGCTGGCACTTGGAATTGCGATACAGAATTTTCCGGAGGGGGCTATCATTTCGATGCCTCTTTGCGCAGAAGGGAAAAGCAAAGGAAAAGCGTTTCTGGACGGTGTGCTCTCGGGAGCGGTAGAGCCGGCCGGAGCGGTGTTGACGATCCTGGCAGCAGAGATGATCCTGCCTGCTATGCCTTATCTTCTTAGTTTTGCAGCAGGAGCGATGATGTATGTAGTAGTAGAGGAACTGATCCCGGAGATGTCTTCCGGAGAACATTCCAACATCGGAGTGGTCATGTTTGCAGCCGGTTTTACGTTAATGATGGCGCTTGATGTGGCGCTGGGATGAATTTATTGAAACCCTTTTGCCAATTCTGCTGCTTCTGCCTCGCTGTCAGCTTCGGCAAGCGGCTCATATTCTGCGTAATTATCGGCAAAATCCGAGGTCTTCATGACCTGGATCGTATTTGTTTTGATAACACTGACGACTAAAAATGCTTTATCCACGTTTATTCCTCCTGTCATTGCATCTTAAACATCCGGAAGACTGTCTTTCTGACATCACTTTTTCCAATGCTTCCAAATAGTTCCCTGTCCTCATCATGATTATTATAATTCCCATAAGATCATAATACAACAAAAAATGCCAAAAGACCGGCGTGTTCCGAAAGGGAGACGCGGATACCATGGCAAGATGCTTTTGGGCCTCCGTTCAGGGGAATACGATGCGGCTTTACCCCTTCCTTTTTTTCAACACCACATAAGTTCTTTCCAGCAGAGCGATGTTCAGGATTGCAAAGAGCAGCAGGTAGAAGGGCATGATCCCGATTCCGGTCTGTTGCTGCAGGATTCCGAAGACCATCGGCATGAAGGTGCTGCCTACATAGGCGGATGCCATCTGCAGTCCGATGATCGCCGCGCTGTTTCTTTTGCCGAAGTTTACAGGCGCCATATGCTGGATCGCCGGATAGACGGGGCCCATCCCCGCTCCGATAATCACGAAACCGATGGCCGCGGGGAGATAATACCGGATCGGCAGCATCACCAGCAGGATCCCCGCCAACTCCACCCCGATCCCGATCCTGATGAGGAGCCGATCTCCCAGCTTATTGGAAACAAATCCGGAGATGAGTCTCCCGAGCATCAGGCCCCCGAAGATCAGCGACCCAAAGGAGGCGATCAGTTCATCGGAAAGCCCCTCCTTCACTCCGGCAAAATAACTGGAGGTCCAGAGAAAACAGGTTGCTTCCCCCGCACAGTATGCAAAAAAAGCGATCAGTGTCAGGATCACGCCCGGCACCTTCAGCGCTTCTTTGATACCGGCATCTTCATTAGTTTCATCTTCTGCGTCACCCTCGTTCTTTTTCCATAACGGCAGCGACAGAATGCAGATGAGCAGGATCCCCATCTGGATATACGCGGTCCACCGATACCCCTCATTCCACCTTGCTTTGCTGAGCGCCAGCGCCATGATGTTGGGACTGATCACTGCGCCCACACCATAGAAGCAGTGCAGAAAATTCATCACGGAGCCGGAGTAATGGTTTGCCACATAGTGATTCACGGATGCATCGATGGCGCCTGCGCCGAGGCCGTAGGGAATCACGAACAGAAACAGCATCCCGTAGGATGCGGAAAAGGAAAACCCCAGAAGCCCCAGGATGGTCAGAAGAATGGAAATGATCACGATCCATTTCGTGTGAAACCGTCTGATCATGCGGGGGCTGAGCAACGCAGAGATGATGGTCATAAAGGAGATCGCCATGGAGACATAGCCGGCGTATGAGGAAGGCACGCCAAAGGCCGTCTGCATGGTGGGCCAGCCGGAGCCGAGAAGCGAATCCGGAAGACCGAGACTGATGAAGATCAAATAGATTACTGCCAATAATAAAGATACCATTTCTTTCAGTCCTTACTGTAATGCGTTCCAGCCGGCTTCGTGCCAGCACTCTCCGGTGCCGATCTGGGAAACAGAGGAATAATACGGCATGGGGAGCGTGCCCGTAAGAGGTGCCTTCCCGGTCAGCACGTCCGTGACGGCATTTCCGCCCTCTGACCCCGGCAGATAGCACATGATGCAGGAGTCCCAGTTGTCGAGATACTCGTCAATGATCACATTGCGCCCGGCGATGAGCAGGGTCAGGGTGGGTTTCCCGGAAGCTGCCGCCTCTTCGATCGCCTGTTTATTTCCGTCCAGCGCCATATCTCCCACGATGGAAAGGTCCCTGGTATCCCCCTCCCACTCCGCATAGGGATGTTCGCCTATACACAGCAGCACCATGTCACATTCGCCGATTTTCTTCGGATCCGTGATGATCTCAAAACCGTTTTCCTCTCCGGCGGCGTTCAGCGCTTCCAGGATCGTGGGATCATTCGGCAGAATCCGCTCGTCGTAGAGAGTATCGCTGGCCCCCTGCCAAAGGTAGGTCCAGCCGCCGCACAGGGCGCCGGTGTCCGTGGCAGCGGGTCCGGTCACATAGATCTTCATGCCTTTTTCGATCGTCAGATGGGATCCGGCTTTCAACGGCACAAAGGATTTTGCCGCCAGTTCCCTTGCAACCTGATGGGACTTTTCGCTGCCGTAATCGTAAGCAGGGGCAAAGTCCTTCATAAAGGGATCCTGGAAAAGACCTGCATCCATCTTCACCTGAATGATCCGTCTGACGGCGTCATCGACGCGCTCCTCGCTGATAGAGCCTTCTTTGACGGCCTCGACGATGATCTGCCTGCACTCCTCATAATGCTCTGCTTCCATCAGCATATCGATCCCGGCATTGACGCAGAGAATCACATTTTCCTTCAGATCCGCACCGGAACAGTTTTCGATGGAATCCCAGTCCGACAGGATAAACCCGTCAAATCCCAGATCGTCTTTCAGATAGCGGATATATGCCGCATTTTCATGCATCTTCGTCCCGTTGAGGGAGGAATGGGAGATCATGATGGACTGCACGCCGGCTTTGACAAGAGCCTCGTAGACGGAAAGCTGCGCATCGATCTGATCCTGCGTCATGGGTGCGTCGCCGCGGTCGATGATCCTTTCCGTCATATTGGAATATTCGCCGGTTCCGTACGCCGTATAACCGCCGCCGAAGAAATGCTTGGCACAGACCACCACCCCTTCGGACAAAAGGCCCTCGGCATAGGGTACGGAAAGGTTCTTCACGATCTCATTGTCATCGGAAAAACATTCGTAAGTTCTGCCCCATCGGGGATCCTGGGCGGCATCCACGCAGGGGGAAAAATTCAAAAGCATTCCCGTGTGGACGATATCCGATCCCACAAGGGCGCCGTACTCCTTCATCAGCGCCGGATCGTTGGCGGCCCCCATATTAATATTCTGCGGAAAGATCACGGAGCCGGAGGCATAGTTGACACCGTGGACGCTGTCCTGACCGTAAAGAAACGGGATTGCCGCTTCGGACGAGAGCGCGTCGCGCTGATAGGCGTCGACGATCTCGTGCCACTCCAGATCCGTGGGATTCGGCAGCTCATCGAACTTGGAAAGGACGGAACCATAGTCGTATTGCTGCATCTGCGCATCGCTGATACAGTAAATCGCCCCCTCCACCATCTGAGCTGCCTTCTGATCCAGAGTCAGCCCAGCGACGATCTCTTCCGCCGTCATGCCGTCATACTTGGTGATGCTCTCTGCAGCCGCTTCCTGTGAAACGGATGCCTGTGTCGCGGGTGTGCCCTGTGCTGCCGGTGCGCAGGAAGCAAGCAGGAGAGACAGGGGAAGCAGCAGAGCGATCATTTTCCGATGGTTCATAAAAAAATCCTCCCGTATGAAAGAGTCTGCAGCCACGTTGTGTGTCTGCGGGTTTATCTGAAAAATAGCAAATCTGCGAAGGGCTTGTCAATACGGGGGTCGAGCTGTCCATAGCAGGAAGCAGAAATTATTTAAAAAAAGGTGTTGACATCCGGAAACAGGAGTTGTATATTTACCACATCAGACATAGTACGACAGACGTAGTACGCCAGACATAGCACGGTAAACGTAGTACGGCAAACGTGGTACGACTGTCATAGGAAACCGGAATGCATCTCTTGAAAGGAGAGCAGGACGGGGCAAAAGAAAAGGGCCAAAGGCCCGGGAGGGAACGTATGGTAGAAATCAGCAGCGATGTGATCCGCGGATACAATGATACCATCATCCTGAGCATTCTCATGAAAGAGCCGTCGTATGGCTATGGCATTTCCCGGCAGATCAAGGAGATCTCCGACGGGAAATACGCCATCAAGGAAACGACCCTCTACTCGGCGTTTACGAGGATGGAGAAGAACAGGTACATCGAATCATTTACTGCGGATGAGGACCCGAAAGGCAACGGAAAGAAACGCACCTATTACCGCATCACAGACGAAGGCAGAACCTATTACGGCACCAAATGTGAAGAGTGGGACGTGACAAGAGAAGTGATCGAGAAGTTCATTGCGCAGAAAGAAGGAGAATGAAAATGGAAACCATCAAAAATTACCTTGAGACAATGTTTGCCTCACTGCCCAACACCGCGGAAGTGCGGAAAGCCAAGGCGGAACTGCTCCAAATGATGGAGGACAAATACAACGAGCTGATCAGTGAAGGTCAGAGCGAAAATACGGCCGTCGGAACCGTCATCTCCGAATTCGGAAACCTGGATGAGCTGGCGGAGGATCTCGGCCTTTCCAAAGAGGTGGAGGAAACCCGGACGAAAGAAAGCGAGGTGCCGCGCAGACTGATCACACAGGATGATGCCATGGCTTACCTTTCGAATAATACGAAGAAGTCCCTGTTTCGTGCCATCGGCGTGATGTGCTGCATCATTGCTGTGGCGTGGACGATCATGCTTTCCAGCATCAACCCTATCGGCGGCGTGTGCCTGATGTTTGCCACCATCGCTGCCGGCGTCGGTTTCATCATTTACAGCAACTTTGTGGATGCCGAGTGGAAATTCATGAATACGGAACTTTGCAGGGTCGATATGGCGACAGCCGCAGCAGTAAAAGAAAGAAAGCGCAGCTTCGAACCGGTACGCGCACTCTGCGTGACGATCGGCGTGGTGCTCTGCATCATCTGCTGGGTGCCGAACCTTTTTTCGGGAAACATTCATGTATACGCTCCTGCGCTGATGTTTTTCCTGATCGGATTCGGGGTGCTGCTGATGGTTTATGCTTCCAATGTATACGGCGGATTTGAGAGACTCTTGCAGTTGAATGACATCGATACTGTCAGCGGAACGTATGATATGACCGGAAAAGCTCCTGTGAAGTATATAAACAAGGCTGCAGAGACCATCGTGGCGATCTACTGGCCGGTGGTGACCTGCATTTATCTGATCGTCAGCTTCCTGACATTTCATTGGGAACTGACCTGGATCATCTGGCCGATTGCAGCAGTATTACGTACCGTGGTAGTGATCAACTGCCGCGCGGATGAAGAGTAAGAGGAGGAGATTATGAACGCAGCAGCTAAGATCATTATTACCCTGCTTTCCATTGCGACAGTGATCGCGATTATCGCAGGTGTGTACATGCATGTATGGAAGGGCCGCGGCTTTTCCGTTAGTTCCAAGATGGTGGAGGACAAGGTGACGCTGGAGGGGGAGGTCAAAAATCTGACCGTGAACATGGACCTTACGGATCTGACGGTCGAGCCGGGCAAGGAACTGTCCGTGGCATATCACCTGCCGGAAAGCATGGTGCCGGAGGTAAGTCTCCAAAACGGTACCCTGGAGATCAAAAGCCCGCAGGGTATGGTGACACTTCCTTTAAATACCGGGAACTTCTATGTGACAGTGACGATCCCTGAGAAAACCGATCTGGAAGAGGTGACACTAAAGGTAGATGCCGGCAATCAGTTGGTCAAAGACCTGAAATGCGGGAAACTGGAGGCTCACGGAGACGCCGGAAATGTCGATCTGACAAATGTGGAGTGCACGGAGATCTCGACGCATGTGGATGCGGGCAATGTGGAATTGAAGGGGTGCCATACGGACACCCTGAAGGCGAGAGCAGACGCAGGAAACCTTGACCTGACAGATTGCGTGGTCTCCCAGATCGATGCAGAAGTGGATGCCGGCAATATCGAGGCAAAAGACAGTTCCATCGAAACAGGTATCTGCAAGACGGATCTCGGTAACATCTCCCTCTCCGGAAATATCGGGGATGTCAAGACGAAAACGTCAGTTGGGGATGTGTCAATAAATAAATGAAAGACAATGAGGTCAAAAGTCACATGCCGCTTGCGGCATTGTGACCTTTGCACAAGGAATCGCTCTGACCTGCTAGCATGTCAGAGCGATTCTTCGTGCAAAGTGCACATGCGATTTCATCGCATGGCACTTTTGACCTCAACATCATGAAAGATGAAATCATACGCTGTTCATGTATAGGATACCAAAATGATCTCCGATATGCTATATTTTTCTTGCAACCTCCCGTATGCAGTTGTCGCTGTTAAGAGTGAACGGGAAACGAAGAGGACGGGGATACGCTTTGACGGATACGGAAATCATTGATCTTTATCTGGAACGTGATCAGAACGCAGTACAGCGCACATCGGAAAAATACGGGACGCGGCTGCGGAGGATCGCGGAGGGAATCACGAGAGATGCCGGTTCGGCGGAGGAGTGTGAGAATGACACCTACCTGAAAACATGGGAGGCCATTCCCCCGAACGAACCAAGGGATTATTTTTTTGCGTTTCTCGCCAGGATCACAAGACATCTTTCCCTGGATGTGTGCAAGGAGCGAAACCGGTTGAAACGCAAGGCAGAACTGAGTGAATTTACAAAAGAACTGGAGGAATGCATTGCCGGGACGGATGATACGGTCGGGGAAGTGGAAGGAAAGCTCCTGGGAGAACTCATCAGCAAGTGGCTGCATTCCCAGCCGGAGGAACAGCGGAATATCTTTCTGCGCAGATACTGGTACATGGACACTGTGGAAGAAATCATGCGGCGCTTCGGATACAGCGAAAGCAAGGTGAAATCGGTGTTGTTTCGTTCCAGAAACAGCCTCAGGGACTATTTGCGGAAGGAGGGGTATGCAGCATGACAGGGATGGATCTATTGGATGCGATGGAACATGTGGATCCGGAGTTGATCGAGGCGGCAGAGCATCCTCCTGTGAAAAAGAAAAAAGTGACGCCCTTTGTCTGGACAGGGGCAGCAGCGGCAGCCTGTGTTGCCGTGATCGCAGGCGTTTCCTTTATGGTCGTGCAGAGCAGATCTTTGGGCAGCGCTGCCGCCACTGCCGAGATGGCGGCAGAAGGCGCGAAGAGAGAGGCCGCTGACACGGCTGAAAACGCGGCGGAGATTCATACGCCGGCGCAGGTCATCGCGCAGCTGAACCAAGAATTGCAGGAGCTTGCTGCAGATGAGACGGGATTCCAAAGCATAGAACTTGTCATGCTTGAAGGAAAGCCTGTCATCAATGTGACGATTACGAAGGACCAGGCGGCGCTTTATGATACAGATCAAACAGCATCTGACGCGTTTGACGGGGTCTTGACAGCTCTTGCGGGTCAGATCAGCAAGCGTCTGCATGACGACTCCTTCATGGGTGGCCCGGAGGGCTATGTCTACATCGACGGACAAACAGAGCCATACAGATTCTTTGATGAAGAACATGCGTGGAACACGCTGGAATAATGGAAAGGAACATACCATGATCGTTGCGGAACAGGATTCCTCCAATCGGACCAGAATGACCATGAAGCTTCTGTTCATGCTGCTTCCGGTACAGGTGCTGCTGGCCTCCATCGGCGCGGTAAACGGCATCGTTTCCAGTTTTTTTGCGAGCAACTTCATCGGTGATGATGCCATGAGCGCAGTGGGGTACTATTCACCGATCAATCAGTTGATTTCCGCCATCAGCATTATGTTTGTGACGGGGTCCACCATTTTATGCGGGAAATATATCGGGGGAAACCAGGTGCGGAAAATGCGGAATGTATTCACGCTGGACATGCTCCTTTCCGGTATCGTATCAGGGATATTGACGCTGATTGTCACCCTGATGCCGCTGCTTGGGGCAACGCGGCTGATGACTCCGGATCCGGATGCGATAGCAGCGCTGGATCCTTTCATGCTGGGCCAGGCCCTCGGCATCATCCCGTTTATGCTGGGTTCCCAGCTTTCCTCTTTCCTGTCTCTGGAAAACAGGATGAAGAGAACGATGGTGGCCAGCCTTTCGTATATCGTGATCAATCTTGCATTGTGTTTCCTGTTCGTGCAGGTCCTTTCCTTTGGCCCCCTGGGTCTTGCGCTGGCAAATTCCATCGGGATGTGGGCCTTTTTCCTGATCCCTGCAGCCTATTTTCTGTCCGGGAAGTCGGAACTTCGCCTGGTCAGAAAAGGGCTGGAATGGAGAGAGAGTCTTGATATCGTCAAGATCGGGGCAGCCGGGGCGATCACCAATGCCTATGTGGCCATTCGCGGGTTCATCGTAAACGGCATTATTTCTGCATACGTCGGAAGCGCGGGGATTTCCGCCTTCGCGGCTTCCGGCGCCATGCTGGCGCTTTTCTGGGCGATTCCGACCGGGATGCAGGCGGTTTCCCGCATGATGATCAGTATCGGTGTCGGAGAAGAAGACAAAAACACGCTGACGGACGTGATGAAAACAGCGCTGTTCCGCTTTGTCCCGTTGATGTGCGCAGTGTCCGCAATGCTGATCCTCGCAGCGGTGCCCCTCACCATGGTCTTTTTCAGAAATCCGGCGGATCCGGTCTATGACATGACGGTCTGGGCCTATCGGATTCTTCCGTTATGCATGCCCCTTTCGGTGATCTGCATGCATTTCGTCTGCTATGGAATGGCTTCCAACAAGCAGGGATTCGTGCATGTGATGGCGCTTTTGGACGGCGTGATCTGTGTGTCTTCTTTTTCGGCGCTGCTGGTTCCGCAGATCGGGATGAACGGGGTTTATATCGCAAACGTCCTGAACGGCGTCGTGACCACCATTGTTATTGTCCTTTATGCGATGCTGAAAAAAAGAGGGGTGCCAAAGAACAAGGAAGAGCTGATGGTCATCCCGGCGGATTTCGGCGTGAAAGAGGAGGAAAGGCTGGATTTTGCCGTGAGCGGCATGGAGGATGTGATCGGGATCTCAGAGCAGGTGCAGAGCTTTTGTCTGGACAGAGGGATTGATAAACGACGCTCTATGTATGCCAGCCTGTCGTTGGAGGAAATGGCGGGGAATGTGGTGAAGCACGGATTTGAGAAGGAGGAAAAGCCCCGTCACGCGTTTGTGCGGGCAATCCATAAGAACGATGATGTGATCCTCTGCATCAAGGACGACTGCAGGGCATTTGACCCGGTGGCCAGATACAGGCTGGCGGATCAAAACGACAGAACGGCCAATATCGGCTTGCGGATCGTGACCGGTATGGCAAAGGATGTGAATTACCAGAACATTCTGGGGCTGAATGTGCTGAATATCAAAATTTGAGATTCAGATTCGTTTCGGGTATCATAGAGGGTAGAGTAAAGCCGAGAGAGGAAATACAATATGAGGAAAAGAATGATTGCGGCGCTCCTGGTGGCGGCGCTTGGAATGGGGATGCTGTCCGGCTGCGGCGAAGGCGCAGCTGCCAAAGAGACGGCGCAGAGCACGGAGCAGCAGACAGAGGAAATGCCAAAACAACCGGATCCGGCGGATGAACCGGAGATTCCGTTAAAATACGATCCGACACAGGTGGGGGCGAGGGTTTCCAAGATCGGGATGCTGTCGATGCTGAATATGACACCGGAAGGGATGGGCACCTACAGCCTGACCAGGGCCACGGCGCTTTCGCTCCTTGCAAAGGAGGGCTATGTCTGGTTTCCGTTCCAGTTTGACGTGATGGGCAGCATGCAGAGCGGTCAGGTGGAGATCAAGTTTTATGACTCCCTGACGGAAATGCAGATGGCATTGAATGCCGGTGAGATCGATTACATGAACTGCTACAAGAGTGTGGGGGATTACCTGTGCTCGCTGGATAAAAATCTGGTGACCCTTTACATGTATGATACGAACAAAGAGCGCAACATTTTTGCGGATCTGATGTTCCGCGGCATCTTGGGGAATGACTTTTCCTTCCTCATGATGGAGGATCGGACGGAGCTCAGGGATCTTTTCAATGCCGCGATCTCGGACATGAAGGTGGACGGCACAATGGACCGTCTGATTGAGGAGCAGATCACGAATGTCATCAACGGGCAGACGCCGCAGCCTGTGGAGATGGAAAAAATCGACGGCGCGGACACGATCCGCGTGGCCGTGACCGGCGCGCTGCCGCCGATGGATTACGTGTCAGCGGACGGTAAACCGGCAGGCTTTAATACAGCGGTGCTTGCGGAGATCGGGAAGCGGATCGGGAAAAACATAGAGCTTGTGGTGGTGGACAGCATCGGCCGCGCGACTGCCCTTTCCAGCGGAAATGTGGATGCGGTTTTCTGGACCAGAACCTCCGCCGCGGCGGAGGAATTGGCCAATGCCACAGAGGAAGAGGCAAAGCAGCAGAAGGAAGCGCTTCAGCAGAGCATGACGGAGGAGGAACTGGCGTGCATGAGCTACATTGACAGCATCCTGGATTTTGCAAATTACGGCAAGCTGGATATTCCGGATCGTACCATCACCACCCAGTCCTATTATTCCGATTTGATCACAAACGTGCTGACAAAAGAGAAGCAGCAGGAGATCATGGAGGAAGCCGCAAATTAATGACGGTCGGGATGCGCCTCGTTTGACGGGTGCATCCGGATGCCACGCGGGAGAAACAGATGTCTTTTCAGGAACAACTATACAAGGTGTTGATAGAGGGGGATTCCTATCGGACAATCTTAAGCGGCCTTCTGGTGACGTTGCAGATTACGGCGGTCTCCCTCCTTTTCGGGACGCTGCTGGGTGCGGGCGTCTGTTTTTTGTGTACGCGGAAAAATAAAGCGGTCAGCGTGATCGCGGGCGTCTATATCGCGGTTCTCCGCGGGACACCGGTGCTCATGCTGCTTCTGCTGTTATATTACGGGGTATTTGCCCGCGCGGGATTTGCGCCGGTGGTGGTGGCGATCATGACATTTTCGCTGAATCTTTCTGCCCACGTGGCGGAGCTTTTGCGCGCTTCCGCGCAGGCCATCGACACGGGTCAGGTGGAGGCGGCGCGGACCCTTGGGCTCGGCAGAAGGGATGCGTTTCGTCTGGTGGCGCTTCCCCAGATCCTCAGGATCGCAAAGCCGGTCTACCAGTCGCTGATCGTGAATCTGATCCAGTGGACAAGTGTGGTGGGCTACATTTCCATCACGGATCTGACGCGGGTGATCAATAATACGGCTGCGCGCACGATGCAGCCGTTTCTGACGATCACGGTGGGGATGCTGTTGTACCTGGGCCTCTCATATCTGGTATACGGGATTTTTGCCCTGATCGACCGGAGGAAAGGAGTCCGCCATGCCGCTGATTGAAGTCAAAGGACTTTGCAAGTCCTTCGGGGAGCGCGTTGTGCTGGAAGACGTCAATCTGGAGGTCTCAGACGGGGAACGGATCGCGATCATCGGGGAATCCGGCTGCGGAAAGAGCGTATTTCTGCGGTGCTTAGAGCTTCTTACGGTTCCGGACCGCGGACAGATCCTCATCGACGGACAGGAGATCACGGCAAAAGGTGCGGATGTGGACAGGATCCGCCGCAGTATGGGCATGGTATATCAGAAATTCCACCTGTTTTCCCATATGAACGTGATGGACAATCTGTGCCTGGCACCGGTGCGGCTGCTGGGCATGACACGGGAAGCGGCAGAAGAAAAGGCGATGGATCTGCTGTCACAGGTCGGCCTTTCCACCAGAGCCAATGATTTCCCGGAGGTACTCTCCGGCGGACAGCAGCAGCGCATTGCCATCTGCAGGAGTCTGATGATGGATCCGAAGGTGCTGCTTTTTGACGAGCCGACGAGCGCCCTGGATCCGACGATGGTCGGAGAGGTGCTGGCCGTGATCAGAATGCTGTCCAAACGGCATCTGGCAATGCTGATCGTGACCCATGAGATGAGCTTCGCGAGGGAACTTGCGGATCGGGTGCTGTTTTTTGCGGAACACGGCATCTATGAGCAGGGACCGCCTGCAGAGGTGTTTGAACATCCCAAGCGGGCAAAAACCGTTGCGTTTATCCAGAAGATCAAGTATTTCTCCTTTGAGATCACAAGCCGCAAGTTTGACCTGATGAAGATGCAGGGAGGATTGCTGGTTTTCGGGGAAAAATACGGCATGCGGCATAAGCGGATCGGCAGATTGCAGCTTTGCTGCGAAGAACTGGTCTATGAGATGATGGCGCAGTGCTACGCACCGGAGGAACCGGTTTCGATGCAGCTTGCGGTTTCCTACGCGGAAGCGGACGGGAGATGTGAGATCGAGCTGACCTGCAGCGGGAAGGAATACAATCCGTTTGCCCAGGAGGAGGACGAACTGGGCGTCACGATCTTAAAAAAGATGGCGGCCAGACTGGAATACACTTATGACGGCAGAAGCCGGATCTCAATCTTGCTATAGAGAGGCGGTTTGTACAGCGTATGCTGCCGGCTGTCTTCGTTGACGGAAAGCCAAAAATCCGCTAAAATAAAGACTGTTTTAGGGGGAATCAAAATGGAGGAGAAAACATTGAAGAAACCGGAGGAGATTACGACAGAATCACTCTACCGCATCACGGGGAAAAGCTTTGCGGATTATCTTGGGTATCCGTCTTTTCCGGAGTACCAGCGCAGAGTGAGTTATTTTATCGCGAATCTGACCAACGGAAAAGTGGGACATTCCCATCTGGGGGAGCGGCTTCGCACCGCAGCCCGTGAGACCGAATATGATGCGTTTGCCGAAAAACTGCTGGAACTGATGGCGCCGAAGGAGAAAACCGGTGAATTATGCGGGATTTTCCGACGCGCGGATCTTTTGGAAAGTTATCGCAACGGCGAGACATTTCTTTGCGCGGACGGAGACTGCGGTGAGGAAGGGAATACCAAACGGATGCTGGTATCCTGTGAATTGTCGGAGGAAGAGGAAGTTGTCAGCGCCCTGTTTCTCATGAACGATATCTCAGAGCTCTATGATCCCCATTCCCTGGCCAGACGTTATGCGGAGTATGATCCGCTGACAAAGCTTTTCAGCCGTCATGCGGGGGATGCTTATGCGAAGGACTATTTCAACCACCATTCGGATGAGCCGGCAGCGCTGGCTCTGATCGAAGTGGACCGGTTTAAGGATTTTAACGAGCGTTACGGACATCATACAGGAGATATGGTGCTGAAGACGATTGCGGAGGAGCTGCGCTCCTATTTCGGCATGGATTCCGTGATCAGCAGGAACGCGGGACAGGAGTTCCTGGTGCTCATCAAGAACCGGAAGCCGGAGGAGGTGCGGGAGCTGGTCAGCAAATACTCCGATGCGACGCATGAGATGGAGTACGACGGCGCGAAATACAATTACACCCTTTCCATCGGTTACAGCATTTATCCGGAGCAGGGGATTCTGTACTTTGATCTGGCGCGGAAAGCGGATAAGGCGAAGTACAATGTACGCCTGGGTGGCGGCAATGGTTTCTGCCGGTTTGAGTCGGAAATGATCGAATTGAATAATTATTAAACGTCGTTTTAATAATTGCATCTGTGTCTTGCGAAGAGGGAATCACAATGGAAGAAATGCAGATACCAAAAGGTCTGCCGGGCGGCTTTTTTATCTATAACGCAAAAGAGGACGAAGAACTCCTGTATGCGGATGAGAATGTGATCCGTCTTTTCGGCTGCCGGTCGATGGAAGAGTTTCGGGACTATGTCGGCAACAGCTTCAAGGGGATGGTTTACGAAGAGGATCTGCAGAAGATTGAGGACGATATTGCCAAGCAGACGATGTTTGGCGAGAAACGGCACGATTACGTCCGTTACCGGATCCGCTCGAAAACCGGTGAGATCCGTTATATAGAAGATTTCGGCCATCTTCTCCACGGAGAGGGCGGCACGAGCTTTTTTTATGTATTCATCATCGATGTGGACAGGGACGAGTACCTAAACCACAGCCGCAACAGCCTTGCGGAGGCGCAGATTCTGTCCATGAACCATGAGACGGACATGCTGACCGGATTGTGGAATATGGCACATTTTTACCAGATCATACAGGAAAAGATCATGGATCCTGCGGTATCGGCAAAACGAGTCTCGTTCCTGTACTTTGACATCCGCAATTTCAAGCTGTTTAATGAACGCTATGGCTTCCAGCGCGGCGATGAGCTTTTGTACAGGATCGCGCGCCTTCTGTGGGAAAAGTTTCCGGAGCATATGGTGGCGCGGTTTTCCGATGACCATTTTGCAGTCTGCACCTATCAGGAAAATGTGGGGGCGATCTTAGAGGATCTCCATGAGACTGTGCGGAATCTGGAGGACGGTGTCCGCGTGGAACTGAAGGCCGGTGTCTATGAGCTGGAGGAAGGATGCCATGATGTGGGGCTTGCCTGTGACCATGCCAGACTCACCTGCACCAGCATCAAAAACCGTTATGATGTCAGTTACGGGACGTACAGCGAGGGCCTGCGCGCCAAACTGAAAAAGCAGCAGTATGTGATCGACCATCTGGACGAAGCCATCGAGGAGGATTATATCAAGGTGTTTTACCAGCCTGTTATCCGGGTGGCGACAGGCGAGATTTGCGGATACGAGGCCTTGGCGCGTTGGGAGGATCCGGAGCACGGGATGTTTTCGCCTGCGGATTTTATCGGCACGCTGGAGGAGTACCACCTGATCCACAAGCTGGACGGGTACATCGTGCGGCAGGTATGCCGTGATCTCAGGGAAAGCCTGGATGACGGGAAACCGGTGGTGCCGGTGTCATTAAACCTTTCCCGCCTTGATTTTGAACTTAGTGATGTCTTTTCGAAGGTGGAGGCGTATCGCGAGGACCAGCGTCTTCCGAGACGTCTTTTGGATATCGAGATCACGGAGAGCGCATTGAATGAAAATGATGAGCATATCCGGGATGAGGCGCTTCGTTTTCATGACGCGGGCTATCAGATCTGGATCGATGACTTCGGCAGCGGCTACTCCTCTCTGAATACATTGGTGGAGTACACGTTTGATGTATTGAAGATGGATATGCAGTTTATGCGCAGCTTCGATAAAAATCCGAAAACAAAGCTTCTGTTGCATTACATTGTGGATTCCGCGAACCGCATGGGCTTTCAGACATTGCAGGAGGGCGTGGAGACCGAGGAACACTATCAGTTTTTGAAAGCAGTGGACTGCGTGAAAGCGCAGGGCTATTATTTCGGGAAGCCGCAGCCTCTGGCCGAGACCAGGGCATTCACAGAGGGGAAAGGCATGAAATGGGAGAAAATGGAGGAAACGGATGGGATACTCTAAGAAACCCGTAAACGGCATGAAGGACATTCTGCCGCAGGAAATGGAAATCCGGGACTATGTCACCGGCGTGATCAAGGATACTTATCGGCAGTTCGGCTTTACGCCGATCGAGACCCCCTGCATGGAAAATATTGAAAATCTGTCCAACCGGCAGGGCGGTGAGAATGAAAAACTGATCTTTCAGGTGCTGAAGCGCGGAGAAAAGCTGAATCTGGCGGAGGCAAAAGAGGAGCGGGATGTGGTGGATTATGGCATGCGCTACGATCTGACGGTGCCGCTGTCCCGGTTTTACGCCAACCACGCCAACGAGTTGCCGAATCCTTTCAAGGCGCTGCAGATCGGCAATGTCTGGCGCGCGGATCGGCCCCAGCGCGGGCGCTACCGCCAGTTTACCCAGTGCGATATCGATATTCTCGGAGAAAGCGGGAATCTCGCGGAGATCGAGCTGATCCTTGCGACGACCACGACTCTGGGCAGACTTGGGTTCAAAGGATTTGAGATCCGGATCAACGAACGCCGGATCCTAAAAGCGATGGCAGGTTACAGCGGCTTTCCGGAGGAAGCATACGACAGTATTTTTATCGTTCTGGATAAGCTGGACAAGATCGGGCTTTCCGGGGTATCGGAGGAACTGATCGGGGCAGGATACGAAAAAGAAGCCGTGGAGACCTACACAGGGCTTTTTCAGGCCCTTGCCGATAAAAAAGAGGTTGCGTCGGGAGTGGACTTTTTGCTGACGGAGTTGGGAGAGCGTCTGGATCCTGCGATCGCCTCCAATCTGAAGGAGATTGCCGCTGCCGTGGAAAGCGCGAAAGAAGCGGACTTTGCGCTGGTGTTCGACCCAACCTTGGTACGCGGCATGAGTTATTACACCGGCACGATCTTTGAGATCGCAATCCCGGAGTTTGGCGGGAGCTGTGGCGGCGGAGGCCGGTATGATGAAATGATCGGAAAATTTACCGGGACGAATGTACCGGCCTGCGGCTTTTCCATCGGATTTGAGCGGATCATTCTGTTGCTTCTGGAAAGCGGATTCACGGTGCCGACAAGAGGGAAAAAGACGGCATATCTCGTGGAAAAAGGTTATCCGGCGGAGAAACTGCCGGCTGTATTTGCCGAGGCGAAGGCGGCCAGGGCGAATGGAGACCAGGTGCTGATCGTGCGGATGAATAAGAACAAAAAGTTCCAGAAGGAACAACTGACAGCACAGGGATATGAAGAGATCAAGGAAATATTCAATAATTAAGTAGTGATTTAACAAAATGGAACAGAGGAGAGTAAGAAAAGATGACACAGTCAAGGACGCATACCTGTAACGACCTGCGGCTTTCGGACGTGGGGGCGCAGGTGAAGCTTTCGGGATGGATGGAAAATTTCCGGGAGGTGGGAGCATCTCTCGGATTTGTTGTGCTGAGAGATTTTTACGGCACCACCCAGATCGTGGCGGAGACCGAGGATATGGTGAAGCTCTTTCGGGAGATTACGAAAGAGTCCACGATTTCCGTGGAAGGAACGGTCAGGGAGCGCAGTGCGAAAAATAAGAATCTTCCCACAGGAGAGATCGAGATCGTGCCGGAAAAGGTGGAAGTCCTCGGCAGATGCCGCTTCAGGGAGCTTCCTTTTGAGATTAACCACAGCCGGGAAGCGGATGAGACCGCAAGGCTCCGTTACCGGTATCTGGACCTTCGCAACCCCGCGGTCAAGGCGAATATGGTGCTCCGCTCCAAGGTGATCGCGGCGCTGAGGCACTCTATGACAGAACACGGGTTTCTGGAAATTACGACCCCGATCCTGACTGCTTCCTCTCCGGAAGGCGCCAGGGACTATCTGGTGCCGAGCCGCAAACATCCGGGAAAGTTTTATGCGCTGCCCCAGGCGCCGCAGCAGTTCAAGCAGCTGCTGATGACGGCAGGGTTTGACCGGTATTTCCAGATCGCGCCCTGCTTCCGTGATGAGGATGCCAGAGGCGACCGGAGCCCGGGGGAATTTTATCAGCTGGATATGGAGATGGCCTTTGCGACACAGGAAGACGTGTTTGCGGTTTGCGAGGATGTGCTTCCGCCCATTTTTGCGGAGTATGGGCTTTATGACAGGGCGAGTGCTTCGCCTTTCCTGCGGATTCCGTATCTGGAGGCGATGGAACGCTATGGCACCGACAAACCGGATCTGCGGATCGATCTCACGGTGACGGACGCGACTGAGGTTCTTTCCGGCTGCGGATTTGAGCCTTTTTCCGGGAACACGGTGAAAGCCGTGGTGATCTCTGATTTTAAGGAGAGCCGCAAAGTGATTGAAAAGACACTGGCGGAGGTGGAGGTCGTCGCCGGGAACAAGGCCTATTGGTTCCGCGTGGATGAGAACCAGGAGATTGTCGGCGGGATTGCGAAGTTTGTGACGCCGACAAAGGAAAAAGTGATCGAAGCGTTGTCTCTGAAGAGCGGGGATCTGGTGGTATTGTCAGCAGGCACCCTTTCGGCAGCGCAGAAGACAGCAGGCGTCGCGATCAAGACCTTCGGGCCTGTGGTACCCGGACATATGGAGAAAGAACAGTATACCTTCTGCTGGATCGTGGATTTCCCCATGTACGAGATCGGGGAAGAGTCCGGCGAGCTGGAGTTTTGTCACAACCCGTTTTCCATGCCGTCCGGCGGGATGGACACCTTACTGAAAGCCGAGCGCGGGGAGATCGACCCCTTGGAGATCAAGGCGGATCAGTATGATCTCGTCTGCAACGGCATCGAACTGTCCTCCGGGGCGGTACGGAACCATGATCCCGAGATCATGGTGAAAGCCTTTGAAATGGTGCGGCTCGGTGAGGAAGACGTGAAGGCGAAATTCCCGGCCATGTATCATGCATTCTGCTATGGAGCGCCGCCGCATGCGGGGATCGCTCCCGGCGTTGACCGGATGGTGATGCTGCTGGCGGGAGAAGAGTCCATTCGCGAGATCATTCCGTTCCCCATGAACAAGAATGCCCAGGATGTGATGATGGGCGCGCCCGGTCCTGTGGAGGACAGGCAGCTGAAAGAACTGAATATCGCAGTGACGAAGACGGAGGAGGAAGCCTCCGAGTAAAAGGGATGGTTATCCCAGCAATCGTTGCACCACTTTGACACAATCAGCGGCGTCGGCGGCATATCCGTCGGCGCCGATTTCGTCTGCGAAGCTTTCCGTGATGCAGGCGCCGCCGATGATGATCTTGCCGGGATAATGCCGCTCCTTTGCAAGGGTCACCACATCCTTCATCCGCATCATCGTCGTGGTCATCAGAGCAGAAAGGCCGATGAACTCGGCATTTTCCGCAAGGGCGCGGTCCACGATCTCTTCCGCGGCAATATCCTTTCCGAGATCAATGACCCGGTAGCCGTAGTTTTTCAGCATCAGTACCACGAGGTTCTTGCCGATATCGTGAATGTCGCCCTCCACGGTGGCGATCACAATGGTGGCAGGTGCTTCCGCCGCGCTGTCTCCGCCAAGGAAGGGCTCCAAATGATCCATGGCTGCTTTCATGGCATTTGCACTGGAAATCAACTGGGGCAAAAAATAAATTTGCTTTTCATATCTGTCCCCAACCTCGTTAATTCCAGGGATCAGAAACTCATTAATGATTTCTCCGGCGGCTTTCCCTTCGGAAAGCAACACCTTCACATCTTCCACGATTTCCTGCTTTTCCCCGTTTAACACATCCTGATACACCTTCTCACCGGGAGTGAGGCTTTTCGTCTCCGACGATGCCGGCGCCTTCGCGCCGGATTGCTCTGTGGGCGGATAGAGCGCATTCATCCGGTTGATATAGGCGAGACTGCTGTCCTCTTTATTCAGCAGCAGGTCTGTGGCATAGGCGACATTGAGCAGAAGCTCCTGGGAGGGATTTGCGATGGCAAGGGTGAGCCCTTTGCTGATGGCCATGGAAAGGAAGGCCGTATTGACATACAGCCGCTGCGGCAGCCCGAAGCTGATATTGGAAAGCCCGCAGATCGTCGCAAGACGCAGTTCTTCTTTGCAGTAGCGGATCGTCTCCAGGCATTCCAGCGCGGCGGTCGGTTCCGCGCCGACCGTGGCGACGAGGCCGTCCACGACAATATCCGTTTCCGCCATGCCGAGCGCTTTCGCTTTTTCCATGACAGCATGAATAATGCCGCGCTTTGTTTCCTGATCCTTCGGGAGTCCTTCATCCGAAACAGGCAGGAGAATGAACATGGCGCCGTATTTTTTTGCCAGCGGGAGGATCTTTGTGATCTTTTCCGATTCCAGGGAGACAGAGTTCAACAGTGCGCGACCCGGATAGAGGCGCAGCGCGCTTTCGATCACTTCCGGCGAACTGGAGTCGATACAAAGCGGCGTGTCGACGGTATAAGCGACCTCATCAATCGCGTCGAGCATCATCTGCCGTTCATCAATGCCGTTGACCCCCATGTTGACATCGAGGATCGCGGCGCCAAGGGCATCCTGTTCCTTTGCCATCTGTTTGACCATGGAAAGGGATCCCGCCCGCAGCTGCTCCTGCAGTTTTTTCTTGCCGGTGGGGTTGATCCGTTCTCCGACGACTCCGAAAGTCCCGTCAAGGGTGATCTCGTAAAAACGACGTTCGGAGGTGACGACCCGTCTCCTGATTTGACGGGGGGAGGGCGTCGGGAGATCTTTCACGGCATCTGCGAGGGCCTTGATATGGGAAGGCTCCGTGCCGCAGCAGCCGCCGAGAATGGAAGCGCCGGCATCGATGAGCTTTGACCCGTAGGAAGCAAAGGTTTCCGGTGTCATGCGGTAGATCGTGTTTCCGTTGTCGTCCAGCTCCGGCAGCCCGGCATTCGGCTTCGCGAGAAGCGGGACGGTGGCGTATTCCTTCATTCGGCCGATCAGGGGCAGCATGTCCTCCGGACCGGTGGAGCAGTTCATGCCGACGGCATCCGCGCCGAGGGACTGCAATACCACAACAGATGTCACGGGATCGGATCCGAACAGGGTTTTGCCGTTTTCGTCGAAGGTCAGGCTGGTCATGATCGGGATTTCTTCGGAGAGTTCCCGGATTGCGATGACGGCGGCTCTTGTCTCCTGCAGGCTCATCATGGTCTCCACCACAAAGAGATCGCAGCCGGCGGCGAGCAGCGCTTCTGCCTGCTCCCGGTAAACCTCCATCAGCTCTTCAAACGGCAGATCGCCGAGGGGAAAAAGCTGCCGTCCGGTCATGGTCATGTCTCCGGCCACATAGGCAGTGTCGCCGGCGGCCTGCCGGCAGAGCCTGATCAACTCCGTGTTGATCTCTTTTAATCGGTCCGCAAGGCCGTACTCTGCAAGTTTGATCCGGTTTCCGGTAAAGGTCGGCGCATAAAGGATCTTTGTTCCCGCTGCGACAAAGGATTTTTGCAGATCCAGAGCCTTTTCCGGGTGGTCTAGGATCCATTGCTCCGGGCAGACGCCCACAGGCATGCCAGCCTTTTGCAGATTTGTCCCGGTGGCACCGTCCAGCAGCAGGGGGTGTGATTTCGTCAGGGATTGAAAGAAATCTCTTGTCATGATGGTTGCGCGCTCCTAAGTGTTCGTGATATAAATGAAAAAGTGCGACAAGCACAGAACTATCATATCATAAAAAGGCGTGAGGATACCAGAGTGAAAAAACCGAAATTGCTTGCCATGGATCTGGACGGTACGCTCTTTAACGAGGCCAGTACCGTTTCCGAAAAAAACAGGGAGGCGATCAGCGCGGCCCAGGAGGCAGGCGTGGAGATCGCGATCTCCACGGGACGTCCCTTTATCGGCCTGCCGCTCTCTTACATGGAAGAGGCGCAGATCCGTTATGCCATCACAACGAACGGCGCGGGAGTATACAAGTACGACGGAGAGGGCAGACGCGCCTGCCTTTTTTCTCAATGCATGGAACGGGAAAAGATTGCGGAGATTCTGCCATTCCTTTTGGAAAGAAGAGTGCATTTTGATGTGTTTATCGACGGGGACGGGTTTTCCGACCGGAGGTGCCGCGCATATATCGATGAGCTTCCGATGCCGCTTTCCCTGCGCAACTATATCAGAAACAGCCGCAATGTGGTGGAGGATATCAGTAAGTGCGTGGAGGAATCAAGTCATCCGGTTCAGAAGATTACGATGAATTTCCCGAAGGATGAGCAGCAGGGGGCGCGGCGCGAAGTCTGGGAACGTTTCTCCGCCGACCCGTATTTTCGGATTGTGTCCGGGGGCTTTTCCAATCTGGAACTGACCAGACATGATGTGAGCAAGGCGGCGGCCCTGGAAAAACTGGCAGAGCATCTCGGCTTCACCCTTGTCGATACCATGGCCATCGGAGACAGCGGGAATGATCTGGATATGATCCGCGCCGCCGGAACCGGTGTCGCCATGGGCAACAGTGAGGAAGCAACAAAAGCCGCCGCGGACTTCGTCACCCTTTCCAATACGGAAGACGGAGTCGCGGCGGTGATATGGGGGTTTCTGACCTCTTGACACTTGTTAAATCATAATTTATTATCTCATAAACTGTTGGAAGAACTGCATGATATCTTCCTCAGAGTAGCCGCCGGGCTGATCATTTCCCTGCTGTGGCATCTGCATGTCAGGTTCTTCCTGTCCGCCGTTCTGCGGAGGCATCTGCTGCCCGGATTCGCCCTGCCCGCCGGATTGTTCTCCATTCTGCGCCGGATCCTGCATCTGTTCTTCTTCTGCCGTGGGCGCTTCGCTTTGCGGTCTGTCTGCCTGGCTTTGCAGCGTAACGGTCACATCCGCTTCCGGATAGGAGCCGTTATCTGCCGTTGCAACTGTGATGGTGAGGGTGTCTCCGCCCTTATGGCTCTGTACCGTCTGAGCCAGCTGGGATGCGGTCGAGATCTCTTTTCCGTCGATCTTGGTAATGATCTGCCCCACGCGAAGCCCGGCCTGCTCTGCGGCGGAGCCGCTTTCCACCTTGGCGATGTAGACGCCCTGCGGCATGTTGTATTTTTCGGCATCCTCAGTTCCGATATCCAGTCCGCTGACACCGAGATACCCGGCTTTTAACTGCAGCTCTTCCAGATTTCCGTCGATGATCGCTTCGATGATCTCTTTTGCCGTATTCACGGGAATGGCAAACCCCATCCCCTCCACTGCCGTATCCGAATATTTGGAGGAATTGATCCCGATGACGGCTCCTTTTGCATTCAGCAGCGCGCCCCCGGAATTGCCGGGATTGATGGCTGCATCCGTTTGCAGCAGCGTTGAGGTGACGACCTGGCCTGTTCCTGCGTCCTGCGCCGTCACTTCCCGCTCTGTGGCGGAAATGATCCCGGTTGTGACGGACTGGCCGTAGCCAAGGGCATTTCCGATGGCGATGGCGGTCTCACCCACCTGAATCTGATCCGAGTCACCCAGCGTCGCTACGCGGATGTTGTCCGACGTTCCCGCGTCCAGATCGGAAAGCGCCACCTTTACGACGGCCAGGTCGTTTTTGCTGTCGGTGCCCTGGATCTCGCCCGGGGCGGTGGAATTATCCAAAAACTGAATGGTCAGCGCCTTGGATCCGCTTACGACGTGATTGTTGGTTGCGATATACAGATAGTCCTGATCCTGCGCGACGATGATCCCGGATCCTGCTGCCTCGCTTTCATAAGTTTGTCCCGTATGCTGCCCGAACATATTCAGATACTCGGCTTCCGAGACTGCCGTGATCGCCACGATGGAAGGCATCACTTCTTTTGCAACCGCTGCGACTGCGCCTTCCGCTGCGCTGCCGTCCACAGTGGTGGTGGTCAGCAGGCGGTTGCCTTCTTTTTCGTTTTTGTCCTCAATGGCTGCGACGGGGGGTTCGCTGATGATGCTCACATCTTTCCGGTCAAATGCGCCGGTAAGCTTTGTCACGCCGGTAAACGTGCCTCCTGCCACGAGCCCGAACACGGCCGCGCCTGACGCGACCACACCCATTCTCTGAAAAAATCTTTTTACGGTGTATTTCCTCATTGTCAACTCCTTTCCGGTTTTCCTGTTGCGATACGCAACGGTCTGCGTATCTTTGATGACTGCCTTTTTCTGCATTTATCCTAGAAAAAAACTGTGAAGGAAATTGGTTGGTTTTGTGGAGGAAATTCGTTTTTTTTGTGAAGAAAGTGTGAAGGACGACATAGAAAAACCCGCAAATCCTTGTCAGACAAGAATTTGCGGATTCTTAAAAAGTAGCGATGGGGAGACTTGAACTCTCGACACCACGGGTATGAACCGTGTGCTCTAGCCAGCTGAGCTACATCGCCACAGGCATGCGTTCGAAAACCTGAGAGAACGCTTTGGTATTATACAATGACGTCAGACAGAAAGTCAACATTATTTTTGTGGTTTTTTCCGTGAAAACTTGGTACAATAGAAGCAGTGCGTGGAGGATTATTACATGGATCATTATCTGGACGAATTCAGCCTTCGTAAAAAACGACTTCATTATCTGATGGACGCGGTTGTCATCGTGTTCTGCGCGTGGTATGCGATTCTGGACATCAAGTACAACGGGACGCCGAGCCTGATGTATGTCGGGCTCATCGGTTTCTCCTTTGCCCATATGTTTGCGATGATCCTGGCAGGACTGTTCGGATATGTGCATTCCATGATCTTTATTGTCCTGATCTTTCTATATGCAGTGACCACGGATATCACACGCAGTTACATGGTTTTTCTGTTTCTGCTGGTTACAGACCTGGCGTACTATTTTGCCAGACATCACTGGCTGAAAAGCATCTGGAAGACCCTGCTTGCCACGGTGATCTCTGCGCTGGTTCTGGGAGACGGATGGTATCTTTTGACTTGTACGCTGACAGAGATCGGGTTTTCCCAGGTGACGCTGCTGGGGCTTGTGATGCTCTTTGTCATGATGCTGCCCCAATGCTTCATCGCTTATTTCGGACTGTATCTTTTTTACCGTCTGGCGCCGGAACGGGTGAAGGATTTCTTTTATGTCGGTTTCTTTTATACCGGACGTTATGCGAAATATAAGGAAGAGGGCGGCGAAAAGCCTTCGATCCTCGGAAAGCGGATTCTGATCGGTCTGGTGATCGACCTTGTGATCATCATGTTTACGGCGATCTTGCTGGCAGCGCTTCTTTTCGGCGCTGTGGTACCAAAATCTCAGGAGGAACCGGGAGAGAGAGAATCTATCGGGAAGAATGAACAATTCGAAGAGGCGGCGGAATTCACGAAGGACGGATTTATCGGAGGCGCATCGCAGCTTGCTTTCTATGATGAATCTTTTGCGCAGACCGGAGAGATCGTTCCCGGCGCAAGCGTTTCGCGTACGGATTCCTACTACGCCTTTTGTATGGAACTTGGCATGACGCTGTCGGTGATCGTGATTCCCGTCATCGTGTTGACCTATTACGCAGTGAATACGGTTGCCGTGAATCCGATGCGAAAGATCGCTTCCTTTATGAGTTCCTATGCCGGCGCATCTGACGAGGGCAAGGAGAAGCTCCTGCAGGAAATGCCGGAGATCGAGCCGAAGGTCAGAGACGAGATCTGGGATATTTATCATTCCCTTCTCATCATGCTCGGCAATATGAACCGATACATCACAAAGATCAAGGAAGACCAGCAGATCGAAGCGGAGCTTGAAGTGGCAAAGCAGGCAAGCGACGCGAAGACGGCGTTTCTTTCCAATATGTCCCACGAGATCCGCACGCCGATCAATGCAGTATTGGGAATGGACGAGGTGATCATCCGGGAAACCAGGGAAGAAAACACCCTTTCCTATGCCCGCGACATCCAGAGCGCAGGACGGACTCTGCTTGCGCTGATTAATGATATTCTGGATTTCTCCAAAATCGAATCCGGAAAAATGGAGATCATTCCCACAGAATACGATGTGCGGGATATGGTGGAAGAGCTTGTGAATATGATCGGGTTCCGCGCCAGAGGAAAGGGGCTTAATCTGGAGGCGAAGGTCAGCCCGCGCCTGCCGCAGCATCTTTATGGGGATGAACTTCGGATCCGCCAGATCATCACGAATATCCTGACAAACGCCGTGAAATATACGGAAAAAGGCTATGTCACGCTGGCGTTGGATTACGAGAAACTGGATAACAAGCATATCCTCCTCAAGGTGTCCGTCAAGGATACCGGAATCGGGATCAAGAGCGAGGATCTGGAAAAACTGTTCGCACCCTTTGAACGGATCGATGAGAAACGTAATCTCACCGTTGAGGGAACGGGGCTTGGCATGAGCATTGTGCGCAGCCTTCTTTTCCAGATGGGATCTTCTCTGGATGTGAAGAGTACCTACGGGCGCGGCTCGAATTTCTCCTTTGAACTGGTGCAGGAGGTTCTGGAGTGGAAAGAGATCGGCGATGTCGATATCATGTCCTCCGAACTGAAGCCGCAGAAGAAATACCATGAGAGTTTCCACGCGCCGAATGCCAAGGTGCTGGTGGTGGATGATACCACGACGAACCACATGGTCATGAAAGGACTTCTGAAAAACACCCGGGTCAAGATCGATACCGCAGACAGCGGCAGTGAAGCGCTTTATCTGATGAAGACCCATCATTATCATATGCTCTTTATCGATCACCGGATGCCGGGGATGGATGGCGTCGAGGTTCTGGAGCATCTTCGGGAGATGCCGGATAACCCGAATTATGATACGCCGGCCATTGCGCTGACAGCGAATGTGGTTTCGGGGGCGAAGGAAATGTACCTGGAGCATGGCTTCTGGGATTACCTCAGCAAACCTGTGGATGGGGCCCGGCTGGAAGAAATGATGATTACATATCTCCCGCCGGAGCTGGTGGAATTCCCTATGGGAGATGATTTCGAGGAGCAGGAAGACACGGCGGTCCGTGGAGGAGATGCGGATGCTGAAGAAGAGGATATGTCGGACCTTCAGAAGCTTCAGGGCGTGAATCTTTCCGAAGCGTTGAAAAACTGCGGCGATGCGGAGACGCTGCGCGGCATCGTCAAAGAATTTCGCGCGGTAATCCGGGAGAAAGCGGATAAGATTGAAAAACTCTTTGAAGAGCGCGATTATGAGAATTATACGATTGAAGTCCATGCATTAAAGAGTTCGGCGAGACTGATCGGCGCCTTGGATCTTTCCGCACAGGCGGCGCATCTGGAAGCATGCGGAAATGATAAGAATGAGGCAGAGATCAGTGAAAAGACCTCTCCGCTGCTTTCCCTGTATCGCAGCTATATTGATAATCTGGCAGCCATATCCGAAGACGACGAGGAGGACGATGCCTCCAAGCCGTTCCTGGACAGCGAGGGATTCCTGTCGGCGCTTGACGATCTGAAGGAACTTTTGCTGGTTTATGACTATGATAATGCGGATCAGATCATGGAACAGTTAAAAAATTATCAAATACCGGATGAATATCGGGAAAAATATGATAGAATAAAAACGTTGATGGCAGAGGTGGATCGCGACCATCTGCTGGAAATACTCTGAGACAGGGGGATCGGATGGACAGACAAGTACTTTTGATCGGCGATTTTAAAAGTTTTATGGTCAATGCGATTGAGTCGGATCTGGCAAAGGAAGGCTTCGACGTGTTGCATGTCCTGCCGGATGTGACTGCGATTGACCGGTTGGAAAAAAGGCCGGAGATTTATCTGATGTATCTGGACGGCGCAGCAGTCGACCGTGATCTCTGCGTATATCTCAATGACAGGATCGATGAGGATGAGATCGATCTCTGCGTGATCGGGAAGTATGAGGAGCTGGATTCGTTCTACTCCCTGATCCCGGAAGAACGATTATCCCTTGTATGCAAGCGCCCAGTGAATATCAAGGAGCTGGGAGAGAAGCTTCAAAGCGTAATGGAGGCGGGAGAGCACCGTTCGGACAAAAAGCGGATCCTCGTGGTGGATGATGACGGAACGATGCTCCGCGCGATCAAATCCTGGCTTTCCGGGAAATACAAGGTGTTTATGGTAAACTCCGGGATGGCGGCGATCACGTTTCTGGCCAAAAATGACGTGGATCTGATCCTGCTGGATTATGAAATGCCGGTGACGTCGGGACCGCAAGTGCTGGAGATGCTGAAAAGCGATGAGACCACCAGTGATATCCCGGTGATGTTTCTGACCAACAAAAGCGACCGGAAGAGCATCATGAAGGTATTGTCGTTGAAACCGGCGAAGTATCTTCTGAAAACCATGAAGCCATTCGAACTGGTGGCGGCAATTGACGAGTTTTTTGACAAAGACAAGAACGTAGATGGTGGAATTCCACGACGAAGTGAGTAATTAAATTTTGATATAATATTTTAGAAGGGAGATTCCGGAATGTTCGTTGTACCATTTCTGATCTGTTTTCCGTTTGTGGTATCCGTTCTGATGTTTTGCATCCGGGTAAACAAGATCCGTAATGCCATCGCTTATGTCAGCGCTGTGATCATTATGGTCGCTGTCGGCGTTCTGGCAGTGCAGTGGGGGCTTGGCGGAGGCAAGACAATCCTGCTGTATAAGCAGACGGAAGAAGCAGATATTGTGATTAGTGTGGCAGAGCTGGCGCTGATGTGCGCCGTGACCTTCCTCTGCTTCAAGTATAAGCGGTATTGGATCAGCCTCTTGATGATTATACCGACGCTGCTTTTGGAGTGGCTGGAGTTTTTCGGGCCGGAGCTGGCGCCGGTCAATCATGTGAGGGTGGATCATCTGGCGGTTCTGATGTGCATCATCATCGGCCTCATCGGAGGTCTCATTATCGTGTATGCCGTCGGCTATATGCACGGCTATCATCATCATCACCTGGAGTTTCAGGACCGGCGGTATTATTTCTTTATGCTGCTGTTTGCATTCCTCGGCGCGATGTTCGGTTTTGTCCTGTCGGCAAGCCTGCTTTGGATTGATCTGTTCTGGGAGATCACCTCGATCTGTTCCTTCCTTTTGATCGGTTATACCAAGACAGACGAAGCGATCGAGAATTCCTTCCGCGCATTGTGGATGAACCTTCTCGGCGGCACGGCGCTGGCGGGCGGCATCCTCTATTTTGCGTTGACGCAGAAGGATGTGTCTTTGATTAATCTGGTGGAAAAAGGAGTCATGGGGAATGCTGCGACGGTGATCCCCATTGCGCTGATTGCCTTTGCGGCCTTGACAAAGTCCGCGCAGCTTCCGTTTTCGAAATGGCTCATGGGCGCCATGGTGGCGCCGACGCCTTCTTCCGCGCTGCTGCATTCGGCGACGATGGTCAAGGCCGGGATCTATATTCTCTTCCGACTATCGCCTGCCATGGCGGACACCCTGACGGGTTCCATGGTCACATTCATCGGCGGCTTCACCTTCTTCATGGCCTCCCTGATGGCCATGGCGCAAAGCGACGGGAAAAAGGTGCTTGCGCTCTCTACGGTCAGTAACCTCGGCCTGATGGTGGCCTGCGCCGGCGTGGGTCAGGCGGAGACGGTCTGGGCCGGCATCTTCCTGATGATCTTCCATGCCATCAGTAAATCCATGTTGTTCCAGGATATGGGTGCCATTGAAAATTCCACCCACACCAGAGACATTGAGGATCTGAACGGTTTGATTTACCGGCTGCCCATGCTGGGGCGGATCATGTTCATCGGAATCGCAGGCATGTATCTGGCGCCTTTCGGCATGCTGGTCAGCAAATGGGCGGCGCTCCGCGCTTCCGTCAACGAGCACAACATCATCCTGGCGCTGTTGATCTGTTTCGGTTCCGCCACCACGATGTTCTATTGGACAAAATGGTTAAATCGTCTTTTAAGTTCTACGACAGAGCCTAAGATTCGGGATATTACAAAGAAGAATGAGCAGATTTCGTTGATCATTCACGCGATCCTGATGATTGCACTCTGTGTGCTGTTCCCGGTGCTTTCCACCACATACGTGGAGCCGCTTCTTCTGGAGACCTTCGGCTATGCCACCGCGGCGCTTCCGAGCACGCTGCTTTATGTCCTGATCGTGGTGATCATGGTGATCTTTGCGGTGCCGTTGATTGCGTACTCCACCACCAAGAATATTCCCGCCAATCAGAAGATTTCTTATATGAGCGGTGCGAACCGCGGCAACAACCGCGACTTTACGGATTCTCTCGGAGAGCCGAAGGAGTTGCAGCTTTCCAACTGGTATTTTAAGAATTATGTCGGACAGCGGAAACTGATGGAGCCCAGCAGCCTTCTGGCCGCCGCGGTGATCATCGTGATGCTGTCGATGATTATAGGAGGTGCGTTGAGATGAGCAGTGTGATTGCCATTGTATGTTTTCTCGTCCTGGCACCTTTCCTCGGTGGCTTTCTGGACGGACTGGATCGGAAGATATCCGCAAGGATGCAGGGGAGGATCGGTCCCCCGGTGTTACAGCCGTTTTATGATGTACATAAGCTGATACACAAGCAGACGATTGTTGTCAATAAAGCCCAGACCTTTTTGATGCTGACCTATATGGCGGTGCAGCTTTTTGTGGGAGTGCTCTTTTTCGCGGGAAGCGATATCCTGATGTGCTTTTTCCTGCTTTCTACGGGCGCGACATTTCTGGTGTTTGCCGGATCGGTCACCCATTCGCCGCTGTCCACCCTGGGCACCAACAGAGAGCTTCTGCAGATGATGGCGTACGAGCCGGCTGTGTTGCTTGCCTGCCTGGGATTTTATCTGGCGCCCCCGGATCACACCTTTGTGGTATCCGAACTGATTCAGACGCCGGTAAGTGCGATTCTGTATCTGCCCGGGTTCTTTGTGGCCTTTGTCTTTATTCTGACGATCAAGATGCGGAAAAGCCCCTTTGATCTGGCGACAGCGCATCATGCGCATCAGGAAGTCGTCAAGGGAATCACGACAGAGCTCGGTGCGAAGAATTTCGCGATCTACACCATTACGGAATGGTATGAGAAGGTTTTCCTGCTGGCTGTGGTGGCGCTTTTCGTCGTGAACGCAAACCCGTTGAGCTACATCGCAGCGGTTGTGGTCGCGCTGGCGGTCTGGTTTTTGGAGATTCTGATTGATAACACGTGTGCGCGTGTGAAATGGGATGTGCTCCTCAAGGTGACATGGGTCGTGACCCTGCTTGCGGCAGGCGTCAATATGCTGATCCTGATGCTGGTTTTCTGAGGATGTGAGGTGGTAAAGAATGGCAAAAGTAAAAAAATCTCCGTGGGTGCTCCACTATGACGGCGCGAGCTGCAACGGATGTGATATCGAAGTACTGGCCTGCCTGACACCGGTTTATGATGCGGAACGATTCGGCATTGTGAATACCGGAGATCCGATGCAGGCGGATATTCTGCTCCTGACCGGCGGGATCAACGCGCAGTGTCAGGAAGTCGTTAAGCAGATCTACGAGCAGATGCCCCGTCCGAAGGTCGTGGTGGCGGTGGGCACCTGCGCCTGCACGGGCGGCGTGTTCAAGGAGGCGTACAACATCCTTGGCGGCGCGGATACGACGGTTCCGGTGGATATTTATGTGCCGGGATGCGCGGCGCGGCCGCAGTCCATTATTGACGGCATTGTGAAAGCGGTTGCGCTCTTCCAGCAGCGCTCGGATGAGCATGACAAGGGTATCGTGAACGGCTCAAGGGAGGGGGAAAGCTAAATGGCGGAAGTAATCTGTCCCGAGAATATTTTAAAAGAAGTGGATGTCGACCGCATTCTGGATGAAAGCATGATCATGAAGAACAAGGGACTTCGGCTTTCCCAGGCGTGCGCGGCATATGTAAACGGTAAATACGAACTCTCCTATTCCTTTGCAGAGGAAGGAACTTATCAGCTGACGACGCTGCGGACGGTGATCGATCCGGAGACAGAGGTCAGCAGCATTACGGAGTTTTTCCCCTATGCATTCCTCTATGAGAACGAGATGCGGGAGTTGTTTGGTGTCAAGATTCAGATGACGAAGCCGGATTATCAGAACAAACTCTACCGGATCCGTCAGGAGACGCCGTTTTTTAAGAAAGCGGAGGAGAATGCGTAATGGGTAAACAGAGTATCATACCTTTCGGACCCCAGCATCCGGTGCTTCCGGAACCGATCCATCTGGATCTCGTGATGGAGGATGAAAAGATTCTTGAGGCAGTGCCGTCCATCGGCTTTGTCCATCGCGGGCTGGAGAGTCTGGTGGAAAAAAAGGATTATCAGGAAATGGTCTATGTCATCGAGCGCACCTGCGGGATCTGCTCGTTTATGCACGGCATGGGCTATTGTGAAAGCATTGAGCATATCATGAATGTGGAGGTACCGGCCAGAGGACGGTTTCTGCGGACGATCTGGTGCGAAATGAGCCGGATTCACAGCCACCTTCTGTGGCTCGGCCTTCTGGCAGACGCCTTCGGCTTTGAGAGCCTTTTCTATCAGTGCTGGCGGATGCGGGAAAAGATCCTGGATATGTTTGAAATGACCACAGGCGGCCGGGTGATCTTTTCTGTTAATAAGGTCGGCGGTGTCCTGAAAGACATGGACGAGGGACAGATCCGTCAGATCCTGGATACCATCGAGTGGATCGAGAAGGAACTGACGAAGATCAAAAAGACATTCCTCAACGATTATACCGTGGAGACGAGACTGCGGGGCGTGGGGGTGCTTACAAAGGAGCAGGCGCATGACCTCGGCGCGGTGGGTCCATTTGCACGCGCGTCGGGTGTGGTGCTTGATATGCGTAAACGCGGCTACGCGGCATATCCGGAGCTTGATTTTGAACCTGTGACATCGGAGGATGGCGATTCCTGGGCGCGTTGCGAGGTTCGTATCAACGAGATCTTCCAGGCGATTGATCTGATCCGTCAGGCCGCAGCCAAGATTCCGGCAGGAGATCTTGCGGTAGAAGTGAAAGGGAACCCGGAAGGGGAGTTCTTTATGCGCGTGGAGCAGCCCCGCGGAGAAGCAGTCTATTTCAGCAAGGGAAACGGCACCAAGTTTTTGGATCGGATGCGCGTGCGCACGCCTACCTTTGCCAACATTCCCGGCATGCTGCAGACACTGAAGGGCGCGGATTATGCGGATGTACCGATTCTGATCCTGACGATCGATCCCTGCATCAGCTGTACGGAGAGATAGACACTTGGCGAAGCAAGACGTAAGTCGCAGATGAGTCTGGTGTCATCGGAGGTAAAAAGAAGATGTCAAATATCATGAATTTTTCCGGCACGATTTTAAAGAATCTGTTTTCGAAGCCGGTGACCAAAAACTATCCCGCGGAGCCTGCCCAGTATCCGGAACGCAGCCGTGGTCATATTGAAAATGATTTCGATCAGTGCATCCTGTGCGGACTTTGTATGCGAAATTGCCCCACAGGCGCCATCGTGGTGGAAAAGAATGAGGGCAACTGGAGGATCAACCGCTTTGATTGTATCCAGTGCGGATACTGCACCTTGAAATGTCCGAAGAAGTGCCTCTCCATCGTGCCGGGCTATCAGGAACCGGGACCGGAGAAGTATGAGGAAGTGCAGCACAGGGATGTGCCGGCGCCGGCGCCCAAGCCGGCTGCGCAGGCAGCACCGGATGGCGGTGATGCAGCACAGCAGGCGGCACCCTCGGGGGATGGATATCCGCAGGCGGATCTTTCCCAGTGCGTATTCTGTACGCTGTGCGCCAAGAAGTGCCCCCAATCCGCACTGACGGTGGATCGCGCGGAAAAGAAATGGGAATTGGCCAAAGACGATTGCATTCAGTGCGGTCTCTGCGCGCAGAACTGTCCCAAGAAGTGTATTTCGATGTAGGTTGGTTGCTTTCTGATGGAAATGGCATGGCATGTCCGGGTGTACGGCATGGTGCAAGGGGTCGGTTACCGGCCGTTTGCGGCAGAGCTGGCGGAGGAACTCGGAATCAACGGAAAAGTGAAAAATGCCGGAGGCATCGTGGAGATCACAGCCTCCGGAGAACCAAAGGCGATGGAGGAATTTCTCCGTCGCCTCTGTATCTCTGCACCCACGGGAGCGCGAGTTGACCGGGTGGAAAAGGAAGAGATGGGACTGTCTGACGGACTGGATCAATCCGGCTTTGTCATCGAGGAAAGCACTGCGGCGGAGGAGCCGATGCGTTTTTTGCCGCCGGATCTGGCCACCTGCGCGGAATGCGAGAAGGAACTGTTTGCGCCGGGAAATCGCCGTTTTCATCATCCTTTTATCAGCTGCGCCTTGTGCGGCCCGCGCTACAGCATCTTAAAGCAGGTGCCCTATGACAGAGCCCATGTGACAATGGATGCTTTTCCGATGTGTGAAACCTGTGCGAAGGAATATACCCGCCCCGGAGACAGAAGACGGCATGCGCAAACCATCTGCTGCCCGGATTGCGGTCCTGAATTAGCGGGTGTCGCGAGTGCCTATTGGGACGGCATATTTCTCGGAAATGCCAAAAAAGATGTGGGAGAAGCAGCCCTGGAAGAAGCGGTTCACCAGATTCGAAACGGCGGGATCGTGGCCGTAAAGGATATCGGGGGATTTCACTTCGTATTTCTGCCGGAGGACGGGCCCGCAGAGCGGCTCCGTGCATTCAAACACCGGGAGGCGAAGCCTTTTGCGGTTTGTTTTCCCTCCCTGGAAGCGGTGATGGAATACTGTACTGTTTCTGTGGAGGAGGAACGGCTGCTATGCTCCCAGGCGCGTCCCATCGTGCTTCTGGACTGGCACCGTCCGCTGCCGGACGGGATTCTGAAGGGCAGCAGCAGGATCGGCGCAATGCTTCCCTGTAATCCCCTTCAGATGCTCCTGACGAGGGAACTGGGGCCCCTTGTCATGACCAGCGGCAATCGGGGAAATGAACCGATCATCACCCATACGGTGGAGATGAAAAGCCTTATGAAGGAGGGGTGTCCGGATTATATCCTGACCCATAACCGCAGGGTTTTGTCTCCTTTGGACGACTCCATTTATCAGGTGATCCCGTTTTCCGAGGGCGGTCCTGTGACGCAGATCATCCGCCGCGCCCGGGGAATCGTGCCGGAACCGATCATATTAAAAGAAGAATTAATAAACGAAAAGTTTGCTGCAGGATCTGATTTGAAGGCCGTGTTTGCCTTTGGGAAAGGAAGAGCGGCTTATCTCAGTCCTCATTTCGGCGATCTGATGGAGTTTTCCTGCGTGCAGGCCCGTGAGCGGGAGATCGATCGGATGAAGGAACTGTTTCATTTTCAATCCGATGAGACAGTGGGAGATCTGCACCCGGGTTATCTTTCCGCGGAGGGAGTAAACCGGCGGATCCAGCATCATTATGCACATATCCTGTCTGTTATGGCAGAGCACGGCTGCAAGGGACCGGTACTGGGGCTGGCTTTTGACGGCACCGGCTACGGTACGGATGGTCGTGTCTGGGGAAGCGAGTTTCTGCTCTGTACCAGAGAGTTCTTTGAAAAGGCGGCGTCTCTCCGCCCCGTGGTCTTTCCGGGGGGTGATGCCGCGGCAAAGTGTCCGAAGCTGGCATTGACGGCCTATCTCAGAGCTGCCGGAGTTTCTTACGGGGATCCCGTGACGGATGCGGTTCTGGAAAAAGGAATCCACACCGTGGAGAACTGCTCCATGGGGAGGCTTTTCGATGCGGCCTCCGCGATCCTGACGGGCTGCGAAGAGAGTACTTATGAAGGGCAGTCTGCTGTGGAACTGGAGCTTCTTGCTGACCGGGCGAATGAAGCTTATCCCTTGACGCTGCCGCGCATCCCGGCGGAAGGGATGCTCCTCGGAGATGGACCGGCGTTGATCCGTGCGATCTACGAGGCTGCGGGGGAAGGGATCGACCCCGCGGCGCTGGCGCTGGGCTTTCATCTGGCGGTCGCCCAGTTTGCGGTCAATACGGCGGACCATATCGCGAAACAAAAAGAAATCACGCAGATCGCCCTTTCCGGCGGCTGCTTCGTTAACCGCATCCTTTTGCGGGAGATCGTGGTGCCGCTGCGTGAGCGGCGCTACGAAGTCCTCCTCAACGAGAAAGTCCCCTGCGGTGACGGAGGCCTCGCCCTGGGGCAGTTATGGGCAGTTACGACGTAGCAGCTCCCGTTCATAGCGAAGAGAAAAAGGAGAAAATCACCATGTGTGTCGCATATCCCGGTACTGTGATCAAGGTACAACCGCATACCGCAACCGTCGACTTCAACGGAAACCACGTGGAGGCCCGTTCCGGCCTCGTGGAGGTGGCCGTCGGTGACCGTGTCCTGGTGCATGCGGGGTGCATCCTGCAAAAAGTCTCTGAACGCGAGGCGGCAGAGCTGGAATCCCTGATGGAAGAGGTGGGAGCGGACGCATGACGGATCTGGCGGAAATGAAACGGTTTCTGTCACAGTATGACGGACCGGAACTGCGCATCATGGAGATCTGCGGCAGTCATACCGCTGCGATCGCAAAGAGCGGGATTAAGACGCTGCTTTCCCCGAAGATCCGGCTGATCAGCGGACCGGGCTGTCCTGTCTGCGTGACCCCCACTGCATACGTGGATCGCGCCATCGCCTTGGCGAAGCGGGAAGATACCTGTCTGGTCACCTTCGGAGATCTCATACGGGTTCCCGGAAGCGCGGAAACCCTTTCCGCGGCAAAGGGCGCGGGTGCCCGGGTGGAGATGGTGTATGCCCCTGCGGATGTGGTCGCCATGGCGAAGACAGAACCGGAGAAACAGTTTGTCTTTGCCGCCATAGGATTTGAAACAACCATGCCGGTTTATGCACTGTTGATGGAGGAACTGCTCCGGGAAGAGGTCAAAAACGTCAGGCTGTTGACGGCCTTAAAGACCATGCCGGCAGCGGTTTCTTATCTGTTGGACAGCGGCGCCGATCTGCAGGGATTTCTGGCGCCGGGGCATGTCTGTGCGGTGACGGGCAGCGAAGCGTTCGTCCCTCTGGCGGAAAAGTACGGGATCCCGTTTGCGGTGGCCGGATTTGAGGGAGAAGAGCTGCTTGCCGCGCTGTACGGGCTCCTGCGCATGCAGGGGAAGGGAACCGTGAAGAATTTTTACCCGACAGTCGTGACGGCAGAGGGAAACCCGAAAGCAAAGGCGATGATCGAACGCTACTTTCAGCCGACAGATGCGGCGTGGCGCGGGCTTGGCATCATTCCGGGTAGCGGCATGTGTCTCCGCCCGGCGTACGCGGCCTTCGATGCAGGAAGCAGCGACCTGACAGAGGATCATCAGCATAATCCTGCCTGTCGCTGCGGACAGGTGCTGACCGGAAAGCTTGCTCCCACAGACTGTCCACTGTTCGGCAAGATCTGTACCCCCCTGACCCCGCAGGGTGCCTGCATGGTCTCGGAGGAGGGCAGCTGCCACACGGCAATACGCTACGCATAAGTCAGGGCGTGAAAGGATGCAGTTTTTGCGCCGGAGAAAAGGAGGAATACCATGGAAAAAATCGAAATGATCCACGGAAGCGGCGGACAGGCCACGTCAGACCTGATCCGGGAGGTCTTTGTCAAGGAATTCTGGAACGGATACCTGGCGCAGATGAATGATGCCGCTGTGGTGGCAGGAGGCGCAGAGCTGGCGCTGACCACGGACAGTTTCGTGGTGAAGCCTCTGTTTTTTCAGGACGGCGATATCGGCAGGCTTGCTGTGGCAGGCACCGTGAATGATCTTCTGATGCGGGGGGCTGTGCCGGAGTATATGACCGTCGGCTTCATCCTGGAAGAGGGGCTGCCCATTTCCGATCTGAAAAAGATCGTCCATTCCATGGCAAAAACCGCAGAGGAAGCAGGAATCCTGATCGTGGCAGGGGATACGAAGGTGGTGGACGGCAACGGCGGTCTTTACATCAACACCACTGGGGTGGGCTTTGTCCCGGCCGGCATGGAGATCAGCCCGGCGCGGATCGAAAAGGGCGACGTCGTCCTTGTATCCGGAAATCTCGGGGATCATCATGCCGCGATTCTGAGCAGCCGCATGAGTATCGAGAACGAGATCGCAAGCGACTGTGCCCCGCTGAATGACATCGTGCGTTCGCTGATCAATGAGGGAATCCCCGTCCATGCCATGCGGGATATTACAAGAGGCGGGATTGCGACGGTATGCAAAGAGATGGCAGTGCAGAGCGGCAAAGCCATGCTGCTTTCGGAAGAACTGCTTCCGGTGAATCCGCAGGTGAAGGATTTCTGCGCGTTGACGGGACTGGATCCGCTCTATATGGGCAATGAAGGGAAAATGATCTGCATTCTGCCGGAGGAATCCGCAGAGAAAGCACTTTCCATCATGAAAAAAGCGCATTACGGGGAAAATGCCTGCAGGATCGGGAAGATCCTGCGCTTTGAAGAAGAAGAGGAACTGCAGATCGCGCCGGACATTGGGGAACTGTTTTTAAAAACCGCCATCGGCGGCCTGCGAAAGCTGTCTGTCCTGCAGGGCGAGGGTCTCCCGCGGATCTGCTGACACAAACAACAGCTGCTGCAAGGAAATTAAGGTCCCGGCTTCATCATGTCGGGGTTGAAATAGACCAGATCCTGTCCGCTGCGGCGCGCAGTCTGGAAGGCTATGGAGGCGCCGGTCATAAAGTTGGTGATGCTATCGCCCTTTTGCCCCTCATAGATCCCGAGACGCGCGAAAAACGGAATCTGAAAGGTCTGATCCATGTCACGCACTTCGATGACGGCATCATTCAGATAATCCTGAAATTCCTGCAGACGTTCTTTCAGAAGGAGAACGTAGAAATTGTCGCCGCCATAGTGGGATCCGAGTTCGGAATCCGTATCCAGGAAACTGAACAACTTGTGGCTGACGCCGACCAGATAGATCTCTATCAGACGGTCGTTGTATTTGTGGATGAAATGCTTCGTATCCTTCAGGTTCAAGAAGATGCCGGTATATTGTTCCGGGTCTCCTTCCTTCATGAGCGTTTCTCCCACGGTACGCATGCCGTGAGAATTCAAAAGTCCGGAAGACATATCGATCAGAGGCAGACGCGCGACGTTCATCAGCATGATGCGTCGCTCCAGAATGATTTCCAGAAAACGGCTGAGTCCAAGCAGCCGTTTTTGCGTTTCGGCATCCTCCCAGGAGGCTTTTTCGCCGGGGCTGATGCGGATCTCGCAGTAGCCGTTTTCTCCCAGGGAGGCATGCCGCATATAGTCATGCGCCCGGGAGGAGGAACCCTCATCAAAGGAGGTAAAGAACAGCTCCTTGGAAGGGTTGATGGGAAAGGCTGTCGGGTAGGCGACTGCTTTTCCTGAAATGGAAGCAAAATGCAGCTCCGTGGAAACGTCATAAAGCGAATTGTGCAGAATTTCAGAGAAGGTCTGTTTGGCTGCACTGACCTCTTTCTTTTCGTTCTGTTCGACCTTCTCCATGATCTTCATAAATGCATCAATAAGTACGCGATCCTGATCCATGATGTCTCCTTGTGTGAAATGATAATTCGCCTGCGTGACGCAGAATTACAGTTTGAATAAGGTATTTAAAAGCCCCCGGCCCAACGATGCACCCACATTGCCGCCCAGCGTCTTTCCGAACTTGCCGAAGCTGCTGCCGACGGATTTGCCGACTTCCCGTCCGATGGTGCCGGTTACGGTGGTGCCGACGGATTTTGCGACCCGCTTTTTTCGTGCGGCATCGGCTTTTTCCTGTTTTTCTTTCTCTTTTGCGGCCGCGGCCTCTGCCTTGGCCTGTTCTTTTTCAAGGGCGGACTGCTCAGCGGCTTTTGCGGCGGCTGCTTCCGCTTCCATCCCCATCCTCGTCAGAAATTCGTAGGCCGAATCCGGGTCATGGGGCGTGCTGTACTTGCTGTACAGAAGGCTTCCTTTGATGGCGCGGTCTCTGGAGCCGTCATCAATCCCGCCCATTTTGCTGCGGGGCGGCAGGATGGATACCTTTTCCGCGATGCCGGGCGCGCCGTCCTCCATGAGGAAGGAAACGACGGCTTCACCGGTGCCCAGGGAGAGAATCGCCTCCTCCGTGTCAAAAGCCGGGTTGATGCGGAAGGCCTGCGCCGCAGCGCGGACGGCCTTTTGATCCGCCGGAGTATAGGCATGCAGCGCATGCTCCACCTTGTTGCCCAGCTGGGAGAGGATCCCGTCCGGAATATCCCGGGGATTCTGGGTGATAAAATAGATCCCCACGCCTTTGGAACGGATCAGCTTCACGACCTGTTCGATTTTTTCCAGAAGGGTTTTCTGGCAGTTTTTGAAAAGAAGATGTGCTTCGTCAAAGAAGAAGACCATTTTCGGCTTTTCCGGATCCCCTACTTCGGGAAGTGTCTCAAAAAGCTCGGACATCATCCAGAGCAGGAACAGGGAATACAGCGTGCCGTTCTGCACGAGGCTCTGGCTGTCCAGAATGCTGATCATGCCCTTGCCGTTTGTGTCAACGGTGAACCAGTCATGGATATTGAGCGCAGGCTCTCCGAAAAAGGTGTCTCCGCCCACCGCTTCCAGAGCGACGATGCTGCGGATAATGGCAGCCACGGAGGCCTTGTTGATGTTGCCGTAAGTCGGAGCAAATTCCTGATTGTTGTCCGCCATGTGGTTTAAGATGGCCTTCAGATCCTTGGTATCCACAAGAAGCAGGTTTTGATCATCAGCCACTTTGAATGCAACGGTCAGGAGATCTCCCTGAATATCGGTCAGACCGAGGATCCGGCCGAGTAAGAGCGGTCCCATCTCGGAGATCGTGGTTCTGAGAGGAATCCCTTTCTGGCCGTACAGATCGTAAAAGGTAGACGGATAGGACTGATAGGTAAACCCCGCTTCCGAAAGCCCGAACCGCGCGATCCGCTGCTGCATGTCCCCGCTGTCGACACCGGGCTCCACCATGCCTGCAAGATCCCCTTTGACGTCAGCCAGAAACACGGGAACGCCGAGATCACTGAAGGATTCTGCCAGCACTTTGAGGGTGACTGTCTTTCCTGTGCCTGTGGCGCCTGCGATCAGGCCGTGTCGGTTGGCAAGAGACGGGAGCAGGCAGATCTGCTGACCGTTTTCGTTGTTCCCGACCCAGAGTTTACCGTCTTTCAGCATGTTTTTTCGTCCTCTCATCCAGAATTCCTTTTTATTATATCACAAAAGAAGAAAAGGTAGGGATTTTTATTTGTAAAGAAGTCCTTGCTTTACAACCCTAAAAAGAATATCATAATCTATGTAGACTGAAATTTTTTGGGAGTTATTATGGAACTGCAATCACTGGACCCGATCAATCGGAGAAAAATGTGCAAAGCGATGCTCGTCTTTGTCGTTTTTTCCATCATTACGGATTGGCTGTTCTTCTTTGTATATCTCATTACCCGGACTCTGCGCGGAGATGTCTATTATTATATCTTCGTTCATGTATTGACTCCGATTCTGCTGAATATCATCGCCTGCGTGATTGCGACAAAGGTGGATAAGGATAAATCCGGGAAATATACCGAGGAAAAGAAAAATTATATCTGCACCTTCGCTTTTTTTGCTCTGGCAAGCGTCATCTCGCTGTTTCACGCGTATTTCGCGCCGCTATGGTGCGCACCTGCAGTGATTATGATGTATGCCAGCTGTTACCGTGACGCCAAGATGCAGCGGATTCTGCTTGTGCTCTGCTACATCGTGACCTGCTTCTCCGCTGCCTTTATTATTTCCGAGCGTCCGGAGGATCTTTCCTTCTACATGCAGAATCTGATCGTTGTGATCGTGATGGATACGGTGCTGTTCTTCATTTCCGTAGTGATCCAGGACAACAACAGCGAGATGCTTCGCCTGACGACGGAGTATTTTGATCAGCAAAAAGAGTATAAGCATCGTTTGGAGTATGATAATCTGACCGGCGTGCTTACCAGACCGTTCTTTCAGGCGGCGGCGGATGAGATGCTGCGTTGGGCGCGGAAGGACCACCCCATCAGCATCGCCATCATCGACATTGACAATTTCAAGCATGTCAATGACACCTACGGACATGACAACGGGGACGTGGTGCTGAGAGAGCTGGGCAAGCTGATGAATAATTACGTCAATGACAAGGTGATCGCGGGACGTTACGGCGGCGAGGAATTCGTCTTCGCATTCAGCAGCGGCAATCCAAAAGAAGCGGAGGATACGCTGAACGCACTGCGTGAAGATTTCGGACGGGCGCGCTATGAGTTCATGAATGAACGCACGACCTTCAGCGGCGGCATCAATACGGTATACTGGGTGACGGATTTTGAGGATGCATTTGTCGGCGCGGATGATGCATTGTATGATTCCAAGAATAACGGAAAGAATCAGTTGACGAAATATATGAGAAAGTAGAAGCACCAAACGGCACCAAGCTGCGGCTCATGGTGAAAAACGCCGGTCCTTCGTATCAGCAAAGGAGCGGTTTTTTTCTGTTCGGCTATTGCGGCAGGAGGGACAGGGTATGCAGAAGAGTCAGACACCGGAATACGCCAATCTGGATCTGGAGAGAAAGAAGCGGACAGGCTGTGCAGAGGTGGTTTTTTGTGAAGGAAAAGCGACGGCCCATCTGGTCGGTATTTATAAATGCTTATATGAGGCGGAGGGAGAGGTGCTGGGCACCCGGGCCAGTGAGGAACAGTATCTCGCCGTCAAGGAGGCGTTTCCGCAGACCTGTTATGATCCTGTGTCCCGCATTCTGAAGATCGAAAAGGAACAGACAAGAACGCTCTCCGGGCGCATCGCTGTCTGCTGCGCAGGGACCTCGGATATCGGCGTTGCGGAAGAGGCGGCGCAAACGGCAGAATTTTTCGGGAACAGGGTGGATCGCCATTATGATATCGGTGTCAGCGGACTGCATCGTCTGTTTTCCCGGATCGATGAGATCCGGAAGGCGAATTGCGTCGTGGCAGTTGCCGGCATGGAAGGCGCTCTGGCAAGCGTGCTGGGGGGACAGGTCAGCGTGCCGGTGATCGCGGTGCCGACCTCTGTGGGATACGGGACCTCTTTTCACGGATTGACGCCGCTGCTCGCCATGCTGAACTCCTGCGCCAACGGCATCTCTGTGGTCAATATTGACAACGGTTACGGCGCGGGATATCTTGCATCCCAGATCAATCGCCTTGCAACGGACGGGAAAAAGGACTAGACGCACACGGACAGACAGTTCCGGGAAAGGAGCACAGGATGGGAAACACACTTTATCTGGAATGCTATTCCGGCATCAGCGGGGATATGACGGTGGCCGCATTGCTTGACCTCGGCGCGGATGAAAAGAAACTTCGCAAGGCGCTTGATTCCATGCCGCTTTCCGGGTATCATATTGAGATCACAGAGGTCAAAAAACACGAAATACGCGCCAAAGATTTTCATGTCCGGCTGGATACGGACAATCATGACCATGATATGGCTTATCTTTACGGGCACAATACAGCGGAGCACCGGGAACATGGCCATGATCATGATGAGACGCATCACCATGACCATTCCCACGGGGGACATGATCATGCGCATGCGCATCGCGGCATGAAAGAGATCCGCGAGATCTTTTCCCGCAGTTCACTGACGGACGGCGCGAAGAAACGGGCGCTGGATATTTTTACGGTGCTGGCGGAGGCAGAAGCGAAGGTACACGGCACGACGCCTGATGAAGTGCACTTCCATGAAGTCGGCGCGGTGGATTCCGTGATCGATATTGCCTCCATCGGGATCTGTCTCGATGATCTCGGCATCACGGATGTGATCACACCGGTTCTGTACGAGGGAGAAGGCACGGTGCGCTGTCAGCACGGGATCCTGCCGATCCCGGTTCCGGCGGTGGCGGAGATCATCAGCGCGCACGGGATCGTACTCCACAGGATGCCTCTTGAGGGGGAATTTGTGACCCCCACCGGCGCAGCCACCGTTGCGGCCATGACCACGGCAAAAACGCTGCCGGATGCCTACGAGATCCTTCGCGTGGGTGTCGGCGCAGGGAAACGGGAGTATGAGGGACCGGGGATCCTGCGCGCCATGCTTGTAAAAGAAATAGAAATATCGGAGAAGAACGTTGGAAGAAACACCCAAAAAGGAGAATAAAAAGTCAAAGATCCTATGGACCACCATTTTCATCGTGGTGAACGTGATCGTGATCGGATGGACCTTTATCAAGGAATATCGCGGCGGACAGGGCGCGGCGAAGTTTCGGAATGTGCATGTGGACGTGGTCTACCTGGTTCCCGCAGCGCTCTGCATGATCGCAGCCATCGCTGCGGAAACGGCGAAGTACGCGCTTGTCATGAAGCGGACATTAGGCTATGTCCGCTGGAAACTCTGCAGACGGACGGTACTGCTCGGACGTTATTATGACAACATCACGCCTTCCGGGATCGGCGGACAGCCGTTCCAGATCTACTACATGAAAAAGCACGGCATTCCCAATGCGCAGAGTGCGGCCATCCCCATAGCGGGATTCCTTTCCATGCAGTTTTCCTTTATCATTCTGGCCTTGGTTTCCGCATGTTTCGGCGCGAAATATGTCGAAAGCGATGCGGTGCGGATTGCGTCTTATGTGGGCATTGTGTGCTATTCCGTGTTCCCGTTCCTCATCCTTCTGTTTACGTTTTTCCCGACGTTTTCGGAGAAACTGACCAGAGGAATCGTTGCGCTTCTGGCGGGGCTTCGTCTTGTGAAAGACAGGGAAAAAACTGCCGCCAAATTCATCGAAAATGTGGAGGGTTACAGCCTCTCTCTCCGGGAGTTTTTAAAACATGCACCCACCTGCATCGGCGCGATGATTCTGGCGCTGGTGTATCAGATCGCACTGTGTTCGGTGCCGTATTTTGTGATCCTTGCCTTCGGAGGCGAGATCGGATTCCTGAACAGCTTTGTGACGATGGTCACCATCTATGCCGCCATCACGTTTATTCCGACCCCCGGAAACGCCGGCGCGGCAGAGGGTGTCTTTTATGCGGTCTTTTCCGTGTTGACCAGCGGTTATGTTTTCTGGGCAATGCTGACCTGGCGCTTCTTTGTATTCTATGCCTATATTATTTACGGCATCTGCCTCACCATCGTGGATTCCCTGGAGCAGAAACGAAGGAGGAAGGAGGAGACGGATGGCGAAACGGCTTAGGATCGGTCTCTTTCAGGATGCGTTTTTTCCGGTCATCGACGGCGTCTGCGAGGTGGTGGATCATTATGCCAGAGAGCTTCGCTCCTATGCGGAAGTGGTTGTCTTTGTTCCGTCTTATCCCGGGAAACCATACGATGACAGTGTGTTTCCCTATCCCGTGATCCGCTGCAGTTCCCTGCCCGTTCCCCTTCTTGATTATAATTTGCCGACTCCGGATCTGGATCCGGTGTTTTTGCGCCGGGTCAACGAAAGTGATCTGGATCTGGTGCATATCCATTCTCCGTTTTCCATCGGAAAGCTGGGAATCCGGTATGCCAAAAAACACAAAATCCCGGTCATTGCCACGCTGCATTCCCAGTTCCGGCGGGACTTTATGCGCGCGGTCAAAAATGAAACCGTGGCCCAGAACATGACCATGCAGCTGATGAAAACCTTTGCGGCCTGCGATGAGACCTGGACTGTCAATGACGCCATGGAAAAATTATTGCATCAGGAATACGGCTACCGCGGCGTGTCACGGGTGATGCGCAACGCGACGGAAATGCTGCCTGTGGAAGACCGTGATCAGGCATGCCGCATGGTCAACGAACGTTTTTCCATCCGTCGGCGGGACAAGGTGTTTCTTTTTGTCGGGCGGCTCAATATGTTAAAAAACGTCTTTTTGATCGCGCACAGCCTGTCGTATCTGAAGGAACGCGCGGATTTTCCGTTTAAGATGCTGTTTCTCGGTACCGGACAGGATGAGAAAAAACTCCGGGCGCTGATCAGGGAAAACGGGGTGGAAGATCTGACCATTTTTGCCGGCAGAGTGACGGATCGCGACCTTCTGGCGGCGGCCTATGCGCGGGCGGATCTGTTTCTGTTTCCGTCCCTTTATGATGCCTCCTCTCTGGTGCAGGTGGAGGCTGCCAGTCAGGGGACGCCCGGGGTTTTTGTGGAGGGTTCTGTGACCTCGGATACCATCACAGATGACGTGAACGGTTTTTTGTCGTATAATGATGCAGAATTGTTTGCGGAAAAGGTCCTTTCTGTGATGCATGACCCTAAGAAACGCAAAAAGGTCGGCGAAAACGCCAGACGGGATCTGTACATTCAGTGGAAGGATGTGGTGCAGGAGGTTTACCGGAATTACCTGCGGATTCTTCACGAGGACATCCATGAAGCTTAACACGCATTATCTCAAACGAATCAGTCCGAAGCTCCTTATCGCGTTTTTGGTGGCTGTCACCTGCACAGTGGTGCTGCTGCTTCAGAATTTTTTTGCGCTCTATAACGTGACACGGGATGATATCCTGCGGATGGGTGAGACCAGGGCGATCCAAGCGGCAGAGGAGTATGCGGAGTATTTTCAGACCAGTCTTGACGCCATGGATCTGGTGGCTTATACAGTGGACGATATGATGCAGGGCGGTGCCAGCAATACCATGCTGGAACTTTATCTGGTATCGGAGACCGAGCGCTACAAGGCGGCGATCAGCGAGGAGTACAATGCCATCTACGGTGTTCTCCGCGGAAAATATATGGATGGGACCGGCTGGCTGCCGGGGGAAGATTATACTCCGACAGGGCGTCTTTGGTACAAGACGATCAAAAAGGGCGGCGGCAGGACGGTTCTGGTGGCGCCTTATGTGGATGCGGAGTCCGGCACGATCATGATGTCCGTGGGGAAACTGCTTTCCGACGGGGAGAGCGTGGTCTCCATGGATCTTACCATCGAACGTCTTCGCGAGATCACCCGGTCAAGCGTGGAAGGCTACCCGGGCGATAACTATTCCCTGGTGCTGGACAGTGATGGCCGGATCGTCTCTTTTGCCGGCAATCATAACGGAAATGGCGGAGATGAGGCAGACGGGCAGACTGTTGCCGCGATGATCAATGATCTGACCGCCATAGCGCCCATCGAGGACAGCAGGTCCTATGAAATCACCTTTGAGGGCAAGGATTACCTCGTGTATGCGGAAAGCATCAACGACCAGTGGCATGCGGTCTCCATCATGGACGAGGATACGGTTTTCACTTCTTTGCGTGAGATCGAAGCGCTTTCGCTGGTGGTGATGATCGTTGTGCTGCTGCTTGCCTTCTTCCTGTTCTTTGAAATGAGCAAGCGCCAGATCCGGACCCAGGATCTGAATACCCAGCTGCAGTCAGTGGCAGGGATTTACACCTGTCTGCATATTGTGGACCTTCCTACGGATACTTATGCCGAGATCCGCAGCAATACGGAAGATGTCAGCCGGATGCTGCAGGGCAGAAACGAACGGGCGAAGGATACCATGCGCATCATGCTGAACTATCTGACGGATCCCGACTCCAGAAATGAGATGTTGGAGTTCGCTGATTTTGACACCCTTGACGAGCGGATGAAGGATACGGATACCATCACCGTGGAGTTTAAGAACAATAAAGGAAGATGGTGCCGCGGACGCTTTGTCGTGGTGGAGCGCGGGCTTTCCGGCAAACTGAAAAAAGTCCTCTGGATGGTGGAAGACATCCATTCCGAGAAGCAGAAGCGCGAACGCCTGCAGTACCTGTCCGAAACGGATCTGATGACCGGCATCAACAACCGCGGCAGCGGAGAGGCCAAGATCCGGAAGTATCTGCTGAAAGGGGAAGGCGGTATGTTCATTCTTCTGGATGCGGATAAGTTTAAGTCCATTAACGACGAGTATGGACATGAAGCGGGAGATAAAGTGCTGATTGAGATTGCATCCTGCCTGAGGCGGTCTTTCCGGGACAATGATGTGGTCATGCGTCTCGGCGGTGATGAATTTGCCGCATTTGCGCCCCTCGTTTATCACAGGGAGGCCGGCGAGATCATCCTGGAGCGGTTCATGGAAAAGATCCGCAAGATCGATATTCCGGATCTCATGGGAAGGCCGGTGACGGTCAGTGTCGGCGTTGCCTTTTACCGTCCGTCGGACCGGTTCTCTTTCGAGGAACTGTACCGGAGAGCGGATCGCTGCACTTATCTCAGCAAGAAGCATCAGGAAAGCTATGTGACCTATTATAACGGGGAAGGACCGGAAGAATGAAGCTGTTTCAACACAAAACCAAAAAGATGGTTATGACGGATCCCATGACCGGACTGCATAACCGGAATTATTTTCATTATACCTACGGAGAATTGTCGCAGTTAAACGATACGGGCTATCGCACCATGGCGGTCTTTGACCTGGACCATTTCAAGGCGGCCAACGATCTGGTAAACGGGGACAACGTAATCCGTGACATTGTACGTATTGCGAAAGACCTGATCGGGGATAAAGGGGAATTGATGCGCTGGGGCGGTGATGAGTTCATGGCGATGCTGTCCATGCAGCCGGAAGAGGCGCTGCATATCATGAAACGGTTTGCCGAGGAAGTGGATCTGAAAACACCGGTCACCGTGTCTGTCGGTCTCGTGGAGATCCGCACGGAGGACACGACGAAGACGAATTACTACCGTGCCGTGCAGAGATGCTATCTGGTCAAAGAGATGGGCGGTAACGGAGTGAAGTTGTAAAAGACGCCAAAAGTGCGCATGCGATGAAATCGCATGCGCATCTTTGATGTGACTTTTGGCGTATGTTACCCGTACGTATAGCCGCTGGATTTTCCGAGTTCGTCGTCCAGGATTTCCGGATGAGCAAATACATATTTCAACAGGTTCAGGCTTCTGACGAAATAGAAGCCGTCGGCGATGCGTTCATCCAGCGTCGCGCCGATATCGAGCATTTTTCTGGTCTGATAGGTGCCGTCGCTCTGACGAACCTCTTCATCACGCAAAGTCCCGATCGTTACCATAATGCTGTTGGTCCCGTAGTTGTTCAGATGATGATACACCGCGGGGGCTTTGATGCTGCCGAGATTGCTGCAGAGGATGGTCGTGTAATTCGGGTCGCCGTCTGTGAGGAACTTCGGGTTGATCCCCCAGAAATCGAGAATACGGATGACTCGGATGGCCAGCGCGAGGATCGGAAACGGCAGCTTCATGAAATCGTCCAGGGTCTGGTCTATGCCTCCGGTGGCGTGCTCGCTTTTCCGCGTCTCGTTGACGTCGCCGATGATCTTTTTGCTGATGGAGTCCAGGTTGTCGCTTTCCTGCGGGTGGAGCACCATGAGGGATTCCTCCGCACCGTCGGCAAACCTGCGTTTTACCACAAAACTGATGGAGATCTCATCCCGCTCGTAGATCCGCCAGCCCTGAATAAACCGGTTCATCAGCGGCCGTTCCATCAGCATCTTTGCCATGCCGACAACGGCGCAGTGAAAGATCGTGGTTTTGTATTCCGGGTGGGACTCATTTTTCTTTTCCAGATATGCGGCAAGCTCCGTGACATCCAGATCGTCATGGAGATAAACTTCACAGTCGGTGCGTTTCGGAAGGAGAAAGCCCATAATGGACTGCAGTCCCGGTGCTTTCACGCGCCTTGCATCCCGGCGGTCGTACCATCTCTTTTTTTTCGGATTGTTGTGATCAGTCATTTTACAGTACCTGCGTTTCTTTGATTGCTTCCTCTTCCAGCAGACGGTAAGCGACCTTTCCCACGAGGGTGCGGGGAAGCTCGCTGCGGAACTCGATTTCGCGGGGGAGCGCATATTTGGCGACTTCCAGCTTCAACGCATCCATAATGTGCTGGCGGCAGTCATCGTCCGCTTGGACACCGTCCTTTAAGACAACATATGCGCGGACACGATGCATTCTGCGCTCATCAGGCACACCGATCACGCAGCTGTAGGCAACCTCCGGGCAGCTGTCGATGACGTTTTCCAACTGGCCGGGATAGACGTTGTAACCGTTTGTGATGATGAGCCGTTTGATCCGCTGCCGGAAATAGACATACCCTTCTTCATCCATATAGCCCAGGTCGCCCGTGTAGAGCCATTTGCGTCCGTCTGACAGGATTTTTAACGCCTCCGAGGTCTCTTCTTCATTCTTCAGGTAGTGGAGCATGACGGAGGGACCGGTCAGGATGATCTCCCCCTCTTCGCCGGGCGCTTTTTGGTTTTCCGTGCCGGGCTCCACGATGCGGTAGATCGTATCCGGGAACGGGATTCCGATGCTGTGCTCCTTGTAAGTATCCCGCGGTGTCAGACAGCTGGCGGTGACGCATTCGGTCAGGCCGTAACCTTCCCGCACCTGAATGGTGGCGCCGTGCTCCTTCAGGAAGGCGTCGATCTTTTTCTTGAGCTCTACGGAAAGGGAATCGCCGCCGCAGAACATGCCGCGCAGACAGCTTAAGTCCGCGGATTTCAGCGCAGGAATATGGAGCAGCGCTTCAAAGATGGTCGGCACGCCGGCGATAAAATTCGGTTTTTTCCGGATCAGCATCTTGGCGTAGCTTTTTGCGTTGAAGGTCGGCATCAGGATGCACTTGGCGCCGTGTACCAGCACGGTATGGATATTGATCCCGAGACCGAAGCCGTGGAACATGGGCATGCAGCTCAGCATCCGGTAGCCGTTGCGAAACTCCATCCCCATGGCTTCTCTCGCCTGCATGGCGCAGGCATTGAAGTTCAGGTCGGATAAGCAGACGCCCTTCGGGACGCCGCTGGTGCCGCCGCTGTACAGGATGACAGCCGTGCGCTGCGGATCAAAGGTGATCTCGGGGAGCTGGATATCGAATGTGCCGCGCATCAGGAAGGAACGATAGGTCTTTCCGTATTGCGGGTCAGGATATTTCAGATAATCTTTTCCTTTTTTAAAGAAATAAGCAGCCGCGTAACCCGGCGTCAATTCATCCTGCATCCGCGCCACAATGATCTTGACCGGCTGGGATACATTTTTGACTGCCTGCTCCACGGTTTCATAAAAAAGATCCGCGGTAACGATCAGGCGGCTCTCGGAAATGCTGAGGTAAAAAGAAATCTCGCTTTGGGCGGATAAAGGGTGCACCATATTGGCAACGGCGCCGATCCGGTTTAATGCATAGAAACAATCCAGCGCCTGCGGAATATTCGGAAGACAGATCGTCACGGCGTCTCCCGCCCGGATGCCCTCTGCCAGAAAAGCGCGGGCCGCCCGTTCGATCCTGCGGATAAAACCGCGGTAGGTGGTGGGAAAACCGTAGAATTCATATGCGACTTCGTAAGGATATTGATCTGCGATGCGCTTGACCATTTGAAACATGGTAAGCGAAGGGTATTCGAGATGATCGCGCTGCTTGTACTGTTTCGTCTGCGCCGGTTGTGTTGTCATGTTTGGATTGTCCTCCGTTATTTGTTTACTCATCGGATCACGGGGATCTTTCAAGCGGTATATGCGGGCGACAGGACTTGAACCTGCACACCATAAGGCACAAGAACCTAAATCTTGCGTGTCTGCCAATTTCACCACGCCCGCAGAGAGTTGAATGTGTTTATATGATGGTGCCGTGCGGCTGTTGTTGCTGTTGCGCGGTCAAAAGTCACATGTCACGAAGTGACATTGTGACCTTTGCGCAAAGATCCGAGTGGACACGCTAGCGTGTCCATCCGGATTTCTGCGCAAAGTGCACATGCGATTTCATCGCATGGCACTTTTGCCCGCGCATCTGCGCATCTCCATCTCCGCACATTCACGCCGCACCTCTGACCGCATAACATCATCATCTTATCACTCCATACACAAAATCGTCAATGACTTTCCGAGGATCGTCAGGGATCACTCGGATGCGGTTGATCTGATAATTGACACAGGCGTTCAGATGTGTCATTCTGAATACGGATCGCGAAAACGGCCGGATTTCTGATACAAGAGTCAATGATTTAGAAGCATGAATCAACGGACGGGGATTACAAAGGCACAGCTTCAATATCTTGCAATCATAGCCATGGTGGCAGATCATGCGGCATGGGTATTTTTGGATTTTCAAACGCCGATCGGATTTGCGGTTCATGTCTTCGGCAGGCTGACTCTGCCGATCATGTGCTTTTTATCGCAGAGGGCTTTGCCCACACCCATAACATCAAACGTTATATCCTTCGGATGGCGGTCTTTGCAGCGATCTCTATCATTCCTTTCTATCTGTTTTTTCCTGGGAGTACGGTTACCGGCAGAACATCATTTTTGATGAATTGCTTGCGCTTCTGGCATTGTGCGCCATGAAGCTTGGCAACATCAAAAAAGTGGTGCGGATCATCCTCGTGGTGCTTCTGTTTGCCGTATCACTGCTGATGTCCGGCTGGCCTGTGATGTCGATCATTTATGCTTTTGTGTTCACTTACAACAAGGAGTTTAAAAACAAGGCAAAATGGTTTTGCGTTTTCACCTTGATCCTGTCGGCGACGGTGGCGGCAGTTGTCACTGCTTCACGCGTGAATCCGTCCCTTGGCATCACCTGGTCGTATGGCCAGGCTGTCTACCTTTCGGGATTTATGCTCGCGCTGATTCCCTTGTCGAGATACAACGGACAGAAGGGCGTCACGCACACGGGAAGATATTTTTTCTATGTTTTTTACCCCCTTCACTTTTTGGTGCTTTGGGGCCTGCAGAAGCTGATTTTGGGATAGACCGGAGGACGCCCCGATATGATCAACCACATTGTTTCCTATGAGATCGCTTCGATTCCCATCTTTATTATCATCATCATGGCCTCTGTTTCCCGCAGGCTTACCAAGATGGGGGAGCGGGTATACTCGGATTACATTCATATCGTGGATCAGGAGATCAACGAATATGCCAGAAAAGAAAAGATCCCCTGCGAGTTTTATTATGAAGAACCGGGCATGCTCTTTTTTATTCTGGAGGATACCTCGTATAATCCCGTGCAGGGCATACCGGCGTTCGGTCAATGAGGGCGGTTTTGAAATGGGATATGCGCCCGTATACTCCTGTGCAGAGGGGAAACATCTCTCTGCCTGGGCGGTTTACCGGATCAATGATCCCGAATACGGACAGATCGATCAGGAAACGGTGGAAATGATTGCCAGAGACAGGGGCGCTTTGGGGATGCTGGAGGAGCATATCATAGAGCAGACCTTTTCCTATGTGGGCAGCGGCGCCATGTCAACGCAGGGGCTGTCTTATATCGTCATCAGGCTTTCCTCTTCTCTGGCGATGCAGAAAAACTTTACAGATCATATCTGGAACATGCGCAGCAAATACAATCTCCATGCGGAGCAGATCTGTTTTGCTTTTACGGAGCTGGGGGATCAGGATGCAAGCGCCGGCCTGCTGGATAATATCAAAAAACTGACCCTTCAGGGATATCGGGTTGCTTTGGACGGATACGGCAACGGATCCCTGAACATCCGCCGGATCAGTGAGTTGTCCGTCAATACTGTCAGATTGGATCAAAGCCTCATCGATGAGATGGAGCTGCCGGGGGGAGAAGCGGTGCTGCGCGGCATGATCGGCATGCTGCAAAGCATTCCGCTGACGGTGGTGGTGCCGGGCGTGGATGATGAAAAGACGAGGGACAGACTCCTGGATATGGGGTGCGACCTGATGATGGGAAAATTGTTTGTTATGGAAACTTCAGAGCACAGGGATTTTTGACCCACACTCTGTTTTATAGTATAATAAAAAAGACTTTTTAACGGAGAGGGTAGTTTTGTGATGAAAAAAAGAGGGATCCTTGCGTGTACGGCGGTTGTTCTGGCCTGCTCCTCGTTCTTCGGATGCGGTGACAAGAAAGGCGTCACCGATGCAACCGAGCAGCGCGCGCAAATGGATGCATATCAAAACGGCACAGCAAAGATGGTACTCGGTGAGGTGACCTTTGAAGTGCCATCGGACTGGAAGGCGGAGGAAAACGAGGAAGGACGCCTTGTGGCGGTGGCGACGGATGATGACGGCACGGATGTCGCCTTTACGTTCACCTATTCAGAGACAGAAGAACCCACAAAGAATCATGATCTCGTGGATCAGACGCTGGAAACCGGCGCAGCCATTGTCGGATACCCGGCGGATCAATGGAAAACCACAGGCTTCCAGGATGTCGCGGAAGCAAAGTCCGGTACGTATACTTACACCGTGGACGGGGTGACTTACGATGAGACCGGTCTGGCGATTCCCATCGGCGGCAAAGGCTGCCTTGTCATCAGAGAAACCATCGTTGACGGGAATTATGACGCGTTTCAGGATGATTACGATTATATCATCCGTTCGATCAAGCTGCCGGAGAAAGCAGGAGACGACCATGCCGCGGGGATGGAGTATTCCTCGCTTTATGAGACCTCCTACACGCTTCCCAGCGGGGCGCAGCTTTCCGCATCCGTTGCGGAAAATGACGAGGACGATTCTTTAAGCTATCTGTATGAGCTCAGCGGAGATAATGCCAATACGCTTTCCTGCGATACCATCTATCTGTATCTTCTGGTGACCGGCGCCAATCAGACGACCTATCGCATCACGACCCACTTCGGAGACCTGACGGCAACGGTTTCACCCACAGAACGTTCCGGCATCAACACGGATGGAAGCACCGTGGAGATGGGATTTCCGGACTGGCTGAATCCGTACTTCGAACAAACCGCAGAGGGGGATTCGGATGTCATGGCGATGAACAAAAACCTGACCGAATTTTTCTCGGCTGCGGAGCTGGTAACCAAAGAACAATAAGGACGGAGGTTTTTCCGAAGTGCCGATGGAAGACGACAAAAGAGAAAAAGAAAGGAAAAAATCCAGGATCTGGCAAAAGCTTCTGATTTGGTCTGTCAATGTCCTGATCGGGCTTGTGTTGACCTTTATCATCCTGATCGGGATCCTGTATGTTTCGGAGTATAAGCCGAATCCGGTGGAGCAGCTCGGGGTGGATGAGGTGCCGGAGGATCAGATTCCGCTCCACGAACCCATTACCCTGATGACATATAACATCGGATATGGCGCGCTGGGAGACAATGCCGACTTTTTTATGGATGGCGGCAAAAGCGTCAAGACTGCGACGCAGGATCGTGTTTACGAGAATATGGATGAGATCGTATCCGCCACAGAGGAGATGAATCCGGATATCATCTTCTATCAGGAGGTGGATGAGAACTCCCACCGCAGTTCCCACATGAACGAAGTGAACTATCTGGAATGGGCGTTTCCGGATTATGAAACAGCATTCGCATACAATTTCCGCGTATGGTTTATCCCTTATCCGCTTCCGCCCATCGGAAAGGTCAATTCCGGGATCATGACACTGAGCCGTTACGAGATAGAGGAGGCGGAGCGGGTCTCGCTGCCGTGTCCTTTTACCGGGATCGAACGTCTCGGGAACCTGAAGCGGTGTCTTCTGGTGGCGCATCTTCCCGTCGAAGGATCTGACCGGGAGCTCACGCTGATCAACCTTCATCTGGAAGCGTATGATGACGGGGAAGGAAAGGCCGCGCAGACGGAAAAACTGCGTGAAGTGCTGCAGGCAGAATATGAAAAAGGAAATTACGTGATCGCAGGCGGAGATTTCAATCAGGTGTTTTCCGGCGTCGACCCCGATATCTACCCGGTTCGGGAAGGATATTGGCAGCCCGGCGTGATTCAGGAAGGGGATTTTTCGGACGACTGGCAGTTTGTGATGGATCCGTCAATGCCCACCTGCCGCTCTCTGGATCGCCCGTACGCCGGCGCGGATCCGGATACGTTCCAATATTATATGATCGATGGATATATCCTTTCCTCAAATGTAAAACTGATCGGGGTCGAGACGCAGAATCTCGGGTTTGTCAGCTCGGATCACAACCCCGTCCTGATGCAGGTGGTGCTGGAAGAGTAAAAGAAAGGGACAGGCACATTTATGGAAGAACAGATTAACCCGGTTCTGTTGCGGTTTTTGGAGGCAGACAGTGCGGAAGAAAAAAGCGAGCTCCTGAAAAACCAGGATCTGGAGGTGACGGATCGTCTGATCGATGATCTGGCGGCGTCCATGGATCTCGTGATTCCGGACGGATCGACGGAGGAGCGTTTTCAAAAGTTGAAAAATGCCGTGTCGACCCGCGCGAAATACGAGTTGGAACGTTCCCGGAAATGTTAATAGACCAAGTGTTTTTTGACTTCGTAGACAGTCGCTTCGTCTGATAAGTAGCGGACGATGGCAAGCGCGAAGTCTATGGCGGTGCCCATCCCGCGGCTTGTGATGATATTGCCGGATTGTACGACGGTGACGCCAGTTGCGACCTCGGCTCCGGTCAGGGCAGATTCAAAGCCGGGATGGCAGGTGGCTTCTTTCCCTTCCAGCAGACCGGCAGCGCCCAGTACGGAAGGTGCAGCACAGATCGCAGCGACAAGCTTTTGCTCCGCTGCGTATTTTTTGATCAGCTGATTGACGCCGTCGTGCTCTTTTAAATGATTGGTGCCGGGCATTCCGCCGGGCAGCACGATCCCGTCCAGCGCATCAAAATCCGTGTCTTCAAACAGCTGTTCCGCAAGGAACTGAATCTTTCTGGAACCGTGGATCATGAGATCTCCCGTGATCGAGATCATCCGGATCTCCAGTTTTGCGCGGCGCATCACGTCGACAACCGCCAATGCTTCGATTTCTTCGCAGCCGTCTGCGAGCAAAATGCCGATGGTTTTCATTTGGCAAGGCCTCCCTCGTTCATATTTTCGTTTATCATAACACAGGTAATGGAAGGAGAACAACGTCTGATGGAGATTGAAAGAAAGTTTTTGATCCGGGAACTTCCGGCGGATCTGGAATCCTATCCCCATGAGAGGATCGAGCAGGGGTATCTGTGCACGGATCCGGTGGTGCGGGTGCGAAGGCAGGGAGATCGATACCTTCTGACGTACAAGGGACGGGGGCTGATGGCGCGGGAGGAAACAAACCTTCCGTTGACGGAAGAGGCGTATGCGCACCTGATCCAAAAGGCAGATGGACGGATCATTGCCAAAACAAGATACCGGATTCCCTATTTGTCTTACACCATCGAGCTGGATCTGTTTGATGAGGTGCGGATCGAAAGCGAAGACCCCCTGATCATGGCGGAGGTGGAATTTCCCACACTGCAGGAAGCCGGTGCTTTCGTGGCGCCGACCTGGTTCGGGGAGGATGTGACGGAAGATGTCCGCTATCATAACAGCCGGATGTCCGCGGAAAAATCCTTTGCAAACAGTTCAAACTGTGCTATAATGCAAAAATGACTGTAAAGGGGTTCTTATGCCCATTTTGCGGAAAAGAAATGTAGAGAGGAACAAGAAGAGAGGTATCAGGACAGGAATGAGTGTACAGGTAGAAAATCTGGAAAAGAACATGGTAAAGCTGACCGTCGAGGTCCCGGCGGACAAGGTGGAGGAAGCGATCAAAAAGGCATACAACAAGCAGAAAGGAAAGATCGCCATTCACGGCTTCCGGAAGGGAAAGGTGCCGCAGAATATCATCGAAAAGATGTACGGCCCGGAGGTCTTTTATGAGGAAGCATCGGATATTCTGATCGAAGGTTCCTATGCGGACGCGCTAGATGAGTGCGGGGAAGAGATCGTTTCCCGGCCGTCCATCGAGATCGTGCAGATCGAAAAAGGAAAGGCGTTTATCTATACGGCGGAAGCTGCGAAGCGTCCGGAAGTGAAACTCGGGAAATACAAGGGCGTCACGGTGACGAAGGCAGATACGACGGTGACCGATGCCGAAGTGGACGAGGCGGTGGAGAAGGAACGGAACCGCAATGCCCGCTCCATTACGGATGAGAACCGGGTGATCGAAAACGGCGACACTGCGGTGATTGATTTTGAGGGCTTTTTGGACGGAAAGGCGTTTGAAGGCGGAAAAGGAGAGAACCATCCGCTGGAGATCGGCTCCGAAAGCTTCATTCCGGGCTTTGAAGAGCAGCTGATCGGCAAGAAAGCCGGTGATGAGACGGATGTGAATGTGACCTTCCCGGAGGATTATCATGCGGAGGACCTGGCAGGCAAGGCGGTTGTCTTCAAGGTGAAGATCCACGAGGTACGTTACAAAGAACTTCCTGAGCTGAACGATGAATTCGCCCAGGATGTTTCCGAATTTGATACCCTTGCGGAATACAAGGAAGAAGTCAAAAAGAACCTGACGAAAAATAAAGAGAATGAGGCAAAGCGCAAGAAGGAAGACGAGGCCATTGAGAAGATCATCGAGACCTCCGAGATGGATATCCCCGCGCCGATGATCGAGACCCAGATCGACTCCATGATGAGGGAGTTTGCTTCCCGGATGCAGATGCAGGGACTGAATATGCAGCAGTACATGCAGTTCACGGGTCAGACGACGGACATGATGCGCGACCAACTGCGTGAAGAGGCGGAGAACCGCATCAAGAGCAGTCTCGTGCTGGAGCAGATCGTGAAGGATGAAGGGATCGAGATCTCTGAGGAGGAAGTCGATGCCAAGATCCGGGAGATGGCAGAGAATTACAAAATGGAATTTGACGAGCTGAAGAAGATGTACGATGAGGCGCAGACGGAAACCTTAAAGCGCGAGATCGGCATCGAAAAAGCCATCGATGTGATCCTGGACAACGCAAAAGAGACCGCTGTCAAGAAGACGTCCAAGAAGAAAGAGGACAAGGCTGCTGACGAGAAAGCCGAGGAGGAGTCAAAATGAGTTTAATTCCTTATGTCATTGAACAGACCAGCAGAGGAGAGCGTTCCTACGATATTTTTTCACGCCTTCTCAAGGACCGCATTATTTTCCTCGGAGAGGAAGTGAATGCCACCACAGGCAGTCTTGTGGTTGCGCAGCTTCTTTTCCTGGAATCGGAGGATCCGGGAAAGGATATCCACCTTTACATCAACTCTCCCGGCGGCGAAGTGCAGAGCGGAATGGCCATTTATGACACGATGCAGTATATCAAATGCGATGTGTCGACGATCTGCGTCGGCATGGCGGCAAGCATGGGCGCGTTCCTGCTGGCGGGCGGCGCCAAAGGAAAACGTTATGCCCTTCCGAATGCAGAGGTCATGATCCATCAGCCCAGCGGCGGCGCGAAAGGGCAGGCGACCGAGATTCAGATCGCGGCGGAGAACATTTTAAAGACCAAAAAGAAACTGAACGAGATGCTGGCGGCAAATACCGGAAAACCCTTTGAACAGGTGGCGGAAGACACTGAGCGGGATCACTGGATGGACGCAAAAGAAGCCCTTGACTACGGGATCATCGACAGCATCATCGAGAAGAACAAATCGGAAGAGAAGAAGGAAGATTCATAAAAGGAAAGTGCCATGGCAGGACGAAATACGATCGATGAAAAGATCCGGTGCTCTTTTTGCGGAAAGAGTCAGGATGAGGTAAAAAAACTGATTGCGGGACCGAATGGCGCCTACATCTGCGATGAATGCGTAGACATCTGCGCAGAGATTATTGAAGAGGAACTGGAAGGCGAGGAAGAGCCGGCAGGAGAAAAAGACGCGCTGGAGATCAACCTGATCAAGCCGGAAGAGATGAAGGCCTTTTTGGATGATTACGTGATCGGTCAGGAGGATGCCAAGAAGGTGCTGTCCGTGGCCGTCTACAATCATTACAAGCGGATCACGGCGGATCAGGAGTCCATGGATGTGGAGCTGCAAAAGAGCAACATCCTGATGCTCGGACCCACCGGTTCCGGAAAGACGCTGCTGGCGCAGACCCTGGCAAGAGTCCTGAATGTACCGTTTGCCATTGCGGACGCAACGACTTTGACCGAGGCCGGATATGTGGGCGAGGACGTGGAAAACATCCTCCTGAAGCTGATCCAGGCGGCGGATTACGATGTGGATCGCGCCCAGTGTGGCATCATTTATATCGACGAGATTGACAAGATCACCAAAAAGACGGAGAACGTCTCCATCACGCGGGATGTTTCCGGTGAGGGCGTACAGCAGGCACTCTTAAAGATCCTGGAGGGAACGGTGGCATCGGTGCCGCCCCAGGGCGGCAGAAAGCATCCCCAGCAGGAGCTGATCCAGATTGACACGACGAATATCCTGTTTATCTGTGGCGGTGCCTTTGACGGGCTTGACAAGATCATCGAGAGCCGGATCGATCAGAGTTCCATCGGGTTTGGCGCCGAGATCAAGGAAAAGCAGGACACGAATGTGGGGGAAATGTTTAAGAAAGCGGTGCCGCAGGATCTGATGAAGTTTGGTCTGATCCCGGAGTTTGTCGGCCGTGTGCCGATCGTTGTTTCCCTGGATAATCTGGATGTGGAGGCGATGATTCGGATCTTAAAGGAACCGAAGAATTCTCTGATCAAACAATATACCAAGCTCTTTGAGCTGGACGGCGTGGAGCTGACCTTTGCGGAGGAAGCCATCAGAGAGATCGCCGAGAAGACCATGCGGCTGGAGACCGGGGCGAGAGGCCTGCGATCCATCATGGAAGAGGCGATGATGGACCTCATGTACAGGATTCCGTCGGATGAAACCATAGAGGCCTGCCGGATCACAAAGGATCTGATCGAGGGCAAGGGGAAAGCGGAAATCGTTTACGCAAAAGTTTCCGACCAAGAAATGAAGAGCGCATAAGACGAGGCGCAGGAGACGGTTTAGCAGGTTGGCACAACCTGCTAAATCTTTATGAGGGAAAACCAAATGTATCAGGAAACCGGACATTTTCCAACCATAGCATTGCGCGGGATGACAATCCTGCCGGGGATGATCGCGCATTTTGACGTGAACCGGGACAGATCCAAAAGGGCGGTGGAACTGGCCATGAATGAGGATCAGCGGGTTTTTCTCGTCACCCAGCGGGATACCGAGATCGATCGTCCGCAGGCTGACCAGCTTTATAAGATCGGCGTCGTGGCCGTAATCCGCCAGGTGCTCAAGATGAAGGACGGAGTCGTCCGTGTCATGGTGGAGGCAAAAGAGCGCGCGGAGCTTTGCAGGCTGGAGGAGGAAGAGGACCATCTGATCGCGGAGGTGCTTTTGTACGGCACGGAGGAAGGAAAGGAAGTCCTGCCCGAAGCGGCCGCCGCCATGGTCAGAAACCTGCGGGAAACCTACGGGAAATATGTGGTCGCTGCGGGACGCAGCGGAAAAGAGTTTTTAAAGCAGATCGACGAGATTGATGATCCGGCAAAGCTGATGGATCAGCTTGTCAATAATCTGCCGGTGGCCTATACCGAGAAACAGCGCTTCCTGGAAGCGGCGACGGTGGAAGAACGCTATATGGTGCTGATGGGGATTTTGCTGTCAGAGATCAATGTGGCTTCTTTTCAGAAGGAATTCCGGGAAAAGGTCAAAGAGCAGGTGGATCAGAACCAGAAGGAATATCTGCTGCGGGAGCAGATGAAGGTCATCAAAAAGGAACTGAAGGAGGACAACACTGAGAGTGATGCCGACGGGTTCCGCAGGGATCTGGAGACGCTGGAGGCTTCCGAGGAGATCAAAACGAGGATTGCGAAAGAGATTGACCGCTTTCTCAATATCTCCAGCAATTCCTCCGAAAGCGCCGTGGCGAGGGCGTATATCGAGACACTGCTTGCGCTTCCCTGGGATAAGGCTTCCGTGGACAATCGGGATCTGGCCCATGCGGAGCAGATCCTGAACGAGGACCATTACGGATTGAAGAAGGTGAAGGAGCGGATGCTGGAGTTTCTCGCGGTACGCAACCTCACTTCAAAAGGGGAAAGTCCCATCATCTGTCTGGTGGGACCGCCCGGCACCGGAAAGACCAGCATAGCCCGTTCCGTGGCGAAGGCACTTGATAAAAAGTATGTGCGGATCGGCCTCGGCGGCGTGCGGGATGAGGCGGAGATCCGTGGGCACCGGCGCACCTATGTGGGCGCCATGCCGGGAAGGCTGGCATCCGCGCTCCGTTATTCCGGCGTGAAAAACCCGCTGATCCTTCTTGACGAGATCGACAAAGTATCCAGCGATTATAAGGGCGACACGTCATCCGCCCTGCTGGAGGTGCTGGATTCCGAACAGAACGCGGCATTCCGGGATCACTATGTGGAGCTGCCCATCGATCTGTCCGAGGTATTGTTTATCGCTACGGCCAATAACGCCCAGGAGATCCCGAGACCTCTCCTGGACAGGATGGAAGTCATTGAGGTTTCTTCCTATACGGAAAACGAGAAGATGCACATCGCAAAGGAGCATCTCATCCGCAAGCAGGCGGAAAAGAACGGACTGACCGAAGGACAATTTCAGATCAGCGACAAGGCGCTGCAGAAGCTGATCCGGCATTACACAAGAGAGGCCGGGGTCCGTTCCCTGGAGCGCCGGATCGGGGAACTCTGCCGCAAGACGGCCCGGGCGGTCTATGAAGGGAAGAAGGAGACCGTCAGGATCACGGCGCAGAATCTGGAGAGCTATCTCGGAAAGGAAAAATATTCCTTTGACCGCCGCAACAAGGAGGATGAGATCGGGATCGTCCGGGGCCTTGCCTGGACCTCTGTAGGCGGGGATACCTTGGAGATTGAAGTAAACGTCATGCCGGGAAAGGGCGATCTGGAGCTGACCGGACAGTTAGGGGATGTCATGAAGGAGTCCGCGAAGGCCGGAATCAGCTTTATCCGTTCCGTCAGCAAGAAATACCGGATTCCAAAAGAGTTTTTCCGGGAAAACGACCTGCACGTCCATATTCCGGAGGGGGCTGTGCCAAAGGACGGACCCTCCGCCGGCATTACCATGGCGACGGCGATGCTGTCCGCCATCACAGGGAAAAAGGTGCGGGCGGATCTGGCCATGACAGGTGAGATCACGCTGCGGGGCAGGGTGCTTCCCATCGGTGGTCTGAAAGAGAAGATCCTGGCAGCAAAGAACGCCGGGATACACACGGTGCTCGTGCCGAAAAAGAACCGCAAGGACATCGAGGAAATCGAGGCGGAGATCCGGGAAGGCATCGAGATCCTGTACGTGGAAACCATGGATGAAGTGCTGCGGGAATCCTTCGTTCGCGCAAACGGCAAACAGGACAGATAGGAAAAAACGATGGTAATCAAACAGGTGTCGCTGGAAACTGTCTGCGGCATTACAAGCGTGCTTCCGGAGAATGCATTGCCGGAGGTGGCTTTTGCGGGAAAATCCAATGTAGGGAAATCATCGCTCATCAATGCGTTGATGAACCGGAAATCTCTGGCGCGCACCTCGGCGCAGCCCGGCAAGACGCAGACGATCAATTTTTACCGGATCAACGATGCGTTGTATCTGGTGGATCTGCCGGGGTACGGTTACGCAAAGGTGCCGGAGGCGGAGAAGAAAAAATGGGGCCGGATGGTGGAAAGCTATCTGCAGCAGAGCAAACAGCTGCGCGCCGTGTTTTTGCTCGTGGATATCCGGCATGCGCCCGGAGAACATGATAAAATGATGTATGATTGGATCCTGAGACAGGGATATGAACCGATCATCATCTGCACCAAGCTGGATAAGATCAAGCGTTCCCAAAAGGAAAAGCAGCTGAAGCTGATCAGGCAGACCCTTTCCGTCAAGAGCGGGACAAAACTGTTTGTTTTTTCGGCTGAGACCAAACAGGGGCGAGAGGAAATCTGGGAAGAGATGGATCATTTGATCGGACAGGAGGATGTATGAAGATTTCAGAGGTTTTGCAGGAAAAGAAAGTGACGGTTTCCATGGAGGTCTTCCCGCCGAAGACGGATGCGAATTTTGAGACCGTGGAAAAGGCTGTGGATGAGATCGTACAGCTCCATCCGTCCTTTATCAGCTGTACTTACGGCGCAGGCGGCGGGACAAGCGCCTATACCGTACGCATTGCGAAACGGATTCAGGACAACGGCGTTGCGTCCATGGCGCATCTGACCTGCGTCAGCTCCGCAAAAAGCGAAGTGGAGGAGCAGATCCGGCGGATCAGGGATGCCGGGATTGAAAATATTCTGGCTCTCCGGGGCGATATTCCGGAAGGGTCTGACTTTCCGGGGGAGGATAATTTCGCCCATGCGTCCGATCTGATCGGGATGATCAGGGAGGTTTATCCGGAGGCCTGCATCGGCGGCGCCTGCTATCCGGAGAAGCACCCGGAGGCGCGGGACAAAAATGAGGACATCCGCAACCTGAAGAAAAAAGTGGATGCCGGATGTGAGTTTCTGACGACGCAGATGTTTTTTGACAACTCCATCTATTACAATTATCTCTACCGCATGCGCGAAGCGGGCATCACGGTGCCCATCCTCGCAGGGATCATGCCGGTGACGACAAAACAGCAGATGAAGCGTTCCATTGAGCTTTCGGGCTGCAGCGTGCCGCCGCGGTTTAAAGCGATGGTGGATATGTTCGGGGATCATCCGGAGGCGATGAAGTCCGTGGGGATTCTCTATGCGTCCGAACAGATCGTGGATCTGATCGCCAACGGGCTGACGCATATTCACATTTATACGATGAATAAACCGGAGATCGCAAAGGGAATTTTGGAAAACCTGAAAGATGTGATATAATAGTGCCATGTCTAGAATATTGATCGTTGACGATGAAGAACTGAATCTGAGTCTTGTCACGAGCTTCCTGAAGAAAACGGGGCTGACGATTGACACGGCCAAGGACGGCGCCACGGCGCTGAAGCTTTTGCAGGACAACACCTATGAGCTCCTGCTCTTTGACCATCTCATGCCGGGGATGAACGGCATGGATCTTTTGCGCAATCTTCGCAGGCACGAGGGCAATCCCAATCAGAACTGCCCTTGCATTGCCATGACCGGAAATTCTGCCGCCGATGCAAAGGCGACTTACCTGAAGGCGGGCTTTCAGGATTATCTCAAAAAACCCATCCAAAAGCGCGTGCTGGATCAGTTGATCGGGGAATACTTTCCGCATCTGAAGGTTGCGGAGCGCGAACCCACGAAGTTTTTCGCAGAGAAAGAGCCCTCCGATCAGCAGGTGATCTCCGGCGCCACATTGTCTCTGGCGGAAGCGAAGATGGCGGCGAGAGGATCCGTCAGCGTGGATGTGCCGAAGCGGAGGGATGTGCCGGAGGCGATCCGGCAGGCTTTGCCGGAATGGCTCATTGATACGGACGGGCTCGATGTGGAGTCGGGGATTCAGATCAACGGTTCTCCGGATGCTTATCTGTCCGCCATCAGGATCTTTTCCGAATCCGCCCAGAAAAAAGCGGATGAGATCGAGGATTATTACTGGAAGGGCGATGTCAAGAATTATACCATCAAGGTGCATGCCCTGAAGAGTTCTGCCGGGGTCATCGGCGCCAAGGATCTGGCTGAGCAGGCGGCGAACCTGGAGCAGGCCGGCAATACCGGTGACTATGATACGATCAAAAAGAACAATGCATCCTTTTTACAGACATACCGCGATCTGGGATCCGCGCTGAAGGCGGATATCCGAGGACATCATGTGGTGGAAGAAAAAGAGGAAGTGCGTTTCCTGGAACGCAAGATCCTTCTGATCAGCGCCATGGAGCATATCCTGGTAGGCGGGCTGGCCGAGCGCCTCTTGGAGAATAATTTCCAATGCACGCGGTGCGGGATCTCCATGGACGAGCTCGAGAATTATCAGGAATCGGCAGATGTGCTGATCTATTACATGGATGAGATGATCTACAAAAATACGGATTCTCTGGTGTTTCTGAAGGATCTCGTCGTGGAACAGGAAAAGCATCTGGTGCTGATCGGCACCCGGACAGAGTATGAGGTCGCCCTGGGCAGCATCCCGGAAAGCTGCATCACCAAGTGGGTGGAACGGCCCTTTGACATGGAGCGGTTTTTGTCTTTCCTGGAAAAGTTCTACCGGGAGGATGCCAAGAAGGACGAAAAGAAGAAAATTCTCATTGTGGACGATGATGAGACCTATATGGAGCTGATCAAGGCGTGGCTGGAGGACCGCTATGAAGTGGTGATGGCGAGTTCCGGACTTCTGGCCATTCGTTGGCTTGCGAGAAACAAGCCGGATCTGATCCTGCTGGATTATGAAATGCCCATCACGAACGGGCCGCAGCTCCTGGAAATGCTGAAGAGCGAGGCGGGTACGGACAATATCCCCGTGATGTTTCTGACTGGCAAACAGGATAAGGGCAGCATCATGCGGGTGCTGAACCTGAATCCGAAAGACTATATTTTAAAGACCATAGACCGCGGATCCCTGATGGAGAAGCTGGACATGTTCTTTAAAGCCCAGAGACTGTTATAGCAAAAAAGTTTTGCACTTTCCATCATGTTCGTGTACTATAGATGGTGTGCACAGATTGTTATCCAACACAGATGAGAGGAGTGAGAGACTGATCACATGGAAACAAATCATATCTATGTGAACGGGCAGGAAGACAGAATAGAGCTGGCGCTTGCCGAAGCGGATCATTTCTCGGAATACCAGGATTTGTCCGTCCGTGATGCCCGCAGGGTGCGGCTCCTGACAGAAGAACTGCTCGGGATGGTTCGCGGTCTTACCGGAGCCTATACAGCGATGTTCTGGATAGAAGGAGAAAAAAAGAAATGCTACCTTCATCTGCAGGCTAAGACAGAGATGAGCAACGAAAAGCGTGCGGAGCTGATCGCGGCGTCCACCAGCGGCAAGAATGCCGCAGCAAAAGGACTCGGCGGACATCTGCGCAATCTGATTGAAGTGGGGCTGCAAAGTTTCGACGATGTCGCAAAGCTGAATTCCCAAAGCGGCGAGACGGTGGCGATGTATTCCTTCGGGATGGAGCCCACTGCAACGACATTTACACCGGGCAGTTGGACGCTTTCCAGGTTCCGGGAGAATCTTCCGGCGCCCGGCGAGAGGAAAGACACGGACGCAGTCTGGGATCAGTTGGAAAAGTCCGTATTGGCCAATTTGGCGGATGACGTGAGCGTCGGAATCCGGGATAAAAAAGTTGATATCATAGTTGAAAAAAAATTCAAATAACAACAACGAATGGGAGGAAACAAACATGCAGATCGAAAAGAACAAAGACGGTAGCAATCTTGAGGTAAAGCTGATCGGAAGATTGGATACCACCACGTCTCCGGAGCTGGAGAAAGAGCTTGGAGAAAACCTTGCAGGGATTACCCGCCTGGTATTTGATGTGAGCGAGCTGGCTTACATTTCTTCTGCCGGTCTTCGTGTGCTTCTGTCTGCGCAGAAGACGATGAACAGCCAGTCGGGCAGCATGGTGATTCGTCATGCATCCGATGAGATCATGGAGATCTTTGAGGTGACAGGATTTACCGATATTCTGACCATCGAAAACGATTGATCATAGGGAACACTATATGAAAAAAAAGACTTCGATCAAGCAGGCGATAGTCTCTCTGATCGTAGTTGTGTCTCTTCTTCTGAGTCTCGTGTTTCTCGCGGTGGCGACGGTTTTTTTTGTCAGCGAACTGACAGAGACTTACAGTGATATGGAGATGGCGGTGACGGGAGCTTGCGCGGAAGCGGTATCTCCCAAGGAGCTCAAGCAGCTCGCCGAGGCGTGTAACGAGATCTATTGTTCCATAGAGGATCCGGAAACGGAATTTGAGACAGATAGGGAAACCTATCTTTCTCATTTTAAGGAAATACAGGAATCGGATCTCTACAAGAAGGTTTGGCAGACGCTGAACGCGGAACGCAGACCTACGGGTGTGACGGCACTGGATTATGTCCTGATCTTTCCGGACCAGGACGTCGGGATCTATATCATGGATGCGTCCGATGTCAATGTCCTTCCCTGCGGAGAACTTTTCACGGTACAGCAGCCGGTCTATTACACCTGCCAGAATCTCGGGATTGATTTGCCGGGTGCGGATTCATTTTACCGGAAAAGCCTGGCGATCTACGGAGAAGAGCCCGGACGTGATTTTGACGGGTTCATTTCCTATTCCACCACCTATCATGAAGTATGGACGGATGGACGCGCGCTTTATGTGGAGCCTGCCAAAGGGATTTACGCCTATATGATGGCGGATATCCCCGTCAATGAGGTGCAGATCAGGGTCGTGATCTATATCGTCGAGGTGGCGTTGGTGTCGGCATTGCTGACCATTATCGTCTGCCTCTTTGTGTCACGGTCGACGCAGGCGGACATTGCGGACCCGATTCGGGAGATCTCCTCCAAGGCGGACTACTTTGTGGAGAGCTACGAGCTGCGTGCGGATACCAGAGATGAGACGCATATTTTTGAAGAACTGAAAGCAGAGATGCTGAAGGTTCGTGAATTGTACGAGTTGTCACGATCCCTGCAGAGCATGGAACTGGAGATGAATTCCTATCTCCGTGATCTGGATACCATGATCAATGACCGCGCACGGATCAGCACTGAGCTTGACATCGCGACCCGGATTCAGACGTCCATGCTTCCCAGTGTATTTCCGGCCTTTCCGGATCGACAGGAGTTTGACCTGTTTGCATCCATGAAGCCGGCGAAGGAAGTCGGCGGGGATTTTTACGACTTTTTCCTGGTGGACAGCGATCATCTCGCCCTTGTGATGGCGGATGTATCCGGAAAGGGGATTCCGGCGGCGCTGTTTATGACGGTGTCCCGCTCCATGATTCGAAACCGTACAGAACGGGGCGGCAGCCCGGGTGAGATTCTGGTGGATGTCAATGACAGCCTTTGTGAGCAAAACATGGGCGACATGTTCGTCACGGTATGGCTCGGCATCCTGACCATTTCCACAGGGGAGATCGTTGCATCCAGCGCGGGACATGAATATCCGGCGATCTACGGGAATGACGGGCGTTATGCGCTGCTCAAGGACAAGCACGGTCTTGCCTGCGGCGCGATGAAAGGAGTCCGTTACCGGGATTATACCGTTTCCCTTCCGCCCGGCGGACGGCTGTTCCTGTATACGGATGGCGTGCCGGAGGCAACGGATCTGCAGGAAACGCTGTTCGGAACAGACCGGATGCTGGAAGCGTTAAATAACGGCACGGCTGAAAATCCAGCGGATACGATCGAAGGGGTTCACGAAGCGGTGGACCGGTTCGTCGGGCAGGCAGAGCAATTCGACGATACAACGATGCTTTCCCTTTGGTATCGAGGTGTGACAGACCAGGAAGACGGGGGTAAACGAATGAAAGAACTCCGAATCGAGGCAAAGGTAGATAATCTGGCGGCAGTACAGGATTTTGTCGGCGCCTTTTTGGAGGAAAAGGGCTGCGGCATGAAGACGCAGCTGACCATTGATGTCGCGGTAGAAGAGATTTTTGTGAACATCGCAAGTTATGCCTATGGCGACAGTGTCGGTGACGCGCTGATCCGGGTTGAGGAAGCGGAGGGCGGCGCGGCCATCACGTTTATTGATTCCGGCGTGCCTTATGATCCGCTTGCCAAGGAGGATCCGGATATCACGCTTTCCGCGGCGGAGCGGCAGATCGGCGGACTGGGGATATTCATGGTGAAAAAATCCATGGATGATATGCGTTATGAACGCCGCGACAATCACAACATTTTGACGATCGTAAAGAAGTTTTAATTACCAGTCAAAGATCCTGTGAGGAGGATGGATTGAGCAAGCTGATATCTTGGAATGTCAACGGGCTTCGGGCCTGCCGGGAGAAAGGGTTTACGGAGTTTTTTGCAGAGGCGGACGCCGATTTCTTTGCTCTGCAGGAGACAAAGCTTCAGGAAGGCCAGATAGATCTGCCGACGCCGGGATACCTGCAGTTTTGGAATTACGCGAAGAAAAAGGGATATTCCGGGACGGCGCTGTTTGCAAAGAAAGAACCGCTGTCCGTCTCCTACGGGATCGGGATCGAGGAGCATGATCAGGAAGGACGCGTGATCACGCTGGAATATCCGGACTACTATGTGGTGACCTGCTATACACCGAATGCCCAGACTGAATTAAAGCGGCTGGCATACCGGATGCGGTGGGAGGATGATTTCCGCGGCTATCTGACCGGGCTGCGTGGGAAAAAGTGCGTAATCCTCTGCGGCGACTTGAATGTGGCCCATGAGGAGATCGACCTGAAAAATCCGAAGAGCAATCGTCAGAATCCCGGGTTTACGGATGAGGAGCGGGGCAAGATGACGGAGCTGCTTGCGGCAGGTTTTGTGGATTCCTTCCGCCATTTCTATCCGGACAAAACAGATGCCTATTCCTGGTGGTCCTACCGGTTTCATGCCAGGGAAAAGAACGCAGGGTGGCGGATCGATTATTTCCTTGTTTCCGAGGATCTTAAGGAGCGTCTGACCGGGGCATCGATCCATACGGAGGTTTACGGGTCCGACCATTGCCCTGTTGAACTTGACATTGCATAAATGAAACGACTGTTCCCTTATTTATCTGCCTATCGAAAGGAATGTGTTTTAGCACCGCTGTTCAAAATGCTCGAAGCGGTCTTCGAGCTTTTTGTGCCTTTGGTGGTGGCGTCCATCATTGACCGCGGCATCGCCGATCAGGATGTCTCCTTTATCCTTTCCCGCGGCGGGATTCTGTTTCTCCTTGCGCTGGCCGGCATGGGCTGGGCGATCACGGCGCAATACTTTGCGGCCAAAGCTGCCACCGGATTTGCGTCTCGCCTGCGGCAGGCGCTTTTTTCTCATGTACAGTCCCTTTCTTTTGCCGATCTGGACCGGATCGGCACCAGCACCCTGATTACACGCGCCACATCGGATATCTTAAAGACGCAGAACGCAGTGAATCTTTTTCTGCGTCTGTTTTTGCGTTCGCCCTTTATTGTGGGCGGCGCCGTCATTATGGCGTTTCTTGTGGATCCGAAGACAGCGGTGGTGTTTGTGGTGGTCATTCCGCTGCTGTTTGTGGTGGTGTTCCTCTTTATGAGGCTGACAGCACCGCTTTATCAAAAAGTGCAGGAAAAACTGGATGACCTGACGCTTGCGACAAAGGAGGCGCTTGGCGGCGGCCGCGTGATCCGGGCGTTCCGTCGTGAGGAGACGGAAGAGGAAGCGTTTGCAAAAAAGAATGAGGAGCATTACCGGCTTCAGCTCCTGGCGGGGCGGATCTCATCTTTGACGAATCCTGTGACGCTGGTGATCGTGAACGCGGGGACCATGGCAATCCTTTGGATCGGCGGCTGGCAGGTGAATGACGGCGTGATGACCCAGGGGCAGGTGGTGGCTCTCGTGAATTATATGGCGCAGATCCTTGTGGAGCTTGTGAAACTCGCGAACCTGATCGTAACGCTGGCAAAGGGCATGGCCAGCGCAAACCGCGTGGCGGATGTGCTGGCGATCGTTCCGTCACAGGAAAAGGAAGGGATTTCGGACACGGGCGTTGCTCAGGAGACAGGAGATGCCAAGGTGGCGTTCTCCCATGTTTCCTTCCGGTATCCGGATGCGGCGGAGGATACGCTGACCGACATTGATTTCTGTGCAAATGCCGGAGAGACCATCGGGATCATCGGCGGCACCGGCGCCGGGAAATCGACTGTGGCGCAGCTGATCCCGCGGTTTTATGATGCCACCGGCGGCAGGATTCTGGTGGACGGGAAAAATGCCCTTTCGTTTCCGCTTGCCGCGCTGCGCCGGAAGGTCGGCGTGGTGCCGCAGCATGCGGTGTTGTTTCAGGGGACGATCCGGGAGAATCTGTTATTCGGAAACGAGGAAGCCACGGATGAGGAATTATGGGAAGCACTCTCCATCGCGCAGGCGGCAGAGTTTGTGCGGCAAAAGGAGGGTGGCCTGGATTTTGCAGTCGCTGAAGGCGGTGCGAACCTGTCCGGCGGCCAACGGCAGCGACTGACCATCGCAAGGGCATTGGCGCGGAAACCGGAGATCCTGATTCTGGATGATGCCATGTCCGCATTGGATTTTGCGACGGAAGCGGCGCTTCGCAAGTCGCTTGCCGCCCTCACACCGCAGCCGGTGACATTTCTGGTCTCCCAGCGCATCTCTTCACTGACAGGCGCTGACCGGATCCTGGTGCTGGATGACGGCGCGCTCATAGCGCAGGGAAGCCATGAGGCGCTGCTTGCATCCTGCAGTCTGTATCGGGAGATCTGTGAATCCCAAATGGAGGAGCCGAAGGGGGGTGACCTGCCATGAGACGTAAGGAAACACTCCGCGCGTTACTGCATGATCTTTCCGGGTATCTGCCACTGGTGCTGTTGTCTTTGGGTCTGGCCGCCCTGTCCGTGGCATCCCTGCTCTATCTCCCCATTTTGACCGGAAACGCGGTTGATCTGATCATCGGACGCGATCATGTGGACTTTGACGAGCTATTTGCCATACTCCGCCGCATGGGCGTGACGATCATAGCGGCCGCGCTGTTCCAGTGGCTGCAGAATGTCTGTAACAACAGGATCACCTACGGGGTGGTGCGTTCCATGCGCGCGAATGTTTACCGGAAGCTGATGTCGCTGCCGCTTTCCTATGCGGATACCCACGCCCACGGAGACCTGGTCAGCCGGCAGATCTCCGACATTGATCAGCTGGCGGACGGGCTTCTGATGGGATTTACGCAGCTTTTTTCCGGTGCGCTGACCATCGCGGGGACTCTGTTTTTCATGTTCCGGGAGTATGCATGGATTGCGCTGGTCGTTGTGATTTTGACGCCCCTTTCCATGGTGACGGCACGTTTCATTTCCCGGTACTCTTACCGGATGTTTACACTGCAGTCTGAGGCGAGGGGGGCCCAGACGGCGTTGATCCATGAGATGATTACCCACCAGAAGGTGGTACAGGCATTCGGACAGGAAGAAAAGGTGCAGGCGCGGTTTGACGGCATGAATGAAAAGGTGGAGCAGTATTCCCTGAAGGCAGTGTTTGCATCTTCCCTGACGAATCCGACGACCAGGTTTGTCAACTATCTCGTGTATGCCGCGGTGGCAGTGGCAGGGGCGATCCTTGTGATCAAGAACCCGACGTTTACGGCCGGGTCGCTGACCGCGTTTCTCGCCTATGCGAACCAATATACCAAGCCCTTCAATGAGATCTCGGGGGTATTGACGGAACTTCAGAACGCATTTGCCTGCGCGGCGAGAGTGTATGAACTGCTGGGAGAACAGAACGAGACGGAGAATGCGCTGTCACCGTCAGAGCGGACGCCATTTGACGGACGCGTTGCCTTTGAAAACGTCTCCTTCTCCTATGTGCCGGAGCAGAAGCTGATCGAAGATCTGAATCTGCCTGTGACACCGGGGCAGCGGGTCGCCATTGTCGGCCCCACCGGCAGCGGCAAGACGACACTGATCAATCTTCTGATGCGCTTTTACGAGGTGGATCACGGGGATATCAAGGTCAGCGGCCGGAGCATCTATGTGATGCCGAGAAAGGAAGTGAGAAGCGGCTTCGGAATGGTGCTGCAGGAGACCTGGCTTCGCCACGGGACGATCCGTGACAACATCGCCTTCGGGAAACCGGATGCGACGGAGGAGGAGATCATCCATGCTGCGAAGGAAGCCCACGCACACAGTTTTATCCGGCGCCTGCCGCAAGGGTATGACACCGTCATCGGCGAAGACGGCGGCACCCTTTCCGAAGGGCAGAAGCAGCTTCTTTGCATCGCCCGAGTGATGCTGATCCTGCCGCCGATGCTGATTCTGGATGAAGCCACCAGCTCCATTGATACGCGCACGGAACTTGCGGTGCAGGATGCTTTCCTCAAGATGATGGAAGGCCATACCAGCTTTATCGTTGCGCACCGCCTCTCCACGATCCGTTCCGCCGACATCATCCTCGTCATGAGGGACGGCCACATCGTCGAGCAGGGAAGCCACGCCGAGCTCCTTGCAAAACGCGGGTTCTATGCTGCACTCTACGAAAGTCAGTTTGGATAGTTTGACAACGCTCCGGAAACATGCTATAGTACCTAAAGTTGTCAAAGGGGAATCATACAGTGGTAGTATGACGGTCTCCAAAACCGTTCACGGGGGTTCGAACCCCTCTTCCCCTGCTAAAAAAGCACCTGCCGATTCGGCAGGTGCTTTTTGCTATGTCGTGACAATCCAACAGACGGCTCCCTTAAGATCAGCCGTTCATTTTTTTGTATTCTTCCTGTAGGCGCTGCTTCTCGTCCTCCGGCAGCTGTGCATAAATCTCTCGAGCCATCTCATAGGTCTGTGCCAGCCTTTTGACCGCAAAAAGCCACAGCTCAAAATCCATGCGTGTTTCCTCCTGTGTTATCCGTTCTGGCAGAGCTGCTTCATCATACGACGGTTACGGTAGTCCATGATGGAAATGATCTTGGAAGACCTGTTTTCCCGGTCGAAATTGATGAGACTCTCCATCCCGCGCAGGATGCCAACAAACAACAAAGAAATGAAAATTCCTTTCATACGCCAGCCCTCCCGGCTATTTTATTTACTGTTAAGGTCACAATGTCACTTCGTGACATGTGACTTTTGACCTCATTGCTTTCTTTTTCATATACATTTTAGCACATTTGTAGTCCTGCGACAAGTAAAAAAGCGCGTGAATTTGGCCTTCACAGGTATTGTGCTTTTTGAAAATTCCTCTTGCATCCATCTACAACATATTGTATATTTATAAATGTGGGTAAAAACGCAGGATGCCGGGCGGTGAGATTCCCCCGGGATCACCATTGGAGGAGGATGGTTATGTCAGCAATTCAAATGGATGAAGTGATGCTTGAGGGGGCATGCGGAGGAGATGCAGAGGAGATTGTGCGCTGCCAGTGCCAGATCGAAACGGCTCCGAACCGTTGCGCCAATGCAAACCAGTGTCTGTACTATGCTTATTATAAGTGCAGGGAACGGTTCATCGTATCCAACGCTTCCTAAGGAAAGACTGATGTTATCAGTCTTTCCTTAGCTACTCCGCAGGGATGCGCAGAAATTCGCAGACGAAAACGCTTCGCGTTGCGAATTTCGCGCAGGAAACGCTTTCGTCAGCGTTTCCATAAGAGAATCGCTAAACATACAGGCGAAGCGCAGTCTTTTCTGACTGCGCTTCTGATATATCAGGGTATATAAAGGAAAAAGAAACATGGGTCAGGACAAGATCGTACTGATTGACGGGCACAGCATCATGCATCGCGCGTTTTACGGCGTGCCGGATCTGACAAACAGTGAAGGGACGCATACAAACGCCGTATACGGCTTTTTGAATATCCTGCTGAAGATTCTCGATGAGGAGCAGCCGGGATACCTTGCCGTGGCTTTTGACCTGCATGCGCCGACCTTCCGTCACCAGATGTATGCGGCATATAAAGGCACGCGGAAGCCCATGCCGCCGGAGCTGAAGGAGCAGATGCCGCTGATTCAGGAAATGCTTTCCGCCATGCGGATTCCGATCTATACGAAGGAAGGGTATGAAGCAGATGATATTTTAGGGACCCTTTCCAGAGAGTGCGAGGAGCAGGGGCTGGAGGTGTCCGTCCTGTCCGGAGACCGGGATCTTTTGCAGCTCGCCTCTGACCGCACGCGGATCCGGATCCCGAAGACGAAACGCACCGGGACGGAGATCGAGGATTATTACGCTGCGGATGTGCAAAAGACCTACCAGGTGACCCCGTCGGAATTCATCGATCTGAAGGCGCTGATGGGGGACGCCAGCGACAATATTCCGGGCGTCAGAGGGATCGGGGAAAAGACCGCTACCGGCATTATCGTGAAATTCCACAGTATCGAAAACGCATATGCCCACGTGGAGGAAGTGACGCCGCCGCGGGCCAGGGAGAATCTCAAGACGGATTATGAGCAGGCCGTGATGAGCAAAACCCTTGCCACTATCGACCGGCATGCGCCGCTGCAGTTTGCCCTGTCCGATGCGGCGATCGGTGATCTTTTTACGGAGGAAGCGTATCTTCTTTGCAAGAAGCTGGAATTGAAAACACTGCTTTCCCGTTTTGACGGGAATCCCATGGACAATGCCCCCGGGGAGGCGTTTTCCGTTGCGGATGGTGAAGCAGAGCAGGAAAAGGTCTTTGCAGCGCTGGATGCGGAAGATACCTTCGGATTTTATGTCGTTTCCGGCAAAGAGGGGCTGCTTGGCATCTCTTTTGCATGGCAGGATCAGGCCGTGTTTCTGCCGGCTGACGGAGCGGCTGCAGCGGATCAGCTGCTTGCGCGCGCCGACCGCCTTTTCGCAAGGGAGGGGATCTGCGCGGTGGCCCACGGGCTGAAGGAGCAGCTGCGCTTTTTGAAGGAGCGGCGGCCGGATCATTTCTTTGATACCAGGATCGCCTATTATCTTTTGAATCCCCTGAAGAATGAATACCCCTACGAGGATCTCGGCAAGGACTATGCGGATCGCATGGTGCCATCCGCCTCGGATCTCCTGGGGAAGCTTCCGCCGGAAAAAGCGAAGACAGAGAAACCGGCAGAGTTTTTGCGCGCCGCGTGTTACCCGGCATTTCTTGCGCTTAAGTCAAAAGACAGACTCCTTGCCGCCCTTCGGGAAAAAGGCATGGAACAGCTCTTTTTTGAGATCGAGATGCCGCTTTCCGTGACGTTGTTTGACATGGAGCAGATCGGCATCCGCATGGACAGCAGGATTCTGGAGGCCTACAGCGCGGAGCTGGCGGTCCGGATCGGAGAGCTTGAGCAAAAGATCTATGCCGCGGCGGGGGAGACTTTTAATATCAATTCTCCGAAGCAGCTGGGGGAGATCCTGTTTGAACGTCTGTCGCTTCCCAACGGCAAAAAAACCAAGACCGGTTATTCCACGGCTGCGGATGTCCTGGAAAAGCTTGCACCGGATCATCCGATCGTCTCCGATATTTTGGAATACCGCGCGCTGGCAAAACTGAAATCCACCTACGCGGACGGACTGCCGGCCTTTGTGGCGGAGGACGGCCGGATCCATTCGACCTTCCATCAGACCGTGACTGCGACGGGACGGATCAGCAGCGCCGATCCGAATCTGCAGAATATCCCGATCCGGACGGATCTGGGGCGGCAGATCCGGAAAGCGTTTCTGCCGGCGGAGGGGTTTGTATTTCTGGATGCGGATTATTCCCAGATCGAGCTGCGGGTGCTCGCCCATCTGTCCGGCGACGAGCATCTGATCGAGGCGTACCGCTCTGCCCAGGATATTCACAGGATGACGGCGTCTCAGGTGTTTCATGTGCCCTTTGAAGAGGTGACGCCTTTGCAGCGGCGGAATGCGAAGGCAGTCAATTTCGGGATCGTTTACGGGATCAGTTCCTTTGGGCTTTCCCAGGATCTGTCCATCTCCCGTAAAGAAGCGCAGGAATATATCGAACGGTATTTTGAAGTTTATCCTGTGATGCACCGGTATCTGCAGGATCTTGTGACACATGCGAAAGAAGAAGGCGTGGTGCGGACCATGTTCGGACGGATCCGTCCGGTGCCGGAGCTTTCCTCCAGCAATTTCATGCAGAGGCAGTTTGGCGAACGCGTGGCGATGAATTCTCCGATCCAGGGTACCGCCGCCGACATCATCAAGATCGCCATGATCCGTGTCCATGACCGGCTTGCCGCGGAGGGGTTAAGGTCCCGGCTGGTGGTGCAGGTGCATGATGAGCTGCTGATCGAGACGGCTGTGGAGGAGACGGAGACCGTGAAGCGGATCCTTGCTGAGGAAATGGAGCACGCGGCAGAGCTTTCCGTGCCGCTGGAGATCGATATGCATGAAGGAGAGGATTGGTACAGTGCCAAATAGAGGAATGCTTTTCATCGGGATCACAGGCGGCATCGGCGCGGGAAAGACGACGGTGATCGAATACATTGCGTCCCACTATCCGGCGCGGATCCTGTCAGCGGATGAGATCGCAAAGGGTCTTTGCAGGCCGGGCGGCGCGTGCCATGAAGCTTTGCGGACCTCTTTTTCCGATGCCTCTTATTGGAATGAGGACGGTTCGATGAATCGCAAGACATTCACGGCGGAAGTTTTCTCCGATGAAGAGAAAAGAAATCGGCTGAACGCTATTGTGCATCCGGCGGTAAAAAGATATATTATAAAGGAGTTTGAAAAGGAAAAACAGACCGGAACGGCGGCGTATCTGATCCTGGAAGCGGCGCTTCTCGTGGAGGAGCATTACGACGAGATCTGCGACGAGCTGTGGTATGTCTATGCTTCCGAAGAGACAAGGCGGGAGCGTCTGATGAGGACGCGGGGATACACAAGGGAGAAGGCGGATCAGATCATGAAAAGCCAGCTTCCGGAAAACCGCTTCCGGCATGTATGTGAGCGGGTGATCGACAATGACGGATCCGAGGAGGCGATGATCGCTTCGATCCGGAGAGTGTTTGATGAGGTCGGCCGATCGGCATAGGAACGGGGTAAAAAAGCAATACGAGAGGGTTTCATCATGAGCGAGATGGAAAACGAAAAACAGATGGTATTCGGACTCGATATCGGGACGCGGAACGTGGTCGGTACCGTGGGCTATAAGGACGGAAAAGAATTCCGCGTCGTCGCGCAGTACACGACGGAGCATGACACGCGGGCGATGCTGGACGGTCAGATTCATGATATCGGACGCGTCGGCGAGACCATCCGGGAAGTAAAGGAAGCGTTGGAGGCGATGACGGACCTGACGCTGACGGATGTCTGTATCGCAGCCGCAGGCCGTGTGTTAAAGACAGTGACGACGACCGTGGAATATGTGTTTCCGGAGGAGACGGTGGTCACCGGCGAACATATCCACACGCTGGACCTGCTGGGCGTGGATCAGGCGCAGACGATCCTGAAAGAAAAAAACGACACGAAATACAAGTTCTATGTGGTCGGTTATACGACGGTCAAGTATTTTTTGAATGATGAAGTCTTTTCCAATCTGGAGAACCACAAGGCGGAACGGATCGCGGAAGAGATCATCGTGACCTTCCTTCCGGAAGACGTGGTGGACGGCCTGTATGCGGCGGTCGGCATCGCGGGGCTGGAAGTGGCCAATATGACGTTGGAGCCGATCGCGGCCATCAATGTGGCGATCCCGGAGAATTACCGGATGCTGAATATCGCGCTGGTGGATGTGGGCGCGGGGACGTCTGATATTTCGGTGACGAGGGACGGCAGCATCATTGCCTACGGCATGATTCCCTTTGCGGGAGACGAGCTGACCGAGGTCCTGGTGAAAAATTTCCTCGTGGATTTCAATACGGCGGAGAAGATCAAGCTGGAGGCCAGCGAAGGCAAAGAAATCGTTTACGAAGATATCATGGGAATCCCGCATACCATCACGGCGGAGGATGTCTGGAAACTGACGGATCCCGTGGTGGAAAAGATCACCACGGAGGTGGCGGAAAAGATCGAGGAACTGAACGGCGGAGAGCCGGTGAGCGCGACCTTCATCGTGGGCGGCGGCGGCAAGATCCGCGGCTTTGTGGAGGCCATCGCGGACAAAATGGATATTCCGCGGGAGCGTGTGGCGCTGCGCGGCGAAGAAGTCTTAAAGCAGATCGTGTTTGAGCAGAAGGAGATCGTCAAAGACCCGCTGATCGTGACGCCGGTGGGGATCTGCCTGAATTATTACGACAAGAAAAACAGCTTCATCATGGTGACCTTTAACGGGGAACGTCTGAAACTGTATAACAATAATCACCTGACAGTGGTGGATGCCGCGCTGCAGGCGGGCTTCCCGAACGAGGACCTGTTCCCCAAGAGAGGCCGCGAGATCCGTTACAGCGTGAACGGAAGAGAGCGGATCCAGCGCGGGGAGAGCGGAGAATCCGCGGTGATCTCATTGAATGACCGTCCGGCGAATCTGAATACGCAGATCATGCCGAACTGCCATATCACCATCGAGGAATCCACCGCCGGTGCGGATGCGGAACTGACCGTGGAGCAGCTGGAGGAATACCAGAACAGCGAGATCGATTTTGTGGTCAACGGACGGATCGTGACCTGTCCACGGTTTGTGGAGGTGAACGGTGTGCTGGAATCGCCTTCCTACCGGATCCAAAGCGGCGACCGGATCGAGACCCGGAGCTACTACACCGTGAGTCAGCTTGCGGAGTTTATGGATGTGACACCGAACCCCTATAAGGCGATTCTGGTGAATAACCGCGAAGCGGACGAAAATACGCTGGTATACGAGAACTTCGATGTGGAATGGGATGCAGAGGCGGTCGCCTACGGCGGGAAAGTGGAGCATAAGGAAGAGACGTCGGACCGTGGATTTGACGTGTCTCCGGCGGCGTCGGCGCGTTCTATTTTGAACGCGGAGCGTGCGCAGGATGAGGCGGCGCATGCGGAAGCAGAAACGGAAGAACCCGCGACAGAAACTGCCGAAGCGGCCGCAGGTGAAAAGCAGACAGCAGCAGTAGAACCGGCTGCAGCACCGGCGTCGACAGTGGAACCTGCAGCAGCAGAAGGATCCGTCAAACCGGAAGAACCGGCACCAGCTCCAGAACCGGTCGAACCGGAAGAACCTGCAGCAGCAGAAGAACCGGTGACGACGGCAGAGCGGCCAAAGCAGCATACTGCTTTTACAGCAGCAAATTCTGCTGACCGGATGCTGCATGATGGGCCGAAGATGGCGAAGCCCCTCAGCGTCTTTGTCAACGGCGAGGAATACCGGCTGGACGGCAAGATGGATTATGTATTTGTAGATATCTTTAATGTGATCGATTTTGATCTGAACGAATCCAGAGGACGCGCCATTGTCACTACCGTGAACGGCGAAAACGCGCAGTATACGCAGAAACTGAACGACGGAGACAAGATCGAGATTTATTGGAAGGAAAAGGAATAATATGCAGCTTACCAGCATTGCGAGCGGCAGCAGCGGCAATTGCATCTGTATCGGCACGGAGAGCACCCATGTGCTCATTGATGCAGGAGTCAGCGGAAAGCGAATCGAAAGCGGTCTGCAGGAATTGGACCTGACGGCGGGAGATCTGGGAGGAATCCTGATCACCCATGAGCACTGTGACCACATCGCAGGACTCGGCGTCATGGCCAGGAGACACGGTCTTCCGATCTACGCCACCCATAAGACCATCCGGGCGATCCAGAACATGACATCTCTGGGAAAGATCGATCCGGCGTTGTTCTGTCCCGTGGAGCCGGAGGTGGATTTTAACATCGGCGATATGCAGATCCATCCTGTCCGGGTTTCCCATGATGCGGCGGATCCGGTTGCGTATCTGGTGCGTCAGGGCACCAGAAAAGCCGGCGTCATCACAGACCTCGGAGTCTATGACGAGTCGCTGGTGGAGGAGCTGAAAGACGCGGATGTGCTGCTTCTCGAAGCAAATCATGATATCAAGATGCTGGAGGTCGGTCCCTATCCGTATCCCTTGAAACAGCGGATCCTCGGAGAGAAAGGGCATTTGTCCAACAGTGCCTGCGGGAAGCTTTTGGCGCAGATATTGCATGACTCTTTCCGTACGGTGATGCTGGGACATCTTTCCAAAGAAAATAATTATCCGGAGCTGGCGTTTCAGACGGTCTCCGTGGAGGTGGACATGGGGGACTGCCCCTACTGCGGCAAGGATTTTCCCATCCGCGTCGCGCCCCGGGACCGGGTTTCCGAGACCATCCGGTTCTGAGAAATCAGCCTTCCCCGGAGAATCGCAGGCAGAGCGCAAAGATCACAGGAGTCGTAAAAGAAGTCTATGGCGGAATGTCACGTCTGTTTTCATCACTGCAAACTGAGCGAGGGCAAAAGGGGACGCTGCCTTGCCAGGATCTGCCGGGATGGTGCGGTTGTCCCTGCAAACTACGGGATGGTCACCGCTTTGGCACTGGATCCCATCGAGAAAAAGCCGCTTTCTGGCTTTTTCCCGGGGAGCATGATCCTGTCTGTGGGCAGCTACGGCTGTAACCTGTCCTGCCGGTTCTGCCAGAATCATGAGATCGCCCATCCGCCTGTGGGAGTGGATTATACGCCGGCAGTCGGCATGCGTGAAATGACGCCGGAGGAACTTGTGAGCGCCGCAAAGCGCGCGCAGCGGGACGGCAACATCGGACTGGCGTTTACCTATAACGAGCCTCTCGTGGGCTATGAATTTGTCCGCGATACCGCAAAACGGATCAAGGAAGCCGGGATGCGTACCGTCCTTGTGACCAACGGCACGGCGGAGCTGCCGGTGCTGGAAGAACTGCTGCCCTGGATCGACGCCATGAACATCGATCTGAAAGGGTTTACGGAGCGTTTTTATACGGAGATGGCCGGCGGAAGCCTTGCCATGACAAAGGCGTTTCTCGAAAAAGCGGCGGCCCACTGCCATGTGGAGGTCACGACGCTGATCATTCCGGGAGAAAATGATACGGAGAGCGAGATGGAAGCGTTGACGGACTATCTTGCCGGATTAAACGGCGGCGCAGGGAAAGAGATCCCGCTGCACATCACGCGGTTTTTCCCACGGTATCATTTGACAGACCGCGGACCGACACCGGTGGAAACGGTGTACCGGCTTTGCGAAACCGCCCGGAAAAAGATGACCTATGTATATGCAGGAAATGTGTGAAAGGAAGCAGGCATGGAACATACGGAAAAAGAAAAAGTGATCATTACGGTGGTGGGAAAGGATACGGTGGGGATCATCGCGAAGGTCTGCACGTATCTGGCCGAGAATCAGGTGAACATTCTGGACATTTCCCAGACCATCGTACAGGACTATTTCAACATGATGATGATCGTGGATCTTACTGGCAAGGCAGAACTGTTTGGGAAGATGCAGAAGGATCTGGATGAGATTGGAGACGGGATCGGCGTCAACATCAAATGCCAGAAGGCAGAGATCTTTGAGATGATGCACAGGATCTGAGCAGGACGGATCCCGGCCACGGAAGGGTTTCCGCATGCAGCCGCAACGGAGAAAAACTGAGGTGAAAACGTGATCAATATCGGCGAAGTCATTGAAACAAATCAAATGGTGGAGCACGAGAATCTGGACGTGCGTACCATCACGGTGGGGATCAGCCTGCTGGATTGCGGGGATTCCGATCTTTCCAAAATGAAAAGCAAGATCCTGGCAAAGATCATGCGCGTTGCGGAAAAACTGCCGGAAACCGCGGAGCGGATCGAAAATGAATTCGGGATCCCGGTGGTGAATAAACGGATCGCGGTGACTCCCATCGCGCTTGTGGGCGGAAGCGCCTGCAAGAATGAAGAGGATTTTGCGGAGCTGGCCATGACGCTGGACAAAGCCGCCAAGGCGGTGGGCGTTAATCTGATCGGCGGCTATTCCGCGCTGGTCAGCAAAAGCATGACAAAAGCAGATGAGCTTTTGATCCGCTCCCTTCCTCTGGCGCTCAACCGGACGGAGCGGGTCTGCAGCTCGGTAAACCTCGCGTCCACACGCACAGGCATCAATATGGACGCGGTACGGATGATGGGAGAAATCCTCCTGCAGGTGGCGGAGGGCAGCAGAGACCGGGATTCGGCGGACTGCATGAAGCTTGTGGTGTTTTGCAACGCGCCGGATGACAATCCCTTTATGGCGGGGGCGTTCCATGGCGTGACAGAGGGCGATGCGGTGATCAATGTGGGGGTCAGCGGTCCCGGCGTGGTGAAAACCGCCATTGAAAAGATGCACGGCGCAGACTTTGAGACCCTCTGTGAGACGATCAAAAAGACCGCGTTCAAGGTGACCCGCGTGGGGCAGGCGGTGGCGAAGGAAGCTTCCCGTTTGATGCAAATTCCCTTTGGCATTGTGGACCTTTCACTGGCGCCGACACCGGCGGTGGGGGATTCCGTGGCGGACATTCTCTGCGAGATCGGACTGGAATACGCCGGTGCGCCGGGGACTACGGCGGCGCTTGCCATGTTGAACGATCAGGTGAAAAAGGGCGGCGTCATGGCGTCTTCTTACGTGGGCGGCCTGTCCGGCGCGTTTATCCCGGTCAGTGAGGATCAGGGCATGATCGATGCCGCATCCATCGGCGCCATCACATTGGAAAAATTGGAAGCCATGACCTGCGTCTGCTCGGTGGGGCTGGATATGATCGCCATTCCCGGGGACACGCCGGCGACCTCCATCTCCGGTATCATCGCGGATGAGATGGCGCTTGGCATGGTGAACCAAAAAACGACTGCCGTTCGTCTGATTCCTGCCATCGGCAAACAGGTCGGTGATAAGGTGGAATTCGGCGGACTCTTCGGCTATGCGCCGGTGATGCCGGTCAACGCCTTTTCCTGTGCGGATTTCATACGCCGTAAAGGACGCATTCCCGCGCCAATCCACAGCTTCAAGAATTAACCCGAATTCAAAAACAGACATCCCATATGAAAATAAAGCTTCGGACAAAAATCCTGCTGGCCAGCATTGCCTGTGCCGTGCTGGCATTATTGATACAGGCATTTCTGTTTCAAAGGCAGTCATCAAGGGTGATTTATGCGCTGGCGGAAAATGAAAGCTACAATTCGCTGCAGAATATGCAGAATGAATTGGAGAATTATTTCAAGAGAATGGAAACCGGCATCATTCAGATTTATCTGGATACGGAATTCATGAACGATCTCGGTCAGAAGAGCCTTGAGGAGCTGAAGCAGGTCTATTACCAAAGAGCAAAGGATCTGGCACGGGATCGTTTTGAGGTTTCTGACGGGGTGCTGGCTCTTTATATCTACAACCGCGACCATGAGCTGGTCAGCAGCTATCGCAAATTTTCCACTCCCAAACACAATTATCCCAAGGATATTTATGATGAAGGCGGCGCATATAACGCGGACAAGGTGCGGGAGTACGCCGAATCGACAGAAAACGATATGCTTGTATCGGGATACTATAATACCGGATTGAACCGGACGATTGTCAGATTTGCAATCAAACTGCACAAGACGAATCATCCCGATGAGGAAATCGGATATGTGGTATGTGACGCCGATAGCAAGGTGGTAAGACGGATCATGGAGAAGTACAACATCAGCTACAACACTTTTACATGGCTGCAGCCCCATGGGGACATTCCGATCTGTGTTATCGACTTTGGCGATGCGGAGGATATGCAGACCTTTGAGGAAATTTCAACGAGCATCAAGGATACGGGAAATGCGTCTCCAAAGCAGGAATACGGAGAAAACGTACTTTTTCAGGTGGAGCAAAGCCGGTATCCGCTGACTGCCTATGCGCTGACAGCGCAAAGTATTCTGAAGGAAAATCAGCGTCTGCTGACGCAAAATCTCGTGCTCATTGCGGTGATTTTGACCGGTCTTTTGTCATTGCTGATCCTGTATGTCACAAAAACGCTTACGAGGCCTCTGGAGGAGCTGTCTGCCACGGTGAAACAGATCGGTGCCGGGGAGACGGAACTTCGGATCCGATACACAGAGCAGGATGAGATCGGTCAACTCGGCACGGAATTTAATCATATGCTGGATGAAATGGAACGATTGATCGGAAAGCAGTATGAAAGCGAACTCTTAAGGCACAAGGCGGAGTATAAGGCTCTGCAGGCACAGATCAATCCTCATTTCTTATACAATACGCTCGATACAATGAGCAGCATCGCAAGCATACAGGACTGTGAAATCGTAAGCGGTCTCTGCCAGTCTCTTTCCAATCTTTTCCGGTACAGTCTGGATATGAGCCACCCCTATGCGACGGTAGCAAGCGAAGTCAATCATTTGAAGAATTATATTTTTGTAATGAATGTGCGGATGCGAGATGAGATTCAATACCGGTTTGACATTGCGGATGAAGTGCTCCAGGATAGCCTGCCGCGGATTTCCATCCAGCCGTTGGTGGAAAATGCCATCAACCATGGACTTCGCAATAAACACGGAAAAAAAGAAATCTGTATTTCCGCGGAAGCACAGGATGGCAGATTGTCTATTATTGTAGAGGACAACGGCGTGGGTCTGGATGAAGATGAGATCAATCGCAGACTGAAGGAAAACGACAACACGCTCGCGGAAGCGGGAGAGTCCATCGGTATTTATAATATCAACGCCAGAATGAAAATGCTGTACGGAGAAGAATACGGAATGGAAGTTTACAGCAGAAAGGGCGAGGGAACCAGCGTCAGAATCAGGATACCGGAGAAGAAGTTAGATGAGCTCATATGATCTTTTGATTGCGGATGATGAATACTGGACCAGAGAAAAGTTTCGCACCGTACTGAAATGGGAGGAGTATGATATCCGCTTTCTTCCGCCTGCGGAAAACGGAGAAGAGGTGCTGGAACGGCTTGAAAAGGAGCATTGTGATATCCTCATCACGGATATCAATATGCCTTTTATGAACGGGATTGAGCTGATTAAGAGAGTGCATAGCCTCTATCCGGACATCGTAATCTACGTTGTCAGCGGGTACGATGATTTTCAGTATGTGAAAGAATCTTTGACAACAGGTGCGACAGACTATCTTTTGAAGCCCATCAATAAGATCGAATTGGTATCGGCAGTATCTCAGGGGCTGGAGCTTGTGGCAAAAAAAAGACAGGACAGGGAACACTCCCTCAGGATGGCTTCCATGATCAATGACCGAGAATTGAGTCTGATGGTGGAACGGGAACCGGCGGTGTACACCCCTTCCATGGCATATGATGGCTTGCAGGATGCATCAGGATACAGTCTGGTGCTCATCAAGGTTCATGATCTTGCGGGCTATGCAGCCCAAAAGCAATATGATATGAATGCACTCTCCTATGCGATCAAGACAAGACTGCGGAAAATCGCAAGGAAAGAGGAGCTGCTGGTTTTTAATTATATTTACCGTGCAAATGAATTTATTATGTTGATGAGCGAGGAACCGGAGGACATCCTGAAAACGGCGGGTGCTGTGATGAAGGGGCTCTCGGAGGAGATGGGGAGTCCGGTTACGATTGCGGTCAGTACGAGAAATTACAATGTGGATACGCTACGCGAGGCGTATATTGAAGCGGTATCCGCTTTGATGACGCGTAAATATACGAAACAAAGTGAATTGGTGTCCTTTCATGAAAAGGAGAATCAGGAAAGGGAGGAGGTCATCCACAAAATAGACACGGATACGGAAAACAGCTTCCGAAATCTGTTCCGACTTGGCAACGGGAAAGCGATCCGCCAGATTATCAGAAACGATATCGGGCTGCAGGAGCCTGCGGTCAGTGGATGGAAGTACTTCGAGGTGAAGCAGATTGTAAAAAGGCTGTGCAGTCTTATCATAGAATGTGCTGCAAAGGAGGGAGAGCTGAAGGATGCCGAGGAGCTGGAGACGGAGGCGGAACTGATTGATAAGCATGTGGACAAGCTGGATATTGCGGTGGTCTGCGATCTACTGGACGTATTTTTGGATAGTGCGATGCTACCCCCGGAGAGAGAGGGAACCGGAAGTATCAAGGATATCGTCCACAAGGCAGCCGCCTACATCGATGCGCATTATTATGAGGAGATATCACTGCGCTCCTTGTCTGAACAATTTTGTGTGGAAAGCTCTTATTTTTCCAGAGTATTCAAACAGGAGACGGGAAGCAACCTGATGCAGTACATTGCAAAGCTTCGCATGGAGAAGGCGATGAAATATATGCTTGATGAAAACGTGAATCTGGCGGAGATCGCTTTTCTGGTGGGATATGACGACTATACCTATTTTAACCGTGTGTTTAAGAAGTGGAACGGGTCAAGCCCCAGCGAATACCGTCAGAAAATGTTGTCAAAAAAGTGCAACTGATTTTTTCTGTTTTGTCCTAATGGTAGAACCCCGATTTCATATAATCTTCTGAGTGTAAGATAAACTTTTTCACAAACAGGAGGAAAGTGATGAAAAAGAAATTGCTCAGTTTGATGTTGGGAACAACAATGGCAGCGTCGCTCCTTGCGGGATGTGGCGGTACGGCGGCGGCTCCTGCTGCAGGCAACGCGGCGGCAGAGACATCGGCGGCAGAAGCGGAGGCACCGGCGGCAGAGGAACCCGTGGCGGAAGCCACAGCGGCGGCTCCGGACGAGGCGGTGACGTTGACGGTACTGGCAGGGCAGTCTACGACGGATGCCGGAATCGAGGATATGATTGACGCGGCGCTTGCGGAGAAATATCCGAACATTACGCTGGAATGGGAATGCGTCGGATGGGACGGTGAATTTCACCCCAAGATGCAGCAGTATCTGCAGACCGGTGTGCCGGATATCATCATCGGCAAGGGGCAGGATGTGGCAACTTACTCCAGTCTCGGCATCCTAAATGAGATCGACAGTACGTACACGGATCGGGTGCTTGATGCAGCGAATGAAAACGTAACCTTTGACGGCAAGATTTACGGGCTTGTATACAACGCCTTGTATCAAGGGGTTTACTACAATAGGGAGATGTTTAAGGAGAACGGATGGGATATCCCGAAAACTCAAGAGGATCTGCAGGCCATTATTGATGACTGCAACGCAAAGGGAATCACACCGTTTGCGTCCCATATGGTAGACACATGGTCCATCGGAAATGTGACCATGCAGTTCATGATGAACGATGTCTTTAACAAAAACCCGAAGTGGGGAGATGACTTCCGTGCCGGTAAGGTTTCCTTCTCTGAGGATGCGGATGCGCAGACCTGCTATCAGTATAACAAGCTGATCTATGACAATACCTTCCCGGAGACATTTTCTCTGGAGCAGACGGATTGCGACGCAAAAATGGTGCTTGGCGAGGCAGCCATGAAAGTTTCCGGTTCCTGGTCCATCCAGAACTTCCTTGACATTGATGAGAACTTTGATTTTGGTATCTTCCCGTTCCCGAATCAAACCGGAGATTCCAAGCTGATTTTTGAACCGAATATCGCGATAATGACCAGCAGCTCCACGGAGCATCAGGATGCCATCAACTGTGTGTTGGATGTGCTGACAAGTGATCAGGATCTTGCGGTGGAGATTTATGATTACACCAAGACCGCGCCTATGCTGAAAGGGGTCACGCCGACTTATCCGAATCCGAGCCAGCAGGACATCGACAAGTATGCGGCAGACGGCATGGTGGTGGATGTAAACCTCGGAAACAACCAGCTTGTATGGGGCGGCTTCCAGGATGAGAATGCTGCGGATATCGCAGCGTGGCTGCAGGGGGATGAGACCTTTGAGGATTGCCTCGCAGCTTCGGATGCAAGAGTGGATGCAAGCTCAAGCTCGACAAATTAAGAAACAGAATCGGGAAAGGAGCTGCTGATGACTCAGTAGCTCCTTTATTTATAGGAGATACGGCATGAACAGAAAGAGGAAAAGCGGTATGGAACGAAAGATGGAGCGGCAGTATTTTCTGATTGTACTGCCGGGGTTTGTCATCTTTACCATCGGTCTTATCATACCGACAATTTTGGCCTTTCGCTATTCCCTTACAAGTTGGGACGGTTTGTCGGCAGAAAAGCCCTTTGTCGGCTTCCAGAACTATGTGAATCTGCTGCATGACAGTAACTTTCTGCAGGCATGGGGATTTACAATTTTGTTTACGATTGGGAATACGGTGATTCAAAATGTGTGTGCGCTTCTCTTTGCGGTTGCGCTGGATTCCGGCATAAGACTGCAGAAGGTGTACAGAACCATCTTTTTTATTCCCTGTCTGATCAGCTCGGTCATCGTCGGTTTTATCTGGCTTAAGATGTATTCCAATGTACTGCCCGAGTTCAATGAAATTTTCGGAACAAATATCAACTTCCTGCTGTTTGGAAGCAGCTCTACGGTGCTTCCGGGACTTCTGATCGCAAACAACTGGCAGTGGATCGGCTATTGGATGCTGATCTACCTCGCAGGGCTTCAGTCCATTCCGGCGGAGCTTTATGAAGCGGCAAAGGTAGATGGAGCGGGGGCTTTCAGTAGGTTTAAAAACATTACACTTCCGATGCTTGCGCCCTCTATTACGATCTGCGTTGTCGGGATTACAACCGGCTCACTGAAGGTATATGATCTGCTGGTTTCTTCTACCGGCGGTGGTCCCGGCAGAGCTTCCACATCGGTGATATTGCATACCTATAATACGGCCATCAGCGGAAGGCAGTACGGATACGGCTCGGCGATGTCGGTGTCTCTTGTAATCGTATTGCTTCTCGTGGCGCTGATTCAGGTGAAATCACTGAGGTCCAGGGAGGTGCAGCAGTAATGAAATTCAAAACAAAAGTGAAAAAACCGGAGGAACAGATTACCCCAAAAAAATACACAGGAGGAACACTTGCCACCCAGATCGTCATGACGGTGCTTGCGATTCTCTTCCTGCTGCCGATTTTTATGGTGTTTAATTACTCCTTTAAGACAAAGAAAGAACTGTATCTGACTAGCGCGCTGACGCTTCCGTCTTCCCTGCAGTTTGAAAACTACAAAAAAGCGTTTGTAAAACTGGATCTTTCTACGACTTTTACAAATACCTTCGTTTATACGGCGCTTTCCGTTTTGATTCTGGCTTTTTTGTGCGGCATGACCGCATGGGCGATTGCGCGATGCAAGGGGAAGTTTTTCAAATTCAGCTACATTTATTTTCTGGTGGGCATTCTGATTCCCTATCAGGCACTTTTTCTACCGATTTATATTATCGGCTACAGGCTTCATCTCACCAATACCCGCTATGGTATTATATTTATGTATGTAGCTACGGGGATTTCCTTCGGAGTGTTTCTGATGACGAGCTTTATGTCTACTGTGCCGACGGAGCTGGAGGAGGCTGCCCGCATCGACGGCTGCTCTGTGTTCAAGACATATTTCAGAGTGGTGCTTCCGTTGTTAAAACCGGCGATGGCTACGCTGATTATTATGCAGTCCTTTCAGATCTGGAATGACTATCTGCTGGCGAGTCTTTATGTCAGCAAAAAGAACCTGAAAACGTTGACGGTTGTGATACAGTCTTTGTTTTCATCGCAGACAAGCGATTACACCACCGCCATGGCGGCCATAGTGATTTCCGTCCTGCCGATTGCGGTGCTGTTTCTCAGCTTGCAGAAATACTTTATCAAGGGCATGACGGTCGGAGCCGTGAAAGGATAAGAAAATATGACAGAACAGATTGCAGGATATGAGCTCGGAGACATGCAGGCACTTTATTTTTCCGATCAGGAGAAAGGAAATGTGGAACTTCTGCTGCTTCCGAAGGGGATGACCTATCAAAAAAAAGAAATCGACTCGTTTCATGACCACCAGGATCTGGTGGTGCAGGTGAAGCTGACAGGGGATACTTACACCGGCGGATACGCGCCGGGCGTGTCCATGCGAGCGGATGCGGCAGCGAGTCCTTTTTGTTATACAGACCAGTCTGTGCATGAAACTGACACCGGAAAAGAAATCGTGACGGTGCTGCGGGATCACCGTTCTCATGTCGCGGAGCATCACCTGTGCTATCGTGAGGGTGCAAAGGTGCTGGAAAGCTACAGCGTGTTTCAAAATGATGCGGAGGAAGACGCCGTGTTGGAGCTGCTGTCCAGCTTTTCTCTGGGCAAAATATCTCCCTTCATGGAGGAGGACGGTCATGACACCCTTTTTCTCCACCGGATCAGAAGCGTGTGGAGCATGGAGGGGAGAAAGGAAAGCCTGCCCTTTGAGGATTTGCAGCTGGAACCCTCTTGGGGCGGACATGCGGTGCGCTGCGAGCGGTTCGGCGCGGTCGGCTCCTATGCGGTGAACAAGTTTTTTCCGGTCATGGCAGTGGAGGACAGAAAAAATGGCGTGTTCTGGGGGGCGTCCATCGCGCATAACGCGTCGTGGCAGATGGAGGCATACCGGAGAGGAACGGAGGTGCAGATTTCGGGAGGACTTGCGGATCGGGAGTTCGGACACTGGGTGAAGGCAGTTGCTCCCGGAGGCTCCTTTACAACGCCGGTTGCATATCTTTCGGTTTGTGACGGGCAGGATGAGGAAGAAATCTTTCGGCGACTTGTGTCGGCGGGAGAGAGGGCGGTTTCCACCCAGCCGGAGGAGGAGCAGGAGCTGCCGGTTCTGTTCAATGAGTATTGCACCACATGGGGAAATCCCTCTCACGAGAATATCGCGGATATTGTGAAAACAATAAAGGGAAAGGGCTTCGCCTATTTTGTCATTGACTGCGGCTGGTACAAAAGACCGGAGGTGCCGTGGGATATTTCCATGGGGGACTATCAGGTTTCCAAGGAACTGTTCCCGGAGGGGATGGAGAAAACCGTTGCCCTGATCAAAGAGGCCGGCATGAAGCCCGGTATTTGGTTTGAAATCGACAATGTCGGCGCTGCCTCGGAAGCATATCAGGATACAGCGCATCTTCTGCAAAGAGACGGAAAAGTCCTTACCACTACCATGAGACGGTTTTGGGATCTGCGGCAGAAGGAGGTCATCGAAGGCCTTGCCGAAAAAGTCATCGGTACGTTGCAGCGCTACGGCTTTGAGTACCTGAAAATTGATTGCAACGATACCGTCGGAATTGGCTGCGACGGAGCGGAATCCCAAGGAGAGGCGCTAAGGCAGAATCAGGAGGCGTCTCTTGCGTTTGTGCAGAGGATCCGGAAAGAAATCCCGGGAATCATTATCGAGAATTGCGCCTCCGGCGGGCATAAGCTGGAGCCGCTGATGATGGCAAACTGCGCCATGGCTTCCTTTTCCGATGCGCATGAATGTGAGGAGATCCCGATTATTGCGGCGAACCTTCACCGGACGATTTTGCCGAGACAGAGCCAGATCTGGGCGGTGATACGCAAAGAGGATTCGCTGAAACGGATCGTGTATTCCGTCGCAAACACCTTTTTGGGAAGAATGTGCATCTCCGGTGATGTATGGCTTTTGAATAATGCCCAATGGGAGCGGATTGATGCGGGAATCGCTTTTTACAGAAAGCTGGTTCCGATGCTCAAAAAAGGGAGAACCTCCTATTTCGGATCAAAAATCTCAAGCTACCGGCATCCGGTTGGCTGGCAGGGGATTTTGCGTGAGGAGGAGAACGGCAGACGCGCATATCTTCTGCTCCATGGATTTGACGGCGTTTGCGGAGAACAGGTTAAAATCCGGATTCCGGACACCTATGAAGTGCAGGACGTTTACGCATGGAAGGAGGAGCGCTGGGATCTGCGGGACGGATGGTTCCAATACACGTTTGACGAGGACAGGAAGGCGCTCTGCCTGCTTTTGGAGAGAAAGGGATAGATTTCCCATTGCAAAAGGATAGCGAATCCGCTATCCTTTTTTACGGAGGTTACAAATATGAACGCAGTAAAATTGACAGAAGAGCTTGGGCGCACTTCCTACCCCGGCAGGGGCATTGTGATCGGGAGAAGCGCAGACGGAAAATATGCTGTCACGGCATATTTTATCATGGGGCGCAGTGAAAACAGCCGAAACCGCGTCTTTGTGACGGAGGGAGAGGGGATTCGCACGGAAGCCTTTGACCCTTCCAAGATGCGTGATCCGAGTCTGATTATTTATGCGCCGGTGCGGGTGCGCGGGACGGACACGATTGTGACAAACGGAGATCAGACGGATACGGTCTTTGACGGCATGACGGCGGGACAGACCTTTGAGGAGTCGCTTCGCTGCAGAGAGTTTGAGCCGGATGCGCCAAACTATACACCACGGATTTCCGGTGTGCTGCATGTGAAGGAGGGCGCGTACTCCTATGAAATGTCGATCTTAAAAAGTGACGAGGGAGAGCCCTCCGGCTGCAACCGGTATCATTTTTCCTATGATAATCCAAAGGGCGGAGAGGGGAGATTTCTCCACACCTACATGGGCGACGGTGACCCGCTGCCGTCCTTTGAGGGCGAGCCGACGAGGGTGACGCTGGATACCGACGGTGGGATTGACGCCTTTACAAAAGCCGTCTGGGAGGCATTGGATCCGGACAACAAGGTGTCTCTGTTTGTGCGGTTCCAGATAATTTCGGACGGAACCTGTGAGACACGGATCGTAAACAAAAATCGGTAGGTCAGTAAAGCGGAGGAGAGAAGGAATGAAAGAGTTTGAACTGAAATACGGCTGCAACCCGAATCAGAAGCCGTCCAAGGTGTACATGGCAGACGGCTCTGCGCTGCCTTTTGAGGTGAAGAACGGCAGACCGGGCTACATCAACTTTTTGGATGCGTTTAACGGCTGGCAGCTGGTAAGGGAGTTGAAAAAAGCCACGGGTCTCCCGGCGGCCACTTCCTTTAAGCATGTTTCTCCCGCAGGGGCAGCAGTGGGTCAGCCGCTTTCTGACATCGAACGCAAAATCTACTGGGTGGATGACCTGGATATGGAGTTTACGCCTCTTGCCAATGCGTATGCCAGAGCACGCGGCGCAGACCGGATGAGTTCCTTCGGAGACTTCATTGCCCTTTCCGATGTCTGCGACAAGGCGACTGCGACCATCATCAAAAGAGAGGTCAGCGACGGCGTCATCGCGCCGGGATATGAGCCGGAAGCGCTTAAGATCCTGCAGGCAAAGAAGAACGGCAACTACTGTGTGCTGGAGATCGATCCGTCTTACGAGCCTGCGAAGGCAGAGCACAAGGAAGTCTTCGGCGTGACTTTTGAGCAGGGGAGAAATGAACTGGTGATCGACGATGCCTTTTTCTCCAACATCGTGACGGAAAACAAAACCCTGACGGAGCAGGCAAAGATCGATCTGGCCATCTCCATGATCACCCTGAAATACACCCAGTCCAATTCGGTCTGCTATGTGAAGGACGGGCAGGCCATCGGCATCGGCGCGGGACAGCAGAGCCGGATCCATTGTACGAGACTGGCGGGACAGAAAGCGGACAATTGGTGGCTGCGTCAGGCGCCGCAGGTTTTGGAGCTCCCCTTTGTGGACGGTATCCGCAGAGCAGACCGTGACAACGCCATCGATCTTTTCATCGGGGAAGATTATCTGGATGTGCTGGGGGACGATGTGTGGCAGAAGACCTTCAAAACCAGACCGGATGTCTTTACGACGGAGGAAAAGAAAGCCTGGATCGCCAAAAATACGGAGGTGTCTCTCGGATCGGATGCCTTCTTCCCCTTTGGGGACAATATCGAACGGGCGCACCGGAGCGGCGTGAAATACGTGGCAGAACCCGGGGGCTCCATCCGGGATGATCATGTGATTGAGACCTGCAATAAGTATGGGATGGTGATGGCGTTCACCGGGATCCGGTTGTTCCATCATTAAGAGGCAGGCAGCTTCGGGTGATGGGGATCTCTGATGGGAATTTCATAGGTAATGGGTAAGTCGAGGCGATTGATCAGCGCCTCGGCTTTTTTCATTGTCTCTGTATCGGAAAATAAATCCGGATTGTGCGCATCATATCCGACAATAATAGTGTTTCCGCACTCCTTCGCCATGCGAAAGAACCGGTCGCAAGGGTAGTTGCGTTCATACCGGAAACCGTTCACATTGATCTCCAGAGGGATATTTGCTTCTTTTGCAGCAAGGCAGATCTGCCGCATATGATTCTCATAGATATCATCCGGCCCGGTATAGAAGATGAGATCCGGGTGGGCGAGATAGGTATATACACCGGTGGAGAGACCGCGAAGCACATTCCGGACGTAAGCGGCCAGGTCCTCCTCGGAGTCGGTTTCCGAACCGGAATAAAAACCGGCATATTCGTTGTCCACAAAATGGGCGCCGAAGATCAGATAATCGAAGGGGTATTGTTCCAGCTCTTTCAGCATCTCGGGAAAGAGATCCGGGTCGTATTCCGCTTCATAGCCCAGGAGGATCTCGATCTGATCCCGGTATTCCTCCTTCAGGGAAAGAATGGAGGAGGTATAATCGGGCAGTTCGTTGACTCTCATCCGGATATGGGAATGAAAATGGTTGCGGTAAGGCATCGGTACGTGATCGGAAAACCCGAGCACACGGATGCCGGCACGGATTGCTGCCTCGACAAATTCACGGTCGGCGCCGACAGCATGATTGCAACGTTCGGTATGGGTATGCAGATTTGTGGTAATTTTCTTCATAAGATCTCCAATGGATGTTCATAATCATTCGGAAAGCGGAGTTTGGTTCTTTCCGAATCAATCAGATGATAGACCTTTGACGCCTGGATGTCCAGCGAAAAAAGACGGAAGGCTCCGGGAGACAGCAGGGCAGATGCATCTGCGGCCTTAGAAACAAGCGGAATCCCCGCGCTTTTTTTGATGCGGGAAAACAAGGGCTCTGCTTCCCTGCGGAACCCGAGGATTTTTGCATACAGGGTCTTTTCTGTTTCGGAACCGGAAAAGAAGGCAAGATCCTCCTGTCGGTGATCCAGCATAATATTGAAAAGCACCCGGCTGATCCTCGTATAGGTCAGATCTTTGGTTTTTAACAGCGATGCGAGGCCACTGAAGGTACAGGATGCGGAACGTCCTTTCAACAGCTTTTGCGAGAGGGCAGGAGAGCAGTCCGCGTATCCGGAGAAGTCTTTCTCCGGTAGAAGCTTATAAAAAAGCAGAGCAGAGAAGTCGTCTGCAGTGGTGAGTCCCCGTGATGCCATGGCTTCTGACAGCACCGTGTAGGCGTTCCGCGGGATAAATGCGTCCGCAGGTTCCCCTGCAAGGAGGCGGCTGCGGATTCCTTCCGCGGAGAGAAAACAGACTGTGTCGGAGTCGTCGGAAGCGGAGAGAAACCGGACTTTGTCGGGCACGTCAGATGCTGACACGGCTGACGCGGCCGGATCTGTAAGGTCCGCATGATACCCATGATCCGTCCGCGGGATCGGGCAGATCTTCATGGAAAGTCCGTAACGCAGGATCGCGCGGGTGTATTCCAGCGCCAGGATATTGTTCGGCTTGGAGAGAAAGGGAGCCGCTTTGGGAAACGCATCCTGCAAAGCCGCCGCCCGCACGGCAGGATAGGACTTTCCCTCCCGCAGCAAACCGGCCAGGGCGGCCTGATAAGCGGCAGGTTCCTGATTGAGATATTCCGCCATCGACAGGAGCAGGGGCTTTACGTCCGCGTCGTCGATTTCTTCGACTCTTTCATAGCCGAAGCAGAGGGTATCCATGCAGCCAAGGGCTCCGAGAATCCGAACGCCTGCGCCGGCAAAGTATTCCGCGCTGCTGACCGCAAAGAGGGACGGGAGCTCCAGCACAAGATCCGCGCCGCCGGTGAGCGCCATCCGGGTGCGGGTGAACTTGTCGATGAAGGCGGGCGCGCCGCGCTGAACGAAATCCCCGCTCATGACAACGACGACATAGTCAAACCCGGCTTCTTTTAACAGCCGGATCTGATGGGCATGGCCATGATGAAACGGATTGTATTCTGCGATGATTCCTGCGACCTTCATAATGCCTTTCATTGTACTACGGATCGCAAAAAAAAGATACTCCAACGTCATTGACGGCGGCGTGATATGGAAATATAATGACAGTTGGGGGTTTTGTAATGAAGTACGTGATTATCACCGAGTATGCGTGTACACTGATAGCAGGTCTCCTGCTGTTTTTTATGTTGTACACGAAGCCGCGGAAGACATTTGCCTATACGATCCTGTTTGCTGCCGATATCACCTCGCTCGTGGTTTCGATCCTGACGATTCTGCAGACAGCTTGGCAGTCTTTCGAGGAGAAGGTTCCGCCGACGGTTCCGGCATTGACGGGCGGTCTGTTTATGCTGGGATATCTCGTGCTCGCGTGTCTCCTCTTTTCGTATATGTCTACGCTGACCTCCAATGATCAGTTTTTCCACAAGAGCACCATTCTTACCACCAATGTCTTTGGCATCATTTTGTATGCTTCGGCCATGATCGCCTATTTGACCGGTATGTTGGATATCCGGGATGCCCTTTCCATGACGCATTTCGTGGCGACGCTGGGGACACTGGCGACACTCTGGACAGTGGTGGTGATCGGCCGGAGGATGAAGCATACTTCCCGGATCGTACGGTTGTCCTTTGCGATTTTTGTGCCGCTGGAGCTGTTGATCCTGCTGGCGCAGTGTTTCTCCAAGCAGTGGATCTTTTTGGGGCTGTCCTACGCGATTCCGCTGACGCTTTTTTATCTGCTGTTTCATAGCAATCCCTATAACGAAATGACGGGCACCATGAATGTGGAGTCCTTAAATACCGAGCTCACGCGTCTGATCAAGGGGAAGCGGGAGTATATGGTGTTGTTTGTGGAGTTTCCGCAGCTGGGCAAGCAGTACTATCTGAACGGGAAAACGACGATCCGCAATGTGATGATCGATGTCTGCCAGCGGGTGGAACGGATCTCGCGGACGATCCATATTTATCAGATGAGCGATAACGTGTTTGTGGTGACCACAACGGTTACCGGCGATGCGGATCGTAAGGAAAAGATCGATAAGATCATTGACGCCATGGAAGGGATCAATCATTTCGGAAGATTCCAGACCTACTACAAGGCGGTCATGATCCGCCGGTTCGAAGGCGTGGATAATCTGTTGCGGCTCTATGCGTTCTGGGGGTATCTTAAAGACCGGTTAAGCCCCGAACGTCAAAGCGAGTGTTTTATCGCGACCAATACGGTGTTTGAGAAATTTATCGACCAGCAGAAAATCAGAGAGACGCTGGAGGATATCCGGGACCGGAAGGATATCAATGATCCGAGAGTGCTTTGCTATGCGCAGCCGATCTACAGCGTCAGGACGGATACGTTCCGCACGGCGGAGTCCCTGATGCGCCTGCAGGTAGGGGATCTGGTGGTGCTGCCAAATGAATTCATCCCCATGGCGGAGCAGATCGGCGCCATCCATGATCTCACCCGGGTGATGCTGCACAAGGTCTGTGCGGCGGTGCAGGAGCTGGAAAAGGAACATGATTTTGACGGGATCACCATCAACTGCTCCGCGTTGGAATTTATGGACAAAAATCTGCACGCGGATCTGCTCGGCATCATTGATAACAGCAAGATCGACCATAAGCATGTCCGGTTTGAGATCACGGAGAGCTCCATGGGAGACCAGTACGATGCCGTGCTCTACAATATGGAAAAAATGAACAACGCCGGCATCATGTTTTATCTGGATGACTTCGGCACAGGCTATTCCAATCTGGAGCGGATTCTGACCTGTCCCTTTGAGACCATCAAATTTGACAAGAGCATGCTGTATAAGGGCATGACGGATAAGGCGATGGATTCCATCGTCACCACAATGGTGGGTGTCCTGAAGGGCAGCGACAAGGTGATGCTGGTGGAAGGCGTGGAGACAGAGGAGCAGTCCGAATACAGCATCAACCGCGGCTTTGATTTTATCCAGGGATTCCGGTATGCAAAGCCCCTTCCTATTGAGGAACTGAATAGTTATTTTCCGTCACGCGGAGCGGCAAAAGCATGACAGACGCGGGCGTCATCCATGCGGCATGGCGCTTTTTGCGTGTGAATCATAAAAACTTATTAGAAAAGGAGAGAGAAGAAACATGAAAGTATTAGTAGTAAACTGCGGAAGTTCTTCCCTGAAATATCAGGTGATCGATTCGGAGTCCGAGGAAGTGCTGGCAAAGGGTCTTTGCGAGCGGATCGGCATTGACGGAAGGCTGGTTTATCAGAAGACCGGTGCGGAAAAGGAGACGACGGAGGCGGCGATGCCGACCCATAAGCAGGCGATTCAGATGGTGCTGGACGCCATCGCGAATCCGAAGACCGGCTGCATCGGAAGCCTCAAGGAGATCGGCGCAGTGGGACACCGTGTGGTGCATGGCGGGGAGAAGTTTGCGGATTCCGTCGTGCTGACGGATGAAGTATTAAAGGCCGTGGAGGATTGCAACGACCTGGCGCCGCTTCATAACCCTGCAAATCTCATCGGCATCCGTGCCTGCAAGGAGCTGATGCCCGATGTGCCGATGGTGGGCGTGTTTGATACCGCGTTCCATCAGACGATGCCGGAGAGGGCTTATATTTACGGGCTTCCTTATGAGTATTATGAGAAATACAAGGTGCGCCGTTACGGATTCCACGGCACGAGCCACAGCTTTGTTTCCAAGCAGGTGGCAAAGACCGAGGGACGGCAGGACCTGAAGACGATCGTCTGCCATCTGGGCAACGGCGCCAGCATCTGCGCCGTCAACGCGGGGAAATCTGTGGATACCTCCATGGGTCTGACACCGCTGGAGGGGCTGATCATGGGGACGCGTTCCGGTGACATCGATCCGTCCATCATGGAATTTATCGCCAAAAAAGAAAACCTGGACATTGCGGGCGTCATGAACGTCCTGAATAAAAAATCGGGCGTGGAGGGCGTATCCGGTGTGTCTTCCGATTTCCGCGACCTGGAGGCAGCTGCGGAGAGCGGCAATGAGAGAGCGCTCCTTGCCATCGAGGCATTCAGTTACCGTGTCGCAAAATACATCGGTGCCTATACCGCGGCGATGAACGGCGTGGATGTCATTGCATTCACCGCAGGGATCGGAGAAAACACCGCCATTGTCCGGAGACAGGTGCTCAGCTATCTGGGATTCCTCGGGATCACCATGGATGAAGCGGCAAACGCAAAGCGGGGCGAGGATTACTTTACGATCTCCACGCCGGATTCCAAAGTGAAGGTCGTCGTTGTCGCGACAAATGAAGAGCTTGCAATCTGCCGGGAGACGGTCGCTTTGGTCTGAGGCGGTTTCAGGGGCAGACTGATTTCACGGAAAGGAGACGCAGTCTATGGAGATGCAAAGAGGCGCATTTATGCGCGGGCTGGACAACATGATCATCAAGGAGATCGAAAAGCCGACGGCCGGTCCCGGAAAAGTGGTGGTATCCATTGAATATGTGGGTATCTGCGGATCGGATGTCCACTACTATCACAGCGGAAGAGTCGGAGCCTACGAAGTGGATCTGTCACAGGATTATATGCTCGGCCATGAATGCGGCGGAGTCGTGGTGGAAGTCGGCGAAGGCGTGGAAGACTTAAAAGTCGGCGATAAGGTGGCGCTGGAGCCGGGACAGACCTGCGGTCAATGCGAGGCCTGCAAAGAGGGTCATTACAACCTTTGCCCGGATGTGGTGTTTCTTGCGACGCCGCCGGTACAGGGCTGCAACATGGAATATATCGAATACCCTCAGGAGTATTGCTTCAAACTGCCGGAGAAACTGACCACATTGGAGGGCGCGATGATCGAGCCGCTGTCCGTGGGGATGCATGCCGCGAATCAGGCAGCAGTCGGCGTCGGGGATTCGGTTGTGATTTTGGGATCCGGCGCGATCGGGCTTACGACGCTTCTTTCCTGCAGAGCTCACGGCTGCGGCACAGTTATCGTCAGCGACCTTGTGGACAGCCGCCTGCAGAAGGCGAAGGAGCTTGGCGCGGATTACGTGATCAACGGCGGCAGCGCGGATGTCCTGGAAGAAGTGAAAAAGATCACAGGCGGCCGCATGGCGGATCAGGTCTTTGAGACGGCCGGTTCCCCGGTGACGATCCAGCAGACCCCGTTTCTGGCAAAACGCGGCGGGACAGTCACGCTGGTGGGCATCTCCACGAAGCCGGAAATCGCGTTCAATTTTGCACAGGTGATGGATAAGGAACTGACCATCAAGTCTGTGTTCCGGTATCGCAATATTTACCCCAGAGCAATCGCAGCGGTCGCCAGCGGCGCCATTGACGTCAAAGGGATCGTGACGCATGAATTTGATTTTGATCACATTCAGGAGGCCTATCAGGAAGCGGTCAACAATAAAACGGATTTGGTGAAAGCCGTGATCAAGGTGAAATGATGCGGCGTTATGGGCGAGGCGCCTTTCCACGTAAAGGTCACAATGTCACTTCGTGACATGTGACTTTTGACCATAACATCCCCATAACATCGCCACAACACCCCCACAACCTCACCGCGCCATCATTTTAACATGATATTTGGTGTTGACAAACGGCGTATCAGTCTGTATAATCGAAAAGTGCGGTTGACTGCAACCGCTTGAATGAGCCAAACCACTGGATTGAGGAGGTGGAAACGATGTCAATCTGTCCTAAGAATAAATCTTCCAAGGGAAGACGCAACCAAAGGAGAGCAAATTGGAAAATGGCTGCTCCGACGCTTGTGAAATGCAGTAAATGCGGAGAATTGATGGTTCCCCATCGTGTCTGCAAGAATTGCGGGACCTATAACAAGAAAGAGATTATCCCACAGGAATAAGAACGTTTTGAGACACTTGTTATTTGAGGCATGCAAAAAGAACCGGAGCGAAAAGGAAATTGGCGGCCGGTTCTTTTTGTGTTACGAAAACGTTTAAGAAATCTGAAAATAGTGCTAAAGTACCATAAGAAAATAGAAAATTTCCATTTTTTCTCTTGAAAAGTCCGACAATAAAAGCTATAATATAATCAGCGGAGAAACGTGTTTTGTGAAATCGCGGAAATATCCGCCTGCAGCAAGGGATGCAGCGAAACGGAACACGGGAACGCAGAGATGGCAAGGACAGCAACAGGCGCGAGGGCATGCGCGAAGGAGAAGGGAATCAAGTCACGAGGGGGTGACGCAGATGTCGGATCGGATGTTTTACTATGATGACATGAGTGATGTTGTACGGGAAGCGTTTGAGGAGTTCTTCGGCAACGCAGTGGAATTCGTGGAGAGAAAAACCGAATACGGACAGTACGGCCGCTTCTGGTTGAAGTTCCGCCTGACAGAGAAGGACATCAAGATCACGTTTCTCAGTGAAAAGGACATGATCCAGATCCTGCTGGAGGATCCGGAGGGCGCCGTGACAAGCCTGGCGGGCATGTCGGTCTACGGCAACGAGCTGAGCGAGGAAAACATCATCACAGCCATCCGGCTGCTGAAGCGGATCCTGGATGAGTATGAGCCCGTATTTGCGCAGGATCACGGCAAGAATGTGATGCTGAAAAAGAACGGCGTGAAGAGCCTGGTTTCCGCCGGAGAGTACCGGCGCATGATGACGGCTCACGAATGCAAGATTCCCATCGAACAGCAGAGGATCCGGATGATCCGGCAGGCTTGATCGTCTGGGCGACAATTCGGTTTCACTCCCAGCAGGCGATGCAGTAGCCTTCCTGAAGGCCTTTGCCGCGAATCACATAGGAAACATTTTTGACAAGGAAGGTGCCGGTCTGGGTAAAACCGTCCAGTTCACGGATCACCAGCGTGTCGCCGAGAAGGATGTCTCCTTTGACCAGGGCGCAGCGGCATTTTTGCGTCGAGATCTCATAATACTCATCTTTCTGCAGGGTGAGCTCCTTGCGCTTCTCTCGGGATAATTCCTCGTCATCCTCATAATCCTGCGGGTTTCCGGAAAGGGTATTGGTGCGCGCTACGAACCGGGAAGCACCGCCGTTTTTCTTGAAATCCGATCCGGTGGCGGTCTTGTAAAGTTCCTGGATCAGGCTTTCCTTTGTTCTTGTCTCCATGGTAAAAATCCCTCCTGCTGTGTGTTCCTAAACTATTTTATTGCAGGATCACTGTTCCCCTTTCAGTGATCTTGATCTTGCATCTGTTCAGATCAGCGTCGTGCCGGTGGTAAAGAGATTGCGCGCCGCCGGGCTCTGCTGTTGGTTCTTGTAGGCCTGATAGGCTTCCTGTTCCTGTTTTTCCTGCTCCTCTTCGGTCTTTTTGTTTCGCATCGCGATCAGCTGCAGATAGAGCTCGATAAACTTCAGATAGTCGTTGTAGGAGAACAGAAGCGACCGCAGCCGTGCGGAAAAACCGGTGTCATTGGCGGAGGAGGCGGTATTGATCTCTTCCTCTCCGGGAGCGGCTGCCGTCACGGGCGTGCCTTTCGTCACAGTGCCGTCCGGCAGTGTCACGCCGGTGTTCATATAGCCCAGCACCTTTTCCACGTAATTCTGTGTCTCTTTGAAAGGCGGGATCCCGCCGTATTTGTCCACGTTGTTGCCGCCGGCGTTGTAGGCCGCCAGGGCAAAGGAGATATTGCCGTCGTATTTGTCCAGAAGCTCTCTCAGGTACTTCGCACCGCCGTTGATATTCTGTTCCGGGTCAAAGGAATCCGTGACGCCAAGCCCTGCCGCGGTCTTCGGCATCAGCTGCATGATCCCCTGGGCGCCTGCTTTGCTCACAGCGTCTGCCCGGAAGGTGGATTCCTGCATGCCCACTGCGGTCAGCAGGGAGAAAGGAACCTGATATTTCTCGGATGCTTCTGTGAAGATGTCTTTCAGGGTTTTCGCCCCGGTCTTCAGATACTCCGCAAAAGGTTCGCCTGCGGACTCCTGCACGACGCCGGCAGAGGCGCCGCTGACCGGATCAAAAGACTGGATCTGTTTTACGGTGATCGCCATCGTTTTTCTCCAATACTTGACACGACTTTCCTCCCTATTATAGAATACAATCCGAAAAAAAGAAAGCAGATTTGACCTGATTTCAAGGGCAGATGCAACATGGCATTTTGGCTTTGAAACCGGCAGTAGGAGACTTATGAAAAAAGCAGCGTTTGTGACCAAGGAACAGATTGACGAGATCAAAAAAACGTACCCGACGCCGTTTCACCTGTATGACGAAGCGGGGCTTCGGAGAAACTGCGAAGCAGTAAAGGAGGCCTTTTCCTGGAATCCGGGATTCCGGGAATACTTCGCCATCAAGGCCCTTCCGAATCCGATCATCCTGAAGATCTTTCAGGAATACGGCTTTGGCTGTGACTGCGCCTCCGAGACGGAGCTGATGCTGGCAAGAGCGCTCCATTACGCGCCGGAAGAGATCATGTTTTCCTCCAACGACACGCCGGCCTCCGAGTTCCGCCTGGCAAAAGAGATAGGGGCTGTGATCAACTTTGATGACATCACCCATATCGATTATTTCCTGGAGCAGGTGGGACCGCTGCCGGAGACCGTCAGCTGCCGTTACAACCCGGGCGGCGTCTATGAGATCAGCAACGGCATCATGGATAACCCCGGCGACTCCAAATACGGATTTACAAAAGCCCAGCTCTTTGAGGGCTTCAAGAAGCTGAAGGAAAAAGGGGTGAAGCGGTTCGGACTCCATTCCTTCCTGGTCAGCAATACGGTGACAAACGATTATTACCCGCAGCTGGCGCGGACGCTCTTTGAACTGGCGGTGGAGCTGCAGGAGGCGACGGGCTGTGAGATCGCGTTCATCAATCTTTCCGGCGGCGTCGGGATCGCTTATCTTCCCGAGCAGACGCCAAACGACATCCGCATCATCGGCGCCGGCGTGCAGAAAGCCTATCAGGATATCCTCGTTCCCGCAGGGATGGGGGACGTGGCGATCTACACCGAGATGGGACGTTTCATGAGTGGTCCCTACGGATGTCTGGTCACGACGGCCATCCATAAAAAACTGATCTACAAAAAATACATCGGCGTGGACGCCTGCGCGGTGGACCTCATGCGCCCGGCGATCTACGGTGCGTACCACCACATCACGGTGCTGGGCAAAGAAAACGAGGAGTGCGACCACCTTTACGATATCACAGGTTCTCTCTGCGAAAACAACGACAAGTTTGCCATCGACCGGATGTTGCCGAAGATCGAGATCGGAGATACCCTGGTGATCCACGATACCGGTGCCCACGGCTATTCCATGGGCTATAATTACAACGGCAAGTTAAAGAGCGCGGAACTCCTTTTGAAGGAGGATGGCAGCGTGCAGCTGATCCGCCGTGCCGAAACCCCGAAGGACTATTTCGCGACGCTGGATGGCTTTGAGATCTACCAGGAGCTGGTGTAAGGGTGTTGCAATCCCATTGTCACTGTGGTAAGATGATTTCGCTGCTTTATGGTAAATGACAACAGGCAAAAGCCAAGGTCGTTTGCGATCAGAGTTGGCAAGCCGGCATGTCGGAATTGGCAGACGAGGCAGACTCAAAATCTGTTGGCGGCAACGTCGTGTGGGTTCAAGTCCCACTGCCGGCAGTGCAAGGGTCCCCGTGAGATTGCGGGGACCTTTTTTACATCACATAAGGAGGAAAAAAAGATGCCATTTATCGATTCCAAAGTAAGTGTCAAAATTTCAAAAGAGCAGGAGACGCAGTTGAAGGAGCGCCTGGGACAGGCGATTTCCCTGATTCCCGGGAAAAGCGAAAACTGGCTGATGGCAGGATTTGAAGATGAGTATCATCTGTATTTCCGAGGAAAGGATGACGAGCCCATGGCCTTTGTAGAAGTCCGGCTCTTCGGCGGCCCGGACAAAAGCGCCTTCCAGAAGATGACGGCGGAGATCACCAAGATTTTCGGCGAAGTCCTCGGCATCGCGCCGGATCATATGTACATCAAGTACTCCGCCACCATGGACTGGGGCTGGAACGGAAGCAATTTTTAAGGCTCCGTAAAAGGATCCCCCTACTGTTTTTCGGATGTTGTTCGGAAACAATAGGAGGGAACTGCCTGAGGAGATTTGGGAGAAGATGGGGGTTGTCGAGACGGCTTAACAGTAACCTGATCGCGCGCGTTCAACATTGCAAAAACAGAAGTCCCGCCGGTTAGGCGGGATTTCTCACTATTTTTCGAAAAAGGATATAGAATACGATATCAGGAAAAAAGAAGAACAGCAGGGGTGTGAAATGAAACCATTTTTTCTGGTGCTGACAGGCGTGTCTTTGATCCCGTCGAAGAGCTGAAGAAAGAACTGCCGGACGCGCCACGTCCGTAATTGCTGTAGAGAGGGTGCGCTGGGTGAAACGGAGGATGAGACTGACTTGGCGTGTGTATCATGGCAGGAAGGAGATCGTGAAAATGGCTATTTACGCAGTATCAGACCTCCACGGACAATATGAAGCGTTTGTGGAAGGGCTGGAAAAAATCGACCTCCGGGAATCGGATGAGCTATACGTGATCGGCGATGCCATCGACAGAGGACCGGACAGCATCAAGATCCTGGAGCATATTAAAGAACATCCAAACATGGATCTCCTGATCGGGAACCATGAATTTATGATGCTCAATTCTGTGGAGCCGAACGGGAAAGAAAAATGCAACGGCGAGGATGCGGAACTCTGGCTTTATTATAACGGCGGCGTAAAAACCTATGAGCAATACTGCAAACTCTCGCTGCAAAGGAGACAGTCGCTTCTTTTCTGGCTCATGCGAAGATACGTGATCAAAACGCTGGAAGTGGAGGGAGAAACCTTTTGCCTGACACATTCGTATTTCAAAGAGGGGCTTGAAAATAAAACCTATGACGAGCTCTCTTATCAGGAAGTATGGAACATCGTCTGGAAGTCCGTCTACAGGTCGGAATGGGAAACGCACGGCGTGGATATCTACAGAGACTACGATTACACCTTTGTCACGGGTCATGTGCCGGTGATCCTGGCGATGCGTGAGTATGCTGGATGCAGAGACTTTAACGAGCTTCGTATCTATGAAAGGGGTAACATGATCGACATCGACGGCGGATGTGCAGTTGGTTACCGGGAGGGCGTGCACAACGGAGCGTTGTTTCTCAGACTGGATGACAGGAAGGTATTTTCGGTTCCGTTGAAGCAAAAGTGAATGGGAAAGAAAAATGCAGAGAGATCACTCATCCCGTTCCCGCCGGGCGAGACCCGCACATTCCGAAAGACATCTTCCTCACGAAGCACTCTCCCGAATACATGGTTGTCTCCGCACAGTTTTTGGACATTCACGATCCTGCTTTCCCCGTTCTTCAAAAAGACCAGCACTTTGTGTTGCCCAAGCACCATGACATCCAGCACTTTTTTTTCGAGCCTTTTTTTGATCTCCGGCAGAATGTCCTGATTGGATATTTTTCGAAGATAAAGTTCATCCTGTGCGCAGCGTCCTTTACTAAGCTGCAGGAACCTCCATTCGTCATATTCCTTAAGGCCGTTTTCACGGAGGATGCTGCCCAGATTTTGCCGATCCGGAGGAATGATTCTCTGGCGGACAAATTTCATGCTCCAGATAGAATCGATGCTGTAGATGCCTTTTTTGATATGGCCGGAGAAAATGAAGGGGGCGCTCCATTCATCCACCCCGCCGAGGATTTCCGAAAAGAATCGTTTGCGGCGCTCATAATAAAACAAATATCCGAGGAGCAAATCCTGTTGCGCTTTGTCGCGAATTTCAAATACGATCAAGACTGTACCACCTTTCCCGGATTATTTCACGCATCTTTGCAAGATGTGTTTCGCTGAGGATCCCGTCCAGCCCTGCAAACACAAGATTCAGATCCTTCTCTGCCGGCTTCGGCAGTTTCTGCAGGAAGGATTTCGGCACCATCCTGGCATTCTCGAGGGTACTCGAAGACCCAAGAAAGGAACCGGCTGTTCCGGAAGATTTGCGGGTTCTTGTCCAGGTCAGATGTCTGAGATCTTGCAACTCATAAACAATATCCTTCATTCCGATGTCCTCAATTGCTTGACGGTTGTCAAGTTCTTCTGATAGCTATCATAAGAGCATATACTTGACGGCTGTCAAGTATATAGTTTATCTGATATCGATTGACTCCCCGCAGAGGCACGATTTAATCGACTCGTTAGGGACACTTTTCGGAAAAAGGAGTAAAATGATAATGTATGTTTCTGTCATGAAAGTGGAATTCAGGGAATATGTGGAATCAAAAACAGAACAATATGAGTAAAAACACCTCACTCAAGAAATGCGGGATCGGCCTGCTTTTTGTCCTCGGCCTCCTTCTGGCCGGGTGCACAAAGCCGGAGCGGCAGACGACGCCGGCGGCAGTGGCGGGCAGCGCGCTGCCGGAATATGCCGGGGAGCCCAGCGTCGCCATCAACGGGAATGTGCCGTCTTTTACGGAGGCGGACCTCACCACGACTTCCTTTGAGCATTACAGTGACCTGGACGCGCTGGGGAGATGCGGCACGGCCTATGCCTGCATCGGCAGGGACCTCATGCCGACAGAAGAGCGGGAATCCATCAGCGAGGTCCATCCCACCGGGTGGCATGCCGTGAAATATGCCGGGATCGACAGGGATTATCTGTATAATCGCTGCCACCTGATCGCCTACAGCCTCACCGGAGAGAACGCCAACGAAAAGAATCTCATCACCGGCACCAGATATATGAATAAGGAGGGCATGAATCCTTATGAGATCCGTGTGGCGGATTATATCGACCGCACGGGGAACCATGTCCTATATCGGGTGACGCCGGTGTTTGAAGGGGATAACCTGATTGCTTCCGGCGTGGAAATGGAAGCGCAGTCCGTGGAGGATGACGGGATTTCTTTTCATGTCTATTGCTTTAATGTGCAGCCGGGCATTACGATTGATTACGCCACCGGAGACAGTGCGGGACCGGCATATACCGGAGAGTCCGATGCCGGTACAACCAATGACGGGGTGACCAATGCCGGCAAGACGTCACAGACGGAAACGTTGACGTTTCCGGAGGGCACCACCTATATCCTGAATACCAATACCCTCAAGTTTCACCGGCCGGACTGCGAGAGCGTCTACGAGATGAGTGACCGGAACTGCCAGCCCACCGACAAGAGCAGGGAGGAACTCATCCAAGAAGGGTATGATCCATGCCATAGCTGCAGGCCGTAAAAGTGTGGTAAATCCGCGTAAAACATGGTATAATACTAAAGATTGCCGACAACAATCCGGACAGCCTAAAGCCTGCCCGGCAGGACGCCATAAAGGACAGACGATTTGAACGAGAAGGGAATCAAAAAAATACATAACCTTGCAGTGCTGATCATCACCGTCGCATGCATCGGCGCAGTGGTGGAGAGCATCACGCAGGGCTGGGAGTATTGGGTTCCGCCCCTGATCATCGCCGGCGTCATTGCTGCATGGGTGCTGCATCTCACGGAGTATAAGGATGTCACTTTCCGGGAGAATTACTATCTGATTTTTTCCATGCTGGTTGCCTTTTATCACGGCATTCATCCCACCAGTTTCTTTGATATCATCGTGATCTCTTCGCTTGGCATGGTTGTTGTGACCATGCTGGGGCGGATTCATTTCCTGACGTTTTTTCTTTCAGAGTTTTTTGTGCTGTTTGCGATCCAGTTGGTATATGCCCTGATGTCGCACAGCATCCCCATGGATTCTCTCGGGATCTCCAGGATCATTCTGCATGTGATCGCAGAGATCTGTATCTACAGAGCCCTGCTGGAATGCATCCGTCAGAATGCCCTGATCCATGAGGAACTCTCCGGAAAAGAAAAAGACGAGGCCACAGAGCGGGAGGGAATGGAGGACTTCCTGGTCAACATTTCCCATGAGCTGCGCACGCCGGTCAATGTCATCAACGGCATGACCACACTGATGCTGAAGAAAGAAATCACGGAGGACGTGCTCTCCATCAGGGATGCGGGCGGCCGGCTCTCCCGTCAGATCGAGGATATTCAGGATTACAGCGAGATCCAGCGAGGCGATGTGGTGCTGGAAGAGGATAAATATACGATCACGTCCCTCCTCAATGACATCGCCATGTTTTTTGTGGCGACTGCGAGAAATAACAGTCCCGAACTGATCATTGATCTGGATCCGAACGTGCCGGCTATGATGCGGGGCGACCTGGGCAAAATCCATCGGATCCTGTCACATCTTCTGGACAATGCGTTTAAATTCACAAGGTCGGGAGGCGTTTATCTCAAGGTCTACGGTACCAGAAGGGATTACGGGATCAATCTGGTCATGGAGGTGACCGATACGGGCGCCGGTATGTCAGAGACGGATATTGAAAAGATCTCAAAGGGACGGTTCCAGGCCGGTAAAAAACGCAACCGGAGCACGGGCGGCATCGGCCTCGGTCTTTCCATTGTTTACGGATTTGTCCGTCTCATGAACGGGTTTGTTTCCATCGAGAGTAAAAAGAGAAAAGGGACCACGGTGCGCGTCAGCCTCGTGCAGGAGGTCGTGGATCCCACGCCGTGCCTGTCCGTGGACGCCGACCGGTTTTTCAATATCATCTTCCATGCGATGCCGGAAAAATACAAAGTGACCGAAGTAAGAGAGTTCTACCGCAAAATGGCAACGAACATGGCGGAGGGCCTGCGGGTCAATTTATACGCCGCGCAGAACCTGAAAGAAGTCAAGCGGCTGCTGGAACGAGGCGATATCACCCATATCTTTATGGGGGCGGAGGAATACCGGGTGGATCCGGGATTCTTTGATGCGCTTGCAGAGCAGGATACCATCGTGGCGATTTCTGCGCCGGCGGGATTTTCCGTCAGCATCGGCAGCAAAGCGGTGGTCATGCCGAAGCCCCTGTACGGTTATCCCGTCGCGAAGATCCTCAACGGAGAAACGGAACGGTTTGCCTATACCGATCCGAATGCGGATCACAGACCGGTGCTGGATGGGCTGCGGGCGCTGATCGTGGACGATGAACCCATGAATCTCGTGGTGGCATCCGGTCTCTTCCGGGATTACAACATGGTGATCGATACGGCGGAGAGCGGAAGGGAGGCTCTGTACAAATACGACAGAAATGATTACGACGTTGTCTTCATGGATCATATGATGCCGGAGATGGACGGCGTGGAAGCCATGAAAAAGCTGCGCTTCCTGGCGGAGCAAAACCGGAAGGTAGTCAAGATTGTGGCGTTGACGGCGAATGCCATCAGCGGCGCGAGAGAGATGTTCTTAAGGGAAGGGTTTGACGGATTTATTAGCAAGCCGATTCATATTGCCGAATTCGAACGTGTCATGAACCGCATTTTCCCGCGTGCGGAGCAGATGCAGGAAGGAGGCAGGCCATGAACTTTTTCCGCAAACTCCGTGAAGGCATCGAGGACAGAAACAGAAGCATTAAAGAACGGCTTTTCATCACCCTGACCTATTCCTCCGTGGCGGTGGTCTGTATTGCGCTGCTGGGCGATATTCTTTACCGGGAAAATATTGTCGAGATCATCACCCTGATCCTGGCGGTCATCGTCGTGCCGATCATCACATTTTTCAGTGTGAGAAACGGGAAGGTGGAGCTTGGCACACAGGTGGTTTCCTTTGGCGTGATTTTTCTCGCTATGCCGGTGGTTTATTTCTTCGGCGGAGGGCCTCAGGGCGCTTCACCGGCCTGGCTGGTCTTTACCTATCTGTATATCGGACTGATCCTGTCCGGAAAGTGGCGGATCGGATCCCTTCTGACTTTGACGGCGGTGGTGATCGCCATGTATTCGGTCGGGTATTTCCACCCGGAACTGATCCAATACCATTCCAAGCCCATTTTTTATCTGGATTCCGCATTGGCTGTGATCGAGGTGGGGTTCGTATGCACGGCGATGACCTGGTTTCAGAATTACATTTCCAGAAGCGAGGAGGAAAAAGCGAAGGAAGAGACCAGAAAAGCAGAGGACTTAAACCGCGCCCAAAGCCGGTTTTTCTCTTCCATGAGCCACGAGATCCGGACGCCCATCAACTCGATCCTGGGACTGAATGAGATCATCCTGCGGCAGGAGGACGCCTCCGATGAGATCGTCAAGGATGCGAACAATATCCAGGGCGCGGGCAAGATGCTGCTGGCGCTGGTGAATGATATTCTGGATATTTCCAAGATCGAAGCCGGAAAGATGGACATCGTTCCCGTCAACTATAACCTGGGCTCCATGATCTCCGAGATTGTCAACATGATGTGGCTGCGCGCGGAAGAAAAAAATCTGGAGCTGAAGATTGAGGTGGATCCCTCCATCCCGGCGGAGCTCTTTGGTGACGAGGTGCGGGTGAAGCAGATTCTGGTGAATCTGCTGAACAATGCTGTCAAGTATACAAAGGAAGGCTCCGTTACGCTGCATATTGAAAAGGAAGATATCAGGGGTGATCAAATCCTGCTGCTGTTTTCCGTCATCGATACCGGCATGGGCATCAAACAGGATGCGCTGCCGTATCTCTTTGACGCATTCCAGAGAGTGGATGAGGAGAAGAATGCCAAGATCGAGGGAACCGGCCTGGGCCTTTCCATTGTTAAGCAGCTTGTGGAGCTGATGGACGGCAAGATTTCTGTCAATAGCGTTTACACACAGGGCTCCACCTTTATGGTGGCCCTCTGGCAGAAGGTGACGAGAAAAGAAGCCATCGGCGAGCTGAATCTCAAGAATTACGGCAGAAGGGAATCCGGCAAACAGTATCTGCCGGGCTTTACGGCGCCGGATGCCAGGGTGCTGATCGTTGACGATAATGAGATGAACCTCGAGGTGGAAAAGAAGCTCCTCGCTGCGACAGACATGCGGATCGATACGGCGCTGAGCGGAGAAGAAGCCCTCGCCATGACCATGGCAGTCCGTTATGACATGATTTTGATGGATCATCTGATGCCTGAGATGGACGGGATCGAATGCCTCCAGAGCATCCGGAAGCAGAACGGCGGCATGAATAACCATACGCCTGTCGTGGTGTTGACTGCAAATGCCGGGGGAGAGAATATCGACCTGTATAACCGGAGCGGATTTGATGCCTATCTGGTGAAGCCGGTTTCCGGTGCGCAGCTGGAAGAGACGATGTTATCGCATCTTCCTGAAGTAAAGGTGAACCGCACGGAAGGCACCGACAGCGCCAAAGCCCAGATGAACACGGCGCGGAGCTATCAGAAAAAGATACCGGTCCTGATCACCACCAGCACCATGTGCGATCTTCCCACAGAGGTATTGGAGCATTGCCAGATCGATACGATTCCTTTCCGCATCCTTTCGGAAGGAAAGGTTTATTATGACAGGGTGGAAGCGGATTCGGACGAGTTGATGCATTATCTGAATGAAGGCAGGGACTTTGATTCGGAGCCGCCGACCGTGGAAGAGTTTGAAAACTTCTTCAGCAGAGAGATCAAAAAAGCCCATCAGGTGCTTTACTTTACTTTGACGACCTATGTGACCGAAGAATATGACCGGGCAAAGAAAGCGGCGCAGGCCTATGGCAATGTGCACGTGATTGATTCTCAGGTCAATGGCGGTGCCATGGGGATCATGGTGCTGCTTGCGCATCGGATGGCCAGTCAGGGCAGAGGCCCTGAAGCGATCATGGCAGAGATGGACCGGATCCGCGAAAAACTGTACTGCGGTTTCGTGACCATGGACACAGAGGTATTGATGCGCCGCAAGACCATGAGCAGGTTTGGCTATGCCTTTTTGAACACTTTTTCCGTGCGTCCTATCTTCCGGGTCAAAAACAATATCGTGAAGGTGGAACGGCTTTGTGTGGGGGATGCCAATGCCTGCTATCTCAAATATCTCGAGACGGCGCTGCCGAGAAGAGTGAAGCCGGATACGGATGCGATTCTGGTGGATTATGTGGAACTGACGGAAGAGCAGAAAGAGATGATCGAGGAGTGGCTCAGGAGCAAAGGACATTTCGAGCACATCCTGTTCCAGAAGGCATCGGCTTCCATGGCGCTGAACTGCGGCAGGGGAGCGCTTGGCATCTTTTATCTGACCCGGGGTGACGAGTCCTACAGTCTCAGCAATATGCTGACAAGCGTATTGGAAGAGGAAGAAGAAGCAGAGAACCCCGATGTGTTCCTGGAGGAAGAACCGGAGGAACAGCCTTGGTATGAAGGGATCCCGGGGCTTGATCCGGAGGCCGCGCTGGAAAACAGCGGATCCGAAGAAGGGCTTTCCATGGTGATGCGGATGTTCTGGGAATCCATTCCGGAGCGGGCCGGCGAGATCGAGGAGTATTTCGGGAAGGAAGACTGGGAGAATTACATCATTAAGGTGCACGCGTTAAAGAGTTCCCTCCGGATCGTCGGGATCATGGGGCTTTCGGACGAGGCGGAGGCCTTGGAGGTTGCGGGGAAGGCCGGGAATTATGACCTGATCCGGGAAAAGACCGGAAGGCTCCTGTCTGAATATCGGAGGTATCTGTCCATTCTGGCGCTGCATTTGCCGTTGGATGAGGATGAGCAAAGGATCAGTACGGGAAGAGGAAACGGGACGGAATGAAACCGATCGGACTGAATGTAAAAAGAATCTATACGCTGTTGTTTTTCCTGATCACGGCGACGCTGCTGATCCTGATTTTGATCGGCACGGATATTTATACGGCAGGGCAAACGCTGCAGCTGCGCTCTTTTTCGGATGGATGGATGCAGGATCCGGGAGAAAGCTATTATATCGACAACTTGAAATGCGGCAGTTTCAAAACCGGGAAGGGCCTTTCCAAGGTGCTGCCGGCAGAGCTGACGGACGGGGATGCTTTTTGCTTTTCCTCACAAAACGTGAACCTGAAGGTTTCCCTGGACGGAGAAGAGGTTTACCGGTTTGAATCCAGAAAAAATCTTACCGGCATGGGATACGGCTCCAAGACGCATACGGTGGGCTTGTCCGCAGCGGATGCGGGAAAGACGGTGACCGTCCAGTATTGGGGCGTTTATGAAGGGGGTTCTGCCGGCAAGGTCTATGAGGTGTATCTCTCGACCCCTTCCGACTATTACCGCTATAAAGTCAGCAAGATGGGGATGCCGGTGTTGTTTTCCTTGCTGACATGCTTTTTCGGGATTGTCCTGATTCTGATCCACTTTGCCATCCGGGATAAGGATGTGCTGCCCTTCGAAGTGATGGCGCTGGGTATCTTTGCGTTGATCATGGGTATCTGGCTTCTGGTCGACACCAATTTCCTCCAGTTGATGACCGGATCGTTATATATCTGGCGCGACATCAGCAAAACGATTCTGTTTCTGGCCGGTTATCCGTTGGTGGTGTTTGTCAATTCCATGACCAAACTCAGGCGCAGCATTTATGTGCATCTCAGCTTTTTCCTTTCGGTGGGATGCCTGGCGGGGATCCTCATCGCCAGATATTCCTACGGCATCGACATGATCTGGTCGTTTTCGCGGGTCATGATCGTCTATGTGGTGCTTCTGCTGCTGTTGATCATCATCATGCTTGCGGACAACAGTTACTATTGCAGGATGCTGGGCACGAAGTCGACGTTCCGCACCTTTTATCTAGGCGTGACCATCCTGCTGTCCTGCGCCGCGGCAGATCTCATTATTTATTTCATGAAGCCGGCGCGGGATGATACCTTTGGCGGGATCACCAGAATCGCGATGACGGTCTTCGTGGTGCTCATGCTGATACGGTTTTTGACCTGGTGGACGCGGGATCATAAAGAGGTGGAGCGAGACCGTTTTATCAACAGGGCTCTGCAGTATGCGGTGTCTGCCGATACGCCGGAAAATAACATCCGATCCATGATCCGGTTCCTCGGAAATGAATTTGAAGCCAGACGGATCTTCATCTTCGAAGATCAAAAGAACGGGAAATACCGCGGAACCTACGAGTGGTATGCAGAAGGGCATGAGTCCATCCAGCTGGATATGCTGTATGTGCCTTTCAAGGGACTGGTGGACGAACTGTATGAGGCGTTCAACAAAAATGATCATAAACTGATCATTACGAATATTGAAGACTATAAAACAGTCAATGCGGCTTTTTACAATGTGCTGAGTACGAACCATGCGGATAATCTGGTGCTGGCTCCGCTGGAGGTGAACCAGAAACTGATCGGCGTGGTCGGTGTGGTGGGCGCGCCGGTTAAGAGTCTCGAAGGAATCGCCGAGATCATCAGCCTGATCTCTTACTTCCTGGCGCAGCTGGTCCTGCAGCGTGAAGAGCAGAAGAGAATGTACTACTACACGTACAATGATGCGCTTTCCGGCGCGATGAACCACCGCGCTTACCGGAAATTCATCGAGCAGGGTCTGGATACCTCCACTGCCTTCGGGTATCTCTGCTGCAGTCTGATCGGTCTGGAAGCGATCAATAAGACCCGTGGCTATGAGGCGGGAGACAGGATCGTGGTGAAAGTCGCCGAATGCCTGATGGAGGTCTTCGGTGAGGAAAATGTTTATCGTCTGAACGGCACGGATTTCTCGGTCTTCGGGTTTGAATCGGAGGAGATCTACTTTGAGAATGATGTGGAGCGCGTGAAGAAGCTGATCAAAGAAAAAGAGATCGATGCGCAGATCGCGTCGCTGTACTGCATGTACGGCACCAAGAATCTGGATCTCGTGATCCAGCGGGTGAACGACCGCCTGACTGGAAAAGCGTAGATCGCCAACCAATTTTTCTGCCACATCGAAAACAAGATCGTATAAAGGAATATACCACTATGACAGAAAGGCAGCTCTATCGGCCGAAGCTTTTGAATGCGGTGACAAAAGAAGTGGAAAAGGAAAACGTGCCGACAGTATGAAAAGGATCGATCATCATCAGCAATGGAAATGGAAGATCTGCGGGGAGCAGGAAACCTATGAAGCCGTCGTGCCGGGATCGGTTTATACGGACCTGTTGCGCGCAGGCCGCATGGAGGATCCCTATTACCGGAACAAAGAAGATGCGGCCCTGGCTTTGATGCAGCATGATTTCGAATACAGAGGCACCTTTGATGCGGAGGAAGCAGCGCTTTTGACCGCGGATGAGGTGCTTTTGCGCTTTGAGGGGATCGATACCATTGCTGATATCGCTCTGAACGATGTGCCCCTGGGGAAGGCTGACAATATGCACCGGGTCTGGGAGTTTCCGGTCAGAGAGCTGCTGAAGCCGGTGGGAAATGAACTGGTGGTTACGCTCTACTCTCCGGTGAACTACATTGCCGCGCAGCACGAGGCCGACCCGGGGATCCTGGGGACGGAGGACGCCATGCGCGGTTTCCCGAAGATTAGGAAAGGCCATTTCATGTTCGGCTGGGACTGGGGACCGCGTCTGCCTGACGCCGGGATCTGGAAGCCGGTGATGCTGCTTGCCGTGAAGAAAGCAAGGCTGACACGGGTCTATTTTCATCAGGAATTCCATGAGGATCTGTCGGAAGTGACGCTGTCGGCAGCAGTGACGGTATCCGACGCAAAGCGTGTTGGCGGAAAGCAGGATGGTGGCGAGAGCGCTGACGGAAAGCGTGGCGGTATAGAGCATACATGGGATCCGGATGGCGGTCTCCGTTGTGTGCTCAGTGTATGGGATCCCGACGGGAAGCAGCTTTCTGACAGGGTGGATGCAGCAGTGCCCGTGACCATTGACGCGCCGCGGCTCTGGTGGCCCAACGGGCTGGGAGCGCAGCCGCTATATACCGTAAGGGTGGAACTGTTGCGCAGAGAGACAGAAGAAGGCAGCAGTGCTGGCACCGAAGAGACAGGGGTGGACGATGGCGCTGTGTGTGGGTCAGGACCGGAAATTTATGACGTTTGGGAGCGCCGCATCGGTCTCCGCAAAATGGAAATGAGCACGGCAAAAGACGATTATGGCAGCGAATTTGCCCACGTGGTCAACGGCGTGAAGTTCTTTGCCATGGGGGCGGACTATATCCCCGAAGACAATCTTCTGCCGCGATGTAATGCGGAACGGACGAGGACGCTGCTGGAACAGTGCACCGCTGCCCATTTCAACTGCATCCGGGTCTGGGGCGGCGGACTTTACCCCTCGGATGCGTTTTATGATGCCTGTGATGAGCTGGGGCTTGTGGTGTGGCAGGACTTTATGTTTGCCTGTGCCAATTACCGGCTGACCACGGAATTTGAAGCATCCATTTTGGCAGAACTGACCGATCAGATCCGGCGCTTATCGCACCATGCGAGTCTTGGGTTGTGGTGCGGCAACAACGAGATGGAGATGTTTGCGGTACAGGGGGAATGGGGTGCGGATGATGAGATCCGGCGTGACTATCTGAAGATGTATGAAGACCTGTTTCCGAGGCTCTTGTCCGATGAGGATCCGGACCGGTTTTACTGGCCGGCATCGCCTTCTTCCGGCGGCGGGTTTGATGCGCCCAATGACGAAAACCGCGGCGACGTCCATTACTGGGAGGTCTGGCACGGAAACAAGCCTTTCACCGAATACCGGAAGTTTTATTTCCGTTATCTTTCCGAGTTCGGTTTCCAGTCGTTTCCTTCCATCCGCACCGTGGAGTCCTTTACCCTTCCGGAGGACCGGAATGTCTTTTCCTATGTGATGGAGAAACATCAGAGAAATGCTTCCGCCAATGGCAAGATCATGAATTACATGGAGCAGACCTTTCTCTATCCGAACGACCTGGACACCCTGATCTATGCCTCGCAGCTCCTGCAGGCCGAGGCGATCCGTTACGGTGTCGAGCATTTCCGCAGGAACCGCGGACGGTGCATGGGTACCATCTACTGGCAGCTCAATGACTGCTGGCCGGTGGCTTCCTGGTCCTCCATCGATTATTACGGAAGATGGAAAGCGCTGCATTATTACGCGAAACGGTTTTTTGCGCCGGTGCTTCTTTCCTGTGAGGAAGAGGGACTCCCCGGCCAGACCGCCAATGTGAACGCGGAACCGTTTCCGGTGAAGAAGTCGGTGCGCTTCAATGTCTCCAATGAATCCTTGACAGAGCGGCATGTCACGGTCGCCTGGCAGCTGCGAAACAACGACGGCGCCGTGCTTCGCGCGGAAAGCCGGGATCTCACCGTCCCGCCGCTGTCGGCGCAGTGGCTTGACAAAGTCTCGCTTCCCGAAGCGAAACTCTATGAGCAGGTCGTCACCTATCAACTTTTCGAAGACGGCGCAGAGCTCTCCTCCGGGAGCGTACTGTTTTGCGCACCGAAGCACTTCCACTTTCTCGACCCGCATCTTTCCGTCCGCACAGAAGGCGATGAGATCGTCGTCACAGCGGATCGCTTCGCCAAAAGCATCGAGATCCGAAATGCATCCGACGACCTCATCCTCTCCGACAACTTCTTCGACCTGCCGGGGGTCTCGAGCAGCTCGCCTGCCTCTGACGGCACACCCAGCACCACCGGCCCCGTCGAGAAGCGTGTGCGGATTCTAAAAGGTCAGACGGATCATCTTGAGGTGCGAAGTATGTTTGATATCAGATAATTATTTCTTACCGCCCTCTCGCCAAAACCCTCATCTTTGCTGTTTGAGATGACACTTTGTATAAAAATGACGCTCACTGTATTCGGGGCCTGGCTTCTCTAAATATTTGCGCCAGATTCTTTTGCCGTACGCAACCGGTCACAACACGCCATCCAGGCGTGATGTTCCCTGCCTTCGGCATCGCTGCCTCAGACTTGCTGAGACAGAAGCAAATATTAAGAGAATCCAAGCCCCTCATAAATGTTCGCTTACATTTTTACACAAAGCGTCATCTCTGATACATTGTGAGGATTTTTGGCGGGAGGGTTTCAATTGCATCATGGATCCTGTTAACTACATCATTTTTGGAAAATGATGTAGTTAACATTGACAATGAGTATAAAGGGCGCTATCATTTATATGCATCGTAGGATCCGAGAATAAGCAATATGATGCATGAATGAGGACCTGAAAATGAGAGCATTTGATTACAGCAAAAAATGGGAAATGCTTCTGACGCCGGAAATCGTGGCACTGCTCACGCAGATCCATGAGTATAAAGGTAAACAATCATTGTATATAGAGGCGAAGCCGGATACCCTGACGCAGCTTGTTGAGATCGCCAAGATCCAAAGTACCGAGGCATCCAACAAGATAGAGGGGATCTATACTTCGGATGAGAGATTAAAGGCACTCGTAAAAGATAAGACCACGCCCAAGACGAGAAATGAGCGTGAAATTGCCGGATACAGAGATGTGCTGAATACGATCCATGAAAGCCATGATTTTATCGCTGTTAGACCAAATATGATCCTTCAGTTGCATCGTGATCTGTATAAATTCGAAGGTTATGACGTTGGTGGAAAATACAAAGCGACAGACAACATCATAGAGGAAGAGGATGAAAAGGGCAATAAAAATGTTCGTTTCAAACCGATTCCTGCGTGGGAAACGCCGGAGGCAGTGAAGAGTCTTTGCGATGAATTTGATAAAGCTCTTGGAAGTGGAACGATAGATCCGCTTCTTTTGATACCGATGTTTATATTGGATTTTCTCTGTATTCATCCGTTTCTTGATGGGAACGGCAGAATGAGCAGATTGCTGACATTGCTGATCCTGTATAAAGCCGGATACATTGCAGGGAAGTACATCAGTATTGAATATCTGATTGAAAAGACAAAGACTTCCTATTATGAATCCTTGAAGGAAAGCTCTCTCAACTGGCATGAGGAAAAGAATGATTACATTCCTTTTGTGCAGTATACGCTTGGCGTTGTGATTGCGGCATACAGAGAATTTGCTGACAGAGTGGAGACGCTAGTTACCAGGGGGCTTTCGAAACCGGAGCGTGTTGCGGAACTGATCAAAAACACCTACGGTGAGATCTCAAAGTCACAGATTATGGCGAAGAACCCTGACATTAGCCGCATCACAGTGGAGAGAACCTTGGCAGAACTGCTATCGTCAGAAAGTATCATCAAAATCGGTGGCGGCAGATATACAAAATATATTTGGAACAGAGACAAGGAATAAAGGAGATCGATCATGACCGGAGAACTTGGAAATAGGATTGACAGTTTATGGGAAATTTTTTGGAACGGGGGAATTACGAATCCACTTGACGTTGTGGAACAGATGACATATCTGATGTTCATAAAAGATTTGGATGACACGGACAACATACGCGCCAAGGAAGCAGCAATGCTGGGACTTCCCTATAAGAGCATCTTTGCGGATGAGGTGACAATCGGAGATCGAACTGTGGACGGTAATCAGTTGAAATGGTCAACCTTTCATGATTTTCCTGCGGAAAGAATGTATTCCGTTGTACAGGAATGGGTCTTCCCATTTATTAAAAACCTGCATGGAGACAAAAACTCAGCCTACAGCAAATACATGGATGATGCGATCTTTAAGGTAAGCACACCGTTGATGCTTTCCAAGATCGTGGATGCAATGGATGAGATTTATGCCATGATGGAAGAGCTGCATCAGACGGACATTCGCGGGGATGTTTATGAGTATCTGCTCTCGAAGATCGCGCAATCAGGTGTCAACGGACAATTCCGGACACCAAGACACATCATTCGCATGATGGTGGAAATGATGGATCCGAAACCCACAGACTTTATCTGCGATCCGGCGTGTGGTACTTCTGGATTCCTAGTTGCCAGTGGCGATTACCTTCGTGAAAACTATAAAAAGGATGTGCTGCTGGATAAGCAGAACCGGAATCATTTCATGAATGAGATGTTTCATGGATATGACATGGACAGGACAATGCTTCGGATCGGCGCCATGAACATGATGACACATGGCGTGGAGAATCCTTTTATCGAATACCGCGACAGTCTGTCAGATCAGAATCCGGATAAGGATATGTATACCTTGATTTTAGCTAATCCCCCGTTCAAAGGGAATCTGGATGCGGACATTGTATCGACCGATCTTCAAAAGGTATGCAAAACAAAGAAAACGGAGTTGCTGTTCCTCGCTTTGTTTGTGAGAATGCTGAAAATCGGAGGCAGATGCGCCTGCATCGTCCCGGATGGCGTGCTCTTTGGCTCTTCCAATGCGCATAAGGCGATCCGGAAAGAACTTGTGGAGAACCAAAGACTGGAGGCAGTCATCTCCATGCCTTCCGGTGTGTTCAAACCTTATGCCGGTGTTTCAACCGGAATCCTGATCTTTACAAAGACCGGCCATGGCGGCACAGACGACGTTTGGTTCTATGATATGACAGCCGATGGATTCAGTCTTGACGATAAACGTACTGAGATCAAGGAGAATGATATCCCTGATATTATCAGCCGCTTCAAAAATCTTGATGCTGAAAAGGATAGGAAACGAACAGACAAGTCCTTCCTGGTATCCAAGAAAGAAATCGCGGACAACGATTATGATCTGTCCATCAACAAGTATAAACAGGTTGAGTATGTTCCTGTAGAATACCCGCCAACATCAGAGATTATGGAAAATATCAGAGAACTTGAAAGGCAGATTGCGGTGGAGATGGATGAACTGGAGAAACTGCTGAATAAAGAATAAATTATTTCAAAGAAATGCCATAGAGGGTGGATTATTGGACATCCCAAATAGTAAGATTATGTAATGAGAATCATAGGGGTTCTTCGGCATAAACATGATCAAACGAAAAAGGAGGTGTCCTTGCATGAAAATCGTTGATACGAAATGCCCAAAATGTGGTGCACAATTGAAAATCGATCAGACCAAGGAGAGCGTCACTTGCGATTTTTGCGGAGTGCAACTGTTCATTGAGGAGGAGGGCTTGCAACTATCTCCCGGCGGATCTGAGGAGGCAGGATATCGTTTTGAAAAAGGCCGTCAGAAGGCAATTACCGAGCAGAAGCATGCACGGAATAGATGGTTGATCCCCATACTGATTGTCTCCGTTGTCGAGATTATAGTGATTGCTGTTGCAGTCGGCTCTTTCCAAGGACACAGACAGCCTCCTGTTAAGCAAGAGAACCAAACTTCATTTGATCAGATGGATTCAAATGATGAGCCAACCGCGGCGGTGGATTCCACCGAGGATCAAAAGGATGCGGATCAGGCATCATCTGAAATAGTCAAGGATGTGGTAATGTCTGCGGTTACGGAGGAGATGTCTTCTGAATTTCTGAGAAGAAGTGAAGAAGTTGGATCTGCGGAAGTCAGCGATGAAGATTTTGATATCATAGAAAATTTGGGCTGCTACAGATGGGGCGGCGATAAGATGGCGCTGATTGAAATGACGAATCACTCTGGTCAAAATGTGAAAGTCTATGCAAATGTGGTGGCATATGACGCGGAAGGAAACGCCGTCAGTGCTAGCGATGACAGGTCTGTTCCTTTTGGGGATGGAGAAAATGTCATTCTGCCAGTATATTTTCCTGAAACAGAATCCATCGATAAGATAGCATGTACATACACATACAATATGGCAAGCACCTCTGCCATAGAGGCATTGGAAGAAACACACACCATTCAGAATGACCGCGTTATCATATCGGTCACGAATGTTGGCGAGGATCCTATCAGTTTTCCGCGAGCAGATCTACTCTTCTACGATGGTGACGGAAACCTGATATGGTGGGATTATAACTATTTTGACAATGAAACAGGTGCAATCCTTGCACCCGGGGCAACCGTAACAAAACAAATAGAAGGACCGCAAGGATTTCAAGATGTTAGAGTGATCCTTAGTGGTGAACCGTAATAGGATATAGGAACTGATAAATTGAGATTTGTGGAGATGACAGATGGAAGATTTTAATGACATTTTTGAAGATTGTACTAGCCAAGGGACAAAAATTCCAAAAGAGGAATACTTGACAGAAGGACAGAATATTGTAATAGATCAGGGGCAGAATATAGTTGCGGGGTACACAGACAGAGAAGACGGGATTTTTGAAGATGTTCCCGCAATAATATTTGGCGATCACACTCGCATAGTAAAGTATGTTGATAGACCGTTTTATTTAGGCGCCGATGGTGTAAAGTTGCTTAAGGCAAAGAAGGAAAATGCTAATTATAAATATCTCTTCTACGCATTGAGGAATGCTCGTATACCGGATACTGGGTATAATAGGCATTTTAAGTGGCTGAAAGAGGTGAAAATTGAGTATCCATGTTTAGATAAACAAGCGGAAGTAGTTGAAATATTGGATAAGCTTTCGTGGATAATCAATGCACGAAAAGAGGAGCAGGTTTCGCTAGACAACCTCATCAAAGCCCGATTTGTCGAGCTCTTTGGGGATCCAATTATCAACTCCGAAAAACTGCCAACCATGCCTATGACTGATGTTTGTGAAATTATAGATGGCGATAGAGGGAAAAACTATCCTACAACCGATGAATTTTCGGATGAAGGCTACTGCCTTTTCTTAAATGCAAAAAATGTTACAGCATCGGGCTTTAATTTTGATAACTGTATGTTTGTGAGCAAAGAAAAGGATGAAGCGCTTAGGAAGGGGAAACTGTCTCGTGGTGATGTGGTACTAACTACTCGCGGAACATTGGGCAATCTTGCATTTTATACAGATGAAATACCTTTTGAGAATGTTCGCATTAATTCTGGAATGGTAATTCTTCGAATGAAGCAGGATGTGATAGATGAGGTTTATTTTATCGAGCAGTTTAAAATGCAACTTGGTGATATAAAGAAAAAGATTGCAAGCGGATCCGCACAGCCACAGTTGCCTATATCTACCATGAATAAGATTCAAGTACTTATTCCTGATATTGAAAGACAAAAAGATTTTTCTGAGTTTATAAAACAAGTTGACAAATCAAAAGTTGCAGTGCAAAAGGCACTAGATGAAACACAGAAATTATTTAATAGCTTGATGCAGGAGTATTTTGGATAATGGCAACGAGAAATGAAATCACCGTAAGTTCATCTACGGCTGAATATCTTACATATATTGCTTCAACCGGAGACGCCCCCGAAAGCTTTGAAATGCGTTATGAAAACGAGAATATCTGGCTAACGCAAAAGATGATGTCTTCTCTTTATGATGTCACGATAGCTGCAATTAATCAGCATATAAAAAAAATATATGATGATGGAGAACTGACAGAGGAGGCAACTATTAAGAAATACTTAATAGTTCAACAAGAAGGAAATCGTAATGTAAATAGGGAAGTGACTCATTACAACCTTCAAATGATCATTGCAGTCGGCTTTAAGGTAAATAATGAAAGGGCTGTCCGTTTTCGTAAATGGGCGGGGCAGATCGTTAAGGACTATACGATCCAGGGCTGGACGATGGATTCCGAACGCCTAAAGAAGGGGCATAAGTTTACTGAGGATTTTTTTGAAAGACTGCTTCAACAAATTCGTGAGATCAGACTGTCTGAACGAAAATTCTATCAGAAGGTGACGGATATTTATGCCACGGCGTTTGATTACGACAAGGATGCAAAGACAACGCAGCTTTTTTTTAAGACTGTTCAGAACAAAATGCACTTTGCGGTACATAGGCATACAGCTGCAGAGCTGATAGTCGAACGTGCGGATGCCGAGAAGGAGCACATGGGATTAACCACATGGGAAAACGCTCCGGATGGAAAGATCCTTAAGGCAGATGTTTCGATAGCTAAGAACTATTTGTCTGAGGAAGAAATGAAATATTTGGAGCGCATTGTTTCTTTATACTTGGATTATGCAGAGCTTCAGGCTGAACGGCATATACCTATGAGCATGGAAGATTGGGCAAAACGGCTTGATGGGTTTCTGGAATTTAATGGGAACGAAATACTGACTGACTCCGGAAAGATTAGTGCAGAAGAAGCGAAACTCCACGCCGAGACAGAGTACGAGAAGTATCGGATCGTGCAGGATCGGTTGTTTCAAAGTGATTTTGATAGGTTTTTGGCACTCGAAAATCAGGTTCAGGAATAACAGATTCTTTCCCCTTGTAGTATGTTGGTATCTAAAGAAAGGAGATGCCAACATGGAAGAAAAAATAGTGGTGATTCTAAACGAAATGTCGGAATACCTATCGGTATCCCAAATGAAAAAATTACAGGAGGTCATGATAAAGGCTTTTTCCAGAGAGGAAGCGGAAAAGAAGACGATTGATAATGAGGAGTATTTAAAACGATTCCTTGATGCAAAGCGTATAGAGGGATGTTCGGAACGAACGATTCAATACTACAGAGTTACGATAGAAAAAATGCTTAAGAACATCACCGAACCTGTACGCAAGATCACAACGGAGAGTATGAGATCATATCTTTCCGACTATCAGAAAATGAACGATTGCAGCAAAGTTACGGTTGATAATATACGACGTAACATTTCCAGCTTCTTTTCGTGGCTGGAGGAAGAGAATCATATCCTAAAAAGCCCGATGAGGCGGATTCATAAAATAAAGACCAACCAACAGGTAAAAGAAATCATTACGGATGAGGACATCGAGAAACTCCGTGATAAGTGCATCTGCAGAAGGGATCTCGCTATGATTGATCTCTTGTATTCTACAGGAATTAGAGTGGGCGAACTTGTCAACCTGAACATTGATGATATAGATTTTGAGGCAAGAGAGTGTGTTGTTTTCGGGAAAGGCGGAAAAGAGCGTAAGGTATATTTTGATGCAAAGGCAAAGCTCCATCTCTTAAAATATATCAATGGAAGAACGGATGAGAATCCGGCCTTGTTCGTCACGTTGGATGCGCCACATGACAGATTAAAGATCAGCGGGGTAGAAATCAGAGTTCGTCAGCTTGGGAGAAGTATCAACATGACCAGGATTCATCCGCATAAGTTTCGACGAACTATGGCAACACGCGCGATCGATAAAGGAATGCCAATTGAACAAGTACAGAAGATATTGGGACATTCCCAAATTGATACTACGATGCAGTACGCAATTGTTAATCAGAATAATGTGAAGAATTCCCATCAGAAATATATATCATAGTGAGCTATAGGGGAGGCTTTGATATGGATAAATGTGAGTTATATGATGTTGAGGTGCTAGATGGCTATTTCTCTGGAGTGGCCATTATCTATGAAGACAATAAGAGATATATCGTTGACATTTCTTATGATATTGAATTTGAAGAAATCGGTCTGAGAAATTGCACTGATCTACTTTATAATTGTGATATGGATGAATACGACGTAGAGGCACTTGAAGATTTGAGAATACGTAATTATGTTCTTTTGAAAGAAGAAATACAAAACTTTATATATGTTAACGGAGATTTGGTTTTTTCTACACATTGAGTTCAACCCTGCAAATTGTCAAATTGAGATTTGTCGAGGTAACGAGGAGTGCGCAGACAAGACGACAACGGACGCCGGGAGCTTGCTCACGGGCGGACAGTTGGCGGATTGGATGCACAGTCCGACAGGACGTATGAGCATGAAGCCCGAAGGGCGGAATGCGAATGGGCACGACGAGGAAACTCGGAGGGATGATTGCGATTTTAAATTTTTTTGAAATAATGAAAAAGACAATAATGGCGGAATGTAACAGTGGAAGAAAGGAGATTAGAATAATATGACAAATGAATTAGATTCTATGTGTGGCGTTTCTGATGAAGAAATGACAGAAAGATTTAAGGAAGCAATTCGTATTGATAACGAAGAACGTCGCATAAAAGGAGAGCCTGTGGCAAAATATGATAATGATAAGAGAAGGGCCTATTTAGAGTTTCCGGATGGAAGGAGACAATATGCAAACTGAGGAGAAAAAACCGGAGATCATTGTGTTTGCGGGCCCAAATGGATCTGGAAAGTCCACAGTTACGAAGCTAGCAAGAGTTATAAATCCATATATTAATGCAGATGATATAAAAAGAACGATACATTGCAGTGATATGGAAGCGGCATTAAAAGCTGAGGAACTGCGAGAAACCGCACTATCCAACCAATCAGATTTTACATTTGAAACAGTTCTTTCAACAGAGCGTAACATAAATCTGCTTAAGAGGGCTAAGGAGCAGGGGTATTTCATAAGGTGTATTTATGTTTTGACAGATAATTCGGAAATTAATGAAATACGAGTTCTTGCCAGGGAGTCGCATGGTGGGCACGGCGTACCAACTGAGAAAATAAGAGTCAGATATGACAGATGCCTGAAGCTTATACCTGAACTTGTGAAGATATGTGATGTGATGCACATCTACGACAATACGAAAGAACCGTACAGAATTTTTAAAAAGAGAAAATCAGAGTATTTTTATTGGGAGAATGAGTTCTGGGATAAGGTTCGGATAGAGGGACTAACGGGAAGAAAACTTTAATTGAGATTTGTAGGGCTACGAGCAGAGTCGAGACAGGACGTTAGATGCCTGATGGGAGCTTGCTCACATGAGGGCATCTAGCGGACTGGATCGATTGTGCGACAGCAGAACATGAGCATGGGGCGAAGCGGAATGCGAATGGCGCTGCTCGTAGCCCGTGGGGGATGAAGGAGAAATCTCTTTGAAGGGGAACACAAGAAAGTGGATACATACATAGTATATTTTGATGAAACCGGAGACGATGGATCAAACATCAAATCGAGTAACCAATTTGTTTTGACAAGTGCATATATGAATGCTAATAGCTGGCAGAGTAATTATGATATTGTTCGCGAGGGAAGACGGCAACTTAAGGATTATTTCGGGTTTCATATTTCAGAAGAGATTCACACAAGGCATCTTGTTCGAGACAAGGGACTGTATCGCCTATACAATTGGAGCGATGACCAGAGAAGAGATCTTTTGATCGATATTACAAAATTGATTTGTAGGCTTGACGTAAAGTTTACAAACGTGATAGTGGATAAGACCAAAATAAAAACATCAGATTATAATGTTTTGGAAAATGCTCTGACATATAATATACAAAGGATTGAGAATACCTCGCATGGCAAATGGAATTATTTGATAATCACTGATGAAGGGAGACTTCCTCCAATGCGAAAAACAGCCCGGGCAATAAGGACCTATAATCCTGTACAATCACATTTTGGAGGCGTTCAGAATATTCCAATCAAAGGGCTTATTGAAGACGTTTTGGCTAAAGAATCAAAAGAATCATACTTTATTCAGTTGTGTGATTTTGTTTCGTTTTTTGCGGATTTATATTATAGATGTGAGCATAAACAAGAATCTCTACCTAAAAGGGTTGAAAGGATTGTTGACCGTACTTTTGTTAAGCGTGTATTTGTTACGTTAAAGACAGGGGATGTTTTGAATCTGAAGGCCAGTAATAATCATGATTATGGTTTTGTCATATATCCTAGATAAAAAAACACCACCTACGGAGCATTCGCCCTTTCAGTGGTTCACTAGTATTATAACATATATTCATATAAAAACAATTATAATTTGAGATTTGTAGGGATGATAGATGAGAAAGAAACTAAAGGAAGTATGTGATTTTTATTCTGGTACAGGGTTTCCGGTTAAGTATCAAGGTGAAGAAGCTGGTGAATTGCCTTTTTACAAAGTGGGAGACATTGCAAACAATGCCACCACGGGGAATGTTTACTTAAGGATTTGCAACAATTATATATCAAATGATGTCGCAAAAGAGATAAAGGGAACGATTATACCAGCAGATGTTGTAGTCTTTGCAAAGATTGGGGAGGCGTTAAAGTTAAATAGGCGTGCTATTACTTCCTGTGATTGCCTGATAGACAATAACGCTATGGGAATCGGTGGTAAAAGAGAATATCTAAACTCCATGTATTTCTATTTTTACATGAAAAATCTTAAGATGGAGACACTCGCAGAATCTACAACTGTACCATCAGTAAGAAAAACCAAACTTGAAGAAATAGAAATTGAAATCCCAACGCTCAACGAACAGGGAGAAATAGTAGATATACTTGCAAAACTCCAGAGTATAATAAGTGAAAGACAGGGACAACTTGAAAAACTTGATGAACTCATCAAAGCCCGATTTGTCGAGCTCTTTGGAAATCCTGTTCGTAATGAGAAAGGGTGGATAACATACAAACTGGAAGAGTGTTTAGATAGAATAGATAATGGTAAGAGCTTTGTGTGTTCAGATAAAGCAAGAACAGGGGTTAACCCTGCGGTTTTAAAATTGAGTGCGGCTACATATGGCAATTATAGACCAGATGAAAATAAAGCACTTTTGGATGATGACCTGTTTGTTGAGGGGGCTGAAGTTCAAAAGGGTGATTTACTGTTTACGAGGAAAAATACGCCTGAACTTGTTGGGATGGCAGCATATGTGCACGAAACACCTCCTAGATTAATGATGCCTGACTTGATATTTAGGTTGGTTCCGAATGAAAAAATGAATGCAGTTTTTTTATGGCAACTTATAAACTGCAGGGAATTTAGGCCGGTTATTCAAAGTGTTTCAGGCGGATCGGCAAAATCTATGTCTAATATATCTAAAGAGAGATTGGGGAAAATATCCATAATCTGTCCACCAAGAGAGTTGCAGGATGAATTGGTACCATTTATAGAACAAGTCGACAAATCAAAATTTGCAGCGTAGATCAAAAAAACATCGTGATGTTATAGGAGTGGAAATCCGATGACGAATTTCGATTACCTAAAAAAAGAGCCAAAATTCAACACATTTGCGGATGTCGCGATTGCGGCGGAGAAGATCTTTTTTATTGACCCGACCACCTGTATCATCAACTGTCGCAGGGCGATGGAGTTTGCGATCAAGTGGATGTATTCTGTTGACCGTGCGCTTGTGATGCCTTATCAGGACAATCTGATAAGCCTGATGAGCACGGAAGAGTTTCGGGATCTGATCGATGGGGATCTGATGAAGCGCATGCAGTTCATCCGGAAGATGGGGAATAATGCCGCACATTCCGGCAAGAAGATCACGGAAGATCAGGCGATGCTATGTCTTGAAAATCTGCAAGTGTTTTTTGACTTTGTCTGCTACTGTTATGCGGATGAATATGTAGCGCACACGTTTGACAAGACGCTGCTTGTAAAAGAGGAAACAGTCCCGGCGCAGAAGGAAATCCCGGATGTTGACCTTGAAAAGCTGATCGCGGAAAACAAAGCACTGAGAGAGCAACTGACGGCGCGTAGAGAGGAACAGGCGGAGACATATGTTCCGAAGCCGTTGGATCTCTCTGAATATGAAACGCGGAAGATTTACATCGATGCGATGTTGATCGATGCGGGGTGGAAAGAAGGATCTGACTGGATTAACGAGGTGGAACTTCCCGGGATGCCGAATAAGTCCGAGGATGGCTTTGCAGATTATGTGCTTTATGATGATGCCCACCGGCCGTTGGCAGTGATAGAAGCAAAGCGCACTTGCGTGGATGTGTCAAAAGGACGCCAGCAGGCAAAACTGTATGCAGACCTTCTTGAGAAGCAATGTCATAGAAGACCGTGCATTTTCCTGACAAATGGTTTTGAAACGCGGATCATCGATGGACAATATCCGGAGAGGAAGGTCGCTTGTATATACTCCAAGGCAGACCTGGAAAAGATGTTCAACCTGAGAAGTATGAGAACCTCTTTGGCGCATGTGCAGGTTGATAAGAAGATCGCCGGGCGATATTATCAGGAGGCTGCAATCAAAGCGGTTTGCGACAGTTTCGATAAGAAGAACCGGCGGAAAGCGCTTCTTGTAATGGCAACCGGTTCCGGGAAAACGAGGACTGTCATTGAACTTTGTCATGTGTTGCTTGAAGCCGGATGGATTAAAAACATCCTGTTTCTCGCAGATCGTACTTCGCTTGTCACGCAGGCGAAACGCGCTTTTGTCAATAACTATGCATCTCTTTCCGTGACGAATCTCTGTGAGGAGCGAGATAATTATAATGCGCATTGTGTTTTCTCGACCTATCAGACTATGATGAATTGCATCGATTCTGTGAAGGTGGAAGAGCAGAAACTCTTTACAAGCGGGCACTTTGACCTTGTGATTTGCGATGAAGCGCACAGGTCGATCTACAACAAATATAAAGATATCTTTACCTACTTTGATGCGTCGCTGGTAGGTCTTACCGCAACTCCCAAAGATGATATTGATAAGAATACCTATGAGATTTTTGACTTGGAACAGGGTGTGCCGACATACGGGTACGAGCTTGCGCAGGCTGTCAGGGATGGCTATCTCGTAGACTTTTTGTCAGTGGAGACAAAACTGAAATTCATTGAACAGGGGATCGTATATGCGGATCTTTCCGAGGAAGATAAGGCGATCTATGAAAGTACCTTTGAGATGGAAGATGGCAATGTGCCGGAAGCGATCAGTTCATCGGCGTTGAATTCCTGGATTTTCAATGAGGATACCATCAGACAGGTCTTACATATCGTGATGAAGGATGGGATCAAGATTGATTATGGACAGAAGATTGGCAAGACGATTATTTTTGCCAAGAACCATGAGCATGCGGAAAAGATACTGAAAATCTTTAACAAGGACTACCCGCATCTGAACGGATATGCGCAGGTGATCGATAATAGAATCAACTATGCGCAGACGTTGATCGATGAGTTTTCTGAACCGAATAAATTGCCGCAGATCGCTATTTCAGTTGATATGATGGACACGGGCATCGATGTGCCGGAAGTGCTGAACCTTGTGTTTTTCAAGAAAGTCATGAGTTATGCCAAATTCTGGCAGATGATTGGACGTGGGACGAGACTGTGTCCGGGGCTCATCGATGGAGAAGACAAGAGCAAGTTTTACATCTTTGATTTTTGCGGAAATTTCGAATTTTTCCGTATGAGCAAAGGCCGTCCTACAGCCAACCGCATAGCGCTGCAAGGCGCGATCTTCAACCTGCAATTTGAAATTGCATATAAGCTGCAAGACATCGAGTATCAGGAAGAAAGGCTTATCGCATATCGGAATTCTCTGGTAGAGATTATGAGCGGAAAAGTGCAGGAGCTTTCCCGGGAAAACTTTGCGGTCAAGCAGCATCTAAAGTATGTGGATCTGTATTCGAATGAATCTAATTATCAAACGTTGACCTATGAAGACACGCTGGTCGTTCGCGAAGAGTTGGCACCGCTGATCCTGCCGGACGATGATGAAGCAAGCGCCTTGCGTTTCGATGCGCTGATATATGGGATAGAGCTTGCAGCTCTCGCAGGGAAGAAATATGGTAAAGCGCGCAGCGATCTGCTGAAACGTGTGAATGGGATCGCACGCGTGGCGAATATTCCTGAGATCAAGGTACAGGCGGAGTTGATTGATCAGATCCTGCATACGGATTATATTGACAAATGTGGCGTGAATGAATTTGAAGAGATCAGGGAAAGACTTCGCAATCTGATGAAGTACATACCCGGCGGTACTACTATTTATGAAACGAATTTTGAGGATGATATACTTGATGTTTCATGGAATGAATCAGACCTTGAAAATGATGACCTGAAAAACTATAAGGCAAAAGCGGAATACTATATCCGCGAGCATCAGGATAATGAGGCGATCAAGAAATTGAAATCAAACATCCCGTTGTCCCATAGTGATATAGAGGCGCTGGAAAAAGTCCTTTGGTCAGAAATTGGGACCAAGGAGGAATATGAACAGGAATATGGTGCGAAGCCGTTGGGGGAGCTCGTGCGGGAGATTGTTGGTCTTGATATGAATGCGGCAAAAGCGGCTTTTTCGGAGTATCTTGAGAGCGCAAATCTTGACAGCCGACAGATCTACTTCGTGAATCAGATCGTAGAGTATATCGTTCATAACGGCATTATGAAAGACCTGTCCGTTCTTCAGGAATCCCCGTTCACCGATCAGGGAAGCGTCGTTGAGTTATTTGCGGATCTGAATGTCTGGCTGGGAATCCGGAAGGTGATCGAGAAGATCAATGAAAATGCAGTGGCGGCGTAATAAGAAGCAGCCATTTATCAATGAAAGGAGAAAGCAGGAATGGATGGAAATACCATGTTAAAAACTGCTCTTATCATAGTGTTCGGGGTGGTCGCGATTTTGGTGGCGCTTGGGATCACGCAGGTGGTCTCCAGACATATCCAGAGAAAGCGGGCGGACATTCTGGTGGTTTTTTTAAGAAGATTGATATCCGTGTCGATCGTTCTGATCGGGATCATCGTCATCTTTACGGCGATCAACGGATTTCATCCTGTATGGACGGCACTTGTGCTTGCGGGTGCGGCATTTGTTCTTGTGGTAGTGTTTGCTGCGCAAGGCATGCTGAAAGACCTTCTCGGAGGTGTGCTGATCAGTATCTATAAGCCCTTTGAGATCGGAGATCGTATCTCGTTGGAGGACGGCACGACAGGCGTCGTAAAGGATATCACGATGAGACACGTGGCGCTGGCCGGGCTGGATACGGAGACCTTTGTTGTGCCAAACAGTAAACTGAACGACATGAAGATCACGAATTACAGCTATCACCGGGATAACCGCTCCGCAAAATTCAATTTTTATGTCGCACTGGACAGTGATATGGAAAAGACCCTGCGTGTGATCAGGGAGGCGATCATGGCCTCTCCCTTAAGCATTCCGGGGAAAGAAAAGGATGGGGGAAATGATCTATGGTCCGGTCTATTTTATGGCCTATGAGACGACGGGTTTTCGGGTTGCCACGACGGTCTATTTTCCGGCGAATGTTCCCACCGAGGAGTTGGTATCCGACGTCAATCTGCGCGTGAACAAGGCGCTGGCAGAAAACGGCATAGAGGTACCCTATCCTTATATCAATGTGGTGGAAAAACGGCAGAGTTCTGACGCTGCAAATTGATTGATGTGGGTGTTTACATAACCGTTTTTAGAATGGTATATTGGGGGGAGGAGGGGGTACATCTATGAGGGATTTAAAACACTTGATCAAACTCGAAAACCTGCTGCAGGAAGCCAACAACGAGCTTGTTCAGCAGGCGAAAGCCGAAGGCAAAAAGGCGCTGGGGTACACCTGTTATTTCATGCCGGAGGTGCTTTTGGATCTGCCGGGATGCTTTTCCGTACGGCTGCGGGCGCCGCGGAGCACAAGCCCCGACATCGCGACTTACTATATGTCCAACCGGACGTGCATGTACGGACGATGTCTTTTGGAACGTGCATTGGAGGGCGGCTTCAACTTCCTGGACGCGCAGATGGCGACCGAAACCTGTACGGTGACATGCCGTTTTCAGGAGCATCTGCAGATGATGGATGTGATCAACAATCCGGACTTCTTCTGCGAGTTCACGGACGTTCCCTTTAAGAAAAACGATAATTCCATTCAGCATTTCAAGCGCCAGCTCGAAGTGCATGTACTGGCGCCCCTTCACGAGCGGTTCGCAATCGACATCTCCGATGATGCGATCATGACCGCGATCAAAGAGCATAACGAGGTGTGCCGCGTCATCAAAGAGATCGGCGACTTCCGTAAGAAGGAAAACCCTGTTATCACCGGTTACGAATTCCAGGTGATTATGCTCGCTTCTCTGGTCTGTCCCAAATATCTGATTCTTCCGATCCTGAAAGAGGTCTTGGAAGACCTGAAGACAAGAGAACCGGATGAACGGAATCCATACCGCATCCGTGTCGTGCTCGCTGGCTCCGAAAACGACGACCCCGATTTTACAAAACTCATCGAGGAATGCGGGGCGCTTGTCGTTGCCGATCGTCATTGCTATGGTTCTCTCCCCGGGCGGGAAGAGATCGAGATCCGGGAAGGAGAGACGCCGCTGGATGCGATCGCGCGCCACTACCTCGAATACAATATGTGTGCCCGTTTCATGGAGCAGCATATCATGCGGGAGCGTAAGCAGTACATCGCAGATCTCGCCAAGGAATATCATGCCGACGGCGTCATCGTCGAGCAGATGAAATTCTGTGAATACTGGAGCTACGAGCGAACCATCGACACGCTGATCCTCCCACGGGATTACGGACTCCCCGTCTGCTCCATTGAGAAGGAATATGTCAACACGGCTATCGGGCAGCTCCGTACGAGATTCCAGGCTTTCGTCGAAAGCATCGAGATCAAGCAGCTCAATGCGCAGAAATCGGAAGAATAGGGGAGGGGATACGATGAAGAAATTTTCACTGGGCAGCTTCTTTGACCAGTTTTCCGGCGTCACATTGGGGAAGAAAGTCAAACGAGACATCGAAAGCGGAGAAGCAAGAAGAAAGATCGAACGCGAAAGAGAGAAGATCCGGGAAAAGGAACGCACTACCAATTGGAGGAAAGTGGCCTCGGATTTCATTTACGGAAAGCCGCACGAGGAACGGCGGCTTGGCGATCTCTACATCAAGAACACCGGTCTGTACAAGCACCGTGAGTGGCGTGGGATCGTTGATACCATGTATTATTTCAACCGGATCTGGTTGTACAATTATCTCCACATGGTGCTTGATATCTTCAAGAGTGACGAACCGCTGACCTTCTTTAAGGGCGTGTTCCGCTACCGCTGGATGGGACAGACATATCTTACGGTGATGCATTGGTTTGACCGCGGGCTGGAAGGTTTGAGAGGACCGGCGCTTCGCGCAAGCGCATGGCATTATCGCGCGATGGTTTCCGAAACGATCCGTCAGTTCATGCGGATGTTTTCTGCGGATACGAAGCTCCATAACGGAGAGAAAAATGAGTTCTGGCATAAAACGATCGCGCATGACGAGACCGTCAGCGGCAACATCTTTTATCCCTGGCGCGATGTGCTGGATGATGTGCCGCTTCAGATGATCCCGTATTTTGTCTCCTGCCATGTCAACAACAAGACCGTCTTAAACTACATCGATGCGATGCAGTCCATCGGTCTGCCGGCGGATCCCTGCCCGATGTGTCAGGCGGAAAGCGGCCTGTTTGTTTTGGATGATTATCCGGATTACTCGCCGGTCATGGTCACTTCCAACGAGGCCTGCGATGGGTCTGTTGCCACTTCCGTGATCACGGACTGGTTCTTGGACCGGCCGCTGTATGCGATGCCGCAGCCGATGCGTTTTGACGATCCGGAAGTCCAGAAACATTGCCAGAAAGAGATCGAGGGCTGCTGGAAATTCATCGAAGAGCAGACCGGCATCCCCTTTGATTTCAAGCAATATGTGAAGTACGCGGAAAGCTACAACAAGCTCACGGAGTTTGAACATGAGAAGTGGGATGTGGCTGCAAACACCCCCTACTATCCCATCAACGGTGTTGCGCAGGCGCTGTACCGGATCTACTATTCGCAGGACGGCGACCGTCCGATCTGGCACGAGACGGATGCCCGCGTGAAAAAGATTCTCGACAAGTGCCTTGCACAGAAGATCGAGACGTTCCCGAAGACGCGGCATCGCGCCATTGCATGGTCCTGTGCGCCGCTCTACTATTCCAACTGGTGTACCTGGGCGTACAACTGCTGGGGGATCAACACGATCATCAACATGGATTCGCTCATGTTTGATATGATGCTGCGTACCGACACTTATGAGCATGCGCTGGAAGACCTCGCGACATTCAACGAGCTGGCGCCGATGCGTTCCATGGCAGTCGGCGGCTATGAACATATTTTCAAACTCTGGGATTATATGGAACAGTTCCATTGCGACATGGTGATCATGTATGACCAGCTGCAATGCAAGGGCATGCAGGGCATCAAGGGCATGTTTGAAGATGAGTTTCGTAAGCGCAACATCCACGCGATCTGGGTGCCGCATGCGCTGCCCGACAAGCGCACCGTATCCCGCGGAGAGATCCGTTCCATCATCAACGATTACATGGTCACGGTGATGCACGAAGAGCCGCTGGATCCGACGCTGGTTGACTTTGATGACAGCGAATGCTGGTAAGAAGGGAGAGTATCCTCATGAAAAAGTTTATCTTTACGATCATAAAAATCGCCGCCATTCTTTACGGCATCCTGTTCCTGATCTTTTTCTTCGATCTGGACGGAAAGCTCCTCTACTATTTCTGGGAGCCTAATGCAGTCGCGCGCTTCGATAAGATGAAGCGCAAAGACAATACCAAGACGCCCTATACACAAAAGAAAAACGTGAGCGAGAATTTCTAGAAAAATCGCGTGTTTTCGGTCTTTGCAAGGCGCGCTTTCCCTTGTAAAAAAACCGAAAATGTGGTTCAATAGAAGGTGTATTAGGGGGGAACTGAATGGGGGATTATTCTACGGTGATTGCGCTCTCCGGCAAGGGCGGAGTCGGCAAGACATCACTGTCTGCGGCGATTGTCCGCATTCTCACAGAAGAAAAACCTGACCAAAAAATACTGGCCATCGACGCGGATCCCGCCGTTGGTCTGTCTGTTGCACTCGGCATTGAGGTGAAGGAGACGCTGGATCAGATCCGGCTCAAGGTCGCGGAGGACGTGACGGAGGGGATGCAGGAGACCCAGGACATTCTGGCGGAGGCGAAGTTCCGGATTTTTGACGCCATGGACGAGTCAAAGGGATTTGCGTTCCTTGCGATCGGCAGGCCGGAAGCCGCCGGATGTTATTGCGCCATCAATACCTATCTCCGTCAGGTGATCAGCATGATCGCCGGGGAGTTTGATTATGTGGTGATCGACGGAGAGGCGGGGATCGAGCAGATCAACCGCCGGGTCATGGAAAAGGTGACCCATCTTCTCCTGGTGACGGATCAGAGCAAAAAGGGGATGGAGATCATCCGGACGATCCATGATGTGGCAAAAGAGCTGGTCATGGCCGAGCATGTGGGTGCCGTGCAAAACCGTGTCCTTCATCCGGAAAAGATCGATTACGATCAGATCGGCGGGATCCCGCTGGTTGCTGTGATCGGGCCGGATGACGAATTGGTTTCGCATGATATCGATGGTTTAAGCACCTTCTCTCTGCCGGAGGATGCACTGATCTTAAAGGGCGCGCGGGAGATTTTAAAGAAAATGGAAATCATATAGATACAGAAAGGGGGAAATGAGTTGAAGGATCTGAAGTATCTGATCGAGTTCGAGAAACTTCTGGATGACGCGGATAACGAGCTGGTCAAAAAGGCGCAGGCGGACGGCAATTACGCCATCGGCTACACCTGCTACCACATGCCGGAAGTCCTGCTCAACGTGGACAAGTGTTTTTCTGTCCGCATGCGGGCGCCCAGGAGCACATCGGTGGACATCGCGACCTACTATATGTCCAACTACACCTGTGAGTTCGCAAGATCGCTTCTGGAGCGCGGGATCGAGGGCGGTTATCAGTTCCTGGACGGCATCGCAGGGGTGGATGCCTGCTCCGCCATGAATCGCTGCTATGAGCATATGGAGATCTTAAAGATCAACGATAAGCCGCATTTTTTCGTGACCCACGCAGATATTCCTTATAAGATCGAGGACTATACCGTGGACGCCATGACGACGCAGATGCGTCTGCGGCTGCTGGATGTGCTCAAAGAAAAATGCGGCGCGGACACGTCGGACGAGGCGCTGCTGAAGGCAGTGGAGGAGCATAATGAGCTTTGCCGCGTCATGACGGAGATCGGGGACCTCAGGAAGCAGGAGAACCCGCCCGTCACCGGCTATGAATACCACGTGCTCTGCCTCGTGTCTTATGCCTGCCCCACAGCCTACATCCTGCCGATGCTCAAAGAGACGGCAGAGGAGATCAAAAACCGTGAACCGGACAAGACCCCGTGGTACCGCGCCCGGGTCGCTGTGGTGGGATCCGAGATTGATGATCTGGATTTCACGCGGCTGGTGGAAGAGTCCGGCGCGTTTGTGGTGGCGGATCGGTATTGCTACGGCAGCAAGCCCGGCCGGGAGGAGATCGTCATTGACAGGAAAAAGGACATTCTCCGGCAGATCGTGGAGCATTACATGCGCACCTCCGAATGCGCCCGGTATATGAGTGAGGAAAAGATCAAACAGCGGCGTGATACCGCGGATTATCTGGCGAAAGAATATCATGCGGACGGCGTCATCTTCGAGCAGATGAAGTTCTGTGATTTCTGGGCATTTGAGCGTCCGCTGGCGTCCCATATCCTGCAGGAGGAGTACGGACACCCGGTGCTTTCCATCGACCGGCCCTATAATGTCCGCTGGTCCGGCCAGCTCCGCACCCGGTTCCAGGCTTTTGTGGAAGCGCTGGAGATTAAAAAAATACAGAAAGGGGGAAAGGCCTCATGACAAAATATCCGAATCCGAAATTCTTCCGCATGAAGGATCAGATGGATCTTTCCCTGCAAAAAGAAAACATCAAAGAGATCGTCGGGATCGTGGGCGATATTCTGAAAGAAACCGACTGGATCAAGCTGGGCGGTGATGTGTTAAAGGATGTCAAGGCCACGGCGAAACGCCTGAGAAAAGAAGTGGATCTTGCCGCCAAAATGGACAAGAACGACTGGAAGGACTTTTTCAAAAACGGCGAGAAGCAGCTGGGAAAGCTCTACCAGAGCGGTAAGATGGCCACGGTGCGGCGGGAATGGCGCGGCGTCAAAGACACAGCGGCGGATTTTTACGAGTGGCTCAGAATGTGGGCGATGCTCCTTGCCACCTTCGGAAAGGACCTCATTCCTTCCCTGAACGGCGCGCTGCATTACCGCTGGATGATTTCCTATTTCTGCTGCCACAGCTTCATGGATAAAAACACGCTGGGTCTTAGAGGCAGAGCCCTCAAGATGCACCATGAGCTGATCTATGCGATCTTCCGTTACGTGGCGGAGAATCTGGTGCTGCTCATGAAGTCCGATGAAAAGGGCGGCAACTCCAAGGAACTTTCCAAAAAGATCGTCCTGCTGGATGAGATGACCATGGCGCAGATCATGGCGGGCTTCCCGGATCTCATCGGGATCCCCTACCAGCTCATGCCTGTGTTCCTGTTGTCGGAGATTGACCAGCTGGCCTGCATGCCCTATATCGACGCGGTGGAGTCCTACGGCCTCCCCTCTGATACTTGCCCGGTGCCTACGTCGGAATGCGGCGCCTGTGTCATTGATGCGCTGCCGCATATGGGCGCCTGCTTTATTTCCAGCTCCATGCCCTGCGACGGATCTGTCATGGCATCGTCCTATACCTCGAGACGGTTCAAGGATCTGCCCACCTATCATCTGACTTTCCCCGTGCGGTACGAGGATGAGTCCGTGATGGAGGCAGCAGTGCAGGATATCAAGGGCTGCATCAAATTCATCGAGGAGCAGACCGGCGCCAAGTGGAGCTGGGATGCTTACTTCAAAGCAATGGAACGGTTCAATGAGGAGACGAAATATGAACTGCAGAAATGGGAGGTGAACCAGACGCCCCATCCGCAGCTGATCGGTCCCTGCTATGAGCTGTTCCGCAAATGGAATTACGAGATGGACGGCGGCATCGATCCCCGGATCTTAAAGACCTTCAAAAAGGTGGATAAGCTGATGATGGCCGCCTATGCAAAACGGGACGAGCCCTGGCGCGGCAAGATGCGGCATCGCGCCATCGTATGGTCGGTGCCGGCGCACTATTACGCAAACTTCTCCAACTGGCTGGCAAACTGCTGGGGCATCAATGTGCTGGTGGAGATGGAGAGCCTGAACTTTACCAAGCCCCTGGAGACTCATGACAAGGAAGAAGCGCTGAAAGATATGGCAAGGCTTTACGAGCGGATGGTGATGCGGCGCCATACCAACGGCGGTTATGACCATGTGCTGACGGAGCTCTGGCGGCAGGTGGAGATCTGGAAGCCGGATATCGTCATTATGTATCAGCACGTTTCCTGCAAGAATATGGCGACCTTAAACGGCTTGTTTGAGGATCAGGCAAGAGAGCATGGCGTGCGGCTGATCTGGATCGAGCACGACCTGATGGATCCACGGACCGTATCCAGAAAGGATATGCGTTCCAAGGTGAATGAATACATGCGGACCGTCATGCGCGAAGAACCCATTGACCCCTCGCTGGTGGATTTTGAAGACGACGCCAGCTGGTAAAGAGAAGACAGTGTAAAGCAAAAAAGGCATCAGGACTCCGTCACCAACATCGTTGGTGACACCTCATGCCGAAAATTAGGAGGAAAAGAAATGAAATACTTTGGTGGATGCGATGTGGGAAGTACCTACACGAAAGCAGTGATCCTCGATGAGAATGGCAAAATGGTGGCGGACACCACCATCAAGAGCAAGATCAACGCGGAGGAGTCTGCAAAGCTGGCCATGCAGGAGGTATGCGGCAAGGTGGACGGGATCAAGGATTCCAAGGATCTGGCGTATCTCATCGGCACCGGCTACGGCCGCAACAAGGTGCCCTTTGCGGATGAAAACGTCTCCGAGATTTCCTGCCACGCCATGGGTGTGCATGTCACGGATCCGAATGTGGAATCCATCATCGATATCGGCGGTCAGGACATCAAGGGCATCGCCATCGATAAAGACGGCACTGTCAAAAACTTTGCCATGAATGACAAATGCGCGGCGGGAACCGGACGTTTCTATGAAGCGATGGCGCGTTCCTTTGAGATGACGCTGCCGGAGTTTTCCAAGCTTTCCCTGACAGCGAAAAACGTGATCCCCATCACGGCGCAGTGCACCGTGTTCGCGGAGTCCGAAGTCATCACCCTCGTGGGCGAAGGCAAGGCGATGGATGAGATCGCGGCCGGGATCCAGATGGCAGTGGCAAAGCGGTGCTTCGTCATGGCAAAGAAAGCCGGCGCAACGGATTCCATTACCCTCACCGGCGGCTGCGCCAAGAATGACGGCTTGAAGAAGGCTATCGAGCATGTGTTGAAGCTGAAGGTGGTCAATCTCTCCACTGACCCGCAGTTGATGGGTGCCCTCGGCGCGGCGGAGTATGCGCGCCAGAAAGGAATGGCAAAACATTGAAGAAAGTGATCAAATTTTTCGTCTGCTTGTTTCTGCTGCTCTTCGGACTTCTCTTTCTGATTTATTTTTTCAATCTGGATCAGAAACTGATGGAGTTTGGATACCGGTTTGTGAATAAGGTCTTTGACCGGAAGAAGACGGATCTCAATTTTTAACCATGAAACTTTTCGATGCAATCATAGACGCCACCATGGCGGAAGTGGAAAAAAGCAAAGTCAAAAAGCTTCCCGTGGATCTTTCCTGCGCCTGGCCGGATAACGGCGCATCCGAATTTGTGATGCAGCGGGACAGCGCGTTTGAACTGGGCGGCGGGACGCAAGCCTCTCTCAATTACACCTGTGTGACCACCAGTGAGATCATGGAATCCGATGAGATACTGCTGGCCGGACCGGATCTTTCGGAGATCAAAGGAGATGTGCCCTTTGCGCGGATTGTGCTTCTGCAGACGGAGGATCTTGGGGATGACAGCGAGGGGCAGTACCGCGCGATCCGGGAGATGGAGTTTGCCCGTTACCATGTGTTTCCCAAGGGATACATGGTGCGGGTCTCCTCCATGAGCAATGAGGAGCAGGTGCGCGTCAGCAAAGAGGCTGTCAGGAAAGGCATTTCCTTTGCGTCCGTAGGCGCTTCCTACATCAAAAAGTATCGGGAAGTCGCAAATGTCAAGCACGTCCGGGTGATCTTTCTGCTTGAGAAAGAGGCGGTTTCCAATCTGAAGCCTTATGCCGGAAAAGTGGATGACATCACGAAAACCCTGACGCATATCTTTGACAACATCCTGGCGGACTGCGGACACTGCGATATGAAGAGCGTGTGCGACGAAGTGGAAGGGATGAAGGAGATGCATCTGGGGCTGGCAAAAAAGAAAGAGCGGAAGGAGTAACCCATGCATGTTTTAACGGACGACAGCGGCAGCCAGTCAGAGATGACCCCGTTGGAAAAAGGAAAGGCGCTGCTGCATCATATGATCCATCATAATGAGCAGCATATGGAGGAGTTTGTTACGCTGCGACAGACCATGTCAAAAGAGGGACAGACGAAAGCGGCAGAGGAATTGGACGATGCAATCCGCCATACGGAGGAGGCGCTTTCGCACCTCAGGAATGCTTATGATGCGGTGAGATGACCATGATCCCGGGAGAGAAAAGGAGGAAGCAGTTTCATGTGTCTGGCAAATGCTTATGCGGAAGTCGATCAGGCGCTTTTGATGGAAAATACCAAAACCGTTACGATCGAGGGAGATGAAGTGGTGTTAAAGGACTTGTTCGGCGCGGTGAAGCGGATCAAGGGGACGCTTCGCTTTGTGGACATGGAGGAGAACCGCGTCGTGATCGCGGTTGGATGACAAAGCACGCAGATGAGTTTAGTGGCATCGGATGAAAAAAAGGAGGAGAAAGGATGAAGGCAGAGTACGAGGCGTTATTTACCCCGTGGAAGGTGCGGGATCTGGAGATTAAGAACCGGATCGTACTGGCACCCATGGGAGGCACCTGTCTCTTTGGCTGGATGGAGCCAAATCATTTTGACAAGGAAGCAGCGAGGCTGTTGAAGAAGATCGCGGATAACAACTGCGGTCTCATCATTCCGGGGATCGCGCCGGTGCAGGATGTACTGGGGCGGAAATGGCTGTATCAGAACAAGGGCAAGTTTAAACAGCTGGCGAAGTTTATGGAGGAGGTTCATGCCACCGGCGCCAAACTGTTCATTCAGATGACCGCGGGATTCGGACGTTCCATGGCGTTGACGGAGCCGCTGGCGAAGCTGGCAAAGAACAAGGCCCTCAATAAGCTGGCAAGCCCCATCATTGACGCGGAATATCTGACGGCAGCGCCGTCCCCGCTCCCCAACCGCTGGGCGGACGGAGTGACGACCCGCGCCATCACGCAGAAGGAAATCCGACAGATCATCTATGCCTTTGCGGAGACCGCACGCCTTTGCAAGGCGGCCGGTGTGGACGGCGTGGAAGTGCACGCGGTGCATGAAGGGTATCTTCTGGATCAGTTCACGCTGAAATACACCAACCAGAGAACGGACGAATACGGCGGCTCCTTTGAGAACCGCTACCGTTTCCCCGTGGAGATCGTGCAGGCCATCAAGGCTTCCTGCGGGGAGGATTATCCCGTTTCCCTCCGGTATTCCGTGCTTTCCAAGACCAAAGCATTTCGGGAAGGAGCGATGCCGGGAGAAGACTACATCGAGATCGGGCGCGACATGGAAGAGAGCGAGCGCGCGGCGAAATATCTGCAGGATGCGGGCTATGATATGCTCAACTGCGACAACGGCACCTACGATGCCTGGTACTGGGCGCATCCGCCGCAGTATATGCCGCTGAACTGCAACCTCGAGGACGTTTCGCATATTAAGAAATTTGTGGATATCCCTGTGCTTTGCGCGGGACGGATGCAGCCGGAGGCCGGCGCGAAAGCCATCAAGGACGGCGACATTGACGCGATGGTGGTGGGACGCCAATTCCTGGCGGATCCGATCTGGGTGACGAAACTGATGAAGGGGAAGGAAGAGGAGATCCGTCCCTGCATCTGTTGTCATGCGGCCTGCTTTGACCTGACGCGCCATGAGGGCAGCGCCAACGATCAGGATTTCAACGATACGATCCATATGTGCCGCTGCGCGGTGAACCCTGTTTCCATGAATTCCAGACATTACCGGCTGACCAGAGCGAAGCATCCCAGGAAAGTGGCTGTCATTGGCGGCGGCATCGGCGGCATGGAGGTGGCGAGGATCCTAAAGATCCGCGGACACGAGCCGGAGATCTATGAGAAGAGCGATAAGCTCGGCGGCATCTTTATCGCGGCTGCGGCGCCTGATTTTAAGGAAAATGACAAGCGCCTCATCGAATGGTATATCCGTCAGGTGCATAAGCATCACATCCCGGTGCACTTCAACACCGAGATCGAGGATATCAACCAGCTGGAAGCGGATGAGGTCGTGATCGCCACCGGTGCGGAGGCGAACCGGATTCCCATCCCCGGCGCGGAAGAATATGCCATGGATGCGTGCGATTATCTGCTGGAGAAAAAGAAGGTCGGGAAAAACGTTGTGATTATCGGCGGCGGGCTGACGGGCTGCGAGATGACCCTCGACCTTTTCCGCAAGGGCAAAAAGCCTGTGATCGTCGAGATGAAGAATGATCTGATGGCGGTGAAGAATCTCTGCCTTGCCAATTCCAGCTATCTGCGCGACTGCTTCAAGACGAACAACGTCCCGGTCTATCTGGAGTCCGGGGTCAAAGAGATCGGGAAGGACTACGTCATCGTGGAAGAGAAAAACAAAAAGGTGACGAAGCTGAAAGCGGATTCCGTGATCATGTCCGTCGGCTATCACAGCACGCCGGTGGCGCCGGCATCCAAGCACGTGCATCTGATCGGAGACGCAAAGAAGGTCGGAAACCTGCGCACCGTGATCTGGGGTGCATGGGATACGGCGATGAAGATCTGAGACTGGACCTGAGACCATAAAACAGAATCCTAAAACAAAGAACGCCGGGAGCCTGTCTGTCAGGTTTCCGGCGTTTTTCCAGCTGCTAACCGGGATTGAACCGGTGACCTCATCCTTACCAAGGATGCGCACTACCGACTGTGCTATAGCAGCATGAAGGATATCAACTTGTTCAATATACAATAAGGACGCCTTTCTGTCAAGAAAAAAAGAGGTTTCGGAGAGGGTTGGAGCGCAGCCGTGAGAATTGCGTTTTCCCGTGAGAGTTGGTAAAATGAAGTGGAGTGTGCATTTTTGCGGACTTGTAATGGGACGGGATTATGAATGACAAGGTGATTAAGAGAAAGAAAAGACTGATCATCATGGTAACGGTGGTGACATTGATACTGACGCCGATGCTGCTGATGCTTTTACTCATAACGCTGAAGGGCAGCCGGTGCATTCTGGAGGTTTATTCCTCGGCGCCTACGGCAGTGCAGGTCTTTGATGAGCTGATGGAGGAGGATAACGAAATTCAGACAGCCTACGTTGAGTACAGCCGTGCCAGAACGGACGGCCTTGCGTATTTGATCCGGGAAAAAGGAGGCATGACGCCGGAAGAACTGCAGGAGCAGGTGGAGCTGCTGCATCTGCAGAATGCCTGGATTGCGGATGAACCGCGGGAAGGCTATAACGATGAGGATGCCGTGCATATGCAGAGTGCGCCCATCGACGGGGAACATTACCTGATTACGGAGACGTCCGCCTACAACAGTCAGGAGTTTGCCGAAACCAGCAGCGTGATCCTGGATGAGCTGTCCCAGGTGGTGGTCGGTGAGGACGCTCATTTTCTGTTGGTGAATGATAAAGACCAGACAGTGTCTGCTTATTCGGAAGAGCCGTTTGTCAACGGTTCCTACTGGTTCTTAAACACATTAAAGATCACGATGGATGAAAGTGGCGAACCGGTCGACATGGAGGTCATCGGGCTCGGAAACGGGATCTCATCCGTTTCCTTTGTGGTCGGCATGGATATCACAGATCAACTGACAGCAATGGAGAACGGATACCGGGTGTATCTGGTGGAGAAGTATGATGATGTGCTCATTCATTTGGCGGTTTCCATCTTCAACCTGTTCCTGATTTTCGGCGCGTGTATTTTTTTGAGCGTGAGATACACGCTTCTCGCGCTGCGGGAAAAGGAAAAGGAATACACGCTGTTTCGCACGGTGCTGCTGCGTCTGATTACGGCGTCCTGTATTCTGATGCTTCTTTTGACGTTCTTTCTGCAAACGCTTCTGGACACCACGAACCTTATGAACAAGGAAAGCCTTCGCGGAAACAGGGCAGCTGCCACAATGGAAAGCCTGCAGGAAAAGAAGCGGATCCTGGAGGATTGGTACGGACAGAGCAATCTGGTGAAATGCCGTCTTGCAGCGGAGATCGTGCAAAACAGCCCGACAGAACTGACGAGGGAAGATATGAAGAACATATCGGAGACCTTAGGAGTCCGTTATACCTACCGGTTTGACAAGCACGGTACCGTGATGGTGACGGATTCTCCCTATGACCATTTTTCTCTGAGTCATGATCCGACGAGCCAGTCCTATGCCTTTCTTCCCCTGCTGGAAGGAAAAGAGTCTTATGTACAGGATTTTATGGAAGACGATGTGAGCGGAGAATCTCAACAGTATGCAGGTGTGTCCCTGAGAGATCAGAAGGATCTGGCAGACGGGTTTGTGCAGATCTGCGTGTCGGCGGATGCACTGACGGAGCTGGAGCGGAGCTATTCCGTGGAGGGAGAGATCGACCGGATCGGCACTGCTTCCGACAGTATCGCATTTATCGTGGACGCGGAGACGAATACGATCCTATACAGCACAGAAAAAAGTCTGGCTGGAAAAAATCTGGACAATACCGAAATCTCTCAGCTGACGCTGAAGGATGGGATGAACGGGTTTATCCGGTATAATCTCACCACCTATCTGGTGAATGTGACCGCCGTGGAAGGCGGCTTTCTGGTGCTTGCCAGTCCGGGCGGGGAAGCAGTGGAGGACAGGTGGTTTACGACGTTGTACCTTACGGCGACGGTTTTTCTTTCCCTCGGCCTCGTCAGCCTGATCGCGCTGTTCCGTTACCGGCGGTATCAAAAAGAGGAACAGGATCGTCTGGCGGCAGAGGCGTCCGCAGAACCTGCGCAGGAAGAGGATGCACCGGGAGAGACAAGTGAAGAGGCCGCCGAACTGGAAAAAGAAGAGGATGCCAATGAGTGGGGTCTGTTTTCCCTGAGCAGTTTTCTGAACAAGAACGTGAAGGATCAGGATCAGTTCGAAGCACGCTGGAACGAAAAGAAAAAGGATCCGGAGTCCTTGACTGCGGAGACAAAGATCTTTGATACCATAAAGCATTTGCTTCTTATGTTGTCGGCCTATGTGGTCACGATGCTGATCATCAATGCCTTGGCCGGAACCGGGTCAAACCATGATGCCGACAGATGGAGTCTTTTGAATTATCTGTTTTACGGGAATTGGGAAAAAGGCCTCAACATCTTCTCCATTACCATGTGCTGCCTGATCATCTGCGTTTCCATCACCTGTATCGCGGTGCTGAACCGGATCCTGTATCATATAGTGCGGCTTGCTTCCGCCCGGGGAGAGACCATCTGCATTTTGCTGCGCAGCAGCACAAAGTATATCGCGTTTCTGATCATCGTCTATTTTTGCACGGCGCAGTTTGTGGAAAATGCGACGGTGCTGTTTGCCACGGTTGGTGCTTCGTCCATTGTGATCGGCATCGGCGCCCAGTCTCTGATCGGAGATATTTTGGCCGGTCTCTTCCTGGTGTTTGACGACGTGTTCCGGGTGGGAGATATGCTGAATGTGGATGGCTGGATCGGCGTGGTGACAGCTGTGGGGATCCGCACCACCACGGTCACCAGCTTTTCCGATGCAAAGGTTTATAACAATTCGGACCTGAGAAAGATCATTAATATGAACAAAGGTGTGGCCCGCGCGATGGCAAAGGTTTCCCTGGCGTATCAGGAAGACCTGGAAAAGGTGGAAGCGCAGCTGGAGGAGGAACTTCCGGGCTGGAAATCAAAAATTCCGGGAGCCACAAGACCGCCTTATTACAGCGGCGTGGACAGGCTTGGATACAATGCGGTCGTGATCCGTGTTGCCTGCTATGTGGATAATTATTCCCGGTGGGCGGCGGCGCGCGCTTTGAACCGTGAACTGAAACTTCTTTTTGATAAGCACGGGATCCATACCACCTATATGGAGGAAGCGTCCTATCTCGACTTCTTCGGAACCAGCGCAAAATAGGCAGGAGAGCATGTGGCAATGAACGGCTTGCAGGGAAACCTGGTTTCCAGAAAAAAACAAAACATCATGGCGGCGTTGTTCTGCGTCTTGGGCACAGGGCTTAATATGGCGTGTTCCGCGTTGGTTTCCGTGTTGGGGCTGCCGCTTTATCTGGATACCGTGGGCACGGTGGTGGTGGCGGTTTCGGGCGGTTATCTGCCCGGCGTCATTGTCGGGTTTCTTACGAATATCCTCAAGAGCTTTTCTGACTCTTCGTCCTTGTATTACGGGGTGCTGAATGTATTGATCGCCGTGTTTGCCGCATGGCTTGCGGGACGCGGGTGGTTCAAAAAAATCGGTGGCGTCATCGGTTCCGTTTTTGTTTTCACGTTGATCGGCGGCGGACTCGGCGCCTTCATTCCGTGGTTCATGGAAGGCCTCAGTTTTGACAGCGAATCCCTAAGCGGGATTCTCTACAACACAGGGCATTTCAGTCTGGAGGTATCGCATTTCCTGTCCAGCCTAATCATGGATCTGCCGGACAAGACCGTTACGGTGCTCCTTGCGGTGCTGCTCCTGCGGCTGATTCCCAAGGCATGGAGACCCTTCCTCTCCTTCCACGGGTGGATGCAGACGCCGGAATCGGAAGAGGAAATGAAAACAAAGACCGGTGTGAAAGCCCGTGCCATGCAGCTTCAGGTGAGGGTGCTGCTGGTGCTGGGGGTGGCGCTTGCTACGATCGCTGTCCTCGGTACTGTGATCAGCATAAAGGTCTATGAAAAAACCATCCTCAAGGAGCATATGCGTCTGGCGGAAGGGGCAGCAAACATCGCGGCGGGAGAGATTGAGCCGGATCGCGTGGCGGACTATCTGGAAAACGGGGAGGCCGCGGAGGGCTACATAGAGACCAGACAGCGTCTGGAGGAAATCCTTGGCAGCACACCGGACATCACCTATCTTTACGTCTATCAGATCAAAGAAGACGGATGCCACGTGGTGTTTGATGTGGAGGGGGATGGCATCTACGGCGCTATGCCCGGAGATATCCTTCCCTTTGACGAGGGCTTTCGCGATTATATCCCGCTGCTGCTCTGGGGAGAAAAGGTGGATCCCATTGTGACGGACGATGAGTTCGGACGGCTTCTGACTGCGTACCAGCCGGTGTACGACAATTCCGGTCAGTGCGTCTGCTATGTGGGGGCGGATGTGGATATGGAGGAGCTGGCTGCGGACGAACGGAGCTTCCTCATGGAAATGATCACGGTGTTTTTGTCTTTCTTTTTGCTGATCAGCGTGGTCGTGATCTGGCTGACCCAGTATCACATCATTTTCCCGGTCAAATCCATTACAAAATGTGTGGACGGTTTTTCGGAGAACGTGGACTCCCAGGAGGATCTGGACAGATCCGTCCGGCGCTTTCGAAAGCTGAATGTTCATACCGGGGACGAGGTGGAGAATCTTTACAATTCCCTAAGCAAAATGTTTGCCAGTCAGGCGGAGCAGACGAGGAGCATCCGGCGTCTTTCCAATTCCACGGCGAAAATGCAGGACGGCCTCATCATCACCATGGCGGACATGGTGGAAAACCGGGATTCGGACACCGGAGCCCATGTGCAGAAAACCGCCGCCTATGTGAAGATCATCGTGGAGGCATTGAAGAAAAAGGGATATTACGCGGAGAAGATTACGCCGAAGTTCATTTCGGACGCGGTGCGCTCGGCGCCGCTCCATGATGTGGGCAAGATCAATGTACCGGACGGCATCTTAAACAAGCCCGGAAAGCTGACCCCCGAGGAATTTGAGATCATGAAGCGGCACACCACGGAGGGCAAGAAGATTATTGAGCACGCCATCAGCACGATGGAGGGGGATCATTATCTGAAGGAGGCCCGCAATATGGCAGCCTACCATCACGAGCGGTGGGACGGCAAGGGCTATCCGGAGGGGCTGCACGGAGAGGTGATCCCGCTTTCGGCGCGGATCATGGCGGTGGCGGATGTGTTTGACGCGCTGACTTCGCCTAGGATCTATAAGCCGGCGTTTCCGCTGGATGAGGCGTTATCCATCATTGAGGAGGGCAGCGGCACGCAGTTTGATCCGAAATGCGTGGAGGTGTTTATGGAGTCCTTGCCTGAGGTCAAGGTTATTTTGCGAAAGTTCAATCAGGATGCGTAAGGGGTGGATGGATTGAAGAGAAAGCATCAAAAAAGAAAAATTATCTTCGCCTCCGGCATTCTGACGGTGTGGCTGTTGGGGCTTTGGGGAGAGACGGTCTTTGCCGCGGCGGAGGCATCTCAAAGCCAAGCCGTGACCTCTGCCGCAGAGGAAACGGACGGCTCTGAGGCGCGGACGGGAGGCGGCTATGCCGCCAGCGGTCAGGTTGCAAACGCAGGCTATACGGCGCAGGTTTATGACGCCAGCAACGGCCTGCCCACCTCGGATGCCAATTATCTTCTGTGCGCTTCGGACGGCTATGTCTGGATCGGTGGATACAGCGGCATTATCCGCTACGACGGGACCACGTTTACAAGGCTGGATACCAGCGAGGGTCTGACCAGCGGCCGCGGGCTGTTTGAGGACAGTCAGGGACGGATCTGGGTCGGAACCAATGACAACGGGGTCGTGATCCTGGACGGGAGTACACGCACCCGGCTTACCTATCAGGAGGGGCTGCCCTCATCCTCCATCCGTGTCTTCGCGGAGGACGCGGAGGGGAATGTCCTGATCGGTACCACCGACGGCGTTTGCTACGCGGATCAGGAGCTGCAGGTGCATGTTTTGAATGAAGAGCGTCTGGAGGGAGAACGGGTGCTGCACCTTTCCTCGGACAGCAACGGTGTGGTTTACGGCATGACCGGAAACGGGCGGATTTTTCGGATCGCGCAGGGGACTGTGACGGATATCTATGACAGCGACGAGCTTGGCATGGAAAAGATCTCGGCGCTTCTGGCGGATCCAAAGAACCCGGGGCAGGTTTATCTCAGTACGGACAGCGGCACTATCTACCACGGCGCCTTCGGCGTCAATCATCGGGCGATGCAGGCGTATCCGGTTTCCGGTCTTTCCGGAATCCGCTGGCTCAGCTACGACTGCGACCGGCTGTGGGTGGCTTCGGCGGATCAGGTGGGCTATCTGGATGAAAAGAATCAGCTCCGGCTTTTGGAGGGGCTTCCCTTTGACAGCGGCATCGAGATGATGACCTCCGACTATCAGGGAAATATGTGGTTTGCCTCTTCCACCCAGGGGGTTATGAAGATCGTCACCAACAATTTTGTGGATGTGAACGGTCAGACGGGGCTGCCGGAGGTGGTGACCAATGCGACCTGTCTGTATAAGGGGGCGCTTTATATTGGCACGGATGATGGACTGGTTGTGCTGGATGCCGGCGGGAAACGCGTGGAAAACGATCTGACGAATTATCTGAAGGGAGCGCGAATCCGCTGCATCAAGGAGGGCACAGATGGAGAGCTGTGGATCTGCGCCTATACGAGAGATATCGGTCTGGTGCGGATGCAGCCCGATGGCAGCTTTGAGAATTTCACGGAGTCGGACGGGATGCCGGATAATGAGGTGCGCTGCGTGACCATACAGTCCGACGGGACCGTACTGGCAGGCACCAACGGCGGTCTGGCTGTCCTGAAGGGCGGAAGGGTCGTCAGGACCGTGACGGCGGAGGACGGACTTTTGAACACGGTCTTTCTGACCGTGGAGGAGGGCACGGACGGCAGCGTCTATGCGGGCACCGACGGAGACGGGATTTATGTCATCAGTGATACCGGCGTCCGAAGGATCGGGAGAGACGACGGCCTGACCAGCGACGTGATTTTGCGGATCAAAAAGGATGATGCCCACGGCGTCTACTGGATCATCACCTCCAACTCCATCGAATATCTGCGGGGAGACGTGATCACGCAGGTGGAGACCTTCCCGTACAACAACAATTTTGATCTGTGCTTTGACCAACAGGATCGGATGTGGATCATTTCCTCCTACGGGCTCTTTCAGGTGAAGGCGGAGGAAATGCTAAATGACGCGGTTTCCGAGTACCGGCTTTTTACGGTGGAGAACGGGCTGACCAGTACGCCGACCTCCAATTCCTACAGCGTTCTGGATACGGAGGGATACCTCTATGTGTCCGGAAGAAGCGGCGTCTGCCGGGTCAATATCGATCACTATTTTGAGGAGCGCATTCCGATCAAGACAGCAATCAGCACGGTTTATGCCGGGGACGAGGAGATCCTGCCGGACGCAGAGGGGGGTTATACCCTGCCGGCGAAGGATACCCGTATCAAGATCGTGGCCTCGGTGCTGGATTATTCGCTGCTCAACCCCACGGTGTGCCTTTTCATGGAGGGAAAGGAGGAGGAGGGTGTGGTGATGGACCGGAGCGCCCTGACCCCTCTGGAGTACACGGGGCTCCAATACGGCGATTATACGCTGCACATCCAGGTGTTTTCCGATGAGGATGCGGAGCCGCTCTTGGACGATACCTATCAGATCGTGAAGCAGCCCCGGGTGATGGAGCTTCCGGTGGTCAGAGTGCTGCTGGTGCTGCTGGTGGCCATCGGCGCCGGTCTCATTGTGTGGCGCGTCATGAAGAGCACCATTGTACGCAGACAGTATCAGGAGATCCGACAGGCAAAGGAGGACGCGGAGCGGGCCAATACCGCCAAATCCCGCTTCCTTGCCAATATGTCCCACGAGATCCGCACCCCCATCAATACCATCATGGGGATGAACGAAATGGTGATGCGCGAGGACGCGACGGGTGTGCCAAAGGGTTATTTCATGTCGATGATGAACTATGCCTTTGACATACGCAATGCCACGGAGTCCCTTCTGTCGCTGATCAATGACGTGCTGGATATGAGCAAGATCGAGTCCGGCAAGATGCATCTGGTGGAGCAGGAATACGATACGGTAGAGCTTCTCCGCTCCATCGTTTCCATGATCCGCGTCAGGAGCACTCAGAAGGAGCTGATCTTTGACGTGGTGGTGGATGAGATCCTGCCGGTGCGGCTTTTTGGAGACGCGGGCAAGATCAAGCAGGTGGTGTTAAACCTCCTTACCAATGCAGTGAAATACACGGAGGCAGGCGGCTTCGCCCTTTACGTTTCCATGGAGAGCAGAGAGGATGACCGGTGCGGGCTTCGCTTTTCCGTCAAGGACACCGGTATCGGGGTCAAGGCGGAGGACATGGAAAAGCTTTTCACTGCCTACGAGAGACTGGATGAGGAGAAAAACAGCAGTATTCAGGGCACGGGACTGGGGCTGGACATTTCCAGAAGGTTTGCGGAGCTCATGGGCGGCAGCCTTACCTGCGAAAGCGAATACGGCAAGGGCTCGGAATTCATTCTGACTGTTACGCAAAAAATCGTGGATCCCACGCCCGTTGGCGTTTTCATGGAGCATGACGAGAACGCGGCAAGCGGACCCTATGTGCCGCAGTTTATCGCGCCGGATGCGGATGTCCTTGTGGTGGATGACAGCCCCATGAATTTGAATGTCATCAAGGGACTTCTGAAGGCGACAAAAATCTTTGTTACCACTGCCTCTAGCGGAGAGGAGTGTCTGGAGAAGCTGAAGGAGACCAGATTCAATGTGGTGCTCTTAGACCACATGATGCCCGGCATGGACGGCGTGGAGACGGTGGCGAAAATCCGCGAGACAGACCCGGATCTGCCGGTCTATGCGCTGACGGCAAATGCCACCGCGGGAGAGGAGTTCTACAAGTCAAAGGGCTTCAACGGCTATCTGGCGAAGCCTATCGACTGCACGGTGCTGGAAAAGACCATCATGCAGCACCTGCCGGAGGAAATGATGGAGAAGCCCTCCGCGGAGGATGCGGTGGAGGAGCTGACGGAGATCCCGGAGGAAATGAAGTGGATTTACGACATCGAGGATGTCACGGTGGAGGAAGGGATCAAAAATTCCGGTGGCATTTCCAATTACCTGTTCTCGCTGAACCTGTTTTTGGATACCATTGAGGAAAATGCCAAGGTGCTGCGGGATGCATACGACAGCGGAGAGCTGCGGCTATACACCATCAAGGTGCACGCCCTCAAGAGCTCGGCGCGGATCATCGGGGCGCTGCCGCTGTCCAAGCTGGCGGCGGAGCTGGAGGATGCCGGGAACCGCGGGGATCAGGACTTTATCGCGGCGCACCATGACACCCTGATGGCGGATTACGAGGCCTTCAAAGAAAAGCTGGAGGGACTCCGTCAGACGGAGGAGGCTGTGGATAAGGAGCTGATCCCGGCGGATGAGATGCAGGGTGCCTATGCGGCGCTTGCCGATGTGATCCCGCAGATGGATTATGATTCGGTGGAGATGATTCTAGGGGAATTGCAGGCGTATCGGCTTCCGCCGGAGGACGATGAAAAGATCAAGGAGCTTGCGAAGCTGCTGCGGGGCCTTGACTGGGATGGAATGGAAGCGCTGATCAAATCATAAGCAGTTGGCAGAAGAGGAGGAGCTATCAATGTCTGCGAATAAAACCGTGGTGCTTGGAGGGAAGGAATCGTTTCTGATCAGGGTGCTGCTGAATAAGCTGCGCAGCGCCAATCAGGACTGCGCTTTTGTCCCGTGGGCGATTGACGCCATCAACGCGGCGCTGAAGGAAAATGTGCTGGTAACGCTCTTTCTGGACGACGGAGAGAAGCCGCCGAAGGATGTGCTGCATTTCCTGTCGGAGAGCATGGAGGAAAGAGGACTGAAGCTGATTCTGATCGGGGAGCAGGAGGATATCCGGTTCGGGACGGATCATATCAAGGGGGATCTGATCTATCAGACCTTTACGAGACCGGTGGACAATGCCGCGTTTCTCCAATGCGTTTCGGATTACTTTGAGAAGGCGAAGGCGGGAGAGTTCAAACGAAGCATTCTGATCGTGGATGATGATGTGCAGTATCTTTCCATGGTGCGGGAATGGCTGAAGGAGACCTACAAGGTCACCATGGCAAATTCCGGTCTGCAAGCCATCAAGCTGCTGGGGAAAAACAAGGTGGATCTGATTCTGCTGGATCATGAAATGCCGGTGACGAGCGGTCCGCAGGTGCTGGAAATGCTGCGGAACGACCCGGAGACAAAGGCGATTCCCGTCATGTTTCTTACGGGAAAAGGAGACAAACAAAGCGTGATGGCGGTTGTGGCTTTGCGACCGGAGGGGTATTTCCTCAAGACCATCCAGAAAGAGGAGCTGCTGGCAAAGCTGCAGGAATATTTCGTGCTGCACAGGTGAGCGTATGTTTGAATGGATCAAGACCTATCAACTGGATATCATGCTGCTGCTTTGCGGCGCCTGCGGCGTTCTGATCATTCTGCTGCTGGCGGGGAGATTTTTTGCGCCACGCAGAAAAGCGATTCTGATTCTGATGGAGCTGACGGCATCCTTTCTGCTGTGGTTTGACCGGATGACGTATGTCTTTGCGGGGCAGCCGGGGACCGTGGCCTATGTGATGGTGCGGGTCAGCAACTTCTTTGTGTTTTTCCTTACCTCCGGCATCGTCTTCGGCTTCAACTTATTCCTGATCGACTGGCTGGAGGGAGAGGGCGGCATGAAGACAGTGCCCCTGCGGCTTCGGGTGGTCAGCCTCGCGTCCATTCTTGGCATGGCGCTTGCCGTAATCTCTGCCTTTACGGGGCTCTACTATACCTTTGACAGCAACAATCTTTACCAGAGGGAACCGGGCTTTCTCATTGCCTATATCATACCGGTGCTCTGTCCGCTCGTTCAGTTTACGGTGTTTCAGCAGTATCGCAAGGTCTTCAGCAAGCTGATCTATGTCTCCGTGCTGCTTTATATCTTTGTTCCGCTGGTGTGCGGAATCATCCAGATTTTTGCCTACGGCATTTCCATCACCAATATGGCAATGGTGGTGGTCTCCATCGGGTTGTATGTGTTTTCTCTGCTGGACATCAACCTGACGGTGCAGCACGCCCATGAGATTGAGATTCAGACGATGCGGGGGGAAAGGAAACGGATGCAGCGGGTCTTTGACCAGACCGCAAAAGCGTTCGTATCCGCCGTGGAGCAGCGGGATGATTTTTCCAAGGGAAAAGCCGCGCGGGTTGCGGACTATGCAAAGCGGATCGCCGCCCTTGCGGGGAAAGAGGAAGAGGAATGCGAACAGATTTATTACGCGGCGCTGCTGCATGACGTGGGGATGATCGGGATTCCGGACAGTGTGATGAAAAACGAGGAGAATCCCGGGCAGGAGGACTACGAGGTGATCCGGCAGAAGCCGCTGATCGGAAAGGAAATCCTCTCCCGCATCACGGAGTATCCCTACCTTAGCGCTGCGGTGGCGTCCAGCCACGAGCGGTACAACGGCACCGGCTATCCGAACGGCACCGCAGGGGACGCGATCCCGGAGATGGCAAGGATCATTGCGGTGGCGGATGCCTATGTGACCATGACCTCTCCCAAGCATTACCGTCCCGCCCGTCCTGCGTTCGTCGCCAGAGAGGCGCTGGTGAAGGGCGAGGGGGTGGAATTTGATCCGGCGTTTGCGAAGCTGATGGTGCAAATCATAGACGCTGACAGCCGGGAGGAGATGCAGGAGGAGGAGACCGTGATTGAGACGGCGCTTACCTGCGGGACCTATCGGGATGCCGTGACAAACGGGATTCCGATAGAACGCGGAATTCTGGATATCACCTTTGACTGCGTATTGACGGAGCAGGAAGGGGTGTTCAGCGCGCCGTCTCTGCTGCTGTTTGACTCCTACGACAGACGTGTCCATGCCGACCGAAAGACAATCGATGCTTATAACTATCTGGAATACGGAGAAATCTGGTTTGACGCGCCGGGCATCATCACCGCCGCAAGAAAGCTGGAGGAGCATTTGATTGACCCGCAGGAGGTCGTTTTATCGGACACCGAAGAGGGCGCTCCGGACAGCGAAACGGCGGGAGACTACCGGATCATCGTAGCGCGATATGAGGATCATCTGAAGCTGAAGATGCGCAGTCCATCCGGCGCCAAGGAAGTGATTGTGGCGCTGCCGGACGGCTCCAAGTCAGTTTTCCTCGGTCTGACCGGAGAACATTGCACCCTCTCAAAAATCAACGTCACCCACACCGGCAGACACGCGCTCGCAAGCGACATCCTGCGGATCGCGCCGAAGCTCAGTTATATTGACCGCATGGAATCCGATATTCCGAATGTCCAGATTGACCGCACGCGTTCTGCCAGCACGGAAGGGATTGCCGTCAAAGCGCATACCAAGCTCATTTTTCACACCCAGAGCCTGCCGGGAGCGAGTCTGGTCTGGCATTGCCCGTATCTGGTGCTGTTTTCCTCCGACGACGCCAAGGTGGGAGGAGAAAATTATCATGAATACGCGCTGATCAAGCTGAACGGCGAAAACGAAGGGGATTTCACGGCGGCGAAGAACCGCTTTGTCATGAAGAAAACCGATAGATTTCCCGGCTGGGATGCATGGAAGGAAAAGCATCTGGCGGGGATCGAATGCGAAGCGCAGCTGGAGCATAAGGGTAAACAGGTGGTGCTTACTACGGAAACCCTCGGGATCCATATCGAGAACACCACCACGATCTTAGAGGAGCATGAGAATGTCTATATCGCGCTTACCGGAGACCAATGCGCGATCACGGACATCCGGGTGAACTGAATCAGATATTTAACGGCAGTTTAACAGCCTTCTCCCCTCCGCCGGGGGGATTTCCTCCGGCATGTCAAGTTGCATGAAAATGACGCTCACTCATTTCGGGGCATGGCTTCTCTAAGCCCCTCATGAAATGTTCGCTTACATTTTCATGCAGCCTGCCATGCCGGAACGAAAGGTTTTGCCGGCGGAGGGACGGTCTGCACGGTGTCTCAGACAGGTCGGCCATAGGATGTCACAAGCACATAAGGTCTGCCTTGTGAGCGAGAATTGTGATTCTTACCAGATTTCTCAAAGGCCTAGCAACGAGCGTACAGGGATGTACGCGAGAGCGAGCATACGCATGGAAGCGTATTGCGAGCGGTTGCGGCGAGGCCAGTACATTGGCAAATCTGGTTAGAAGCACATCGAGCGAGCATTTGCAGACCGTTGTGCTTGCGATATCCGGAAGGACGACCGTCC